>CAYMLO010000024.1:0-79075 GCA_964390905.1 uncultured Planctomycetales bacterium | reverse complement strand
CATGACGCAGTTCAAGGACAAGGCCAGGCGACACGAGCAGGACGTCAACGCCGGGCTGCTCGACTACCCCGTGCTCATGGCGGCCGACATCCTGCTCTACCGCACCGACCTGGTGCCGGTCGGCGACGACCAACGACAGCACCTGGAGCTGACGCGGACGCTGGCCAGGCGGTTCAACAACCTGCACGGCGAGATCTTCACCGTGCCCGAGCCCTACGTGCCCGAGGTCGGCGCGCGGATCATGAGCCTGCAGGAACCGACCCGAAAGATGTCCAAGTCCGACCCGGACCCCAACGGATACATCGCGTTGCTGGACGACGCCGACACGGTTCGGCGCAAGATCAAGCGGGCCGTCACCGACTCGGGCGACGCCGTCACGTACGCCCCGGACCGACCCGGTATCGCCAACCTGATGACGATATTCTCCGGCGTCACGGGCGAGCCGTTTGAGGCCATCGAACAACGCTTCGCCGGCAGCGGATACGGGCGGTTCAAGGCCGACCTCGCCGACGCCGTGATCGCGATCCTGGAGCCCGTGCAGCAGCGGTTCGCCGAGATTCGCGCTGACCAGGCGGCGATCGCGGCGATCCTGGAGCGCGGCGCCCAGGCGGCACGCGAGCGGGCGAACGTCACGCTCGCCCGGGTCCACGACGCCCTGGGGTTCATCCGCGCGGCATGAACCGAACCGCCAAGGCAGGCACGCCAGGTCTAAGCACGTAGCATGGGCATCTTGCCCATGAACCATCACGGGCGAGACGCCCGTGCCACGGTGGCGCGGATCCGTGCACGGTCATGTGGGTCTGCTGGGCGTATCCACCGTTTAGCGGGGCCGCGTGCATCCGCGCGGAGCCGGGCCGTCCCCGGCCCGGTCCCCCGCCGCACGCGGCGGGGCTAAGCGAGGCATGCGGAGTGGGGTGATCGGGCGAGCTGGTCTTGTAGCCCGCGTCCCGCCTCGGCTAGAATGGTCCTGCGAGGATTGGCCCAGGGGGAGTGTCGAGCCCTCCTCTTCGAGGATCGCGGACGGACCATGCATTTCATCGTTATCGCCGCTTTCGCCTTGGTCCTCAGCGCGCGGACGCCCACCCGGTCGTGGTGGCTGTTTGACGCGACGTGGCTGACGTACGTCGTCGTCGCCGGCCAGGTGGTGGTGATTGTCTTGCTGGCCGCGGCGTCCTCGCTGTGGGTCGTGCGTCGGCTCGGGCGGGAGCCCTGGAACGCCGACCCCGCCCAACGGCTGTTCGCACGGTTCGGCATGGTCCTGCGAACGCTGCTGCTGATGTCCATCGCGGTGGACGTCCTGCTCACCCCGTGGATGGTCGTGGTCCGAAATCACTGGCGACTCAAGAACCTGATCGCCATCGACGATCTGGTCGCCCTGACGCCGTTCTTCCTGGGGGCGATCCTTTGTTGGACGGCTCAGTACCCGGCCGAACGTGCCATCCGCGCCCTGGCCGCCGACCGCGGGCAAGATGGCGGGGGACGGCGGATCTGGCGCCTCGGCGAGTACCTCCTGTTCAACATCCGCTTTCAGCTCCTGCTGATGGTCGTGCCCATGACGGGGTTCCTGGCCGCCTACGACCTGGCCGACAAGTACTCGATGCAGCTCTACCGCTGGACCCACTTCGACTACGCCGAGCAGGCGGCGCTGATGGTGGCGGCGGGATTGATGTTCCTGATCTCGCCGGTGATCCTGCGATACGTCTGGAGCACGCGGGTCCTGCCGCCCACGGCCCTGCGTGAGCGGCTGCAGCGGATCTGCAACCGCATCCGCATGCGCTACCGGGAGATCCTGATCTGGCAGAGCGACGGCGTGGTGGTCAACGGCTGCGTGATGGGCCTGCTCCCCGCCGTCCGCTACATCCTGCTGAGCGACGGGCTGCTGGAGACGATGAAGGACGAGCAGGTCGAGGCCGTCTTCGGTCACGAGGCCGGCCACGTCAAGCACCTGCACCTCCATTTCCTGTTCCTGTTTGCCGCCCTGAGCATGCTGCTGGTCGGGGGCGTGTTGCTGCTGATCTGGACGTACGTGCCGTATCAAGACGCGCG
Organism: uncultured Planctomycetales bacterium; assembly: GCA_964390905.1. Lineage (GTDB taxonomy): Bacteria > Planctomycetota > Phycisphaerae > UBA1845 > JAFGLZ01 > JAFGLZ01. Next base: position 77,029 of record CAYMLO010000024.1, on the reverse strand, counting down.
GAAGTGGCTGAGCGTCTCGCGGACGGAATGGAACAGCGTGGTCGACCTGACGGCGATGACGATGGTGGCAATCTGCTGGCTGTTCGGTTTCGGCTGGGTCTCGCGTCGCTTCGAGCGTCAGGCCGACGTGTTCGGGGTCCGGTGTGTGGGCGACGACATCGAGTCCTGCGACCGGGTCTGCCGCATACACCATCCGCCGGACGGCCAGAAACCCGATCGCAAGGCCCTTTGCCCCGCCGCAGCCGACATCTTTGCCGAGTCGTTGCACCGGATCGCCGTGCTCAACGGCATCCCGCCGAACCAGCGGAGTTGGCGTCACAGCAGCATCGCGTCGCGCATGGCCTTCGTCCGCGCCCTGGCGGCCGAGCCCAAGAAGCTCAGACGCTTCAACCGGATCATCATCCTGACCAAGTTTATCCTCCTGGCCGGCACCGCCGCCGGCACGGCCCTCAGCGCCTACCTCTACTGGCCCGAGCAGTTCTTCAAGCACTGGTTCGGCAAGTAGGGCGCGTCTTGACGCACCTTCTTCTCCCGCGCATGGAACGCAGAATGGTGGATCCGGAGGACCTACCCTACTGGCCCTTCCTGCCGCCGCCATTGCCGGGTGACCTACGCCGTTGCCTCTGAAGGCAAGTAAGTCGACACTGTTAGACAATAGTAATTGTTTGGCATAAAGTGAATTGTCGCTTGTATTTGTGGTCTGGTAGTGTGTACTTTCCCTACCGTTGTGGGACGGGAGTAGGAGGGAGAGGGATTCCCGAGGCCTTTCTGGTCGGGGACGCATCTCCCAACAGCATATCTCAAGATCATCACGGGGGCGTGGAGAGGGCGAGTCGATGACACTGTCTATCGGTGGTGACAGGCTCTGGGCGTCAACAGCGAGAGCTGCCGTCTTGGTCGCTGTGGTCGCAGGTGCATCCTGGTCAAGCGAGGCGTTGGCGCAGTTCGGTGTTGGAGGCGGGCTGAGGCTCACGGCTCCCGACACGGGGCAACTCGTGCGTGAGGTGCCCTATACCCCGTTGACCTATGTGATCCAAGACTCTGAGTCTCACGTTCACTCGTGGCCGGAGGGAGAATGCGGATACGACGGCGCGTGTGTTGCCGACGTGCAGGGCTACATCGGTGCGTCTGCGCGAGCTTGGCAGAACAACCACGGGAGCGCCAGCGCGGAGGCGTGGGGGGTCTTCAATAACCACGTTACCTTTACGGTTGAGCCCGATTACTATCCCGATGGCGTTTACGTCAACGCAACTGGGTCTCTTACAGGTTCACTGAGTGCGACGGGCTTCTCGGGCAATGGCAACGTTAGTGTTTTTTCCCAGGCGCGTCTCGGTCCCATGGGGAACCTTTGGACGTTTACGGACGGGTTCAATCTGGCGGACACCACACATGTGATCAACGAAGTGTTCACGATGAACAACGAGCTCGTCGCCCCTGGAACGACGCTCACCGAGCCCTTGCAGGTCACGCTGGAGGCGTGGGCGACCCTACGAGCCAACGCGGGCGTAACACACGAAGGGACATCTGCGGACTATACGTCCAATTTCCTAAGCACGCTAAGCTACGACACGTTGGACGCGCCTGATGGTGTCACCTGGACATCGGCCTCAGGCACGTTTCTGCCCGAACCCTCCATGCTCTTGTTGTTCGGGCTCGGATACCCCCTCTTGCGACGTCGACGGCAAGGGCTGGGGTAAACGCGACGGACACCTCAGAAGTAATTCCATGAAAGGCTATCTCCTTGCCGGACGTTACGATGTCCGGCGGTGGCTTGACAAATCAAGGAGATAGCCATGAGAACGAATGTTGCACAGGTCGGGCTGGATGTCCACCGGTCATTCAGCAGGATAACAGAGCGTGACGCTCTGGGGAAGGTCGTTGGCCGCGGCCGGCTGGATCACCGGGATCGGACGCGGCTGAGAGCGCGAATCGGCGAATGGCCGGCGGGCACGCCTGTCGTTCTGGAGTCGACGTTTGGCTGGGGGTAGTTGAGCGATGAGCTGCTGGCGGCGGGGTTGGACCCTCACCTGGCCAACAGTCGGAAGGTGGCGGCCTGGCGTGAAGCTCGCGGGATCGCCAAGAGCGACCGGACGGACGCGGATCTTCTCAGCGAGCTTCCGTCGCAGTCCGAGCGGTGGTGGGAGGTGTGGCTGGCCCCGCCGGCGGTTCGCGACCAACGGGAGTGGATGCGGTACCGCATGACGCTGGTTGGGACGCAGACGGGGCTGAAGAATCGCATCCATGCGGTGCTGCATCGCCATGGGATCGTGCAGGCGTATTCGGATCTGTTCGGCGTGGCGGGGCGGTCGTTCTTGAGGGATCTGACGGCGCCAGACGACATCACGCTGTCACGGAGTGGGCGGATGACGTTGTCGGGATACCTGACGTTGCTGGATCAGGTGCGTCGGATGATCGCCCAGGTGACGCGGGAGCTTCGCAAGCAACTGAACCGGGCTCCGGAGGGAGAACGTCTTCGGTCGCTTCCGGGGATCTCGTGGATGCTAGGATACGTGATCTTCGCGGAGATCGGGAAGATCGAGCGGTTCGCCAACGCCAAGCATCTCTGCTCGTACAGTCTTTTAGTTCCGCGAGCACACGAGACGGGTGATCCGGACGACGAGAGCCCGAAGGGGCGTCACGTGGGGCATGTAGGTCGACGGACGCTGAAGTGGGCGTTCATCGAAGGCGCTCACGGGGCGGTCTGCAAGAGCGCACGCTTCCGTACGATCTTCGACAAGCGGACGGACGGCGGGAAGCGAGACAAGAATCGGGGTTACATTGCCGCAGCGCACGAACTGTGCCGTGTGGCGTACGTGGTATGGAAGAAGCAGGTGATGTACAGCGAGACCCCAGGTGGCCGACCGGGTCAGACCGATCGGGCAGGCAGGTCGAGCAAGCGTCGAAAGTCTCGTTCGGGAATGGGCCAGCCCGAGCACCCTATGGTCGTTGCCTCTTGACGGGTGTCGAGAGGCTCCAGACCTCTGTGTAAATGGGCCGCCCGCACCGGACGAGATCATGTGACCCCGCAAGGAGGCGAGCCGTTGGCCTGCTGAGCTCGACGCGAAGCGAGCTGATGTGGCATCGCGTCTGAGCCGAAGCGGGCGCACGAATGGATAGTTGGGCGGACGAGCGTTCCGGCCCTGACCGGTGCACGGACGAGATTGCAGTCAAACGACGGAACGACGCAGAAAGAAGAAGAAGCAAAAGCAAAAGCCCCATTAAGGAGGGTTGCCAAGCCACCGACAACGGGAACGACGGACCGGGCAGGAACGCACTGCAAATGCGCAAAGAAAAGAAGAAACCTGCTCCTCGACTACCGTGCGCGCTTGACGGGGGTGAGCCTTTCATGGATAGCCCCTCTGGAACCGCCAGCTCCCCCGCGGGTACTTGTGCGGGAAGAGGTAGCCCGTGTAAGGCAAGACGAAATCGCCGTCGGGAAGCTCCACGAGATTCGGCGAGGCGAACACGCACCCGCCATCCCAGCGCCCGAACGGCCCGGTCGTCAAGACGGGTCCGCCGGGCAGATAGTGCCACACGCGACCGTCCCAACTCGAGGCCACCACCACGCTGCACGAATCGTCACTGGTGTGCCAGACGGTGGGGAACAGCAGGTGCTGGTCCGGCGCGCCGGGGACGGTCGTGTAGCAGTTGGTGTATAGGGTGTCCGAGGGCAACAGGTCGGGACCGGGCTCGAGGATGATCTCCGACAGCGGGAACCGTCGGAAGTCGTCGCTGACCGTCCGGCCGATGGCGCGCCGCCCCACGTTGAGCCAGCTCAGCCCGCGGTCGTCGGGGGCGCGCGGCGAGCGCGGGCCGACCATCCAATTGCGGGTGTACATGACGTACTTGCGCAACTGCTGGTTGTAGGCGGCCACTACCTGCGTGTCGCAGTGCTCGATCACCAGCGGGTCGGGCAGCGCCTTCCAGCGCAGGCCGTCTGGGGAGACCGCGCCACGAACGCAGAACGTCTGACCGACGTCGGCCCGCCAGGCCCGGTGCTCGTAGGCGTCGGGGCGGGCCTTGCGGAACTTCTCGACGGCCTCCTTGTCGATGGGCTTGGTGTCGACGGCCTTGTAGCGCTCCTCCGACGGGGCGGACGGGTCGACGAAGACCGTACCGTGGCCCTCCGGCAACAGGTTGTTGTCCTTGCTGCCGTCGAACGCAACCAGGCCCAGGTTCGGACGTTCCTATGTCCTGCCGTCCTTCGACTCGAAGTAGCAGGCGTACTTCTTGCCGTCCTTCGCCTGGGATCCGCCCCAGCCTTTGTACTTGCCTTCATGGTGGATCAGCGTGCCGATATTGACGCCCATGCCCTCCCAGGGACGCTCAAAGTCGATGATGGGTCCGATCCGTTGGGCTGGTTGGGCCGCCAGGCGAATGCCGTGCGGGTAGTCGTGCCGCCGGAAGTGGGCTCCCCACGGTCCCTGCGAACCGACGACGGTCACGCCGTTGCCCTTGTCGTCCACCCACGCGAACGAGCCGGGCCGGACGTAGTACCAGTTCGCAAAGACGATGCGCTTGCCCGCGAGCTCATAGGGCTCGCCCGTGGGCGTCGTGGTCATCGGTCTGGCACCTCCCTTGGCGGCTTCGCCGACGGCCCATGCCTCGACGCAGCAAATGCAAGCCGTCAGCATCACAAACGACACGCGCGTCGTCCCACTCACCAAGCCCCAACGGTGCATTCGAGCATGCTTGATCATGGCAGGTGTCCCTTCCTCAACACGGCGCGCCTCGACGGTTTGCGGCTCTTGGGTCGCGCTCACACGGACGGCTCAGCGCGTGATGCGAATCGTGCCGATCTGCGCGACGTTCTCTGTGTTCAGGTTGTACGCATGCGCCGGCTCGCCGCCAAAACTGTAGACCCGCTTGCCGTCGCACACCCACGGCGACGTCGCCACGCCGTAGGGCATCACGCCGACATGGGCGTAGTTGTCGCGCTCGACGTCATAACACAGGATCCGATCTCCGTACCCAGACCAGAAGGGGTCCTGCCTGCCCTTGGTCTTGCCGACGCGGAAGGTTCGATAGTCGGCGCTGCCCATCAGCAGGATGTAACGATCGTCCAGTCCAACCGCGTATCCCGCCAGCAAGGGGAAGGGCGCTCGACGAATGGGCGTCCAGACGTTCGACTCGGGATCGTACCGGTAGGCGTCTCGGTAGTTGGGCACGCCGTTGTAGGGAACGTTGAGCCCGTACTTCTTGGCCAGCGTCAACTGGTTCGCCCGCATGACCGGGTCGGGATGGGAGCCGCCGAACACATACAGCTTGCCCCGCACCACCGTCGAGAGGATCAGTGCCCGGGGACCACCAGGATAGGGGGCCATCCGCTCCCATTTCGCGTCGGGCACGTTGAGCGCCAACCGATAGTCGGGAAGCTGCGGGCTGTCGCGCTTCTCGCTTGGCGTCCCGGTGGGATGTCCGCCGACCAGAAACAGCCACTTGCCCCGCCAGATGCCAACCCCGGCAAGCCATCGCCCAGCCCCCTCCGACTCGGGCAACGGCGCCATGTCCTGCCACGCCCAATCGCCGCTGGCCTCACGCCCCAGCCTCATCACCCGCCGACCGGCACCCCGACCGCCGACGACGTAGAGCCGCGTCCCGTCACAGGCGCCCTGCGTATACTGAGGACGGACGGGGGGTGGCGGGAGCTTGCGGTACGTCCCGGTCTTTGCGTGGTAGGCGTAGGTCAGGTTGGCCCGATCGGGCATCCACAAGCCGCCGGTCATGATGATCTCGTCCCCGATCAGGCCGGCCACCCCCCCCTTCCAGGCCAGCGGCAAGTTGGCGCCGATCCGCCATTCCAGGCGCACGGGGCAGTCGTCCAAGACACCCTCGAACTCCCGGCTGAAGGGCATTCGTTCGTACGCTTCGTTGATCTTTCGGACGGCCTCCAGGTTCGCAGTGTCATCCCGCCATTCGGTCGACGTCTTGGATGGATCCGCGCCCGCGGCCTCGTCGGCAGCGGCGATTGCGGCGATCCCAAACAGCGCGACAAGGGACATCAGAACAATACTTGCGGCCTTGGCATTCATCAGACTCCTCCGTTACGTGAGCGCCGTCCCGCTCACTCATCGTCCAGACCTCAGTCAAGCCGAACCGTGGTCAGGTTTTCCTGGCGCGTGAAGGTCTTCGGCGCTCCGTTGACCCTGACCGTCTGGACGGCTTCGTCTCGGAAGCGAACGCATCCCTTGGCGTTGGTCTCGATCGCAAGCCCGGACCCGGTGCGACGCGCAGAGAACGAGCCAGGGCTTTGCAGCTCGATGGTGCAGGTCTCGTTGACGACAAGCGTCGTGCCGCTCACCAGACAAACCGGCCACGGCGCTCCGGAACCTTCACCTACGTAGGCGGCCCGTGCATCCGTCTCGACCCCACCAATCGTGCGTCGCCTGGTGGGGCCGTCGGCAAACACGGCCGTGCCTTTGTGCTGGACCGCTCTGATACGGTACGCATTGGCCCCAGGCGAGGCCGCCAGCATCTCAATCGATGCCGTCGGCCGCCCCGCCTTGACCGCGTGCAGCAGCACGCCGTACCGCGCCGGCGGCACGCCCGTTTGGACAAAGGCGACGTAGGGGGCGTTGTCGACCTCTTCGCAGACCTGGGTCGTGGGGACGTTCATCCATCCCTGCCGCTGGTCGACGCGGAGCTCATTGGGCGACGCGGCCACGACGGTGAGGTTCGGTCCCGTCTCGTTGGCGGTCGTGACGATGCCGGCTTTGGCATCCACCTGCAGCGGCATGGGCTGGAAGTGCGCCAGCCATTCGAACGTGTGATGTCCCTTTCCGGCCAGCGCGTCGTGGATGACCCACACGTCTGGCTTGATGAACAGGATCTGACGGGTGTGTGCCGCGATCCCGAGTTTTTTGTAGCGGTCATGGGTCAAGCCGAGGTAGTCGAACCCAGACGATGAGAACCACTCCCCAGGCGGTCCCCGCCCCGGGGCCATGTCCTGACCGTCGACGAGCACCGTGTTGTGCGCGACCGTCTTTGTGTACCAGCCCTGCCACCGCGGCGTCCGGTAGGTGTGCGGGATGCCGGCGTCGGTGATGAAGGCCCGGCCGTACGCGATTACGTTGAAGTCGCTCTGCGTCTTGTGCGTGTGACCGCCGCGATGGTGGTTGACGAACATGACGTTGGCGTTCGCCGTCCAATCGGTCCGCATGATCGTCCAACCCGTATCGGGCAGATTGGCGGACGTGAAGGCCGGCGGTTGCGGCTTGACGGCGACGAGGCGCTCGACGTGCCGATCGGCGTCCCCCGGCCACAGCCGGCCAGCCAGCTCCCGGACGACCGTTGTATCTACGTCGGCGCAGAAGTACTTGAAGTCAGGCCGCCCAAACAGGAGCGTTCCCTTTACGGCAACCGTCGTGCGCCCGAGCTGGTTGCCCGCGTCGTCGAGCCGGAAGTTGGCATCGCCGATGGCGAGCTGGCCGCCCGCGGGTGTCATGACCTTGATGCACCACGCGTACATCTTCTCCAGCCGCCTCAGCCACGCGTCGCCGAGGTCGATGCCGGCGTGACGGGCGAGCACGTAGGCATCGGTGAACAAGACGGTGGCCACCCAGATGCCGTACCCCGTCGCCGTGTCGACGCTGCCGCCATCGGGGAACGTGTCGCGCTCGAGATGCTCCCGCAGCATCTTGTGCAGATACGGACGCCACTCCGCACATTCGGTGAACTCCGGGAACGCCGCGGTGATCCGCTCGAGCGCCAGCAGATGCCCCATCTGGTGGTTGCCGGCGAAGAACCGGCGCCCGTCGCATTTCATCAGAAACCGCGCGTGTTCGAGGATGCTCTTGTAGAACATCAGGTGGTCGTCAACGGACAGGATCGGCTCGTCGCAGAAACGGAAGTAGTCGCCCATGACGTTCGTGACCCGGATCGCACTGCACAACCCGCACCAGGGCAGATGCGAGCTCGGAAAGACCGGCGGGTCGGCGGGGGAAGGCGCGTTTCGCCAGAACTGACGATAGGTGTCGATGTAGCCCTCGAGGTAGCGGCCATCACCGTCCTGCACCCATCGATCGATCATGTACGGCATCAGCGGGAGGCGTGCGATGTAGTGCCGATCGCTCCCGTCGCCCTGGGGCAGATACCAGTTGATGACCTCGCCGAGCGAATGCCAGCGCCGGTCCTTGTAGAGGTAGTACTCGTGACGCAGGAAGCGCTCGGCCATCTTGCGGGGCGGCTCGACGTCTGGCCTGACCAATTCGCCTCGACTGGGACGCCATCTCGGGGGCTGCGTTCGCGTGCGGACGTGCTCGATCAGGGTTACCTTTGCCCGGTCTATTCTGCGCTCTCTCAGGGCGATCCGAACGCGTTCCAGGCCGGGCCGCGTCAGGTCCAGCGCCGCGAACAGCTCAACGTCGGTCATACGCGGCGTGCACTCGTAGGAGCGCGGCGCGACGCGGATGTCCGATGGGCTAACGAACTCGAACCGCCCCCGGGCTCTGAGCCGAACCGTATCGATCCGCACCTTCGGCTCGGCGCGTTGGGCGGCCAGGACGATGGTATGCCTCTGGCCGGGGCGGAACGTCATCGCTTCACACTTCGCCGTGCAGCGTTCGTTCGCACCCGAAGCGCTCAACGCCCCGATCCACTCGCCGTCCCAGTAGACCGAGACCTCCTGCCGGCCCGGCCCCAGACAGGTCGCCTCCACGCCCACTGCTACGCGCCCAAGTACGCCGTCTTCCACGCAAACGGCCCAGAGAAGCCCCGATGTTGCGTCGCGCCCGCCGAGGATCGCCGATGCCTTGCCTGCATCCAATGCCATTCCGAGCCGGGCCGCCCTCGGACCAGACACCGTGGCCGTCACCATCGGAACAGAACGCTTGACGTCTGTCGGCGCGCTCGGCCGGTGGAGCTGCACCTCATTCATCCAGAAGACATGCGGGCGGTGCGCGGGACCGCGGCCATCGGGCATTAGCAGCCGGACGCGCTGCGCCTTGAAGGGCTGGAGTCGCACGGTCGTGCACGGCATGCCGACCGGCGTTTCCAGGCGGGCAACGTCCTGCCAGGCATCGCTGTCCCACCGCTGAATCCGGACGTCCCGCGCCGTGTTGTATCGATCGGGATACCGCGGCCAGTAGAAGGTCACGCGCGCGATCGTCTCCGCCCGCGGCAGCTCGAACACCACCCAGTGATCCCCCGGGACTTCCCGGGACGCCCATGACCGCCCTCGCGTGGTGCCCGTGTATTCGGTCAGCCCGTCGATCAGCGCCCTGGGGGGGTATTCTGCGCCAAGATCGGAATCTGTCTTGACCGCAGCGACGCGCGCCACGTTGCCGTCTCGGATCAGCTCATTCAGCGAGACGACCTCGAGGCGAACGGCACGGATCCTGTCGCCTTTGGCGACCTGGTCCGCCTCGAGCCGAATCGCCAGCGGTCCGCCGGCGTGGTCAACCGTGCCCGTCCGCGTCCACGGCAGGTAGCCCGTCGGCCCGGGATTCTCAAACCTGTTCGGCCTGGCGATCTGGGCTCCGTTCGCCCTGATCGAGAACGAAATGCAGAATCCCTTTTGCACACAGACCGTGGCTGCGATGCGGTAGAGGCCTTCCTTCAGGTCGCGGACCCGATAGTCCAGGAACTGACCAGCAGCGTGCGACCACCCGGTGGACCGGACGCTGCCGTCGACCGGGACCCAATCGGCGTTGAGGGCCCCGGCGTCGGCGCTGGCGCGGTGGAAGAACGCCGCGTCATCGGGCCCGCAGTCGATCACGATTCGCTTGCAGGATGCTGGCTCGGCGGCACCGCCAGCCCCTGCCAGGGCGAGCGCAACCAGGATGCCTTGACCCGTCCTGACCATCATCCTGACCGAGTCTCCCGCCGCGCGGCTCAGTCCGTCTTTGCCGGCAGAGACAGGGGGGGCAGGTTCCTGCGTTGCTTCAGAATGGACAGGAAACTGCCACCAAGCACTTTGGCCTTGTCCTCGTCGCTGATTCGCGAGTAGATCACCTTGCCCAACTGCGGGCCTTGTGCGATGAAGGGCAGGTCGCTGCCGAACAGGACGCGGTCGGCGCCGATGGCGTCCGTCAGGCGGTCGACAATCTTGTAGGTCAGTTCGCTGGTGCAGGTGTCGCAGACGAGGTTGGCGTGGTCCTTGCAGGCGTCGATGGCCTCTTCCACCCCCGCCCATCCGCCGCCGTGATGGCCGAGGATGACCGTGGCGTCTGGGAAGTCCGCCGCGGCCTCGCCGATCAGCTCCGGTCGCGTCCCCCCGCCCGTCCACGAGTGCACCAAGACCGGCAGGGCGTGCGCGTGGGCAAACTCGAAGGCCGGCCGATAGCGCTCGTCGTCGATGGCCGTCTCGTGCGTGGAGGGGTGCAGCTTGATGCCGACGTACCGCGGATCGGCGAATGCCCGTTCCAGTTCCTCCGGCCCTTCGTCGGGATAGTGCGGGCTATACCCGCAGTACAAGAAGAACCGCCCCGGCCAGGGCTCGATGGCCTTCTCGGCCAGTCCGTTGCCCACCCTCGGCGACGCGGCCATGCAGGCGTGGTGGGCCACCGTCACCGCGTCGACCCCGAGGCGGTCCATCTCGGCCACCATTGCTTCGGCCGACCCCTCCGCAAACACGGGGAACGTCCATCGTCCCATGTGGGCATGGCAGTCGAACACCAAGACGCCCAGTGGCTCACCGCGCTGGAATCGCCCCATCAGATCCGTCACAAGATTGGCCCCATGCCTCTATATTAGGTTCCGGGCTCGTGCTCCCGAGCTCGCCGCCCCGCTAGTGGGCCTCGGCGAGCATCTCGGCCAGGTTGTCGCCGAGAATCCTCTGGCGGTCGTCGTCCTTGATGTCCGCGCGAAGCACCGGGGTCAAGCTGGCCCCCGGCTCGAACCTCGGGAACTGACTGCCAAACAAGAGACGCCCGGCCCCCAAACGCCCCACGATCGTCTCGTACAGGCCGAACTGCTGCATCCACGACGTCTCGATCCGAAGCCCGTCGAACCGCTTCAGCAGCGGCAGGAGGGTCCGGACCTCCCGGTACCCCTCGTTGCAGACCACCAGCTTGAGGCGGCTGAAGCTCGACAGGACGTCGATCAGCTCGGGCCACTCGAACTGGTCGCGGTTGATCAGCACGGTGAACCGCCGCGCTTGGGCCTCCTCCAACAGGGGACCGACGACCAGCGGGTGGAACAGGAAGTAATGCGCTCTGGGGTAGATGCGAAACGCCCGCCAGTCCCGCGCGAGATAGCCGTCAAGCAGCTCGGTCGGTCCGGGGGCATCCCCTCCCCAGTCGGGCACGGCCATTGGGCAGCCGGTCAGAGACCCAGGATGCCGATCGATCTCGCGCGCCAGATAGCTCGCCCCCTCAACGGCGTCGTATTGCAGAGAGGTGTAGTCGCTCACCAGCGCGCGGTCGATGCCGACGCGTTGCAGGGCCTCGACGGTCTCGTCCGCCGCGGCCGGCCAATCGGGCCGGGGGGTGCCACTCTTGCCCACCATGCAGTTCACATCGAAGATCACAGACACTTCCGTCACCGGCTGCTGAGGCGGTCTTGGACTTCCGGTCCGTGCGGAGGATTCGGCAACACGCTCGGGTCCTCGGTCGCCATGGTAGGTCTGCCCCCTGGGCGGATCAAGTCGGCTCCTCAATGCCTCACGATCGCCGAGGGTTCATGGTAGGTGGTTGCGGACCCCAACACGCGATAGACTGTAGGCGCTTCGGAGATCGACCGTACCATGATCCAAGCCGCTTCGAGAGACCTAGAATCCATGCCGAACGACAGCGGATTCTCCCTGCCCCCCCGTCTGTGGGTGGACTGGTGCGTCGTCTTCGTGACCAGCCTGGTGCTGTACGTCCTGACCTGTGCCCCGGACGTGCTCATGTCCGACAGCGGCGTCTACCAGCTCCGGGTGGCCGCGTTCCCGCCGACGCCGGCCAGGCACATGTCCAATGAGCTGGTTCACATTCACGCGTTGTACCTGGGCCTTGCCAAGGTCTTCACCTTGCTTCCTGTGGGGAACATCGCTTATCGCGTGAACTTGGCGTCGGGCTGGTTTGGCGCGATGGCGGTGGCGAGCGTGTTTGTGTCCGCGCGGCTGCTCACCGGATCGCGATGGGCCGCGATGATCGGGGCGCTTTCGGTGGGCTTGGGACACACGTTCTGGGCCTACTCGGTCATCGCGGAGTGCCTGACCCTGGCGGCGGCGTTTCTGACGACCGAGCTGCTCTTCCTGCTCCTGTTCGCCCGCACGGACAAGACACGATGGTTCTTGGTCGCAGCGCTGGCCAACGGGCTGAGCATCAGCAACCACATGATCGGGACACTGGCCACGCCCGTCTACGCAATCCTCACCATCGTCTGGCTCCGCCGAGGGCGGCTGAGCGGGTCCGACGTGCTCGCCGCGATCGGCCTGTGGCTGCTCGGTACGAGCATCTACCTGTTCCTCATTCTCCGGACGCTGATGGAGTCCGGCGACCTGCTGGGGGTCATTCGTTCGGCAACGACGGGGTCTTGGCCCGCGACGAACGTGAGCATCAGCGCGTCGCTCTTGGCCAAGGTCGGTGGGTATCTCATCCTGCAGTACCCCACGCTGCTGCTCCTCTTGGCGATCGTTGCATTGTGGGCCAAGCCGATCAGCGAGGGCGACCGGCCGGTCAAGCGGGCCATCATCGGCGTCGCCGCGATCCACCTGGTCTTCGCGATGCGCTTCCCCGTCAAGGACCAGTACGTGTTCTTCGTGGCCCCGTACGCCTGCTTGGGCCTGCTGGTCGGCCTGGGCGCCTGGGCGGTCATCCGCCGGTGGCGATGGACGCGCTGGGCAGGTCTGGTGCTGGCCGTCGCGCCGGTTGGCGTCTACATGGTCCTTCCCGGCGTCGCGCGGTGGAGCGGGCTGAACCCGTTCACGCGTTCGCTGCCCTACCGCGACCCGTACGAGTTTTTCCTCAAGCCATGGCAGCACGGCTACTACGGTGTCCGGCGGTTCAGCGAGGAGGCCTTCGAAATCCTGCCCGAGAACGCCGTCCTGCTTGCCGATACCACGGTGGCGGCAGCCCTGCTATACGTCCAGCGCATTGAGGGCAAACGTCCTGACTTGACCTTCATTTGGCGTTGGAGGGGCCTCCCACCCGAGCAGCTCCTTCACGAAACGTTCCCCCCCCGTTGGCGGAAGCCGGTCTATCTCGTCGCGACCGAACCGCCCTATGCCCCGCGCGTCCTCCTTCGCGACTGCCAGATCGTCCCCGAGGGCATTCTCTACCGAGTCGAACCTCCCAAACGGTTTCCCAAGACGCCTTGGCTGTAGCGACGGGGCCTAACCGCCGGCTTGCGGGGGGCAATCGGCACGCCTGGCGGGATGGAATCGTGTCAAGTCTCTCCGGCACACCCTCCCGCGCTATCCCGGGCGGAGCGTGCGCAGTTCCTCGATTGTTGCGCGGACCGCGTTCGACAGGATGATCGTATCGCAGGCGTAGAAGATCGTCTGAAAGCCCATGCCCAGTGCCTTGCGGGCAAACGGCATGCTGCCTGCGAACGTCGAGGCGACCTTCCCACAGGCCCGTGCCGAGGCGGCGACCTTCTCCATGGCCTTAGCGACCTTGGGATGATCCACATTGCCCGGCTCGCCCGCCGACTGCGACATGTCCCGCGGACCGACCAGCAACATGTCGATGCCGTCGACGGCGATGATCTCGGCGCTCTTCTCGGCCGCCTCGAGGTTCTCGATCTGCACGATGACGAGCGTCCCCTCGTTGGCCCGCCGACAGTAGTCGGCGATGTCGACCGTGCCGTAGTCTCCCGCGCGGGCCGTCGTCGCCAGGCCGCGTCGACCGAGCGGATAGTACTTGGCCTCGCGGATGACCTGTCGCGCCGTCTCGGCGTCGTTGACGTGCGGTACGACTACGCCGCTGGTCTCGATCTCCAGCACCGAGAGGATTCGCTGGTAGGCCCCGGCGGGAATCCGGACGACCGTGCCCATCTGATGGACGTCGGCGGCCCGGGCCATGTCCTGCAGCCGCTCGAACCCCATCGTCCCGTGCTCGGTGTCGAGGATCACCAGGTCGAACCCCGCCAGGCCGTAGATCTCCACGACGTCGGGCGAAGGCAGGTGCAGGAAACTCCCGAACACCACCTCGCCGCGAGCCAACTTCTCCTTCACCGCCAAACCATATTCGATCATGTCTCACCTGTCGCACTGTGTCGTCGATCCGCGCGGACCCTACTTGCTCACGCAGTAGTACGCCACCCGGGGTTCCCCGGTCTTCCACTCGATCTGCTCTCCGTCGACCTGCAAATCGACCGGACCATAATCGCGCTCGTTGTTGTTCAGCGCGTGGACCTTCCACGCGCCGGGCCGGGCCTTCGGTTCCAGCCGATCCATCCGCAGCCGGATGCGGAACTCCGTCTCCCGCGGGAACACCGTCACCCACCACGACCGGAACGTGGGCCTGATGGCCACACACCCGTTGGTCACCACCTTGCCGAAGTCGACCATCGCCCGGGTCGGATTGGTGTGCCCGTCGTAGGGTCCTCGGTCGACGTCCGTCGGCAGGGCTTTGGGACGACGGGGCGTGAATGTGATCTTGTCGTCCTTGAGTATCAGCGTGCCGATCGACACCCGCCCGCGCCCGTCGGCTTCGAAGGGCAATACGGCCCGCCCGGTCTTGTTGTACAGGCCGATCGTCAGCTCGTAGGCGCCGTCGGGGACCCCGTCGGGCACGGTCACCTCGTGCGGGCCCTCCTTGACGGTCTGCCCGACCTTCCAGGTGGACACCGGGGTGGGCAGGCTGTGATCATTCTGGAACGCGATATGCTCCATGCCCGGCGTCTTGGGCGACGTGAAATGCACGTAGCAGGTCCAGTCCTTCGACAAGGCGCTACGCGGCCGCCAACGATACGTGATCTTGAACTGCCGAGGCCCGGTGCTGTCGAACGCTTCGACGCCCGGCTCGACGTCGAGCATCGTCACGGCCGCGTTCGGCTCGAACGATCGCGTATCGGCGTAGATGAGGTCGTCGGCTTCGCGGTAGTCGGCGACGACCTTTCGGCCGTCGAGCGTCGGCCACAACGTCGTCGTGACCAGCATGCCGTCCGCCTCGGCCCGGAAACCGTAGTCACACAGGGCCCCCTGCGGCAGTGCCCAATCGCGGTCGCTACCGTTGCACCAGAGCTTCAGGCCGCTGTCGTACTCGACGTAGACGCGATTGCTCAGCGGACCGGAGGATAACGCCTGCGACGCAGGCAGCAGCTGCCCGTCGACGTCGTAACGGACCTTGACGGCCCGCGCGGTGACGTACCGCTTCTGGATGGGCGTCACCAGGTAGTACTCCCGTAGGACGAACGCCAGGTGATGCCAGATCTGCTGCGCAACAAACCCCGCGTGGCCGAACGCCAACTCCATCGCCCGGTACTTGTCCAACGCCCGCGTCGTCGGGATCCGCGCGTACCACCCGCTGCCGTATCCAGTAGACACCCAGCGCTCCAGGTAGCCCATGCCGTGGTTGGCCATCTGCGGGTGGATTTTGAGCAGGTCGAAGTCGACCAGCCACGCGGCGTTCTCGCCCCCGATCACCTGTGCTTCGCAGCCGTCACACAGACCTGCCCAGTAGAAATGGTTGTTGCCCTCGCCGAACAGCGGGCCGGCGTGGGTCTTGCGCTCGAACGCGAACAGCTCGGCATGCGCCTTGAAGACGGCCGCGAACGTCGCCGCCCCGCGCTCGCCGGCCCGATGATCAACGTGGAACCACGGCGGGACGCACGTGTGCACGTCCAGGTACGAGGCGTTGGTCTCGTATCGCCGATGGATCTCCGGCGATTGCATCTGAGCGTACTTCATGATGGCCGTCGGCTTGAACCCGTGACTCTGAACCCGGGTGCCGCTGTTGTACCACGCCTTCACCAACGTGCCGTCCGGATGGAGTGACACGTCATGGGCGTCGTACAGTTCACTGTTGGGGTAGAAGTCCACGTAGTTCTCGTGCAGCGACGTGCGATGGCCCAGGGCCCGCGTTGTCTTGACGTACTGGACCATGTCCGCGTCGCCGCCTTGCTGCTCATTGGCCGGATAGTGGTTGGGCAGCGCGTTGTCATAGCCGCTACGCTGCCAGACGTGCTTGATGATCGCCGCGTCCCGCACGCCGTACGTCGAGAGCTCGGCGAACCATTGGGCGTCGTCGGCATAGCGCCCACCCCAGACGTCGAACATGATCCGCCCCGCCAGATCGGCCAGGAACGGCGACGGGGGGTTGGGCAGGTTGCACAGCACCTCGCTGAACCGAGGGGCGAACGTGTAGCACGCCGTCGTCGCCACCGGATTCCGCTTGCCGTCCGTCATCGGGCCGTAGTGGGCGGTGGTCTGGTCATGCCGCGTCGCCTGCGACTGCGTCCAGTCCAGCACGACCGACGCAAACACCTGTGCGTCAGGCAGATACCACACCGGCCCCAGCCCCAGATACGGCACCGAGACGCTCCGCCGCAACGGAGCGGCCACGCCACCCAACCGTACCTCGCTGACCTCAGCGCCCGGCGATCGGACCGTCACCACCAGTGACGAGCCGCGGATCCTGAATTCCCTGATGATCCGCGCACGGATCGAACCGATCGTGTAGTCAGCTTCGACCTTCAACAACCGGTCGGGTCGATCCGGAAAAGCCTGCGTCCCGCCGCTGGCCGGGCGAACGCGGACCTCGGGGACGTCGACGTCCCACGTCTTGGTGCCGTCCGTGAGCGTCAGGCCGCTGCCAAGGCCAATACGGTAGCTGCCGACCGCCTTGCCACCCGGGCCCGTCACCGTGGCTTGCGCGTCGATCAGGCCGGAAGCCGCTTGCCGACCGTCGCGACGCGTCCGCACGACGTAGGTGATCCCGCCCTTGTCCTGGGGCCAATCGATCTGGTACCGCGCCACGCCCGACGCATCGTCCCACGCCAGGCGCACCGTTCCGGGGACCGGGCCGGTGGGGCAGCAGCCCAGATCACTGCGATTGGCCAATCGCTTCAGGTCCCTCACTGCAGGCCAGATCGGGCGAACCGGCGGAGCGTCGCGCGCCTCCCCTACCACGATCCGCGGGTCCCCAAACAGGGAGTAGTCCCAGCCCGCGTCATTCTTCGGACCAGGACCCGTCTCCAGTCGAAGCACGATCTGCTGACCCGCGTACGGCGTCAGATCGAACGCCAGCGGCTTCCACGCAGCCGCACGGTAGTGCGTATCGAGCAAGACCTTCTTCGGCCCGCCTGGCCTGGCCAACGAGACGCGGAAGTCACAGCCGTCGCTTCGATCCGGCACGACGACGTCCGACTTCATCGCGATGGCCAGTTCGAACTTGATCGGCGTGACGCGAGGCAGCTGCAGCGAATACTCGACGTAGGTCACACCCGTCCCACCGCGCCACGGGCAGTGCACCAACAGGCACTCCTTGCCCTTCTGCTGACCGTACGGGGTGCAACTGATGCCCGTCGGGCCGTGGAAGTGCCCCGTCCAGCCGATGGGCATCACCCCTGACCGCCCGTCGGTATAGGTGTAGCCGACCCCATACAATCCCATCTCGCTCAATCGCGTCTCGCCCGGGGGCAGTCGCGCCGGCTCGATCTGCGCTGCCCCGAGGATCCCGCACATCAAGACGAACAGGTTCATCGCCTGGCTCCTTCGCATTCGCTTCGGGCGCCTAGGGTATCGACCTGCGCAGGACAGACAAGCCCCCGAGCCCGGCATCAGCTACCGCCCTTGAGCAGGCCCGCTCGTCGCCGGCAACGTGGTCGGCAGCGAACGCATCAGCTCGTCGAAGCGCGGATCCAGCCGGAGATTGCGCAGATGCGGGTCCTCCAGCGCGCGCTGACGGAAGAACGGGTGCTTGGGCAGCACCCGGTGCAACTGGCTGAACGCCTCCCCGAACCGCCGCTGGCACGATCGCACCTGGGCCAGGGCATAGCGGCCCTGCGGCCGGTCGGGTCTGGCCCGGAAGGCCAGCAGAGCGGCCTCTTCCGCCTTCTTGATCTGGCCCAGCCTCAGGTAGGCATCCGCAATCCCCGCCAGCGGCCCCATGTGCCGGGGGGTAAGGATGGCCATCTTGTAGTACTGGACAGCCTTTTCGGGCTGTCCTAGCTTCAGGTAGGCCTCACCCAGTTGGGTGTGGACGCTCGAACGCCGCTCATAGCCCAATCTCAGCGCCTCGTTGAGTTCCTTGATGGCCTCCTCGGGTTGACCCAGCCAGATCAGCACGGTGCCCAGGTTGGCGTGGGCCTGGGCGTGGGTGGGTTGGATCTGGATCGCCCGCCTGAACGCCTCGGCCGCCTCGGCCTGGCGCCCCTGACGCGTCAAGGCCACGCCCAGGTTGTAGTGGGCCGTGGCATAGTCGGGCCGCAGGTTCAGGGCCTTTCGGCAGGCGCGTTCGGCCTCGGCGTATCGCTTGTCCTTGGTCAGCGGCCCGGCGAGGTTATTCCAGGCCTTGTATGATTCAGGACGACGCTCGGCCGCGTGCGTCCACAATGCCAGGCTGTCATGCCAGATGGGCATGATCCGTCTTGCCTGCCATCCGCAGGCGACCACGACCGCTGCCGCGGCTCCGACGGCCAGCAGACGTCGGCCAACCCCCCGCACGCCTCCCAGCCGCGTGTCCCACAGCCACAAGAACATACCCCCCAGCAAGACGAACAACGCCAGCGTAGGCAGATAGGCGTATCGATCGGCCACCAGCTCGTCCCCGATCGTGATCAGTCCGCAAACGGGCAACAGGGCAGCGACGTAGCACGCCCAGATCGCCAATCCAGCCGGCCACCGGCGCCGCAGCAGCAACAGAACGCCGCTGATGGCGAGAACGCTGATGACGGGATACAGGAATTTCGGATCGGTCAGGCGGATGGCGTTGGGGCGCGGGTACAGCGGCGCCAACTCCGCCGGCCAAATCGTCTTGCTGAGGTAGAAGAGGAAGCTGTGGGCGGCGATGGCCAGACGTTCGATCGGACCGACCTGATCGAACGACCGCACGGCGTCTGCCTGCATCTGGCCAATGAAGCCCACCGCCGCCGCCAGTACACTGAACAGCACGTAGTTGAACTTCTCCTGCAAGACGTGACGGTTGGGTTCCCGAAGCCAACGCCAGGGCCGACCACTCAGTCGACCCAAGGGGTAGACGTCCAGCACCACGAGCAGAACCGGGAGACTCACCGCGCTGGCCTTGCTCAGCAGCGCGAGCGCACAACACGCGACGGCGGCCCGTTCCCACCGCCGCTTGGTCACGTCGCCCACCCCACCCCGATGGGCCTGCAGATACGACCAGACACACAGCAGGTAGAACAGCCCCGACAGGACGTCTCGCCGTTCGGTCACCCAGGCCACCGACTCGACGTGCTGGGGGTGCAGGGCCCAAGCGAGCGACGCGACCACACCCGCCAGAAGGACGCCCGTCGACGCGCCAGGCCAAGCCATCGTCTCTGTCGCCAGGCTCACGCTGTTGTCACCGCGCTGCCGGGCACGACGAATCGACAGAACTGACGCAGTGGCCAGGCACATCGCCGCCGCACCGCACGCATGCAGCAGGACGTTGGTCAGGTGATAGCCGCGCGGGTTCATTCCCCACAGCGTGTAGTCAACGCCCAGGGTCAGCCAACTCAGCGGCTGATAGGGACCCATGTGCGTGGTCGTGAGCATCCACAGCAGCTGGCTCGGCCCCAGGCCCTTGTAGTGCCGGTTGCCAACGAAGTTCTTGTCATCATCCCAATCAACGAATTCCGCATCCAGGCAGGGCAGATAGACGATCAACACGACGACGGCGCAGAGGGAACAGAAAAGGGGACATTCTACTTTTCCCAGAAAAGTAGAATGTCCCCTTTTTTTCATGCTAGCGGCTCCATCTCCAGACGTATTCATAGCCGTCGATGACCTCATGGTCCTCGCCGCGGTTGATCGTGTGGGTGCCGACACAGCGGGGATGCCAGTCGGGTTCGATCCGGGCCAGGCAAGTTTCCCGGTACGCCGTCTCTGACAACGTCTCGATCCTGTTGAGCAAGATCGCGTTGCCGTACCGCCCGGAACCATCCTGACTTGGTCGAACGATTTCCTGACCGTGCATGAAAGGCCGACCCGCGGGTCGGGCGCTGCGAACGTCGGAGACGATCGGGTTCATCGGATGCGGTTGCCATGGCCCCAGGGGCGAGTCCGCAAAGAACAGGAACAGCTCGTCGTCGACCGCCCCTCCCGATGGGCTCATGTTAACGAAAAGCCAGAACCTTCCCGCGTGCTCCAGGAGCGTGGCGTCCACGGCGTAGACGTCCTCGAACAGGACGCGCTCAAGCTCCCATCGCAGCGGGAATGCCGTTGCTCGGTACAACTCGATGGTCCGGTTCTTCGCCGTCTCGGGGATCATGAAGACCTGATCCTGCCACCTGAACACGAAGGGGTAAGACAGATGGTACTCCCGTTCGAGCACCACCGTCTGGGGACTCCGTGTCCCGTCGGCGTCGATCCTCAGATGCGAGATCACGCCCTTCTTGTCCGCGTATCCCACGTCCTCGAAGAAGACGTGCGTGGCGGAGCCATCCTCGAGCAAGAACGGGTCCGCCCAGAACCTCCCCCTAGGGGCGCGGATCACCTCGAATCCCGAGGCGTCGAACGCATCCCCCGAGAACTCGCGACGCGCCCGGGCCGCCAGGAACCACTTGTAGCTGAGCAGATGTGTTTCGTACCGGTTGTAGATGAAACGACAGGCCAGAGTGGCAAGGAACCGCACCATCGTCCAGTTGCCTGGGGGCTTGCGGACCGTTGGGCCCTGTGCCCTTGGGCCCAAACGGACCTCAGCGGACGCCAGGGCGTCCGCGCCCCGCTCCCACAAGTCGCGTAAGCAGCGCGTCGGGAAGTCGCTGGCCTTCCAGGCCTTCTTGTTGGCGTTCCTGTAGAGCGATGAGAAGTCCGTGGCCCCGAAGGAGCGGTAGATGACCCGCCCCGCATCGGGCGGGTCCGCGAGGATCTCCAGAACGCTGGTCGAGACGGGACGTCGTTCGTGAATCTCCCACAACAGCGACGCGCCCTGTCCCGCGTCCATCGTTTGGCCATGGCGGAGAGACCAGACACCGTATCGGGCAGCGCCCAGAATCGATCCGCTCAAGACGCCGGCGCAGGACTTCAAGATGACGTCCAGCCGCTCAAGCCGCACGCGGGCGACGTCCTCGTCGGCGAAGGTTCGGTACGGGACGTCTTCTGTGGGGGCCAGCTGGAGCGTTCTCGTGTCGGCAAGGAGGCGAGACGCGTCGACGCACGCGAAGGCATCATTCGCTGCACGGAACAGGGCACGATCGATCTTCTCGTAGCCCCGAAAGAGAACCGTCCGCACGGACTGTGCCCACCTGATGGGCAAACGGGACCGAACCCGGGGTCGATCGATCAGCAGGATGGCCGCAAGCTCCAGGAACCCGCCGACGAGGATGTCGGAGAGGACCTTGTGGACCCAGCTCGGGACGCGAAGCGAATCGAGCATCACTCCGATTCTCAGTCTGGATTCGCTCGGGTTGCCTGGGGCCATTCGCTCACATAGCGCAACGGTATGATCCGCCGATGATTCGGGACGACCGGGCATGAGAGAATGCCGTGGTGGCCGGCCGCTCAGCCACAGGGTCCACGGAAGCAATCATCGCAGCCCGCTCCGCAGAACGCAAGGGCACCCGCCACCGATTGACGAATCTGGGCAGCCCGTCGGCGGGCCAATTGCCCGCACCTGCCTCCTTTGCTAGCATGCCCCAGGCGTGTTGAGTCAGTTTCCCGGCCAACATCCTGTGGGGCATGTGGAATCGACCCGCGCAGGCGCCGAACCTGCGGGAACTCGCGTTCCTAGCAATCACCTGTTGCCAGCGCGCCATTGTCCGCCAGGGGTAATGTGCGGATCATGCGTCAGAGCACTCGACTCATCCTGAACGCCATCTTCAACGTGGCTGGCGGCGTGGCCAACATGGCCATCAGCCTCGTGGTGGTGCCGCTCTGCATTGCCTACATCGGCAAGAGCCTCTACGGCATTTACACGCTGGTTGCCGGCCTGGCGCGCAACACCCCGCTCCTTCACATGGGCATGACCTCCGCCGTAAGCCGTTACTCCGCCGCCCATCTGGCCAGGGGAGAGCACGACGAACTGAACGCCGTGGTCAACACGGCCGTCGCCTATTTCCGAGTCGCCTCGGTGCTCTTCGTCGGCTTGATACTGCTGGTGGCTTTCTTCTGCATTGAATGGTTCGTCAAGGACCCGGCGCTGGTTCCTGTTGCGCGCGTGTGCGTCGTTATCTTCGGGACGATCGAGGGTCTGGTGATGTGCATAGGGCCCGTCGGCGCCGTGCTTCGGGCCATCGAGCGTTTCGACTTGATCAGCATCTCCACGACGTCCTTCCGCGTCGTCCGGCTGGCCGTTCTGGCTATCGCCCTGCCCCTGTGCGACAGTAAGGCAGGGTTGGTGTGTGTCACCACCGTCATGGTGCTGACGAACCTCCTTCCGATGCTAGCCCAGCGGGTCCTGGCCGTTCGATACACGCCCTCCTTGAAGATCAGCATGCAGCTGGCGCGTTTACGATTGGTCTGGCCCATGATCAAGTTCGGAGTGGGCACGATCACTTGGTATTGGGCGCAAACGTTCGTGGACTACTTGCCCATCCTCATCATCGGCTACTACCTCTCGACCGAGGACGTCACCGACTATGCCGTCCCGTGCAGGGCCTTCATGCTCGTCAACATGCTCGTCGTCGAGATCATGACGGTCTTGATGCCGACCGCGAGCAAACTGACTGCCACTGATCGACGGGAGGAGCTGCGTGAGCTCTTGTTGCGGAGCAGCAAGTACGCGGGCGGGGTTTCTGTAGCCGGTTGCGCGGGCATGGGGATCCTGTCGCCCTTGCTGCTGTATCTGTGGGTGGGCGAGGGTTTCGCCTACTCGGCTGTCATTCTGACCGTGCTCGCGGCGGGGCGGGCCCTCTACTTCATACAGACCAGTTCGTTCTACATCCTCGTGGGTATGGCGAAGCAGAAGGTGCCCGCGCTGATGGCGCTGCTGGGCGTCATCCTCATGGCAGGTGTCCAGGGACTCATCCTGGCCCATACGGACTGGCATCTGGTGGGAGTCGCTGCCGTCGCGGCGACGGCGCTCACCATCGCCTGGGGACTGGCGATCCCCGCCTACGTGTGTCGGCAGGTGAATGCTTCGCTTCGCCAGTACTACACGATCGTTCTGGTTCGCCCGGTTCTCGCCTCCGTGCCCGCCACCGTGGTCTGGGTGGCGCTCCGGTTCGTCCCCCTTGACTACGGCTGGATCACGTTGACGGGGGCGCTGCTGGGCGGGGTCCTCCTGCTGTTGCCGGGGTGGTGGTTCGTGTTGTTTGACGACTGGGACCGTCGCCTGGTCATCGAGAAGCTGACGGCGCTGCGCAACAAGATCCGGCGGACACCGGCGCCCGTGGCTCCGCAAGCCGAGCCACCTGAGAAGAAAGAAGCGCCCTTGCCCGACGGTCTCTCCTCCCCCCAGGATTATCCGGAAGACGACTGACTCACATCTGGCGGGCTGGCCTCATCGCTCCACGCCCGCGACCAGCCGGTCGATATTGCCCGCCAGGATCAACGCCATCTCGCGATCCCCGAGCCCCAATTGCCGAACCTTGGCCAGCTCGACGGTTGGGAAGTTGAAGAACGGCATGCTCGTCCCGGAGACGTCGGACCCGAAGATGATCCGCTCGGCAGGCACGTTCTGGACGATCCATTGCAGCGCGTCGAGGGGCGCAACGGCGGTGTCGAAGTAGACGTCCGGGTTGTCGAAGAAGACGCTCATCCGGTCCGTGCCGCCATTGAGGCCACCACAGTGGGGGATGATGACCGGCAGGCCCGGATTCCGCTCAACGAAGCGGACCGTCTCGTCAAATTCCTCCTCGAGCGTCACGGGCATCTTCCGAGCGCGGATCCGCTTCAGGATGGCGTGGCAGCCGGGCGCGTCGTAGTCGTAGCGCGGTTCGTCGGCGTGCCGGTGCCACTTGATCCCCACGAACTCGTCGAAGGTGTCCGGCAAGAGATAGTCGTTCCAGACGAAGTAGAACGGATACAGGTTCGGATCCCGCCGGGCCGCCTGCAGCACATGGTCGTTGGCCGCCGTGCGCGACGCGGGGCTGTCGGTGACGCGGTACATATCCTCGGGAAACGCGAAGACGACGGCCCCCGACGCGCCGGCCTCGCGGAGGTCGGCCTGCAGCGCATCGAGCGTGTAGGCCTTGTGCGGTTGGTCGCCGAGGTGAACGTGAGCGTCGATGATCCGCATGGCGCGGGCTCCTGTAAGCGGCTACTCCTCGCGGATCAGGCCTGCGTCGGGGCCGACGCGACCTGACGGCGTGCCGTCCCAGGCGTGTTGCTCGGCAGCCGCCACGATGTCACTCGCCAACCGGAGGGCGGCCACGCCGTCCTCGATGCCGACCGCGGGCGGGCGTCCCGCTCGAACGGATGCCAGGAAGCTGTCCAGCTCCGCGCGGAGCGGTTCGGACTCGTCGACCGGCGCCAGCGGCTCGACGTGTACCAGCTTCGTGAAGTCGACGCCCGCCAGCTGCGATAGATCCTCCACCTCCATCTGTCTGGCCAGCTTGAGGATGTCCAGGTTCGCCTTCTTGCGGACCGCGATCCCCACCTTCTTCTGATAGTCCAGCGACAGGTAGGCCTCCTCGCTGAAGACGCGGATCTTCCGCTCGGTCTTCAGGGCCAGCCGCGACGCGGTCAGGTTCACCACGCACCCCCGGCTGAACGTCACGCGCGCGTTGCAGATGTCCTCGCACTTGCCCAGCACGCCCACGCCGACGGCGTCGATCCGAACCGGCTCGTCGCGGACGAGGCTCAGCACGATGTCGATGTCGTGGATCATCATGTCCAACACCACGCCCACGTCGGCCGACCGGAACGTGAACGGGCTGATCCGATGCGTCTCGATGAACTTTGGCTCGACGTCGAACCGCCCCATCGTCTGCACGACCGGATTGAATCGCTCGATGTGCCCGACGGCTATGGGGCAGTCGTGGCGGCGCGCCAAGTCCTGCAACGCCTCGGCCTCGGCCGTGGTCGCCGCAACGGGCTTCTCGATCAGGACGGGTTTGCCGCGCTCGATGAAGGGCCTGGCGGCCTTGAGATGATGCATCGTCGGGACGACGATGCTCGCCGCGTCGACGGCGTCGACGATCTCGTCGATCGACGCCGCGCGGCAGTGGTACTTGGCAGCGAGCTTCCTGGCCCGGTCCGTCTGCGCATCGACGACGCCAACGAGCTCGACGCCCTTCAGCTCCGAATAGACCCGCGCGTGGTGCTTGCCGTGGTGACCCACGCCGACGACGGCCACGCGGATCGGAGCGTTCGGATCTCGCGGCGTCACGACGCGCTCCCCCCGGTCGCGCCTTCTTCGTAGAAATCTGCCTTGCGCCGCGTCGCCCGCCCCCGGACCGACTCGAGGTAGCGCCCGGAACGGCCCTCGCCGATGGTCCGACGTACGAACCCGACCAGGTAGCGGACGTCATCGGTCAGCTCGCCGTCGGATTCGATGCGCTCCAGCCGGTGCAGCAACGGGCCGCCGAAGCGGCTGCGATCTGTGTACAGGTCCTTGAAGGCCTGGCGGATGGGTTGGAGCCGCTCCTGCGAGAACCCCCAGCGGGCCATCCCCTTCAGGTTGACGCCGCGGACGCGGCCTTCATACCCCTGAAAGATCATGAAAGGCGGCACGTCAGTGAGGGCACGTGTCATGCCCCCGACGAAGGCGTAGCGACCCACGGTGGCGAAGTGATGCACCGCCGCCAGTCCCCCGAACGTGACGTAGCTTTCAACGTGGACGTGACCACCCAATTGCACGGCGTTGGGGATAATCGTGTGGTCCTCGATGATCATGTCGTGGGCGACATGGACCCCGACGAGAAACCGGTTGTGGCTGCCCACGCGGGTCACCCCGCCGCCCGCCCCGGTGCCCGCGTGCACGGTCACCAGCTCCCGAAAGACGTTCTGGTCGCCGATGATCAGCTCCGTCGGCTCGCCCTGAAACTTGAGGTCCTGCGGCTCCGCGCCGATGACGCACGTCGGGAAGAACACGTTCCCCCGACCGATGGTCGTCCGACCGGTGAGGGTCACGTTGTTGTGTAGGATGCAGCCGTCGCCCAGCGTGACGTCGGGCCCGACGTAGCAGCTCGGGCCGATCTGGACGTCGCGGCCGACGGTCGCCTTTGGGTCAATCACCGCACTGGGATGGAAACTGCCCATGGTGCACTAGGTCCTCCTTTCCCACCTGACGCACAGCCCCCATCTTCGAAGAGAGCGGACGTCCGCCTTGCCGCGGGCGCCTAGAGCGGCTCGGCGTCGACCATCATACACTTGAGCGTGGCCTCTGCCGCCAATGCGTTCCCGACCTTCGCCCAGCAACGCACGTGCGCGGTCCTCGACTTGGCGCGGATGGTCTCGGCCTCGAGGATCAGCTGGTCACCGGGCACGACCGCGCGGCGGAACTTGGCGTGGTCCACGCTGAGCAGCACCGCCACCTTGCCCGTGTGTTCAAGCCGCTGACTCAGCAGCAGCCCCGTCGCCTGGGCCAGCGCCTCGATGATCATCACGCCCGGCATGATCGGCTGGCCCGGGTAGTGGCCCTGGAAGAACTCCTCGTTGATCGTCACGTTCTTGACGGCCGTGATCTGTTTCTCCGGCACCAGGTCGATCACCCGATCCACCAACAGGAATGGGTAACGATGCGGCAACAGACGCTGGATCCGCCGGATGTCGACGGCCGGCTCGGCCCCCAGCCGCCGCTCCAGCTCCTGGGAACGCAGCACCTCGATGAGCTCGCGGACCAGGTCGTGGTTCAAAGCATGGCCCGACTTCCGCGCGATCAGCCGCCCGCGGAGGTGCCCGCCGATCAGCATGCAGTCGCCGACGAGGTCCTGGATCTTGTGCCGAACGCACTCGTTGGGGAACCGCGCCTTGTTCTCGATCGGTCCGTCCGGCCCGAAGACCAGGACGTCCTTGTAGGTCAGGTGCGCCCCCAGCCCCCGCGCCCGGAACGCCTTGGCCTCCTGCTCCAACAGGAAGGTCCGCGCCGGTGCGATGTCCCGGGCGAACGTCTCCGGTGTGATCCGCGCTGCGAACAGTTGCCGCCCGATCGGCCTGATGTCGCCGTAGTCCAGGTCGTAGAGGATGTCGAGGACGTCCGGGTCGCCGGGCACCGCATCGATACTGGCGTCCCCCTGGCTGACGCGGACGTGCTGGGTGATCTGGATCACGCGGCGCTCGGCCTCCTGCTCGGTCAGCCCCGCGCCCTGCAAGGCTTCCAGGTAGATCGTGCAGCTGCCGTCGCCCGCGGGCAGTTCGCAGCCCGCGCCCGTCAGCTCGACCTGGAGGTTGTCCACGTCGGCGCCAACCACGGCGGCCAGGAAATGCTCCACCGTCTCGACCGAGACCGTCCCGTTGCGAAGCGACGACCGTCGGGCCCGCTTGGTGACGTTGTCGATCGTGGCGGCAATCTGAACCGGCTCGGATTGATCAGTCCGGATGAAAACCACCCCCGTGTCGGGCGGCGCGGGACGGAGCCGAACCGTCACTTCCTCCCCGGTGAACAGGCCGCGGCCCGTCAGCTCAACCGTCTTGCTGATGGTCTGCTGCCGCTTCAAGGCTGGCCACCCGTTTCTCGAGCTCGCGCATCCGGGCGTGCATCTCCGGAAGCTTGTCAAGCAAGCGCTGCTGCCGCATCCACAGCC
Source organism: uncultured Planctomycetales bacterium (assembly GCA_964390905.1). Taxonomy (GTDB): domain Bacteria; phylum Planctomycetota; class Phycisphaerae; order UBA1845; family JAFGLZ01; genus JAFGLZ01. The sequence continues at coordinate 49,372 of CAYMLO010000024.1, read as the reverse complement.
TGCCGTCGCGGGCAGGGATGCCTCCCACGGAGGCACCGGCCGGCACGTCCCGCCACAGCCCGCTGCCTGCTGCTACCTTCGCCCCCTCGCCGATGGTCAAGTGGTCCGCCACACCGACTTTGCCGCCGAGCATCGCATACGGGCCCACGTTGACCGTCCCGGCAAGCCCGACCTGGGCCACCAGCAAGCAGTGCGGACCCACTCGGACATTATGGGCGATCTGCACCAGGTTATCAATCTTCGTGCCTTGCCCGATGACGGTCTCGCCCACCTTGGCCCGGTCGATGCAGCTGCCCGCACCGATCTCCACGTCGTCCTCGATCCGCACGATCCCGGTCTGGGGAATCTTGTGATGCCGCCCCTTCGCGAAGCGGTAGCCGTATCCGTCGCTGCCAATCGTTACCTGCGGATGCGCGATGACACGGGACCCAAGCCGGCAGCGCTCGCGGACGACGACGTGCGGCCAGAAGACGCTGTCGGCGCCGACCGTCACGTCGGGACCAATCACCACGTGGGCATGCAGAACGGTGCGATCACCGATGACGGCCCGATGACTGACGACGGCGTAGGGACCGACAGCGACCCCCTCACCGAGCTGGGCGGTCTCGGCCACGACGGCGGTGGGGTGAACGCCCGGTTCCGGCGTCCAGGCGGGCGGGGCCAACCGTTCCAGGATCAGGGCGATGGCGGCCCCCGGATCCGCACACAGGATGGCCGGCATCGGGGTCTGCTCGAACTCGAAAGGGACGACGACGGCACCGGCCCGGCTGCTCGACAGCTTCGCCGCGTAGCGCTGGTCGGTGACCCAGGTGATCTCGTCCGGACCGGCCTGGTCAACGGCGCCCACCGCGACGACGCGCACCTCCGCATCCCCCCGAACCTGTCCGCCAACCGCCTCGGCCAGTTCGGCCAGGGTCTGTCTGGCGACCATGGGCTAACCGCCCTTCTCGCCGCCGCCCTCTTTTGCGGCGCGGGCTTTGCGGTAGTTCGCGTCGAGCCGCTCCAGCACCTGCTTGGTCAGGTCCGTCGCCGCCGACGCGTGCAGCACCTTGCGCTGCCGGATCTGCCCGAGCAGCTGCTGGGTGTCCTGCAGATTGGGCTCGAAGTCGTCCAGGTACAGCACGATGTCCACGCCGTTCTCTTCGGCCACCGTCTTGACGGTCGCCAGAATGGCCTGGTAGACCTCCCAGGTCCCTTTGTTGAGCAGGAGGATCTGTTCGGCCTGGCTCAACCGGACGTACGCATTGTAGTCGACGGCGGCATCGACGAAGGCTTTGAACTTGTCGCGGAACTCCGGCGCCGTCCGCTTGAAAGCCCCGGCCATCTCTTGCGCCTCTTTGGCCGCCTGCTCGCGGCGTTGGGCTTCCTTCCGCTTCTCTTCGGCGCCTTTTTTGAGCTGTTCTTGCATATCCTTGTACATCCGCGACGTGTTCAGCACCGAGAACAGATCCACCACCGCGAAGACGGGGGCCTTGCCCGCTGCGGCGTTCTCGGCGGCGCGGGTGCCGCCGCGGCCCATCAGCGCACCAGCCGACAGGCAACCCCCCAACGCAAGGATCAGCATCCATCTCGAAGACACGCTTGATGACAGTTTCTTCGCCATGACCGACTCCTGAGATCGCCTCCGCGCCGCCCCGCCCAACCGGTCGACGCCGACGCGGATGCGGTACGCCCTGTTACTTGCCCTTCCTGCCCGATGGGTTGTTGACCCGATGGATGACATCCTTGGTCACGTCGACCCTCGGTGCGCCGTAGACGACCGCTCGAAGCCGCATCGCCTCCGTCGTCAGCAGGGCGTTGGGGTCGTTCAGATCGACCGTGTCATACCGAAAGACCAAGTCCAACCCGCGATGCTTGGCTACCTGCTCGACAGCCCCCAGGATCCGCTTGTACAAGACGTTCAGCTGCTGGCGCTTCTCGGCTTCGAGGTCCTTCTGCTCGAACTTGCTCCATAGTTCCAGCTCGACCGTCAACCGGTTGAGCTCCTTCTGGTGCTCGAACCACTTCGGGCTGTCGGGGTGCTCCATGTCGCGGTTCAGGCGGGTCTCTTCGATCTTCTGCCGCCGCGCCTCACCCTCTTTCTGGAAATCCTCTGCCCGTTTCTGGAGCTTGTCCCGTATCTCCTGGACCTCCTTGAACTCGCGCATGATCTGAGCCAAGCTGACCACGCCGTACAGCGGCTGTGCGCCCGGCCCCTCAGCGCGCGTGGCGCGGCCGGCGAAGATCACAACGATCGCCGCCACCACGCCCACCGTCGTCATCACCGTCATAACGGTTCTCATCGTCTTTCCTCGTCTTCTCGATGCGGACCCGGGACCGACGCCGCCATTTGCGCCCGGTTCAACGGGCCGCGCCACCCGTGGGTCTTGTCTCCTCGACTCTGCCGGGCGTGAGTCACATTGTGCCGATTCGGCCCACCAAGACAAGGCCGCCACCCCAGCATCCCGCATCCAAGCAGGTTGGGGCTTCTGAGCGGACCAGCATCCTGCGCACACAAAAGCGCGCTCGCCGCTGCAGATCCGCATCAATCCGTTTGGACCGGCGGCGTCGGTGTGGCTGGGGGCAGGGACCCGCTCGCCTTCTGAGGTCGGATACCGGTGGTCCGGGCCAGACCGGTGAATCGACGCGTCCCGAGCGTCGCCTCGGGCAGGCCCTCCGGCCAGGCCGCCAGCGAGATGTTCCAGTCTTCCTTCACCCCGTCGTACCCCAGGCTCAGCGCCAGGTACCAGCGGGGCAGCTTCCGGACGACGGTTACCGCCCAGTCGGCCGCCCGGCCCACCTCGATGTCGTAGTAGGTCCGGAACGCCAACGTGTGCTTCGCGTTCAGTCGGTAGTTCGCCCCCAAGCCGAGCAGGTTGCTGTCCGTCTCGCGGATGTAACGCCAGCCGAAGAAGTAACTCAGACGCGGCGACCGCTCCACCGCGATCGACACATTCGTCACGTCCATCTCCCCGCCGTCCATGTCCCAGTTGAAGTCCCACAGAAACGCCGTCGTGTCGCTCAGCCGGTAGTTCAGGTTGCCGTTGATGTAGTTAGCCGTGATCGAGTTCTCCGGCCGACTCATGAACGTATCGCCGTGCGTGAACTCGTCGCTCCGCCCGTCCTGAAACGCCCCCACCTCCAGGTCGAACGTCAGCAGGTCGACGATCCGCCATCTCCCGGGCCCGCCCCGCTTCGTCTGCCAACGCTGACGCAACCCAACCGTGACCCCGTCGAAGTCGTCGATCGTCTCCACGCCCTGATCGAACGGATACAAGTCCATGCTGCTGAGGTTGGAATGCGCGAACCAGAAGGCCACGTCCGGCTTGATAATGTGCTTGATCCCGTTGATGTCGAACAGGCGGCTGGTGACGTCCGGATAGACGCGAGAAAGGTACGTCCCCGCGCGCGCCCCGTAATTCAGATAGCCTCGCCAGAGGCTACCGCCCTCCTCGGTCGGCCCGGAATCCCAGAAGCTGCCGCGGGCCGTCGAGAACGGCACGAACTTGACCGGGCCCAGCGGCACGGGCACGTCGATCTCGGCACGCTCGTCCACCCGGGGCGTCAGATCGCTCTTCTCGGTGTTGTCGTCGAAGCGGTGGCGATCGAACAACCGGCGGTTGTCGGGTCGGTAGCGGACGATGCCGGCATGACTCTCGCTGAAGGCCGTCGCGATCCCCCCAACGTCCTGCCCGAGCAGGTGGAAGCCGAAGTCGGGCAGATGCTCCGTCTGCGTCAGGAAGTCCAGCACCCGCCATTGCGCCAACGCCGTGAACGCCCAGTGATCCTTCTGCTTCTTGGCGTAGATCAGCGTCTCCTGCTCCTTGCCCTCGAAGAACTCGCTCGTCTCGTACTCCTCGAGGAAGCCGGGATCGCTGATGTAACTCGCCTCCAGCGTGAGCTCCCAGTCCTTGGGCAGGTACTGCCGGTGTCGCCAGGTGATTCGGCCCCGATGCTCGGTCGAGGGATCCTCGTCGCGGAAGGGGCCCAGATCGTCCTCCCCCTTGTCGTAGATGTAGTAGCTGCGGAACAGGCCGTAGTAGTCGTCCCGTTCGTAGTCCAGGTTGATGCCCACGCCAGGCCCGCGCTTCGTGTAGTAGTCCAGGTTCAACCAGGCGTCATACCCCTCGGGTTGGCGCATCCCCAGCAGGTTGAACATGTACCACTTGGTCTCGAAGGTGGCCCCGAAGTCGTCGCTGTAGCCCGCACGGACGCTCCGTAGCGAGGTCTCGCTGAGCTTGAAGTCGCCCTCCGTGTAGGGCCAGTAAGCCACCGGCACGCCGCCAATGTTGAACGTCGGGTCGTGCATCTCGTACGTGCCCGCCCCCAGCCCGACGATCTGCCCGGAGGAATCCCGCGTGGTCCGGTCGCGGAGGTAGACCCGTTCGGCCCCGATGTGGTAGTGCGGCGTGTGGAACTCGCTGGAGGTGATCTTCGCCTGGGTCGCGGCGTATTCGGTCGTAGACAGCTGCCGGACCCGCTCGGCCCGGACGTACACCGGTACGCCCCGCTCCGGCGCCATGGCGCGCATCACGGCATCGAGGATCAGCGCCCGGTTGTTTTGGAAGTCGTAGTACAGTTGCGAGGCCCGGATCATCCGTTCGCCCCGCGACAGGACCACGTCGCCCTCCAGATAGGCCCCCTGGACCATCCCGCTGGCCGCCGCTGTCGGCGTCTTGGGCTCCGTCGCCAGCGTCCCGTCGTCGCGGTCCGCCTCCTCCTGACCGATCCCTTCCCCCCTCGATCGGGCTCCCCCTTTCTCGGCGGCTTCAGCCCCGACGTTGCCGAGAAGCTCCTCGCTCTGCTGAATCATCCCCTCGGCAAGGAACAGGACGGCCGCGTCGGCGTAGATCTCCAACAGGTCGGCCGGCCCCCCGCCGGTCTGGGTCAGATACACGTCGCCGATGGCGATCACGATCCCCTTCTTGACGTTGACCTCCAGCTCCTTGCTGCGGTACGAGACGCGCTTCGGGCCCTTGTCCAGAACGGGCAGCATCGCCCTCCCATCGGCCGACTTGATCTGGATCGGCGACGGCTCCTCGCCGGGGTGGGGCTTGTCCTTCGCCTGTTCCGGCACGAGCTGATCGATGGCGGCCTCGCGGGCCTCGATGAGCTTGCGGGTGTCTGAGGCCTGTTCGTAGAGGGGCGTGTTGCCCTGTGGTTCCAGGCTCGTCGCGTCGGCCTGCAGAAGCACCTTGCCGAAAGTCTGGACCTTCAGCAGGAACACTGGCGAGGTGCTGACCGTCCCCCCGGGCTCGCGGATCTCGGCGTTTTGCCAGAGGAAAACGTCAAGAATCTGGTAGCGTCGGCCCTTGTAGTGGCCCGTGCTGAGCCAGATGACGGCCTCGTCGGCCGACAGTCGCCGGCGCTCCATGAACAGCTCGAACCGGCCCCGGTACATCACCGTGCTGACGCCGTCCTGTTGCCAGGTGTAGGCGAACTTGCCCTCCATCTCCACGTCTGACTCGCTGATACCGGTCGGCAGGAGGGGTCGGGAGGGGTCGTCCATCTCGTAGGGGGCGGTGGTGGGGTGTTGGGTCGCCCCAGCACACAGCAATAGCATCCCCATCAGGGAGGTCAGGGCATGCAAACAGCGTTGGCGGATCGTATCCAAGTCGGTGCGGTCCGTCTGTTCCCAGTTCCACAGAAGCTCAAGCGTCCCGTTGGCGCTGACGCCCGCCGCCAGGACAAGACTGTTATTGTAGCGAATGCGCCCTGTGCGTCAATGGCAATCGCGCTCGCCTTCTCGCACAACCCTTTTTCTGCCAAACGGTTGTCATCCTATGGGGCCGATCATTCCCCGCGCAGGGCGGTTGGCGAGTCCTCCGCACGGCCGTGAGAAGGGGTGCGGTCGTCCGCGGCCACCGCGGCACGGGCGGTCTCGGCCCCCCAGCCGTGCGTCCAGAGATACTGGTCGGGCCAACGGCGAATGGCCGCCTCCAACCCCGCCATGTACCGCTGCGTGATCGCCTCGGCGGGGTCCTCGCCGTCCGCCAGATCGACCGGGTCGACGGCCGGCCCGACTGAGACCGCGAACCGGAACTCCCCCGGCAGACGCCGGGCGGCGACGGTGTGAACGGGCACGTTGCACCAGCGAGCCAAGACCCCCACCGTTGGATAGCACGGCCAGGACTGGCCGAGGTAGTCTAGCTCGATGGCCCGTCCGTGACGGCGGGGGTGCTCCCCGACGATCAGGACCTTCTGCCCAGCCGACAGCAGATCCGCCGTCTGCGCCCCCGCACGCTGCCGGGGCAGGAACTCGAGATTGGGTTGGCGATACAGCTCATCCTGCCAAGACCTGAGGACCGGGTGCTCGGCCTCGTCGATGACGACGTAGAGGGGCCTGCAGACCTGGCCCAGGGCGTAGGCCCCCACGGCGAGATTGCCGAGATAGGCCGTCACCAGCAACGCCCCACGGGGTGATTCCGCCAGCGATCGCACGGCGGGCTCGTCGTCGAACGAAACGAACCGCCGCCAGGAACTGATGCGGAGCTTGCGCCGGGCGAAGAACGCCTCCACCCAGAAGGCGGCGATGTGTTCGAAGACGTCCCTGGCGAGCCGATCCCGCTGCTCGGGGGTCAATTCATCCCCGTAGGCCTGCGATAGGTTGTCCGCCGCTCGCCGTCGCGCAGGCGTGTTGAGGTCAAATACGCCGCGGGCCAGCCAGCGCGCGAATGCCATCGCGCGGGCCCAGCCGAGGGTGTGGGCCAGGGTCACCACGATGCGTCGTATGTAGATCAGCCTCAGCGAAAGGAGGTCAAGGGGCATGGCTTGATCGAAGGGTCGGCGCCGGTGGGGCTAGGCCGCCGAGGCGTTGGCCGTCACAACATCGAGCTCAGCCGACTTGGCGGGCGTGTTGGTGATGAAGACCGTCTCCCACAGGTCCACCGAATCGAGCTTGTAGCGAAAATCGACGTCCAGGCCGGTCTTGACCATCAGATCCTCCAACGACAGGTCGCTCCGCCACCCGATCTTCTGGCACAGCGGACACAACCACTTCTCGAAGAGCGCCATCATCGAGTTTCCCGACTGGAAGTGGTTGATCACCACGATGCGGCACCCCGGCTTGCCCACCCGCCGGATCTCGTCGACCAACTTGACCGGGTCGCTGACGACGGTGATCACGTGACTGACCAGGATGTGGTCGAAGCTGTCGTCTTCGAAAGGCAGCGTCATCGCGTCGGCGAGCGTCAGGCGGGCCAGCGACAGGTTCGTCTCGTCGATCCGCTCTCTGGCCCGCGCCAACATGCCTTCGCTGATGTCGAGTCCGACGATGTTCACGTCCCGAGGGTAAAACGCCAGGCTCAGCCCCGTGCCGATGCCGATGTCCAACAGCCACTCGCCAGGCCTCAGTTCCATCCGGGCGATCGCCTGCTCTTGACGTCGCTGGACCAGCTTGGTCAGCAACGCGTCGTAGAAGTGCGACCAGATGTTGTAAATGATCCGTGTCGTGCGCTCTTGCATGGATACAAAGGCTCCACGCACGCGAGCGATTCGGGAGAGCCAAACCCACTCGGGGCCAGCTCGAGTCCGACCGCCCGATCCCTAGAGACCGTCGTGTCCGCACTGTCGACGGGGGCGGGACCCTAGTCGTCTACGACCCCGTTACCGTTCCCGTCGCCTACGCCATAATCTCCGGCGGGGTCGCCGATCAGCGGACCGACGAATCGATCCAGCAGCATGCCCCCGACGATCGACAGGCCTATCTGCAGAATGTTCGTCAGGATCAGCCCGCCCAAACCCCCGCCGCCGCCGCCACTACCCAGTACCCCGGCCAGGATACTCAGCGCATCACAGCCGACCACCATCGTGCTGCTCATGATGGACACGATTAACAACGCAACAATCACATGTCGCTGCATGAGTGATCTCTCCATACCCAACACCCGTCGACAGCGCGACGGGCCTGGCAAAACCGGCCTCGGCACAGCCCCCGTTTGGCTAGAGGTGCCAGGAGCGTATGGCCAAGAGAACCGCAGGACCTTCAACGACCGCTGCTTCGGTCCTGCCCCAGAACCCATCGATCATCTTGTCCAAGATGATAGACCCTGCAAACTGGGCGAGAACGACCCCGAGCTGCAGGGCGATCACGCCCCCATCACACCCCACCACCATCGTGCTGCTGGTGATGGACAAGATCAGCAACACGACGATGACATTCCTACTCATCGCCAATCGCTCCGTAAGAGCCCGTTTACCCCAAAGGCCGGGCGCAAGCGGCACGACCGCCATGCCGACTTCCCCGCCAAGGACGCACCAACGATAGCACAGCGCCCAAGCCGAGTCAATCCAAACCCGAAGGCAGCATGAATCGACTGGGCTGCCAGAGGTCCACGGGTCTGATCGGGGTTGGCCGAAGCGGGGCACCGTCTTCTCGGGGGGGCGCGCGCCTGAACCTCGAGCGGCAGGCGCCGCCAGGCAGGGGGGCGCAGCGGGGGCCGGGGCCCCCGCTGCGCCCGGAGGTGTCCGTTGGTCGAGGCGGGGGCTTCGGGGGGCGAGCCGGAAAAAAAATCTTGTTGACGTTTGACAGCCAGTCCTGACCGCGATATAAGGGGGGCCGTATTGTCGTACTGGCCCTATATGGCGCGGTCAGTATTTCGTCCTTCCTGTCGGCGCGGACAGGATGGCAAGATTCGAAAGACGCAACCCTTAGGCGGGATGGATCCCTGCGAGGAGACCGAGCAATGCGCAATGTGCTCGTGGCTGGGGCGGTCTTGAGTCTGTGTATGGGCGGGCTCTGCCCGGTAGTGGCAGACGAGAAGACCGACGATCTGCAGCAGCGGCTCGACCGACTACAAACGCTGGTCGAGACGCAGCAGCAAACGATCAATGAACTGGAATCGAAGCTCGACGTGATGAGCAGCGACGACTGGGACGCGGCTCGGATCGAGGAGATCAAGAAGGTCGTCCGAGAGGTGATGGCCGACGCTGATTTCCGAGAGAGCCTGTATCCCGACGTCATGCAGGTCGGCTATGACCACGGCTTCTACATCAAGAGCAGCGACGAGGCGTTCCTGCTGAACATCAGCGGCGTCCTGCAGGTCCGGTGGACGGGGACGAACCGACAGACGGACAACCCCCGGCTGACGGGCAGGCAGAAGCAGGATGACATCAACGGGTTCGAGATCGAGAAGCTGTTCCTGACGTTCGCGGGGCACATCCACACGGACAAGCTGACCTATCTGATCACGGTGATGGGCGACACGGACATCAACCACTCCTGGACGACCTACTATGCCCTCGTGAACTACGAGATCATGGAAGAGTTCCAGGTCGCGGCCGGCCTGATGGATATGCCGCAAGGGCGGCAGTTCATGAGCTGGGACAGCAAGCTGCAGTTCGTGGATCGCTCGATGGTTGAGGAGGCCTTCTTCCTCGGTCAGTCGATCGGCGTGATGGCCCATGGCACCCTGGCCAAGCGACTGACGTACATGGCCGGCGTATTCAACGGGGTGAATAACCCGAGCGATAGCCCGAGCATGGACGAGCTCGATACGAACTTCTCGTATGCGGCCCGGTTGGTCGGGCACATCCTGGGTGAGGGCATTGACCCCGTCAAAGACGGCGAGTCGGACCTGGCCTACAGCAAGGACCCGTTGTTGGACGCCGCGGTGAGCATGTACTACAACGACGACAACGGAGACACCAACGGCCCGAGGCTGTTGTACAGCATCCCCGATCAGATCCGGCGCGGGCGTGGGATCGGGGGCAACGCCGATACGGACGCCACCGGAACCGACTACCTGGGGTTCGGGGCGGACGTAGCGTTCCGGTATCGCGGCTTCTCGGCCACCGCGGAGTGGTACATCAGAACGGTTGACGGCGACGACGAGTTGTCCGATTGGGAGCTGTTTACGGGCAGCAGCGGCTCGTCACACGTCCAGGGCGCCTACGTCCAGGCCGGCTACTTCATCGTTCCCAAGAAGGTGGAAGTGGCGGCCCGCATGGGCGGCATCTGGGACAACGCGGACGACAACACCTGGGAGTACACGTTCGGCGTGAACTACTACCCGTTCAGCTCGCACAACTTCAAGATCCAGGCCGATTTTACGCGGATCTCCGAATCACCGATCACGTCCGACTGGATCAACGTCACTCAGAACGACGAGATCAACATGATCCGTGTACAGCTGCAGGCAGCATTCGAGTAACACCCGAACAACGGAACGCAGGACTGATCAAGCACCCGTGGGACGAGCTGCCCGCGGGTGCTTTCTTGCGCACCGCGCTCGAGGTGCGTGGAAGCCTGCTTGAGAGCTACGTCGATGTGGATTCACTTGGCCTTGCGCGGGCGCGTGGCGGTCGTCTTCTTCCCGGGGCGCTTGCGCCGCATCTGACGGATCTTGCTGCGAAGCTCCTCCCGCCGCGCAACCCACGTGTCGTAGTCGGGGTTGATCTTGTTGCCCTTCTTGACGGCCAAAGCGTCGACTTCCTTCCGGAGCCTCGCGACGGCCGGGTCTTGCGCGACCTGTTCTTCGATCTTGGTCACCTGGAGCTGCAGCTTGCGGGTCCGCTCGCGCAGCGTCGCCAGCTCCGACCGGAGCTTGTCGTAGTCGGCGTCGACCCGCTTGGCCTTCTTGCGGATGACGCTCGTCAGGACCTTCCGGTTGGCGGAGAGCTCGGCGTCGGCGCGGAGCCGACGCTCCACCGACTGAATCTTCATCTCCAGGTCCTGCTGTTCGTCCCTCAGCTTCTTCCAGGAAGCCCCCTTCGACGGCGTTGTCGGCCTGGTCGCGGGGCGTCGACGTGCAGCCGGTCGGCGCTTCTTGGGGGTCTTCTTCACCGCGTCCCGCTTGGGTCGCGGTTTGCCCTCAGCGATGACCTCCGTGGTCGTCAGGCAACCCATCACGGCGACGACACAGCACCAGGCAGTGGGACGAATCATGTCAGGACCTCCTGGCTACAGGGACGCGAACCTGCCGCGCGCAGCAAGTCTTCCCACCCCGTTGCTGTGGGGTGAGCCGAGACACACGTGGAAACGAATGGAGGTGCCGACAGTCCGTGGGCGAATCCAGCGCGGGCAGCGGCGGAACGCCTGCCGGCGACAGCCCGACCGGAGGTCCCCGGCCTAATCGGCGTTGATGGCCGTGACCGTCACGCGGAGGTACTTCTGGCGGTGCCCGCTCCTGACCGTGTAGCCCTTCCGGCGTTTGAACTTGACCACATCGATTTTCGGGGCCTTGACCTCTTCGACCACGCTGGCCTGTACGGAAGCGCCCGGCACGAACGGCTGACCGATCCGCACGTCCGCGCCCTGCCCCACCAGCAACACACGGTCAAACTCGATCGATGTCTGTCCCTCAGGCAGATCGCGGCGGTCGACCTCGATCGTTTCCCCGACGCCGACGCGGTACTGCCGGCTACCGTCTTCAATTATCGCGTACATCTTGCTTCCCCGGTTGAAAGCGCCTCAGCGAATTCGCCATTATGGCGGAAGGGCGCCCCGAAGGCAACCTCTGCTCTGGAGAATCCCATCGCGAATCAGCCGGTCCGACGTCGCCCAGGGGCGCTGTCGATCGATGACGCTGGCGTCGGGCGGATCGTTCGTAGGGCCCCGACCGCCGCGGCGAGCATGATCACGACGATGACCGACTCGCGCTGGGCCGAACCATGGTAGGCGGCGCCGAAGCAGCCGCAGTCCACCTCCAGCCCGCGCGCCAAGGCGGCGACGTTGACGATCAGGAAGGCCGTGCACAGCAGCATCGCCAGTCGCAGCGCCTCCCTCGGCCAGACGCCCGCAAGCAACGTCACCCCCGCCATCAGCTCCAGCCACGGCAGGTAAACGGCCACGGGGAACACCAGGATCTCGGGCACCATCTGGTACTGCCGGATGCTGCCAGCGAAGCTGCTGGGGTGACTGAGTTTCCCGCGCCCCCACCGTGTGCCCGGGACGCCGGCGGCGGCCACGATAAACGTCGCCCCGAGGGCCCAACGGAGTCCGCGATTGACCCAGCGTCGCCGAGGGTCGGTCATTGTGACGGGCCCTTCTCGATCGGCAGCTTGGCGGCCGTCCACGCGTCGATACCCCCGCGGAACAGCCGCACGTTCGGGTATTCAAGCAGTTGGGTCAAGATGTCGAACAGCCGCGCGCTGTCGTGGCAGGACTTGGTCGCGCAGTACAGGACCACGTCGGCCATCTGATCGATCTGATCGACGATGATCGAGACGTCGTTCTCGACGGCGTCGACGTGGAAGTTCTTGGCCCCGGGGATGTGTCCCTCGGCGAACAGGCTCGGATGACGGGCGTCGATCAGCACGACGTCCTGCAGGCCCCCTGCGACCAGCCGTTGGAGATCATCCAGCGAGATGCTCGCCTTGTTGGCCAAGTCCGGGTTCGTGACGACTGACTGTGTGGCGGGCGCGACGAAGTGGGTCGCCCGGTGGGGCGAGCCCGTGGCCGCGACGTAGTGGATCACGGCACAGACCGCGGGAACCGACAACAGCACGCCCATTCTGACGGCTGAGGGGATCACCGCTTGGACCTCCCAAGCCCCGGCGCCGACGGCCGCGAGGCCGGTCGGGCCAGTCGCGTCAGACGCCGGGCGCTTGCGCCGGGCGTACCCGAACGGGCGATCCGCCGCGTCACCTTCCCGGCCCCCGGCGGATTAGCATAGAACGTGATGATCTCTCCCTCGGGCCTGAGCTTGGCGCCGGGTGGCACGCTGACGCGGACATACGTCCGGTTGCCCTCGTTGCCCTTTTGCGGCTCGACCCAGGCCGCGATGTCCTTGCAGGACACCTCAACCTTCGTGACGCGGACCTTCTGGTTGCCGTTGGCCTGAACGATGAACCGGGACACCACCGGCTTGGTAGCATGCGGCGCAGGGAGGACCAAGACAGGGTCTGGCAACACGGTCACGGCGGCCTGGGGAGCGGGGATGGGAAAGGACTGCACCGGGACGGCGAGGGTCTTCATGTCCGGGTGGGTCGTGTCCATGGCGACCTCGCCCTCGAGCCGGCCGGGGGGGAACGGGGGACTGGCGGTGGCCGTCAGCCGGTACCGCTTGCCCGGCGTCACGACCTCGAGCTCGGGCTTGACGTTGGGCAGCGTCGACCGGACCGACGAGAGGGTGACCGGCGTCGTCCCCTGGACCTCGAGCATCACCGAGGCCACGCCGCCCCGATCCACCCGCAGATCACGGAAGAGCACAGACGCCGGCCCAACCTTGATCGGCGGGGGGAGGTCCCCCTGGACCTGCAAGAGCAACTTCGGCGAACCGGCCGACCGCGTTTGGAACATGATGTGCGCCCGGTTCGCGCCCCAGTCGTACGGCGGGCGCGCGGTGATCTGAACCTCGTACTCCAGCTTCTCGCGGATCTGTCGGACGACGGGCATGATCCGCCAGTTCGAGCTGCTGACCTCGGTGATCTCGAACGGCTCGCCGTCCGTAGAGACGATGCGGACGGTTCGGACGTACTGCTTGGCACGTTCCAGCGTTCCCAGCTTGATGACCTTGGTCGGGCGGATCTCGACGGCGGGCGGCAGCCGGCCGAAGAAGTTGATGGCGTAGGGCGGACGGTCGGGCACGCCCGTGTTGAGCGTGACCTTCCCGTACACGATGCTCCTGGTGTACGGTGGCTTGGCCGTCAACACCACCTTGAACTTCTTGCCCCGCTCGACCTCAGTGACCTCCGCCGAGACGTTCGGCACGGTGGAGACCGGGTTGGACAGCGTCATGGGCGTGGGGAAATGGTTGGTGAGGGTCAACTTGAGCGTGCTCGGCTTGACGCGATCGATCCGGTCGAACCGGGCCATCTCCGGCGACATCGTGATCGTCTTGCGGACCTCGCCCGTGAACTTGAGGGGATACATCGGCCGGGCGGGATCATTGCTCTCGATGTGGACGGTCTTGGTGACCTTGCCCTTGAGGCTTTGGGGCAGGAGCCGGATCTTGATCTGGGTCGAGGCACCGGGCGCAAGCGCCTGCGGTTTGACGGCGACGTGGAAGCACCCGCCGCAACTGGTCCGGGTGCGTTTGACCTCGAGCGGCGCCTGGCCCACGTTCTTGATCTCGAACGTGTGGTCGAGGGGCTTGTCGTTCCAGATCTTGCCGAACGCACAGACGGGCTTGTCGACGTGGATCTTCGGCTGCGGCTTGGCAGCGGCCAGAAGGGGCGCGGCCAGGAGCGACAACAGCGCCCCGATGCATTTGCCGGTTGACTTCATCGATTGACCAAGCATCCATGGGTTCTAGTCCCCCCCGCCCCCCATTGTCAAGGGAGCACGATTTCCTTATCTGTCCCTCTGAGCCAGTTTCGTCCGATAAACGGACCTGGTCTAGACCCAGGGCAACGCTTCTCGATGTACAGGCATGACCTGTTGATACGACACAACATATTCCTTGCCAATAGGTTAGATGCAACGCCCTTCGCCCTGGCGCCGGGACAAAGTGCTGCCCGTGCCTTGACAGGATTGAGCCAGATCCAAGAGAAGTAAAAGGAGCCACATAAGTCCTGGACACACTCGTATCCTGTGATACACTTTTAGAGGCTACAGACTACAAGTTACGAGGTTTTGGTTGCCGTCTTAGAGTCCGGCAGGTGGGCTCACGGTTGATGGGAGATCGACAATGGTACATTTCATTCTGAGCGCTGTGGTCGCGACGAGTCTGACGGGAGAAGACGCCAAGAACATCAACGCGATGAGATCGTGGGTCGTTCTGGCGGGTGATCTCGGGCGCCCGGTTGCCGACAAACTGACCGACTTCGGCATCGACGTGACCGGCGAGAAGCATCAAGACGACGCCGTGCTTCTGCAGGGCGATGGAACTCGAATCGTCATCAACTTCGCCACGGGGGCGTTCGAGGTGCTTGATCCTGGCGGGCAGACCTCCCATTCGGGTCAATTCACGTTCGACCTGTCCGATCCATCTCGCCTGAACTGGAAGGGCGAGATCGGCGGCCTGCCCGCAGAGGGCTTCGTGGTCACCGACAACGAACCAAACTCGGTGCTGGTCCACGTAGCGCTGGCCAAGCATGCCACGTTTCGCGTGCGGCTGCGACTGACTCGGGTAGACGATGGCACCGTACTCTGCACGAATATCAGCGGACACCGCATTGCGCAGGCGCTATGGAGTCAACTGATGGTAAAGGGGGTGGACCTTCGCCAAGACAACGGGCCCGGAGGCACGCTGCACCTACGTGACAAGATCAGTGGCGCGGTGATCACGTGGGACAGAGGTTCGGGGAATCTGATGATCTTTGCTGCGGATGGGACCCTCGCTCACGATGCACGGATGCAGTTTGACACCTCTCATCCATGTCGCATCGCTTGCAGCGGCGACATCGATGGCGTTAAGGTGGATGGCATTCTGGTCCCCGCTGCCAGTGGCAGAATCGGGGAAGTGGTGCTTCAGGCGCGTGTGGGCAACACGGACTACCGAATGAGAGCGATGGCAGATGGCACACAGGAGGGTGGCGTAACTGTCCTGACAACAGACCCGAACGTCTGGAAATGCGTATGTGTACATGGGGCCTATGGTCCGAACTACCCTACCGGAGGGTGCAAGTGGGCGGACTGTGAAGATACCCCGGGCATGGTGAGCTGTCGGGACCCCAACTGGCCTCCCAACGTGTACGGGACATGCAAGTTTGTGAAAAGAAAGGGCCCCGGCGTAGACGTGATGGTTGGTCTGCTGATCGGGACAGCCCTCTTGCTGTGGTGGAAGCCCCGCACGGGGGGTTGAGGTCTTCTCGTGGCGGATCACCAACCGGCGAGCGACTCCGCGGTGGCGCTGACATATGCCTCCGGGCCGATCGCTCGTTCCGTGCGATGGCGGGTCTTTACCGCCGTATCGCTGAGAGCGGCGGTGGGCGCGTTGCTGCTTACGGTCACCGCGGCCGCGCCTCTGCGCTGTATCTGGCTGCAAGGCGCGTACGCCCACTTCTTTGCGGCCTTTGATCGACGAATCACCGTTGGTCCGGAGTTGCGCGGCAAGATCTTGGTGGAAGTCGGGTTCCCGGTGCGCGCCAATTGGAAGCGCCCGATCCAAAGAAGACCCCAGACTCAGCGCGTGGTAGGGGCGTGGGACACCGGCTTGCCCATGATGCCCGCTGTCTTTCCTCTGCTCCTGCGCCGTTGCGCGCTACGCAGCGTCCTGATCGGGGCGGTCTCAGCGATAGGCCTGACATCCCTGTTCGCGGCTGCAAGACTGTGGCTATGGTATCTCTTACTGTTAACAGACATTCCCCTATCCACATGCGAGCCGGCATACTGGCCTCTGCATTGGCCTCTGCGTCTCTGGTTGATAGACACCATACCGTTTGGCATCGAGTTCCTTCTCTGTGTGTTCATTTGCGTGCGGTTTGTCCGTGCGTCGAGCAGATCGCCGGGGCCCGATCGCCTCGAGCCAAAGCAAGATCTCTGAGGGAGTGGGATACTGCGCACGCGTCGATGGAGATTCCTGGGCGTTCGCCTTGGCCTGGCGGGGACGCTGGGATGGTTGGGGCTGCGAGCGGAAATCGGCTGGCTCGAGTACGTTTGGGCCCAGGTATATGCATCCTTTGATCCGCGTTTGACGTACGCATGCAACGCGGGAGACCTGGACGGCAACAACATCGCCGAGGGCCCGCATCACGTCGAAGTACGCATCCCCGCTCGGCTCTTCTTGTCTCAATCGGGACGCTGTCCGGCGCATGTGGGTGTGTTTGCCATAGAGTGTACGGGGTTACCGGTGATGGGGTTGGTTGCCCCCCTGCTGATTACCCGGTGGCGTTTCTTCCCGATCGTCGCCGCCATTGTCGGTGCGGTCTTGATCACGTCTGCCGTCAACGTGACGCGGCTCTGGCTCGACTATCTCCTGCTGTTCACGAACTTGCCCTACTTCATGATGCACAAGGTGCTCTCATATTCCCTGTTCGGGATCGAGACGCTTGCGTGCGCTGCCTTCTGTGTGCGGGTTGCTTCGGCTTCGTGTCCTCCCGTCCGTAGTCCCGAGGCCTGACAGCAATCAGAAGCCGACATCAGTCGTTCGGGACGGTCCGCCGACTCAGTCGGGCACGAGGCGTTGGGCGTTTCCGCCGAGGATCTTGGCCCTGACCGTCTCGTCCAACGCCAGCGACTCCAGGTGATCACGCAGGGCCGAGTCGAAGTAGTCCCTGGCGAACAGGGCCCGGTCCTGATACGTCGTCAGGAACTTCGCGCCACCATCGGGAAAGCACTGGAGCCCGCGAAGGCCCGACCCCGCCGACAGGTCGCAGTACAGGTTCGGGTATTTGTCGAGCAGATCGATGAGCCGCCCGCCCGGGGCGTAGTCGTCGGGGCCCTTCAGGTAGGAGGCCTCGATCTGTGGCTCCTTGCCGGTGACGTACCGCCAGAAGCCGGGTCCATGGCCACAGACGACCGTGTCGGGGGCCAGTTGCAGCGCGTGTTCGAGATGGTCGGCCGTGCCGCCGTACCACGAGTCGACCCAGGCATCGAGATTGGTCGGGGGCAGCCTGGGGGCATCCATGTGGATGATGACGGGCATCTGCCGCTCGCCCGCGTACCGCCAGATCCGGATGCCGTCCGGATCGTCGAGCGTCACGCGGAACTTCCACTCGCCCACGCCGCGGATGCCGTGGATCTCGACGGCGGCCTTGAGCCGCTCCAGGGCGTGCGCCTCTTTCGGGTGAGGCGCGTAGAAGGGAACCAGCCGATCCGGATAACGCCGGGCCCCGTCGATGACGTCCACCAGCGGCAGCCACTGTCCCGGGCCGTGGCGCGGATCCAAGACGGCCGAGTAGCTCCGGGACTCGGCGTCCTCGACCGGAAGGATCACCTCCCAGCTCAAGGCCCACATCTTGTCGATGCCGTGCTCGTCGAGGTTGGCCACCACCTTGTCCGTGTCGTGTTTGTGCCAGTTCAGGTGTCCGTGCGCGTCGATAATCATCGTTTGTAGGCCTTTTCCACTTTGACGACGGCCTCAGCGATCCGGTCGGCATCGTCGTCGGTCAGGTTCTCGTGCCAGTGTAGCAGCATATGCGTGGCGAGCGCCCGCTCGGCGTTGGGACAGCAATCCGTGTAGTCCACCTCCCGACCGTAGGAGGCCGTCCACGGATGGCCGCTCTGGCCGTAGGTCTGCCGATCGGCGATCCACTTCTGCTTGTACATCACAGTGACGTAGGTGGCGGCGCAGGGCACGCCCTCAGCCGATAGGGCCTGGACGAATTGGGCCTTGTCCACCGTCAGCGCCGATTCGTCCACACGGAGCCGGCCGAACCAGTAGGTCGGCGTGGCGCCGCCGACGATCTTGCCCAGCCGGACCGCCCTGCAGCCGGCGATGCCCTCGCCGAGACGGTCGACGAACCGCCTCCGAGACGCCGCGATGGCGGGTAGTTTGCTGAGCTGGACGCGACCGATACAGGCCTCCAGCTCGGTCATGCGGTAGTTGAGACCCATGAACAGGTTCTCGCCGGCGTCCGAGCCGAACGGCTTGCCGCGGTCGGCGAAGCGCTTGGCGTTCCAGTAGATCTCCTCGTCACTGGTGGTCACGATCCCGCCCTGGCCGCCCGTGGTGTGATGCTTGCCGCTCATCGTGCTGAACGCGCCCATATGGCCGATCGAGCCGACCCTCCGACCCCGGTACTCGGCCGCGTGGGCCTGGCTGGCGTCCTCGATCACGACGAGGTCCCGGTCCTTGGCCAGGTCCATGATGGGATCCATGTCGGCCGGTTCGCCGGCGATGTGGCCGACGACGACGGCCCGCGTCCTGTCCGTCAGGACCCGCTGGATGCCTTCGGCCGTGATGTTGAAGGTCTCGGGGTCGGTGTCGGCGAACGTGGGGATGCAGTTCTGCATCAAGACCGGCGATATCGCGCCTGGGTCGGTGATCGGCGCCGACACGATCTCGTCGCCCGGCTCGAGCCGCAGCGCAGCGACGGCGGCGTGAATGGCGGCCGTGCCGGAACTGGTCGCCGTCGCGAACGCCGTGCCGCAGAACTCCGCGAACTCCCGCTCGTAGGCATCGACCTCTTGACCGCCGTACCGGTCGAACGCACCGCCGCCGGATATCACGCGGTCGAAGAGGGCCATCACCGCGTCACGCTCTTCGGAGCCGATCAGCAGTCGCGGGCCGGACAGGGATTCGATGACGGGGCTGCCGCCGTCAATCGCTAGCTTGGACATAGGCCACTCCTGGGGAAACAGCGAAACGTCGAAAAGTCGAAATATCGAAACGTCAGAACGGTGGGACGCGGTGCATCACTGACGGCGCCTTGCGTGATAGGCGCAACCGGCTTAGCTTCGTGGTCGGTTGGTGTTTGGAGGGTCATGCCCATGGAACGCCTTCGCACGGCTGTCATCGGACTCGGCGGGATCGCGGGGTCGCACCTTTCGGCCATCGGTCAGCTCAGCGACCGGTTCGAGCTGGTGGCCGGCGTGGATCCGCGTGGGCCCTCGGCCGCCAACGCGGCGAAGCTGGGCGACGCGCCGCTGTTCGCCGACGAGGCCGAGATGTACGACCACGTCACGGACATCCACGCCGTGGCGGTCTGCACGCCCCACAACCTACACATCGACAACATCCGGTCGGCCGTGGGCCACGGGGCGCGCGGCCTCCTCGTCGAGAAGCCCGTCACCACCACCCTGGCGGACATGGACGAAGTGATCGAACTGACCGAACGTCACGACGTCCGCGTGTCCGTAGGCTACATCTTGAGACACAATCCGCTGTTTATCAAGATGCATCAGCTCGTTGAGGCCGGAACCTACGGCGCGCCCTTCGCCGTGACCTGCCGGACGGAGCAGGGCTGGTCGGGCCAGTGGCTCGACGACAAGTCGTGGATCAAGACCAACGAGGGGCTCGGCCGGGGCGGATCGCTGTTCAGCCACGGCTGCCACTACGTGGACCTGATGATCTGGATGATGGGCCGACCCGTCAAGGCGGCCAAGGCCTCCACGAAGATCGCCCAGGGCGATCGGATGGAAGGGCCTGACACGTCCTTCGCGATCTTCGAGTTCGAACGCGGCGGGATCGGCACGATGTTCAGCAGTTGGGGGATTCGCCACTGCGAGAGCGCGATCGACTACCGCGTGTACTGCCAGGACGCTCAACTCATCTACGACCACCGCTACGACGGCAGCATGGATCTGTTCGTGGTCGAGCAGACCGGGGTCCGGACCCGCATTGACGCATCCGACGTCGGCGGCGGCGGACCCGACGCCTTTGCCGGCTTGAAGAACTTCATCCGTCAGTACACACGGTTCCATGAGTGCGTGGTGGACGGCGTCGATCCGGAACCAGGCCTGCGAACGGCCCGGCTGAGCATGGAGGCCATCCTCGCCGCCGTCGACGCCTACGAGCAAAACCGGTCTGCCTTGTGGCCCGATCGCCCTGTGCACCCCCCGCCGTTCCGGCCCATCGAGGAAGACGCAAGGTATCGCGGATGACGACCCGATCACTCCCGTCTGAGGGTGCAGCCTACGTGCCAAACTCCTCGCCGTTTTGACCGACCTTGCGCATGCTGGTATCCTTGATCTGGAGGCTGGCCAGGATTCCCGGGGGTGAAGGCTGCGCCCGAAGCGTCGGGCCTGCAGGCGCTGGTGCTGGGGAGGGCAAACCATGTCGACTCGCGATTCCGTCCTGAGCAAGTGCGTGTGGCTGTTGGTCTTCGGCGTCGTAGTGGGCGGCTGGCTGCAACCCGCCGCAGGCACGGCGCTGGACGACTACATCGCGCTGCCGGACCCGAACTTCACCTACGCATTCGTGAACTACTTCACCGGGTCGGGCTATGCGGCGTACGTGTTGGACATGAAGTCCCAGGTCTGGCGGGACGAGCCGAACGAGGTGGACCGGGAGCTGTGGCAACACTGGGTCACGATCATCAAGCCGACGACCGTCAACGGCACGCGGGCGTTTCTCTTCATCGACGGGGGCAGCAACGGGGGATCGCCGCCGTCATCGGTCGACTCGATGTTGACGACCCTCGCGACGCAGACGAACACCGTCGTCGTGGACCTGCGGATGGTCCCGAACCAGCGGATCAAGTTCACAGACGAGACGGACCCGCGCTACATCGCCAACGGTCGCACGGAAGACGAGCTGATCGCCTACGCGTGGGACAAGTACCTGCGGACCGGCGACGCGCTGTGGCTGCCGCGCCTGCCGATGACGAACGCGGCCGTTCTGGCGATGGACGCCACGCAGGCCTTCATCTACGGCGCGACGGGCGGGGCGGTGACGATCGACGACTTCGTGGTGTCCGGCGCGTCGAAGCGCGGCTGGACGACGTGGACGACGGCCGCCGTCGACCCGCGCGTCGTGGCGATCGTGCCCATCGTGATCGACGTGCTCAACGTCGAGGTCTCCATGACCCACCACTACGCCGCCTACGGCTTCTGGGCCCCGGCCGTCCATGACTACGAGGACATGGGCATCATGGGCTGGTTCCAGACCCCCGAGATCGCCGCCATGTTCGCCGTCGTCGATCCCTACGCCTACCTGGCCCGCTACACGATGCCCAAGTTCATGATCAACTCGGCCGGCGACGACTTCTTCCTGCCCGACTCGTCCCAGTTCTACTTCGACGACCTGCCGGGCGAGAAGTACCTCCGCTACGTCCCCAACACCGACCATTCACTCGACGGTTCCGACGCAGGCGACAGCCTCTTGGCCTACTACTACGCCATCCTCGCCGGGATGCCGCGACCGCAGTTCTCCTGGACGTTCGTGGGCGACGACGCGATCCACGTGCAAACGGTGACCCCGCCACCCACCGAGGTCAGGCTGTGGCAGGCCACCAATACCGTGGCGCGCGACTTCCGGAAGAACCCGGTCGGCATGCCCTACTCGGGTCCGGTGTGGACCGACAGCGTCCTCACCCACCAGGGCGGCGGGCTCTACATCGGGCAGGTGTCCATGCCGCCTGTGGGGTGGCGGGCCTTCTTCGTCGAGCTGACCTACACCACCATCGGACCGGCGCCGTTCAAGTTCACCACGGAGGTCCGCGTCGTCCCCGACCCGGCCACGCTAAACGTCGACGTGGTCAACCCGGCGTGGGGTCGGGTCGTGGAGATCGATCCGAACTTTCCGCGGTACTACGAACCCGGCACGCCGGTGACCCTTACGGCCGAGGCCAACGCCGGCAAGGGGTTCAAGCACTGGCTGATCTACGACCCCAATCACCCGGGCGACGCGAACTACGCGGCGACCGACGCCAACGCCTCGACGACGATCGCGATGGACGACGACCGTGACGTGACGGCCGTCTTCAAGTGCGGAACCGGAACGGGGCCGATGTTGTCGCTCGCCGCCGCCTGCTGCCTCGGCATGATCGTGCGGCGTCGCAGATGAGGGACCGCTCAGGGCGTCCATGATGCGCAGGCCACGGCTTCACTGGTTCTGGCGGGCCGCGATCGCGGTGCTTGCGGGCGTTGTCTATGGGGCCTTCGCCAGGTATCACTTCCAGATGTGCAAGATGATCCACGACGCCTTGGCTGGCCTGCCGATCGATCTGAGAACAACGATGGCCCACGTGTTCGGCGAGAAGCTGTGGCCTTGTGTGATCTCCGTGGCCAGCTATGGGTTGCTGACGCGGTACGCCGGTTCCCTGCCACGCGACCGCGAGACCCGCTGCCGGGAATGCGGGTACATCCTGCGAGGGATCACCGAACCACGCTGCCCGGAGTGCGGCGAACGAGTCTAGGCGGAAGCTGGGAACCTGCTTCCAACGGACGCTGCCTGATGCGCAAGCGACGACTCCACTGGTTCTGGCGAGCCGCGATCGCGGTGGCGGCGGGGGCGATCTACGGAACCGTCATGTGCAGTTGGTACAGCGACTACACGCTCGCGCTGTTCACACGCATCCATGATGCGTTGGCGATCTTGCCGGATGCCTTGAGGCTCGCAGCGGCGGATGCACTTAGCGTGTGGCTGGGGACCTGCTTGCTTGCTGTTGTCACCTACGGCGTACTGACTCGCCACTTCGGCCCCCTGCCGGAAATACGCTGCCGCCAATGCAGCGCCATCTTGCGAGACATCGCCGAGCCAGCGTGTCCCGAGTGCGGCGAGCGGATATGAGCGGGGCCATGTGAGGAGAGCGAATGACACGGTCGATCATGCCACGGGGTCTAGCGCTTGCGGGTGGCCTGCTGTGGATCGTCGCGGCGGGCGCTGGCGGCTGTGGCCGGGACGACGACACCCGTCAGGTGATCCGCGTCACGCGGAACATCGGCGGTCGAGAAGGGTTTCGGTTGCACTTCGAGGCGTGGAAGGCGGCGTTCGAGCGCGACAACCCGGGCTGGAAGATGGACCTGATCGATCTGGGCGACAGCCAGGGGGCGGAGTACTACAAGTCGAGGATCGCCACGGACGACCTGCCCGAAATCGTCATGACCTGGCAGCTGACCAACTTCCTGGCCGACGGCGGGCATCTGATCCCCTTGTCCGACGCGTTCTACGACAAGTTCGGGATCCCCCTGCCGCCGCCGTACAAGGGCAAGCGGTACACCAGTCAGGGCGGGATCCAGGTTCAGGGGATCGCGATCAACAAGCGGATGTGGCACGATGCGGGCATCACCGAACCGCCGGCGACGTGGGACGATTTTGTCGCGGCGCTGCACAAGATCAAGGCCCGGGGCCACAAGCCGTTAGTCTACGGCGGCCGGGAGTGGTCGGCCCACATGCCTCTGTTCTACGCCATCGCCACCAATATGTACGACGTCAAGCCGGACCCGAACAAGCCGTCGTGGACCCGGCTGATGGATCAGCGGAAGGTCAGGTTCGCGTCCGACCCGACGGCGAGACTGATCGTCGGTAAGATGATCGACCTGCTCGACAACTTCGTGGGCAAGGGCGCGCTGAGCGACGGGTACAACGAAGAGCAGCGCGACTTCTACGGCGGCAAGGGTGCGACGTGGATGATGGGGTGCTGGATGGCGGGGGACGTCGAGCCTTACCAGGTGGACTTCGAGATCGAGTACTGGCCGATCCCGTCGATGACGGGCCGGCCACCGCTGCTGATCGACACCTCGACATTCCAGAGCGGCTGGGCGATCACGACCAGCGCGACGGGCCAGAGGCTCGACAAGGCCCGGGCCGCCCTCGAAGCCTTCTACGACCCACACGTCTATCAGTGCTATCTCAACGGCGAGAGCATGTTCAAGCTGGCCGCCAACGTGGCCGTAGACGGCCCCAAGAGCGATTGGCCGGCGGCGCAGCATTTGTTCGACAGCATGGCCGCCACCACAGCCAAGGTCGCCAGCACGGTCGGGTTCCACATCGGGTTGGACGACATCCCGCCCTCGGGCTGGTCGATGACGATGGCCCGCACGATGCAGGAGATCCTGTCCGGCAACAAGGACGTCGACAAGCTGCTCAAGATGCTCGACGACGATTGGGACAGCGCACGGAAGGGGATGTGAGGGAAGCAGGGGTTAGGGTCTAGGGTTCAGGGTTCAGGGATCAAGGTCTTAGGTCACAGCATCCTTGACGATGGCTGCAGATTCGGATGACAGAGCCGGGACCCCAGACCCTGACCCCTGAACCCCGAACCCTAAACCCTAGTCCAATGACCGCCGCCACGCACAAGATGAATTCCCGCTCGCTCGCTCGCCGGGGACAGCGCCCGTGGCTTTCCTCTCTCATCCTCTGCGGGCCGGCTGTGTTTCTCTATGCCGGGTTCATGGTGCTGCCGGCGATCCTGGGGTTTGCCTACAGTCTGACGGATTGGACGGGGTGGACGCGGGGCGCGGACTTCGTTGGGTTGGCGAATTTCCGGGAGCTGTATCACGACGCACGGTTCCTGACGGCCGTTCGGTTCACGCTCTTCGAGACGCTGCTGATCGTGACGTTCTTCACGTTCGGTGCGATGCTGCTGGCGATCCTGCTCGACCGGTTGCGGACGCTGCGCGGGTTGATCCGCGGGCTGTTCTTCTACCCCTACGTCCTGAGCATCCTGGTCAGCGCGCTGCTGTTTCAGTACATGGCCAACTATCGCGAGGGGGCCGTCAACGTCCTGCTCCGCACGGTCGGGCTGGAGACCTGGGCGCAAGACTGGATGGGCGACCCGCGTCTGGTGCCGTACTTCATCTTCGCCCTGGTGGCGTGGAGCGGGTTGGGGTTCTTCACGACGCTGTATCTGGCCAGCCTGCAGACGATCCCCACGGAGCTCTACGAGGCCGCCAGCATCGACGGGGCCGGGCCGCTGTCGGTCTTCGGGCGGATCCAGCTGCCGATGCTCGTTCCCACGATCACGACGGTCTCCGTGCTGGCGCTGATCACCGGCATCAACTTGTTCCCGCAGATCGTGGTGACGACCGAAGGCGGGCCGGGCTACCGCACCGTGACGGTCGGGTATTACATCTACTGGCTGGGCGTGCTGAACAACCGTCAGGGCTACGCATCGGCCGTATCGTTCGTCATGTTCGCCGCGATCGTGCTGGTCGCCGGGGTGCAGGTGGCGCTGTTGCGCCGGAGGGTGGTTCGTCTATGAGGTCGCATCGTCGAAAAGCCAGGCGTCTGCCGCTCATGGAGATCGCGATGCTCGCGACGGGGGTGGTGTTCGTCTCGCCCTGCCTGCTGGCGCTGCTCAACTCGTTCAAGACGCTCCCGGAGATCGTCCAATCCCCGCTGGCCATGCCAGAGTCGCCCCAGTGGGGCAACTACGAGTACATCTTCACCGGCGTGAAACTGGCCCGGCCTATGCTCAACAGCCTGCTCATGTGCATGGTCGTCATCGCCTCGCTGATCCTGGTCGCGCCGATGGCGGCCTACTCGATCATGCGCCGCCGGATGGCCACGGGAAAGGTCCTGCGGATCTTCTTCCTGGCCGGGTTGACGATCCCGTTCCAGATCGTGATGGTCCCGCTGCTGCAGGAGTTCAGGTTGCTCGGGATTCACTGCACGTATCTGGCGCTCCTGCTGCACTACGTCTCGTGGGGGTTGCCGCTGTGCATCTTCATCTACAGCGGGTTCATGGCCACGATCCCGCGAGAGCTCGAGGAGGCGGCCGCCATCGACGGCTGCGGGCCGGTGTCGACGTTCTGGCGGATCGTGTTCCCGTTGCTCACGCCCTGCACGGTCACGATCGTCATCTTCTGGGGCCTGTGGATTTGGAACGATTTCATCCAGGCCTTCATCATCATGGGAAGCACGAAGGGGCAGTTGGTCTTCGTGCAGCTGTGGCGGTTCCTCTCCGACAAATACGTCAAGAACTGGAACACGATCTTCGCCGGCGTGGTGGTCCTGTCGATGCCGGTGACGGTGCTCTACATCACGATGCAGCGCCGCTTCGTGAAGGGGCTGACCAGCGGCGCGGTGAAGTGACCAACCTTCGCCTCAAGACAAGGTTGGACGAATGACGGTAGGCGGGTTCCACCCGCCGCCTCGCCCCGGTCCTCGATGACGGCAGGTAGAACCCGCCCTACCCCCCTTTCGCCCGGGTCGGGTCCCGTTGGCCGCACGTCAAGCGGCGCCTCAGTGTCAGCGCTTCTGAGCATCACCGAGCCGCTGGACCGGTCCGTAGGTGTTGAACGCGTCGTTGGCGCCCTGGCTTCGCCAGCACGCCCAGATCCAGTCGGCCGATCGGACAACGGCGCTGATGCGCACCTCGTCGATCACGCCGTGGAAATTGGGCGGGTTCGGGCGGTTGTCACCGCCGATCTTGTGGGTCGTGCCGAAATTGACGTCGGCGCCGGCGCGGTCGACCGTCCTGTCGAGGCGTCCGTCGACGTACATGAAGAACCGGTTGGCCCGCTTGTCTCTGACCCATGCGAGATGATGCCAGCGGTTGTCGCGGAGGTCCGTCTTTGCGCGCTCGTCGATCTCGCCGCCGTTCCAGAAGGTCCTCATCTCGCCGACGGCGTGGAGCTCCCAGTTGCAGTTCGGATTGCTCCTGAAATTGCCCAACAGGATGCCGACGCGTTCGCGCTGGTTGAGGCCCGCACGGCCGACCGCGGGGACCTTCACCCACGCCGTCACCGTGTTCGAGGACGCGCCAATGGGCAGCGTCGAGCCCAGCGTGATCTGGTCGTTGTCGCCATCGAAACGGTCGGCGCCGCCCACGATCCCGTCGGCCTTCTGAATAACGCCATGCTCCGGCGTACCGTGGTTGGTGTTCTTGGTTGAGTCGCTGTGCGGGCCCTTGGTCTCGGCAAGGTGCCAAACGCCCACGTACGAATCCGACCAGGCAGCGCCGCCGGTGGCGTGGGGTGGGCGTTGGGTGCACGGAGCATTGCCCCAGTAGGCCCAGATGTGGTCTTCGCCGTTAGCGATCACCGGAACCTGGACCCACACATGGGAACTCCCCTTCGTATTCCACGTCTCGATCTCGTAGTTGAGGAACCTCGTGCCTTCCGAGTCCGTGAAGCGAAGGTCCGCTGCGTTCCGAGACGCGAACTGGGCGTAGCCGAAGCCTTTCAGCGACGGGTTGAAGACGACCCGTGCGGGGAAGTCCCTCAGCGTCTCTGATCTGTCGTACCCCGAGAACGTGATCTTCATTCTGTGCGTCCAGCCGCCCAGACAGTCGTCATCGGCGATCGACACGGTCGCGCTCCTCGCCGATCCGAGCAGGTATCCTCCCGGCACGAGCGTCAGCGTAACG
The DNA here is from genome assembly GCA_964390905.1 of uncultured Planctomycetales bacterium. GTDB lineage: Bacteria > Planctomycetota > Phycisphaerae > UBA1845 > JAFGLZ01 > JAFGLZ01. The sequence goes on along the minus strand of CAYMLO010000024.1, from coordinate 21,874 downwards.
GACTTCGGCGGCTCGGCGATGAGCACGTCGTCGAGGGGTTTGACGGGAATGAGGGCGGTCGTCTCTCCTGGTTTGAGGGTCACGGTTCCGCCGAGCGCTTGGTAGTCGCGTCCCGCGACCGCTGATCCGCCAACGGTGTATCGCACCGTCAGCGATACGGCCGTGGCCCACGCGGGCCTCGATACCAGGAACGCGCCTGGATCCGGTCCCTGCTCGGAGGCAGCGGCGTCCGCCGCTTGGATCATGACGTGGCCAGCGATGAAGGCCGCCGAGGACGGCGCCCAGGCGTCGCCGTACGAGTTCGAGGCGCAGAACCGATAGTAGTAGACGGCGGACGCCTTCAGTCCTTCGACCTTGACGCGGAGCGTGCCGGGGCGCTTCTGTCCCAGGTCGCTTCGGTGAGCCCATCGTGATTCGTCCGTGCCGCCGTCGGTCGTCCCCCAGAAGACGGTCACCGAGGCGCTCGGCGTTCCACCCGCAGAGACCAATCGCCCGACCAGCGTGGCCGAACGGGCCGTCACGTCGTTGGGCGTCCCGATGTTGGTGACGCAAGCGACCGTTTCGGCGAAGCAGTGGATGCTGCCGGCGTCGGTGCTCACGTACAGCGATCCGCCGGCGACGGCCAGTCCATACGCCTTGCCGTTGACGGACGCGGTCCAGACGCGATGCCCGTCCGGATCAAAGGCGGCGACTTCGCCGTCGCCACCGGCAAAGAGCGTGTCGGCGGCCTTGATGAGGGCGTAAGGGTAGACGGCGTCCTGGCGCCATACGGTGGACCGGTCGCGGCGGTCGATCTTGCAGAGCGCAGCATCGGTGTTGTAGTAGGCGTGAGCGGCATCGGCGATGAGGAAGTTGGCCCCGCCGACCGTGGCGATATGCGCCCGTCGCTTGGCATCGAGCTGGGTCGCCTTGTTCTGGAAGGAGGGCGCCGACCACAAGTGGTTGTCCTCGGGCGTCAGCAGCGCCCAGCAACCGCCATCGCGCGCCGACGCCTTGATGTCCCCGACGTGCGCCCCGTTGCTGCGGGCGTAGACCTGGGGATAGGTCTTGCCGGTGGGGGTGAACAGGTGCGTGGGCGTGGCCAGGAGGTATCCCTGGGTGGGCATCTTGGGCGTGACCGTCCACCCGCCCTTGCCGTCGGCGGCATTGCGCTTGCAGAGATACATGCCCTCCTGGGGAAAGACCCCCGCGGACCAATAGACGTCCTCGCCGTCGACCAGAACGGAGCTTCGCACCGGCCAGACGGAGATCATGTGCTGATTCCCCCAGATCATCTCGTCGGTAGGCCCGGCCCGCTCCCGCCAGACGAGCGAGCCGTCCTCGGCGCGGAGACAGTAGACGTAGCCGTCGTCGCTGCCGACGTAGACGTTGCCGTGCGCGACGTGGGGGGCGAAGCGGACAGGGGCTTCCGTGAAGTACTCCCACACGATCTTGCCCGTGTCGGCGTTCAGGCAGGTGACGACGCCGTTGCTGGACGATCCGAAAAAGACGAGACCGCCGACAACGGCCACATCGAAGCAGCGATCGAAGTTCTGGCGGGGCTTGAGATCGTAGTAGTTGTGCAGGTAATCGTGTCGGGCCGGCGACTCGGTCCAGGCGGGCGCCGGCGGGCCGGCGGCGGTGTGGGTCCAGACGCAGGTGAGGGGCGTTGTCAGTCGTTCGGTCGTGATGCCGCCGCGGCGGATGTCGTGAAGACGCGTCGGCCAGTCGGCTGCCGCCACCTGTCCGCCGCCAATCAACAGGACCAGGGGCAAGAAGGCCCGCATCAGGAACGTGGCCGTGCTTGGTGTCGTAGTCATGCGCTCGAATCCCTGATTCCGTGCCCTCTGCAGCCCTACCGCGGCAGCCAGGTGATGGTCGTCTGGATCGTGTGATTGCACGTGCACCCGGCGCTGAACGCCGGGAGCATGATCACGCCCCCAGCGGGGATGATGCTGATGTAACATCCGGGCCGCAGGGCCGAACAGAGCGGTCGGCCGTCGCCGCCGGAGTTCAGGCTGATGATGTGGGCGACCCCACGGTTCCGTGTGAACACGTGATTCATCGAGGCAGCGCAATCGGCGCAGTTGGACGTCGAGAACTTCAAGCCCAGCGGCGTGCCGTCATAGAGATTGAAGTTCCCCTGTTTGAGCTGGACCGTCTCGCCGATGATCATGGGGTGCTTGTCTTGCTTGCCGTGGTTCTTGTCCCCCACGTCGAAGGTCGAGTCCAGATCCCGCTGCCACGCGATCGAGCCGTCGCGGGCGTGGTAGGCGCGGAGGTGATACCAGTAGTTCCTGCCGACCGTCGTGCAGCCTGACGCCACGAGAATGCCCTTGGCGTAGCTGAGATGAAAGACGTGGCGGCAGGTCATGTCCCGCTGATGTCGCCAGAGGACCTTGCCGGTGGTCTTGTCGAGCTTGACGAGGGACTCGGCCTGGCCCTTGGTGAAATCGGCCATGGGGACGCGGCCGTCGGCGTCAGACACGACGGCGGGGTCTCGGCTTTCGACGAAGTAGACCGCCCCGTCGCCGACGCAGATCGTGGGATTGGCGATGACAGCCGGGGCCCCGGCACAGGTGTAGGTCCAAAGAAGCTTGCCGGTCTCGGCGTCCTGGCAGAACAAGGCCTTGCTGGTGATCAGCATCCGGTCGTCGCCCCGTCCGAGCTGGTTGCCCTCCGCGCCCCGCCCGGTCTTGGCGGCAAGGTAGGAAGCGTAGGGCGTCTGCTCGCTGCCGAACAGGCGGTTCTGATCAAGGGCGATGTATCCCCAATGCATGTCGTCCTGGGGAGGATGGAACGTGCGGGTGACCCGACCGGTCTCGACGTCGATGCAAAGACACCTATCCTCCACGGCGGCGTAGAGGATCTCCTGGCCCAGGGCGAGCCAACCGGCGTCCCGCATCATGCCGATGCGGGCGGCGTTCGGCACGACCAGATCCCAGAGCCGGGCCCCGTTGTAGGCGTCGCAGCAGACGATGCGGTCAAAGCCGGGAACGATGAACCTGCCGTTCTTGTAGAGCGGGGAGACGGGTTCCCAATGCCGGTCGACCATCACGCTGGGGCCGGGCTCGCCGAACCACAGGACGCAGAAGTCGTCGGTCGTGCGTCGATCGCAGCTGCAAGCCGTGTTGCCCAGGTCGCCCCACATGTGGGTCCACTCGCCGGCGCCGTCCAGCGGGCCGCGGTCGATGCGGGCCCACAGGCCGGTGGCGTCTTCGGTGATCCTGTAATTGAGCCCACCCGCATCGAGCCACTTGGCCAGGTCTTGGCGACGAAGACGCGACGGGCATCCGGGGGGCTGACCGATGATGGCGATCCCGCCGTCCGGACGGATCATGCGGACCATCTCGGCCGCCGACCCTCTGCAGACGCCCTGGGCGAAAACGCTATCAGAGACGACCAGCGATGCTGCATAGCTCCGGTACCTGAGTCTGGTGAGCGGGCCTTCGTGCAGGGCGATTCGATCCCCGTAGAGACCCGCCCGATGCAGCGCCTTCCTGGCAGAGACGAGTTTCCTTGCGTCCGGCTCGATGCCGATGATCCTCAGTCCGCTTCGGCTCGCCAGGTGATAGGCCAAGCGCCCCTCGCCGGCGCCGAAGACAAGACAATACCCCTTGGCAGGTATGCCGGGCTGGCGGAGGATCGACTCGGCCGCCCGCTCGTAGAGCGGCGTCAGCGCGTCCTGCGGGTAGGGCGAGGCCGGGCGGGTCGCATCAGCGACCGACGCTGGGACGCCAACCAGGGGCATGCCCCATGCGGCGATGACGGCGGTCACGCGGGCCCGGGCGAAAAGGCAAGGATCCATCCTTTGTCCTCCATTTTCGATAAGGCATCTCCACATGCCCCTTGCCGCAGTGATGGTAGCGGATCTGGAGCCGGAGGTCACGCTCGGCACGGTCCAACACCCGCTTGGATCGGCCCGAGCCCCGCTGACCTCGGGGGGATCGGGGCGGCTTGTGGAGCTCAAGCGGGATGTCCTGACAATTCTATACAGAAAAAAAGATTGCCTGGGGCTTTGTTAGTGTATACCATACATGATAGCCGGGGGGGCACCCGGTCGGGGACGAGGAAGGGCTAAGCTTCCCCAAGTTACGAAACCAAGCATGGATCATGGAGGGATAGCCTGACATGAACAAGGTTTCCACGATCGCAAAGTCAGCTGCGCTGCTAATCGTGCTAGGGCTGGCCATGGGACAATGCGGACCGTGCTGTGGGGAGATCGGGCCGTCGCTGATCGCCACCGGCATCTACGAGCCGAACGCGGGGGTCGTGTACCAGAACCCGTTGCCCTTCACGACCTACGTCATGATGCTGGACGATTGCGACGTCGAGAGCATCCAGTTGGAGGCGACCGCGTCGGTGAGCGGGGGTGACCCCGTCGACCTGGCCATCGTCCTGCAGCCGGCCGGCGTCGAGGGCGGGTGTGTCAACAGGACGCAACTGATCCTCTCGGGCGACCTCGTGCTGGAGAGCGGCACGAACGAGGTGCACATCCACGTGGTTGCCGAGGAAGACGGCGAGGTTGTGGAGCTGGACGACGACGTGACCTACACGTATGAATAGGGACTCGGCCAGGTGGGATAGATAGGCCCCCGCCTTGCGAGTCGGGACGAGAGTATGGACGACGTTTGAGAAGCCCCCAGGGACTGGGTCAAATGGGGGGAAGGAGAGGCGAATGAGTGCAACGTTTGTGAAGGGGTCCGTGTTGATCGCGCTGGTGGTGGCCGTTGCCGGGACGTGCCCGCCGTGCGTTCATCCATCGGCGAGCATCGATCTGAACGATCCGAACGCCGACCCCAACTGCTGCGACCCGCCGGCCGGCGGGCCCATCACCGGCAGCACCATCGTGGTGACGGGAATCGAAAGGATGACCGAGAACGCCACGATCGACCTGAGGGAGGCCACCATCCGGAAGTGGGATGCGCAAGCCCAGGAGTGGGGCCCATCGATCCCGCATTCGTCGTGGACCGGGACCTGGGAACCGACCGGCATCTGCAGCTTCGAGCGTGATATCGATCTGGTGTTCGAGGGCGTGGAGGTCACGGAGGGCGAGAACCGGTACCAGGTCAACGTGCTCGTTCACGGGTGGGACTTCATCGAGGAATGGGACAGCGTCGAGGTGAGCTACTGCAATCCGCCGTGCCCGTAGTGCGGCCGGGTCAGTGGACACGAATGCAAGGAGTGAGCCGAAATGTCGAACACCTTTGTCAAGAGTCTAGGATTGGTGGCCATGGTGGCTGCGGTGTCCGGGGTCTGCGCCCAGTGTGAGACCGACCCGATGGTCGAGCTGGACACGCCCACGGCACAGAAGAACGGGAACCTGGTTACGATCACGGTGACGGGTCTGGAGGGGCACGCGACGAACCAGCCTCCCTACGACGACTACTACCTGTATGCCAAGCTGTTCCAGAGCAGCGGGTCCTCGTCCGTCAATCACCCGGAGATCGGGCCGTATGGGTGGCAGACGGATCCCTACCAGCCGTGCCCGACCGGCGGGTTCGTCAAGCGGGAGTATCGCAGCTTCTCGATCACGTTCACCGACGTGCCGCTGCTCATCGACGGTCAGCCGGACTCGTTCCGGGTCCAGGTCCGCTCGAACGAGGGCGAAGGCTTTGACCAGTTCTATGTGGTCAGCCCGGAGGTGGTCGTAGAAGAGTAGCGTACGTGCACAACTGTAGAGAGAACCGGCACCGGCGGCGGCGTGGTCCTGGGTTGCAGGCATCGACCGGCAACGAGGGACGCGGCGACGCCGGTGCCTGTGCGTTCGCGACGATTGGCGACCGGGGTCGGTACGAATAGGAGGACCGGTGGTCATGGACACAAGGGTCTCAAAGAGCCTCGCATTGTTCGCCCTGGTTGCGGCGGTGGCCGGCGTCTGCACGGGCCCATGTGCGCCGAGGGACGCCCTGATCACGATCGACGCAGTCGACCCGAACGACGGCAGCCACATCCCGACGAGCACAGTGACGATCACCTTCTCGGGCACCGAGGAGCGGTCGGAGGCGGCGCTGGGTTACACGATGTCCGCCCAGCTCCTCCAGCGGATCGAGGGGGGCGACTGGGAGACCGTGGCATGGCTGTGGGAGCCGGACATGGTCATCGGTCCGTGGCAGGAGGGCGGCACGCTCGAGTGCGGCTACATTCGCGACCTGACGGCTATACCATTCGAGGACGTAGAACTCGGCGACGGCCAGAACGATTTCTGGGTCCGGCTGGTGGTCACAGACGGACACTACGACAACAAATACTGGGACTACGACGTCACGTACACGCACTGAGGCGGCAGGCTGACGTCCCAGCAGACCCTTCAAGTCAAGTTCATCCTACATTCCTCGTCGTCTCTCGCGTGCCGGAGAGACGGATCCCATTCACATGCCTGCACCTTCGCCTCCCGGTCGGCCACTGGACGAGACCGGAGATCGGCGTATATTGAGCGCCTCTAGGCCGCGGGTGTTCCGGAAAGCGAAAGAGACCGAGGCATGGCGGGACAGGCCGAATTCGACCTCCTGATGATCGGGCACTTCGCAAAGGACCAGATCGTCGTGGACGGTCGGCGGACCGAGGCGTGCGGCGGCGGGGTGTACTACGGCAGCATCGCGCTGCGACGTCTCGGCAAGCGCGTGGCCGTCGCGACGCGACTGCATGCCGACGACTTCCCGCTGCTGGACGAACTGACCGAAGCGGGCGTGCGGGTTCACGCCGATCCGGCGCCCGAGACGTCGGGCATCGAGAACACGTACGACGCGTCCGACATGGAGCGCCGGCGGTGTCGACCGCTGGGCTTCGCCGGGCCGTTCGCCTATCGGGACCTCCCGGACTGGACGGCCCAGATCTACGTCGCGACGCCCATCATCGCCGGGGAGTTCGATCGGTACTTCATCGAATCGCTCGCAAAGCGAGGGCCGGTGGCGTTGGACGTGCAGGGATTCGTCCGCGTCCGGGAGGGAGAGCATCTGGTGTTTAGAGACTGGCCCGATATGGCGCGGGGCCTGGCGTGCATCACCTACCTCAAGGTCGACCTGGCCGAGGCTGAGCTCCTGACCGGCACCTCGGATCCCGTGCTGGCTGCACGACGGCTTGCCGAGCATGGTCCGCGCGAAATCGTCCTCACGCAGACGTCCGGCCTGACGGTCCTGGCTGACGGACAGGTCACCCAGGCGCCGTTCCGGCCGAGGTCCCACGCGGGCCGAACGGGACGGGGCGACACGTGCTTCTCAACCTACTTAGGTATGCGTCTGACCGAGTCGCCCGGCGAGGCGGCCCGAGTCGCGGCGGCGATCACCACGTTGAAGCAAGAGCAGCCCGGGCCCTGGCGCGGCAGCATGGCGGACGTGGAGGCGCTGCTCGCATCCGAACGGTCTGGAGACGTCGAGCGCCGATGAGACTGGATTGACCACATGGCAGCTCCACCCACGAAACGTTCACTCCCGCGGCTCATCCGGTTCCTGCAAACGCGGGAAGACCAGCCCGTCTTGACCGACGCGAGCGTCGTTGCGCGGAGCTACACGACCAAGCGATGGACGACGTTCACGGCCGTGACGTTGGGGTACAGCTTCTTCTACTTCACCCGGCTGACGCTGTCGGTCGCCAAGGAGCCGCTCATCAGCGCCGGAATCGTCAACGCCCAAGAGCTCGGCATGATCGGCTCGGTGTCGCTCATGGCGTACGCCTTCGGCAGACTGACGAACGGCTTTCTGTGCGATCGCGCGCACATCGGGCGGTTCATGGGCGTCGGTCTGCTCGTTTCCTCGGTCATCAACATCCTGTTCGGGTGCACGGATCTGTTCTTCGTGTTCCTGCTGCTGTGGCTTGTGAACGGGTGGTTCCAGTCGATGGGCAGCGCGCCGAGCGTGGTCAACATCGCCGCCTGGTTCAGCCGCAAGGAGCGCGGGGCGCGGTACTCCGTCTGGAGCTTGGCCCACAACATCGGGGAGGGGATGACCTTCATCGTGACGTCCAACATCGTCGCCGTGCTGGGATGGCGGTTCGGTTTCTGGGGGCCCGGTGTGATTTGCATCGGGGTTGCGCTCGTCCTCTTTAAGACGATCCTCGACCGCCCGCGGACCTACGGCCTACCCTCTATCGCGGAGTACAAGCACGACGATCCGCACCCGAGCGAACCGAAGGGACAAACCGTCGGGCAGGGCCAACTGCAGGTCCTAAAGAACCCCGCGATCTGGGTCTTGGGCCTGGCGAGCGCCTGTTTGTACGTGGCCAGATACGGGATCAACAACTGGTTCATTCTCTATCTGCAGACGGCCAAGTCGTACGAGCTCGAGCTGGCGGGCCTCACCACGTCCTTCTGCCCCATCATCGGCGGCGCTGGCACGCTGGCGGCAGGCCCCATCTCGGACTACCTGTTCGGGGGCAGGCGGATCCCGGTCAGCCTGATGTACGGGGTCCTGCTGATCGGGGGTCTGGTCGCAATCCCCCTCATTCCCCCGGGGCACATGTGGGCGGATTCTGTCGCCGTGAGCGTGTGCGGCTTCGCGATTGGCGGGTTGCTGGTGTTCCTGGGCGGGCTGGCCGCCGTCGACATCTCCTCGAAGCGGGCCGCCGGCGCCGCCATGGGGCTCATCGGACTGCTCAGCTATCTCGGTGCGTCCGCGGGCGATCTTGTCGGTGGATGGCTGCTCGAGTCCAACAAGACGGTCGTCGACGGCCAGGACATTTACCACTTCGGGCCGTTGCTCTACTTCTGGATCGGCGCGGGCATCGCCTCATTCGTCCTCACCGCCAGCCTGTGGCGGCCGGGCCGAGACGGGGGAACCCGATGAACCGTCGCAACCGAACCGCGAGCGGGGGGACCGCGCGCGGCGTCTACCCGAGAGCCACGAGCACCTGATTCAGGACCGCGACCGTGCCGAGGCCCCCGGCATGGATGATGGGATTCTCGGTGATCGGGCAGAACGCACCGGACCGCTCGTCCCGGATCTCTTGGCGCAGGCGCGCGAGCTTCACGGTCCTGCTCCCTTCCTCATCGTCCTTTCTGGCCTCGGTGAGCTTTTGGCTCAGGCGGGCCAGCGCGGTCTCTCGTGCTCGCCTTGCAGATACCCTGAGAATGACCGCGGCGTACATGGGCGCGAGCAGGATGAGCGCGAGCACGATCACCGACGACACCGGCCAACTCCAACCATCAAACGTCGGATCGCGGGCTGCCAGGAGAATGAACAAGATGATGAAGGGGAAGTAGATGGTCCTGCCGACGCACTTGGTGTGTTCGCTGATCAGTCGGATACCCAGCCATTCGTCCACGTCTTCCGCAAGCAAACCGTGGAGATCGGCGTGGAACTTGCGCGCCGGTTTGGGCCAATCGAGCTTCGACTTGGGGTCAAACAGACGCTGGATGACCGAGTCGCACAGTATCGTCGCGTCGAGCACGAGCAACAGCAGCACGATCAGGACCGAGTAGCTCAGCAAACCGATCAACCAAGCCCCCGCGTGACTCCATTCGCCGCGCCCGAGAGAGAGGGCGTAGGCGGGTTCCTCGATGCGCAGTGTTGATAGCGAGCACCACAGGAGATGGAAGACGACAAGCCCTGCACCCGTCCGGACAAGGCGACTGGGCGTCCGTCGGCATTGGTTGTATACGTCCCACAGCGACCCCACATCTGGCTTCTCCTCCTCATGTGGACCGTTGTCCTCACGTGCGTACCTGCGGATCTCCCCGCCTGGGAGCAACACCCGGAGGGGCGAAGGGAACTCCTTCCTGCATCGGGTCTTCCAGTCGGCGAGACGCTGTTTGCAGGTGCGGGGGCTTCCTTGGGCCTCCTCCTCGGACGAGTTCGACGCCCCCTGAGCGTCGGGGATCCGGAACAACTCCTTCTCGATGTCTCGGCGGTTCTCCCTGAGCCTCTGCCACATATGGTGCAAGAAGCACACGCTGAGCACGACCGAGAACAGCTGCAGCAGTTGCGTCGGCCAGATGCTGATGCCCTCAAACAGCTCGAACGGCTCGCCATCCTCACTGAAGTGCTGGAAGCCGATGTACCAGCCTACACCCACCATCACGAGCAACATCATGGCCGCCTTGACCCTCCAGTGCTTGTAGCGCAACACCCGGCGGAGCCAGTTCTGCAGGCGGTTGCTGAACAAGACGAGGAGGGCCACAAGTGCCGAGACGACAAACACGTAGCACACGGAGCCCTCAAACAGGACGAAGGGCTCGCCATGCTCACTGAAGTACTCGCGCCAAATCAACCCGCTTGCATCCACCATCACGAGAAACGTGATGGCCGCCACGATCCACCAACGCTTGTAGCCCGGCTCCCATCGGACCCAGTTCTGCAGGCGATGGCCGTACAAGACAAGGAAGAGCACAAGTACCGAGACGACGAACACGCAGCACATGAATCGGTTCCAGCCCGAGGAGCGGCCCCTGTCACCGGACGGAAGAGGAAGGGCATCGCGGGGGTCCTCGAAGTACGAGAGGTCGTAGGCTCCGCTGCGTCCACGTTCGTAGACTCGCGGACGGGGCACTTGCTGGTCGTAGACCGCCGGGTGCTCGAGGGCCTTCAGCGTGGCACAGAATGCAGCTGTCTGGTAGCTGTCGCGAAACGGGGGGATGCTCTGCTGCAATCCCTCATCAAGCTGGAGCCCAAAGGGCGACGCGATGACCAGGTTGCGGGTGGCCTCCTTCTCATCGGGGTGCAGGAGGTTGGCGTCCAGGTCCACGGTGAAGAAGATTGCCCTGGGGAAGAGCGGCCTCAGCGACCGCAGAATCAGCAGCTTGTCGTAGACATCGGTTCCCAGCACGCCAATGGCCTTGAGCCTGCAGCGTTTCCCGCCTGCCCTGCACTCGCGCTCGAGTTTCTTGACCCACCTCTCCATACGGCGCACGTAGTCGAGCTGCGCCCGTCCCTCCGGTTGCTCCGCCGCTGCATCTCGTGCGGGGGCCACGTCCTGATACGGGATACCGCCCGGCTTGCCGTTCGATGTGTCGGAGCCCGCCCCGCGCTCGGGTGATTCGTCCCCCGGGAGCCTGCCGTCGATGCCACGAAGATACGTGTAAGAGTGAATGTGACCCAATTGCCAGATCTCTGCCCAATTGCGCCCATGCCTATCCTTCACGCTCTCGGGTACGCGCATGGTCCTCAGAAAGGAACAGAGGGGCCAATCGGCAAACGGTTCGCCGCGGGCCCTGGCACAGAGTCTTCGCCGGACGACTGCTTCGAACGTCCTGGGAAGCACCCGCCCGTACAATGTGTCCCACTCCATGATCAGTATGATGTGGTTGTTGGGATCCGATGGATCTGATCCCCGGAGTTCGAGTTCTTTGACAAGCCGCTCGCAGGTGTCTTCGTCCGAGGCGATCGTCCGTTCGAACGTGATGTCCGCGTTGGGATCGCAGAGCCAGCCAGCGCCTCCTACCTCCCCTGGACCTCCGTGGTGTACAGTGACATCATTCGGTTCCCGGACTGTGCTCAGGTCTAGGAATGCGTCGCTGCCGATCCCGATTTCCCTGAGCCTCCTGGGAACTGGGGGGGCGTCATCATGGTGTGGGTGCAGGAGGCTCGACAAGAAAGTCTCCGGGGCCGTGGCCCTAGGGGAATAGAAGGTGGCTCCGTCCAGCGCGGGCTCGTACGCCTCCCACCCTCGCTTCCACTTCTTCTCCTCCCGCATCTTGAGCAAGGTGTCCGAGTTCGTCGGACCGAGAACGATCACGGGCATCCCGCATTGCTGCACCAGGAGGTGAGTGAGGATTCGGGCAAGCATGTGGAGCGGCTTTCCGTGTAGCTCGTCCTCATTCACCCAGAGCAGTAGGACATCGTCGAATGGGGGGCGGTATGTCACCTCACCGACTTCGCAACCGCGCCCCGAGCAGCCCGGGTCTAGCTTGCTCCTGCTGAACCATTCGTACGGCACGACCCAATACGACCGGGCGTCCTTTTCGCTGATCTTCGGTGTAGGCTCGTCCTGCGGAGTGGGCGGCATAATGAAGTAGTGGATGTAGTCCGCGTCGTCTGGCTCATAGCCCGCCACGTTCAGCCCTGCGAGCACGGCGTATCGGGTCCTGAGGCGGCTTTCCACGTCCCTGGGATACGGTTTGCCAGAGATGAGGACAGGGAGAACAAGAACCTCGCGGCCCTTCTCGTGTCTGTTCCTTATTCTCTTCTGTGGATTCTGGAGAAGCGTCTGCACCTCCGCGGACCCCTCGGCCCAAAGGCGCCGAGGAACCTGGGCGAGGCGCTGTGCGAGACGCTTCAAACGAGCGTGTCGCTTCGGGTCGTACGCGTCATCCTGTGCGGTTCTGAGCGGGTCCTGCCAGAGCCGGGCTTGGACTTCGCCGCACTGAGACTCCATGAAGGACGGCTCAGCCTGTGGGCGGGCGGTCTCCAGGGCCAGCTTGTGCGTAGCGAATCGCCCGGCGACGAAGGCGAGGGCCAGAAGGGCCGGTAGAGACAGCAGGGGAAACGAGGTGGCGCGATTCGGCGAATCGGGCATGGGCTTCGCTCCTGGCTCGGTCCTCCCGATGTGGGAGGCACCCACAAGCAGGCGAAGCGGAATCCATTCCGACCGACAGCTTCCCGGCAGGGCCGGGGAGGACACCGATTGGTCGACGGTCCCCCACGAACGCCGCGGGGTGGCGGCCCCTCAGGGCCTGCCCGAACAGCGCAGTACGAAGACGGCGTCCCGACGCAAATTCCAGTTAAGGCTTGAAATGGTCCGTGGACAGCGGGCGGTTCGGGTCGAGTCTCTGTAAGATGGGCCGGACCCATCCCCCGGGCCGCTAAGCAACTCCCTCCATTTGAGCTCACGCTACGTCCGAAGATACTATACCCGATTATGTGCACAAGTCCAGGAGAATGCGGCTCCATTTCCGTCGGGGCCCCGATCGATCACGTCGCCCTCGCCGTCACCGGCGACTGCCTCATTAGTGAAGGAGACGCGCGCAAACGCGCAGCCCTCAATCGCCCCCGGCGGGGCGTGCGCGGACCCTCGCCTGAGACGCAGGGACGCGTCGGTAGATGGACGCCTGGCGTTGCCCGGATTGCTGGTCGTAGAGGAGCAACTGGCCGGCGTTCTCGCCGGTGACCTTCACGCCCGGGTAGTGCCGGGTATAGGAGGGGAGCTCCCGACTCCAACTGCGCCCTGCGTCGTAGCTGATGCGGAACTTCGAGAATGAGGTCGCGCAGACCAGGCCGCCGTCGGGCAAGAGCGCCAGGCTCGGAACGGCCCCGATGAAGGCAAACGCCGGTCGGGTCCATGTCCGTCCGCGGTCTTCGCTGAAACACACCGAGGACGACGACGCCTCTCCCCCATGGTGGCTGCGCCACTCCGTTCGGACGACGGCCACCCACGTGCCATCGGACATGGGTTGAACGTCCATCTCGTTGTAGGCGATGTCGTGAAACGTGTCGTCGTAGGCGACGAGGGAGAAGTCTCCCCACGTCCGTCCGCCGTCGGTGCTGCGGAACAGGCCGCAGCAGTCGTTTCGGCGGGAGGTGTCTTCGTCGCTGAGGCATCCGTAGGCTGTCATCACGACCGTCCCATCACGCTGTTCGATGAAACGTCCGTACGGGGCGACCCAGACGAGCGGGGTGATGTCTGCCGGGCGATCACCGCCGTGCCACGTCTTGCCACGGTCGTCCGACGTGTGCACCCAGAGCTTGCTCGTGCCCTTGACGCCGGAGTAGGTAAAGTAGGCGTATCCGTCGTCGCTGGCGGCGCGGGCGCGCTTGCCGGTCCAGTCGACCAGACCCCACGCCACCGACGCGATGATCCACCTGCCTGATCGCAACACGCCGAGCAGTCCGCTGCGCGGGGCGGCGGCGATCTGGTTGAAGGTCCGGCCGGCGTCGGCGCTCGCGTAGATCCGCTCAGCCGAGAGCGCGTACAGGACGCCGTCCGGACCCTGCGCCACTTCTCGGAAGCCCGTCTTGATCGCCGTGGTGAATCGCTCGGTGAGTTGCCAGTCGTCGCGTCTTGCAGGCGGGATGCGCCGGCGCGCGGCGCGAGGCGCTTTGGGGTTTCGCTGCATCATGACGACCTCGATGCCCTTCGAGACGACCGTGCCCCTGCCCTCGGGCTTGAAGCCCCCTCGATCATGCACGAGCAGCAGGCGGTCGTCGTCGAGACCCACCGCGCTGGCGTACTGACCCTTGATGTCCTGGTCCAGCATCCGGTCGCATCGCCAGCTGTCAAACAGGTTATCGCTGAACTGCACCCGGATGATCCCGCGATGCTGGGAGTCCTGATCCACGCACGCCAGGGTCTTGCCGACCGCGGCGAGCGCGGGGTTGCACGCCAGCAGCCGCTGTCGGGGCGGCGACCAGGTCTCGCCACCGTCGGCGCTGACGCTCCGGTAGACGTATCTGTCGTTGGCGGAGATGAGAGCCACGATCGAGCCGTTCGGGACTGCGCGGATAGCCGTCGGCCCATACGCGGTCTTCCCCTTGCTGCGATCGCACGCGATCGGCGTGAACCCACCCCAGGTCACTCCCGCGTCCGCCGACCTCAGCAGGCCGCTGCAGGGCACGAGCGCTCCTCCCAGGGGAAGCTTGCCGAACACGGACATCAGCAGCCTCCCATCAAGCTCGATGAGGCGACCGTAGGGAACGGCCTCCTGCAGCGGGGCACAGTCCACCTTTCCGCTGGGCGTCCAGGTCCGGCCGTGGTCCTCCGAGGCCAGTATCCTCACGGTCCCGGCGCCCTCGTCCAAGGGGGCCAGCAGCTTCCCGGACCGCAGGCGGGTCAGCGTGCCCAACGCCCGAGGGCTGGCAGCGTCGGGGGCGTAGACCGGACGAGGGGACGACCAGGTTCGGCCTGCGTCGCCTGAACGCGCCACGCCCAGCACGGGGTGCTTTCTGCCCTCGGGGTGATGCGCCAGGAGCAGGAGCAGCTCGCCTCGCGCGTCTCGCTCAACGGACGGACACCGCGGCGTCCTCGCCTCGCCACACGCCGTCGTCCGCCACATCCGCGCGAAGTACCCGCCTGCGGATTTGGCCTGCAGCTCCCGCAACGTGGCAGCGGCTGCCGGACCGGACGGGATTGCCGCGGCCGCCAACAGCAGGCCGGCGATGCATCCCAGACGCCATGCCTCCGTCCACGCGTCCACGATGACTGATGTGCTTCTGGCCATATCTTCGCTCCGGAGAGTCGCGGTCCCGTCTCGTTGTCCGTTCTCCAGCAATGGCCGATCCGCCACACACCTGGGAGCGTCTGTCACAAGGATGCGCAACCTGTTCAACCTGGCAACCCTTTGCGGTAGCATTTCCCGATGGCAAGGTCACAGGACAGACCGGGCAGAGGCCCACTCAACCGTGATCATGGGCGATGACATGGGGTACGCCGACATCGGCTGCGATGCCGGGGAGATCGAGACACCCGTACTCGACGGCCAGGAGGTTCTCGACTATGGGCCGTTGCTTTACTGCTGGGTCAGCGCGGGTATTGCCTCGTTCGCCCTCATTGCCAGACCGTGGTGTCCCCGCCGGACTGGAGCTTTCGCCTGACCCCGCGGCGGCCCGCCATCGGCGAGGTCGCTCTGGGCCTGAATGGCTGTGAGCGATCATCTTGGAGATGTAGCGTTGCGTCAAAGACACCCCACTCGAAGGAGTTTCTTGAAGATGACGGGGACCGGTGCGGCTGGCATCGCGACCGCGGCGGCCGGCGCGCTGGCGGAGAACCGTTCGACGACGCCCTCGGCCGCGTCACGGGAGACCGTCGGCGGGAAGCAGCCCAACCTCGTCTTCGTTTTCGCCGATCAGCTCCGGCGCGGGTCGTGCGGGTACGCAGGAGACAGCAAGGCCCACACACCGAACATCGACCGGCTGGCGGGCGAGGGCGTGAGCTTCGACAACGCCGTCTCGTCCACGCCCGTGTGCGCCCCGTTCCGGGCGAGCCTGATGACGGGGAAGTACACGACGAGCACCGGCATGGTGATCAATGAGCTTCGTCTGAGCCCCGAGCACGAATGCATCGGGCACGTCCTGACGCGCAGCGGCTATCAGACAGGCTACATCGGCAAGTGGCACCTGTGGGCGAATCAGCTGGGCCACCATCGCGATCCTCAAAACGGCTTCGTACCGCCGGGGCCCTACCGGCTGGGGTTTGACGGATACTGGGCCGCCTACAACTTCAACCACCGATACCACGAGGCTTACTACTTCGAGGACACGAACAAACGGATTGACGTCGATGGCTACGAGCCGGACGTCCAGACGGACCTGGCGATCCGCTTCGTCGAGCAAGCGTCGAAGGCGAACCGCCCGTTCGCGCTGTTCCTGTCGTACGGCACGCCGCACGACCCGTGGGTGCAGGACAACGTCCCGAAGCGGTTCGCCGACCTCTACCGGGACGTGCCGTTCCCCAAGCCGGTCAACTACCGACCCGAAAACGATCCGTACGCCGATGCCTGGGGTCGGTTCAAGCCCGGGGAACGCGAGCGGCTCACGGCGTGGATGCGGTTCTACTACGCCCAGACGGCCAGCATGGACTTCAACATCGGGCGGTTGCTGCGGGCGCTCGATGGCGCGGGCGTCCGTGACGACACGATCTTCGTGTTCACGTCTGATCACGGGGAGATGTTCGGCGCGCACGGCCGGCGGGCCAAGAACATCTTCTACGAGGAGGCCTGCCGCATCCCGTTCCTGATCCGCTGGCCCGGGAAGATCAAGCTCGCAACCGACTGCCACGCTTGTCTGACCACGCCGGACATCATGCCCACGCTGCTGGGGCTGCTCGGCCTGGGGATTCCGGGCGAGGTCGAAGGGATGGACCTATCGCCCTTGGCGCTGGGCAGGCGGGGCGCCGCGCCCGAGGCGGCGCTGCTCCAGAATACGGGCGCGTGCGCCGCGTGGACGGAGAAGCACGAGTGGCGGGCCCTGCGCGACGCGCGATTCACCTACGCCGTCTACCGCGTCGACGGACAAGAGCTGTTGTTCGACCACGTGAGCGACCCGTACCAGATGAGGAACCTGATTGCCGACCGGGCCCACGCCGACACGGCGGCGCGGTTCCGCCAGATGCTCAAGAGGCGGATGGCTGAGCTGGGCGATACGTTTGCCAAGAGCACCTGGTACCGCGACCACTGGACGACGGATCGGGTCATCCTCCGCGGCGCACGAGGCGGCCGTCACGACCTGAAGCGAATGAACGAGTTGCTGAAGGAGCACTGGGGCGACAAGGCCAGGCTGACCCGGCCATCTTGACGGGGTGTCACCACCGCCCCACCGAGGCCGGGCCGTCGGGCAACCTGGAGGTCCGCAGACGATGCACGATGACCGCAGCGGTACAGATACAAGGCTGGAGATGTCTTGGGTTGTCTGGTTGGCTCTTGCGGGCGGCCTGCTCGCGCGGGCGGGGGTCGGCGCGCCGGGCGGCGGGGAGCGGCCCAACATTCTCCTGATCATGGCCGATGACATGGGTTACTCCGACATCGGTTGCTACGGCGGGGAGATCAGGACGCCGGTGCTCGACGGGCTGGCGGCGCGGGGACTGCGGTTCACGCAGTTCTACAACACGGCGCGATGCTGCCCTACGCGCGCCAGTCTGATGACGGGCCTCTACCCGCACCAGGCCGGCGTGGGCCACATGATGCGGGACCAGGGATTCGACGGCTATCGCGGCGATCTCAATGACCGTTGCGTCACGATCGCCCAGGTCCTCAAACGGGCTGGGTACGCGACCTACATGTCGGGCAAGTGGCACGTCACCAAGCAGACCGGCCACTGGAGCGGCGACCGTGATTTCGCCTCAAAGCACAACTGGCCCCGGCAGCGGGGGTTCGACCGCTTCTACGGCACGATCCACGGCGGCGGGAGCTACTACGACCCGGCCTCCCTGACGCGCGACAACACGCCGATCCCTCCGGATGTGGACGACTACTACTACACGGACGCCATCAGCGACCACGCCGCCCGCTTCATCCACGACCACCTCGCGGTCGAACGGGCGAGTCCGTTCTTCTGCTACGTGGCCTACACCTCGCCGCATTGGCCGCTGCACGCCCCCTCGAGGGACGTCGCTCGCTACAAGGAGCGCTACGACCAGGGGTGGGACGCGCTGCGGGCCGAGCGGTTCGAGCGAATGCTCGGGATGAGCCTTCTCGACCGGCGATGGCGGCTCACCGATCGCGACCAGGGCGTCAGGCCTTGGGAGCGTGTCGAGCACAAGGCGTGGCAGGCGCGCCGCATGGAGGTCTACGCGGCGCAGATCACCCGGATGGATCAGGGCATCGGGCGGATCCTCGAGGTGCTCGAGCGGACCGGCGCGATCAAGAACACGCTGATCCTGTTCCTGGCCGACAACGGCGGGTGTGCCGAGGAGATCCGTGCGCGCTGGAAGGGGCTCCACATCCCCCGCAAGACACGCGACGGCTGTCCGGTGCGCGTCGGCAACGACCCGAACGTTATGCCCGGACCCGAAGACACCTATCAGAGCTACGGCCTGCCGTGGGCCAACGCGAGCAATACGCCGTTTCGCCGCTACAAGCACTGGGTCCACGAAGGCGGCATCAGCACACCGCTGATCGTGCACTGGCCCGCGCGGATCAAGACGCCAGGAGCGTTGCGCCGCCAGCCGGGCCACCTGATCGACATCATGCCCACTTGCCTCGCGGTCGCCGGCGCCGCGTATCCGACCGGACACGACGGTCACCCGATCACCCCGATGGAGGGGAGGAGCTTGCTGCCCGCGTTCGACGACAAACCCATCGACCGCGAGGCGATCTACTGGGAGCACGAAGGCAACCGGGCGATCCGTGTCGGCAAGTGGAAGCTGGTGGCCAAGGGCAGTCACGGGCCGTGGGAACTCTATGACATGGAGGCCGATCGCACGGAGACCCACGACCTGGCCAGCCGACACCCGGACCGCGTCAAGGCGATGTCCGGCAAGTGGCAGGCCTGGGCGAAGCGCGCCAACGCCCTGCCCTGGCCGTGGGACAAGCCGAGACGCAAGTCAAGAAAGAAGTAGCCGCGCATCGGTCGCGCCTACCCGTAGAACTCGGCGATGGCGGCGATGACGTGGTCCTGCATCTCGGGCACCAGCTCGGGATAGACGGGGATCGCGAGGGTGTGCTCGGCGGCGTGTTCTGCGTTCGGGAAGTCCCCCGCCCGATAGCCCAGGCCTGCGAAGCATTCCTGCAGGTGGAGCGGGATCGGGTAGTAGACCTCTGAGCCGATCTCGCGATCGGCGAGGTGGGCCCGCAGGGCGTCTCGATCGTGCGAGACGGATATCACGTACTGGTTGTAGGTATGGTCCGCGCGGTCGTACACAATCCCGGGCGTCGAGACCGCGTCGACGTCGAGGTGGGCGTCGTAATAAGCGGCGTTGCGCCGGCGGGCCTCGTGCCAATCTTCCAGATGGGGCAGCTTCACGAGTAGGACGGCCGCCTGGATGGGATCCAGCCGGAAGTTGCCGCCGACGAGCTTGTGGTGGTACTTGGGCTCCGCCCCGTGGTTGCGGAGGTGTCGGAGGCGCTCGGCCAACTCGGAGTTGGGCGTGACGATCATCCCGGCGTCGCCGATCCCGCCGAGGTTCTTGCTGGGGTAGAACGAGAAGCATCCGAGATCGCCCATGCCACCGGCCTTGCGAACCCCGTCCCGCGACGGGTACGTCGCGCCGATCGCCTGGGCGGCGTCCTCGATCACCGGGACGCCGTGCGCCCGGGCGACGTCGAGGATCGGGTCCATGTCGGCGGACTGCCCGTAGAGGTGCACCGGGACGATGGCCTTGACCGCCTTCGCCTGCTCGCCCGCCCGATCGAACCAAGCCGCCAGCGCCCGGGGATCGAGGTTATAGGACGCTGGGTCAATGTCGACGAAGGCGGGCGTGGCATGGCGTCGGGCAACCGCCCCGGCGGTGGCGAAGAAGGAGTAGGGCGTCGTGACGACCACGTCGCCGGGCCCGACGTCGAGGGCCATCAGGGACAGCAACAGGGCGTCCGTGCCGGAGCTGACGCCGACGGCGTGTTCGACGCCCGTGTAGTCGGCGACCGCGCGCTCCAGCGCCTCGACCTTGGGCCCCATGACGTAACGGCCTGATTCGACGACCTCTAGGACGGCGCGTTTTACGTCCGCCTCGATGGTGGCGAACTGGGCATTTAGATCCAGCAGGGGGACTCTCATGGGCTTCCCCAAGACGCGGGTACGCTGCGCGGGCCGGCACGCCACCCGCCCGGGCGGCGCGGGATTGGACTTCTACTCCGCGCCCGAGGGGGTGTCAAGCCGCGCAGAGGGCCAAAGTCCGACCGCAGACGCCCCGATCAAGCAGATAGGGCACAGAGACGGGAAGCCGAAGGGGTTGCCCGCTTCCGGTCAGATCCGTATGATTGGGGTGAAGCATCTCCGGCTTCAAGTCTAGCCAGTGGGTCTTTTGAGCGCGTGCGGCGGGCACCGAGCAAAGACGTCGGCCTGGGGCCAGGGGGAGCAAGCACCGTCGGTCGCTCTTCTTCTTGCGCCGCGACGCCCGCCGCCGGAGGGAACGCTTGTATCACGGTAGAACGAGGGAGAAGACATGGACGCCAGGTTGGCCCTGAGTAAGCGGATGCGATCGGCCTTCACGCTGATCGAGTTGCTGGTGGTGGTGGCGATCATCGCGCTGCTGATCTCGATCCTGTTGCCGTCGCTATCGCGGGCCCGCGCGCAGGCCAGAGCGACCATCTGCGGCACGCGGATCGGCCAGTTGACCAAGGCGATCCTCATGTACGCCGACGACTTCGACGAAACACCGCCCTTCATCGCCTGCGGCCACAAGGACTGCAGGGACGAGGAGGTGTATGACAATCTTGGCGACGACGGTCAGAACTCCGAGCAGTATTTCATGCGGTTTGAGAGCTGGCTGATCCCCGGGGAGTACTGGGTCGAGCCCACACGCATCATGTACGAGCCGGATTGGTCCTTGCTGCCAGACGGCGGACCGACAGCGCGGGAGGGAACGCTGTTCCCCTACACCCGCTTCGAGAACCTCTACCGGTGTCCGGACTTCGAGCGCGTCTCGGATCCCTCCAAGTCGCAGAACGTCTTCAACTACACGCGGACCGTCCTGGGACGCAAGGCCCTTTCCGCCTTGGAGCCCATGAAGGATGAGGAGGCAGGCGGCGAGCCCCTCCATCCGGGCCACATCATGAAGCTCAGCGCGGTCTACTCCCCCTCCGCGTTGATCATGATGCTCGACGAACAGTGGGACTTCCACTGCGCAGCGGGCGGCCCACGGGGGGAACGGGGGGGCTACGAGTACGGCGGCTCGGTGGGTATCAGCGGGATGTGGATGGCGGGGGAGTGCATGCACAGCCTCGTGGGTGACATGGTCGGCTCTTACCACGGGACACTGGGCAAGGTGATCGACTGGGTCGAAATCAAGCCGAGCAAGATGGGCAGCCTCGCCTACTACGACGGGCACACCGACCTGGCCAGAGATCCCTGGCCTTGGCGGGAGGCCGAGGATCAGGACTTGTTCGCCCTCCTGGCCAGGGTCGGCGCAGAGCCCGAGACCGGGATCAAGGTCATCGGCCTGCTCCTCGAGAGCATCTTCGGGCAGCGCGGCATCGCCTTCGGCTTGGAGGAGGCCGTCTACCTCGTGACAAATCTCTGACGCAGAGGTCAGCGACCCGGACGCACGATTGAGCTACAGCCGAATCGGGTACTGCCCGGCCTGTTTGGCGTAGCGGACGGCGCGGATCAGCGTGTCGGGCCGGACGCCCGGATAGGTCTCCCCGCCGACGGCCAGCCCGAACCCGCCGCCGGGCGCGCAGATCCGCAAGGCCTCATCGACGGCGAGCTTGGCCGTCCCAAAATCGTAATACAGGTCCTTGCAGTTCAGCCCGCCGGTGAAGAACGTCTTGCCCCCCAGGTGTCGCTTGGCCGCCTCCCGACTCGACCAGCCGCCCATGTCCATCGACGTCAGCTTCATGTCGTTGGCGTACATCTCGAACTGATGGTCGTTGGGCCCA
>CAYMLO010000023.1:0-80505 GCA_964390905.1 uncultured Planctomycetales bacterium | reverse complement strand
ACTGGCAGACCCGGTCCGCCTATCCGAGGGCCGCCTAAAGTGTCACGCACCCGACTCAGATGCGCAGGAAGATCTTGTGGCGGTACAGGTGGAGGAGGATGAGCCAGACGAGCATGAAGGTTGCCAGGGGCAAGAGGAAGCCGCCAAAAGCGCCGAGTTGTCTGGCCAGGCCGCCGACGAGCGTGTGGGCGATGCTCTTGAAGCTGATGAGATGGACTGCCATGTAGACCGTGATGGCGTTCATGCCGATCACGACGAACGGGAACGACCATCGTCGGAAGCCTGCGACGTCGATAACAGTGTAGAACACTGCCAGCAGCAGGAAGCTCCATCCCGCCGCCCACAGGGCATACGAACTCGTCCAGATGTGCTTGATGATCGGGAACCCGAGATGGGCATGCCAGACCCAACCGCCCAGGAGGCAACCCAGACCGGCCAGCACGAGCACCGCGATCTTGCCGACCGGCCGCAGGCCGGATCGTAGGAGGTGGCCGGACAATACGCCCATCAGGACGGTCGCGCTGTATCCCAGCACGGTCAGGATTCCCGTATAGGCCTCCTCATCGCTGAACCCCCCGAAGATGAAATCGTCAACGACCAACGCGAAGTTGGCATTGGGTTCCATGGCGCCCGCTCCATGACCCGGGACGGGAACGAAGACCATCAGCAGCCAGTAGGCCACCAACAGGACGCCCGCGGTGATGGCCTGACCGGCGACGGACAGATTGAGCAGGACGATGCCTGCAACGAGGTAGCCGCACGCGATGGCCTCCAGCGTGTTGGAACCCACGCGGAGCGTTGACAAATCGAAATCCAGCAGGTTCCCACTTGCGATCAGCCCCAGCACAATCAGGATCAGCGTCCGCCTAACGATCTTGAGGTATAGCTGCTTGCGCGATTGGCCACGTTCGATTCGTCTGGCGAACGCCAGAGGCATGGATGTGCCAACGATGAACAGGAACAGCGGCATGATCAGATCCCAGCCGGAGATCCCTATCCACTCAGGGTGTCTGAACTGATACCTGAGCCATTCAGGAATCGGGTCGACGAACAGCCCGATCAGCGACAGCACGACCGCCCTGCCCCCTATGATCCAGAACATGTCGAACCCGCGCAGGGCGTCGACCGATACGATCCGACCCGTGGCTGGGGGAGGCTGACTGATGGCATGCGTGCTGCCCATCTGATTCGACGTCTCTGAAGAGAGCTCGCTCACGCGGACATTCTCCATCCCCCGGACGCTCCCTCTGCCCCTCTCACGCGTGGCCAGCAGGCGGGGCAAGCGTGCGTCAGGACATCTCGTAGGCGTCCTTCAGTGGGTAGACGTGGTCCTCCCACACGGTCCGGTACCTCTGTTCGTCGACGGCGGGCTTGCGGATCATCTTCAGGCAGCAATCCATCTGCTGGGGGGTGCTGCTGGGCTTGCCGTGGAGCTGCAGCGCGAATCCCGAGAAGTCCCGCACCATAAAATCGAAGATCTGATCGACCAGACCCTCGTCGATTCCGTAGATCTTCGCGTTCTCGAGGATGAGCTGGCCGTAGACCACGAGCGTGAAGGCCTCGCCCAAGCTCAGGAGGAAGTCGACGTCCTTGCGCTGCGCCTCGTCTGGCGTGGCTGTGGCCAGGAGTTCCTTGAACGCCGCGATCTGCTCCTTGAACACGTTCACGTTGGGCAGGTCGTAACGGTCGTATACGGGGCCGTAGTCGTGGAAGCGGATCTTGCCCAGTCCCTTGGTCGGGCCCTGGTTGAACAGGAATGCGTCGTCCGCAGCGGCGTTCTGCATGCCGACTTCGGGGTACGTCGCCGGGTTGAAGAAGTAGTTGGGCATGAACTTCACGATCAGCGCGATGTTGACGTGGACGGTTCCCTCCAGCTTGGGCAGGGCGCGGATGTCCCGCGTCGCCATCTCGAAGAACATGTCCTTCTCGAAGCCCTTGGCGGCGATGACGTCCCAGAGCAGGTTAATCACCTCCTCGCCCTGCGTCGTTACCTTCATCTTGACGACCGGGTTGTAGAGCAAATAGCGCCGGTCGTCTGGCGAGGCCACGCGCATGTAATCCGCCGCCCGAAGCGCGAACAGCTTCATGGCCACGAGTCGACAGTAGGCGTCCGTCAGCAGTCTCTTGACGTGCGGGAAGTCCGTCACGTACATGCCGTAGAGCCTTCGATGGGCCGCGTGTCTGACTGCCTCATAGAGGGCGTGGGTGGCGATGCCGATCGACGCCCACCCGAGGTTGTACTTGCCGATGTTGACGGTGTTCAGGGCGGCGTCCCACGCCTCCTGCCCCTTGGAGAGGATCTCGGCCTCCGTGACGGGGTAGTCGCGAAGGGCGAACTCGGCGACGTAGTTCTGGGCGGCCACGACGTTCTGGACGCAATCGTAGCGCTGATGCTGGTAGTTGGCCACGAAGAAGACGTAATCCCCGGTGTCGCTCATCTTCCCGAACGTCGAGACCATCGGGGCCTCGTTGCCGTTGCCGATGTAGTACTTGGATCCGTTGGCCAGGTACATCCCGTCGGCCTGAGGCGCCAGGGCCATCTCGGTCGAGTAGAGGTCTGCGCCGTGGTCCCTCTCGGAAAGCCCGAACGCGAAGACGGCTCCCTCCTGGAGGAGCTTCGCGGCCCGCTGCTTGAGTCGCTCGTTGCCGGTCATCCAGATCGGACCGAGGCCCAGAATGCTCACCTGCCAGGTGTACCAGTAGGCCAGGCCGTAGAAACCGAGGATCTCGTTGTACCCGCAGATCCGCCACGTGTCCCATCGGCAAGCGCCGTCTCCGTAGGCTGACGGCGTCAAGAGCGTCGCGAAGGCCTTCTGGCGTTTCTGGAACTCGAGGAAGTCGCGATACCACGTTCTGTTGTGGTCGTCCTCCTTGATCTTCCGCTTCCCTTTGCGCTCGAAGAACTCGATGGTCTTCAGCATGATCTGGCGGGACTGCTCATCGGCGTCCTGCCGATCGTAAGCTTTGGGGTTCAGTAGGATCATCCTTGCGACTCCTAGTCAGGGCCAGCGCTGCGCGGGGCGAGTATCGAGGATTCGGATCTGAGCGGCAAGCCCCTTGGGCTTGGTCCGGGTGGCAGCCGATCTTTCAGGTCTCTGCAGTTGTATGACCGCGCATGCGTCCGCCCCGGTGGCACGGGCGTCTCGCCCGTGACGACCCGCGCACAAGATGTCCATACGACGTGCCCGCCGCGTTCGCGATGCCTGATTTCGCACGGTCATCTGGCTTCGCTTTTGCACTACCGTCGTTGGCGGGTCTCGGGGGTGTCCGACCCGCGGGACAGCCGGTACGATGGCTCTGCGCAGCGCGCGACCCGGACGCCGACCCGAGGCTGCACTCCTGGAACTTGGCGCAGGGCCCCCGCGAATTCGACATCATCGAGGAGACCACTGGCGAAGGGTCAGCGCGATCAGGGAGGTGAACGCGAGATGAAACCACGAGACATCGTCCTCGAGCAGATCGAGCATCACGAAACGGCCGTCGTTCCCTATACGCTCGGATTCGAGGGGGATGTGGCTGAACGCCTCGACGCGCACTACGGCGGGCCGCATTGGCGGGAGCGCCTCGAGACGTTCATCATGGGGACCGGCGCGGTGGAGCCCATGAAAAAGGATCCCACGGACCAGGAAGGTATCCACCGCGATCCATTCGGCTCGCTCTGGCGGATGGACCGCAGGCCGTTCCACCTGGAGACGCCCGCGCTGGCGGCCCCGAGCTTCGAGGGCTACCGCTGGCCGTTGCCTGAGGCGTTCTTCGTCGATGAAGCGCAGATCGCCGACGCCGTCCGGTTCTGTGAGGAGCACCGAGACGAGCACTACCTGACGGCATGGCTTGGATGGGGCCTGTTCGAGACGAGCTGGGGCATGCGCGGCTTCCAGAACGCCCTGATGGACGTCGTCTGCGAGCCGGACTTCTACGAGGAGCTGCTGGACCGCATCGCCGAACAGTTCCTCGCCTATGTCGACTTCACGTGCCGTCAGCTTCCCGACGTCGACGCCATCATGTTCGGGGACGACTGGGGGGATCAGCGAGGCGTGATCGTCGGCCCGGAGCGATGGCGAGTGCTCTTCAAGCCGCGCTACGCGCGGATCTACGAGGCCGCCCACGCCTGCGGCAAGACGGTCATCTCGCACTGCTGCGGGAGCGTCGCCGATATCATGCCGGACGTCATCGAGATCGGCCTGGACGTTCTGGAGAGCGTGCAGCCCGAGGCGAGAGACATGAACCCCTATGAGCTGAAGCGGCGATGGGGCGACAAGATCACCTTCTGGGGATGCCTCGGTAGCCAGAGCACCATGCCGTTCGGCACGCCCACAGAGATCCAGACCGAGGTCCGCCGGCTGCGTGCCGAGATGGCCAAGAGCGGCGGGTACATCCTCGCGCCGGCCAAAGCTCTTCAGCCGGAGACGCCGACCGAGAACGCGGTTGCCCTGGTGGAGACGCTTGCCGAGGCGTAGGCGTCCAACGCCCCGCAGAGGGCGTGTTCATGGCTCATCCCCCAAGGTGTGAGTTGACTTGCCGGTCATCGCATCTCAGGCACAGCAATCGGGCAGGAGAAGTGTGATGCGCATCGGCGTCGTCGAGGTCGGACACTGGCATGCACAAGGGTACATCGATCGTGTTGTCAAGCTTGGGTTACCGATCGTCGCCGTATCGGACCGCGACCCGGGGACGGCTAGACAACGCGCGAGCCAGCTCGGCTGTCGTGCCTACACGGACTGCGCAGAGTTGCTTGACAAAGAGGCGCCGGACTTCGTCTTCGCGCATGGCATCCATTGCGAGATGACGGACATCGCGGACGTGCTGGTGGAGCACGGCACGCCTTTCGTGATGGAGAAGCCGATGGGCGTTGACTGGCGTCGACTGGCTTCGGTCGCGGACAAGGCGGAAGACAAGGGCCTGTTCGCCGGCGTGGACCTGCCGGCGCGGTGCTACCCGCTTGTGCGTGAGCTGCTGCGTCTCAAGGCGTCAGGTGAACTGGGGCGCATCATCTCCTACTCCCAGCGCCTGTTTGCGGGCGAGCCGCAACGATATCGCGATTGGGGCGTGCCTTGGGTCCTGGACCCGAAGCAGGCCGGCGGGGGCCCGCTGTTCAACTTCGGCCCTCACGTCATCGACCTCTTCCTCCTGCTATCCGGCCAGGAGGTGCATCGCGTGTTCTGCACGTCGTCTCGGGAACTCCATGGGCTCGAGATCGAGGACCGCTCGACGGTGCTTCTGTCTACAGCAGAAGGGGGGATGGCGTCGCTGGAGGTCGGGTACGTGTGCCCAGACGCGATGTACGATCAGAACGTGAGCCTGTGCACAGACAGCCTCTACGTGTCGACAAGCAGCTTCGATACTGCGACGGTTTCGTTCCGCGATGGTCGGACGTCGGAGGTCGGTGCTGGGGGAGCGGGACAGGCGCTGGACTACGTCGCCGAGACGCTCCGTCGTTTCGAGGCCGGCTCACCGCCGGTTGCCACCGTGCGGGACATGTGCCGGGCGCTGCGAGTCATCAACGCTGCCGTTGAGTCGGCGGAAGCGCTGATGCCGATCGCTCTGGATTGACGTCGCGTGGCCAGGTCAGTGTCCACTCCCCCCAGCGCGTCGAGTGCCGACCTAACGGACTCTCGCGGTGACTTCGAGACCGCTGACCCGACAACGGTCCGACAGACCATCTCGATCTGTGACTGTAGGGATGCACTCGGGTCAGCTGTCTCGGGCCTCGTTTATCTGACGCTCGGTATTTGGCATTCCGTATCCTCTATGATGAATATCTCCGATCCGGTCGGACCTGCACCGAGCGGCGCACCGCCGCCGAGAACACATCGCTTGCGGGCGGTCGGGTAGATGTCGTGTACGGTGAGTAGGTCTGAGCCATGGGGCGGCGTGGAACTTGGAGGACAGGACGATGGGGAAGCGCACGCGATCTTCAAAGGGACAGGTGCCGTCAAGTCGAATGCGTGTCGGCCGGGGTTCCGGCAAGCTGTTGCTGGCGCTCGGCGGGTTCCTGCTCTCGGGAGGCCCGCCATGGGTGTTGGCCCAAGCCTGCCCCACGTGGGTGGATACGACGACCACCGGCCCGCCCCCACGCCAAGGGCACGCGATGGCGTACGACAGCGCTCGGGGGGTGACGGTCCTGTTCGGCGGGCGTAGCGGACAGGCGGCGTACTGCGGCGACACGTGGGAATGGACGCGCCCGAACTACGTCCTGGCGATAGACGTCGTGAATCCTGCGTGGGGTTCCGTTGACGTTGACCCCTTTGCAGCCGGGTACGAGTACCCAGCCTGCACGGAAGTCACGCTCCATGCCCTATCCAAAGGGAAGAACTCGCTCAGGCATTGGGTCATCTACGATCCCAACCACTGTGGGGATGTGAACCACGCCGTGTTTGACTCAAACGACGCCACGACAATCATCATGGACTCGGACAAGTGCGTGACCGCCGTCTTCAGATGCGGCAGCGGCATCCAACCGCTGTTGCCCTTGATGCTGGGTCTCCTGGGGTTGCTTTTGCTGCTAAGGCGTGGACGGGGAGCCTGAAAGAGGAGCGAGCGAGCGAACCCGTCGACGAGATCCGCTACGGCCACGTCTAGGTCAAGGTCTGGTTCAACGAGACGGCCAACTGCACGCGCCATAGCGTCGCCTATCCGTCCGATCGGTCGTTGTGCCGTTTCCTTGCGGTCGCGTTGGTGAGAGGGGTTCAGTAGTCCGTATGCGCGCCGTCGGGTTGGTGGAAACGAGGGGGCGTCATCTCGCCGGGGCGCTGCTTTGCGGGCTTGGCGTCGAAGCGGACGCTGATGCCGGTTGCCTTGGAATGAAGTGGGGGGGCTGGTCAGCCTCCGCTGCCCCCAACCCGTTGCTTGACGTTCCCGGCGGGCGCTGCCACTACGTGAGCCCGCTCGCCTTCAGGATGGTCTCCTGTACGGCCAGATCGTGATCGTAGGGGAAGTCGGCCTTCTTCTGGCCGCGGATGATCCTGGCCATGTCGGCGGCGTCCGCGACGTAGCGGGTGTACTGGGGGTAACGCACGTCCTGGTAGCCCTTGCGGTACTTGCCCCTGGCCTGCGAGAGCGCGACCCGGGCGGCGGGGTTGTCGAGGGGCTGGAGGTGGAACGTGCCCGCCGTTCCGCAGACGACCAGGTGCCGCCGAGCAAAGCCTTCCACCTCCAGCGCACTGGACCGGACGGTGACGGTCATCCGCGGATAGGTGAAGACGGCCAGCATGTTGTCGATGAGCTTGTCGTCGAGCCTCGAGGAATGGCGCGGGAATGCGTGGACGCCGTCGGGTTTGCCGAGCAGACCGACGATCAGGTCGATGAGGTGGCAGCCCAGCTCGAACATCGTGCCGCCGGGGTACTGGGCAAGGCGCCGTCGCTTGTCCGGCCCGATGACCTTGCTCATCACCGCGTGCGCCTCGAACGGCTCGCCCAGCCAGCCTTGCTTCAGGAAGCTTCGCAGCATCGCGATGGCGGGGTTGTAGCGGTACATGTAGCCCATCTGCACCAGCAGGTTCTGCTTGGCCGCCGCCTGGAGGATCCGTTGAAACTGGGGCAGCGACCGTCCGGCCGGCTTGTCGAGGTGGATGTGCTTGCCGGCGGCGATGCACGCCTCCGCCGCGTTCAGCGAGTCCTGCACGCGGGTCTCCACGAGCACCGCCTGCAGCTTCGGCACATTTAGCAACTGCTCTTGGGTCATCCAGGGCAGGTCCTGGTAGACGCCCTTGCTTTGGGCCGCCGCCCTGAGCCTCGCGTCCGGCTCTACGATGCCGACGACTTCATAATCGCCGGACCGTCGGTACACACCGAGCTTCGACGCGTGCGCGTGCCCGACCCCGATCTGGCCGACCTTGATCCGCCGCTTCGAAGAGGAACCGTCGGCCGAGGCCGAGCCTGCCAGCGCGGGCGCAAGGGGCAAGACTATCGCCGACGTACCCGCGCCCTTGATGAACTCCCGGCGTTTCAGTGATCCCATCGCAAGCTCCTCCAACGCGTGGCTTCAGGGTCTATTCTCGCTGCCAGTGTGGCACGGGCGTCTCGCCCGTGGAGGTCCGTTGCCTGATCTGGCGGGTCATTCACGGGGCCTTGAGCAGGCGCGCACCGGCCCAGTTGGCCATGTCGGCGGTGTAGCCGTTGCCGGCGTCGGTGACCACCAGGCGGAGTCGCTGGATGCCCTCCACGGCAACGTCGACCTGCTTGACCCCGCGCAGGCCGTGCATCACGCCGCTGTCGTACAACCGCTTGTCATCGCCGTAGACTTCAAAGACGACCGTGCCGTTGGCCTCCGCCCCGCCGATCGTGGCGGCGAAGCGGCGGTACTTGCCGTTGAGCTGGTAGGCGATCTCGGACGGCGCGTGCGTGCCAATGCCCTTGCGGAACCACCGGTCGCCGAGGCGGAGGCGGCCGTTCTGGATGTCCGTATCGCGGCGGGGCAGGCCGTCGCGATTCGGCGCCCAGCCGGACTTGGCTGATTGCCATTCGAGATTGCTCAGATGGACCCAATCGCCGCTCGGCAGATTCGCGTCCGCGGGCGGTCGGGGCGGCGGCGGCGGGGGAATCGCCACCACCTGGCGTTCGGCCTCGGTTCCCTGGATCGACAGGAGGTCCTCGCGGGGATGCCTGGCGAGGCGGTTGCGCAGGGCGCCCAGCACAGCCAACAGCGCCCGGTAGTCGGCGTCGTCGGTGTTGGCGAAGACCCTCTGGCCACATCGTCCCCACCCGCCGGCCGATCTGGCCAGCGGCGCCATCAATGCCCGACTGAGCTTGGCGTCGCGGCGGTTGAGGCTCAGCCACCAGGTGTCGTGTCGGCCGTCGTTCCTGCTGTGGCACGTCGCGCAGCGGCGCGTGTAGATGCCGTCCATCGTCTTTCGGGTCTGCCCCCTGAAGATCCGACGTCTGGACCCGTAGCGTGTCTCGTAGCGGTCGTAGTAGACGCCGTTCGCGTCGATCCAATTGATGATTCGCTGACGCTCCTGCTCGGCCAGCTTCACGCCGTGGTGGCCGGCGTCCAGCAACTTCGTCAGGGCCGACACCTTCGAGCCGTATGTGTAGGGGGGGCGAGCGTAGACGTCGTCGGGGTGGTCCCAGCGATTCGAGATGGCGACCGTGATGTGGCGCAGCAGCTCTTCGTAGCCGATGGTGAACTGGTCCGTCAGATCGTCGGTGAGAATGACCCGGTTGGCCGTGCGATCGTGCGTGTGACATCGAACGCACTTGGCGTTGATGACCGGCTGGACGTCGCGGAGGTAGCTGATGGTCCGCGTTCCCCAAGGCGGCGGCGTGGGGCGTTTCGGCGGGCCGGTCATCGCAGTCACGGGGCGGTTCGGCGGCGAGGTATTGCGCGGCTCGTGACAGCCGACGCAGGTGCGGATCTCGCCCGGTTTGAGGCAAACCACGCTCCGCATCCGCTGGATCTCGAGGTGGTCCTTGTCGAGCACCTCGAAGTAGACGTTTCGATTGGCCGGGACGACGAAGTAGGCCGACCCGTCCGGCTCGATCGGCACCGTGCCGAAGATCCGTTTGATCGTGAAGATCAACGTGCCCGCGGTCGTGATGACCCCGCCCTGACGCACGCTCTTGCGCGGCACGTCCTCGACGATCCGCAGGTATCGCGCCGCGCCCCGCGGCATGCTGCTTCGGGCGGTGTAGACGTCGAGCAGGAGCAGGGACGCCTCGGCGTCGTCGGCGTCGGTGTCGCTCGGCGCGGGCCGGCGCGGGTGCGGGCGGGAGCGCGGCACGAGCGGAACGGGTTCCGCGCAAGAGATCTCCGGGTCCCGGTAGACCAGCGCGATGTTGCCGTGTCGGTCGCCCACATAGAGCGACCAGCTCGTCTCCAGCCACGGGACGAGCGTCGGCGTGAATGCGCACAGATACGCGGTTTCCGACAACGGGAACGGATCGCTGAACCAGCCATGCTTGCTGTCGAGGGCCTTCTCGGCCGTGATCGGGATGTTGGGCGTCAGGACGGTGAGGGGGGCCTGATAGTCTCGGCCTCGGGTGATGTCGATCACGGCGATCGGGCCGTGCGTCTGGCCGTGGTGGGCGGTTAGCAGGGCCATGATCTTGCTGCTGTTCGGCACGGGTCGGGGGAACATGATCACGTTCGGCCGGATCGTCGCGTTGCCGTAGTAGGGCGCCATCATCGTGCCGTCGGGGTTGATGGTGAACGGGTCGTGCAGGGAGGTGACCGAGCGTTCGTTGTACTCCCATCGGCTGTAGAGGATCCGACCGTCGGGCAGGACGGTGGGGTTGAAATCGTTGAAGACGTTGAAGCTCAGCTGGCGGACGTCCGATCCGTCGCCGTTCATCACGAATAGCGTCGGGGAATGGCGGTTGCCGCCGCACATCACGAAGTGCTCCGACCGGTCGGACGTAAAACCGATCTCGCCGGTGGGCAGGTAGAACGGCTCGCAGTCGTTGTAGGGTCCGGAGGTGAGTTGCCGAACGCCCGTCCCGTCGACGCCGGCTTCGTAGATGTGGTAGCTCTGCTTGCCGTCCCATTGGTCCGACCCGTTGCCGAAGGCAAACAGGAACTTACGGGCGGTCCAGTGGAGATGGATGTCGCGGTAGATGCCTTCGCCCAGGTTGTCCACCACGGGCGTGACCTCGCCGTCGGGCCGAACGGGTGAGAGGCGGTAGATGCCCCCGCCCGGTCGGTTGCGGAGATGGTGGGCGTCCATGAAGGGCTGTTCGGAGTCGAAGGGCTTGCGCTTGGCGAAGAGGATCGTGTCGAACGGAATCCGTCTCAGCAGGAGTTCGTCGCGGAGGGCGTTTGCCTGTTCGAAGAGTGATCGCCACCGGGCCGAATGAGGATTCGCCCCAGCTGCGTTGCACTGGTGTGTCTGATTGCGCAACGCCTTGAGTCGGTCTGCCGCTGCAGGATCGGGCGTGTCGCTCAGGATCTGCCCGATGCTGTCGAGCACCGCGCTGACGTCCTCGAGGTGTACCAACAGCGGCGTCCAGAAGGTCGCCCCGCCGCCGGTGGTCTTCAGAATCAGCATTGCGCCGCCCGGGCGGTCGAGCGTCACAGGGAATCGGATAGAAGCCGTCTTCCCGCCGGCGATCATGCAGGTGTTCTGGCCACAGGATCGCTGCGCGCTGGGCGATCGGAAGTCCAGTCGGACCGTCAGTGGCAGGGGCTTGTTGGTGACGTTCCGCAGGGAGATGCGCAGCTCGTTGGTGCCCCGGCCGAAATCCAGGGGCGTGGTCAGTTGCAGTGCGAACGGCGCTGGTTTCGAGGCGAACGTCGTCAGGCCGTCGAACTTGCGGTAGTAGCGGTGGTACCAGCGATCCTTGCCCCCGCCCCCGGGGTGCTTGTAGCCGAGGAGCACCTTGCCAGCTGCAGACGTCTCTCGCGCGACCTTGCCGTCCGGGCCGACACGCTGCACCTCCACCTTGCCGTCGACGAGGCGGACGCGGACCCGACGGTCGCGATCGGCGCCGGGCAACAGCATCAGGGGAATTGGGTTCGGCCATTCGGCGACGTCCCCGTTCGCTGGGACGGGAAAGGTGGGCGTTCGCTGGTCCTTGGGGGTCTGCTTCTCCCAGGCGGCGAGCAGGGCCTCCCAGTCGCGGATGGCGACGAGCGACTCGCGGAAGTACCAGTCTGCCCGGATGACGTCGGCTGCCGGTTGCGCTGTCTCGCGGGCGGCACCCGCCGCTCTGACTGTCTGTCGCGCCGGTTGATTGGGCTTCGGCACGGCCAGCAGCGGCCCAGCGCCCAAGGTCGCCAGCAGCGCTGACGTCGCCGCGACGCGGCGTACTCCGCAACGCATGGACATTCCCTCTGACAGCGGGTCCGTCGGGCCAGGCGTTTCTCTTGCCGAGACGCGTCCGGCCGGGCCTGGCCTGTTGCCCTGAATTGTATCAACAGCCCGTCCGGCTTCGTAGGTCGGTCCGACGGCAGAATCGACGAGATCGTCGAATTGACCTTTGGCATGCGGCGGCGGCCCGCCCATAATGCTCGTCATGAACAGGGAGGCATCACGCGGCCGGTTTCGTCGATGGCTGCCCAGGATCGGCGCGACGGCGGTAGGTTGCATCCTGGTCGGCGTGGCGGCTGGCTGGATGTGCTACCGCTACATCCCCACGTGGTATCAACCCGCATACGTGCCCATCGAGGACGAGCAAGCGGCGCGGGATGAGCTCGGGGCGGCGTTCACGGCGTTGAGTCGCGGCATGGGCCGGGGCGAGACGTTCGAGTTCATCGTCAGGCAGGATGAGCTGAACCGCTGGCTGGTGGCCCGCCACCGGATCTGGCCCGCGAGCAAGCGATGGATCCCCGAACAGATCGAGGGCCCGATGATCGTGTTCGGCGAGGGTGAGGTGATCCTGGCGGGGACGTGGTCCGGGCCGGGGCCGCGGAGCGTCATCAGCATCCGCGTTCAGGTCGAGGCCGACGCCGGACAGCTCCGCACGCGCGTGACAAGCGTCCGCGGCGGGGCGCTGCCGTTCCCCTTGGGCCCGATCAAGCGGGAGCTGTCCCGCCTTGAGGTCGATCGAGACGGGCACCCTCGCCCGCTGCTGCCGGACGACACCTCGATCCTGGACGCCGTCGAGGGCGCCCCCTTGCCGCGGGACATCTCCTGGTCTCAGCCGCGGGGCAAGTTCCGCGTCGAGTCCCTGACGATCACCCTCGGCGAGCTCCGCGCCCGCCTCCGCCCGATCAAGTGCAAGTCGCGTCGATCCCCGCGGGTCGCAAGATGATCCCGAGCGGACGCGTAGCACGGGCGAGACGCCCGTGCCACGGATCGCGTCTGTCAAGGGGGCATGTGCTTCGTCTCGTCCGCACGCACGGCGCCAGCATGCTTAGCGTGATCGGCAGCCACAAGAGACGCGGTCCCCCTGAGAGACGCGACCGTGAGGGAGCGTTCAGTCAGACCGATTCTGCCTGGATCGGTCTGAGCCGCACGGGGAACGACGCAGACCGCTGTGGATTTGCCGTCGCGTCCGGTCTATGCAATCCGGGCACGCCAGCGTGGCCGCTGGCGTGAACGCTCCCTTACGGTCGCGTCTCTGAGGGGGCCGCCGCCGGCGTCAGGCACCCGGACGCGACGGGCATCAAACCCGGCGCTTGCCGGGGGGCCACGGGGGCCCTATACTGCAGGTTCGATGAACTAGGTGGCCGGTTGTGAGGTGGTGGTGTATGCCATTCTATGAGTATCAGTGCGAGCCCTGCGGGCATCGGTTCGAGGAACTGGTTCGGAGCATCACCTCGAAGGTGAAGGCGGCCTGCCCCTCCTGCGGGAGCAAGCGGACGGTTCAGCAGCTCAGTGTGTTCGCCGCCCAGACCGCGACCGCGGCGGCGGGACCTTCGGGGCGGGCCAAGGCGAGCTGCCAGACCTGCTCGGACGGAAGCTGTCCCTATGCCGGGGGATGACCCATCGGGCGCCAGTCGCCGCCGTGATGGCGGGGGCGCATCGACGCGAACATCGACATGACCAAGACGCCCACCACCCCGTCCTCGGCTCGCTCGTCCTCGGTGGCAGGATTGCTGGCCTGGGTCCTGCCGGGCCTGGGTCACTGGTATCTGGGCCACCGCGCCCGGGCCATCACGATCATGGTGGCCATCGCCGTGACGTTCTGGTGCGGGGTGGCGATCGGCGGGGTCAAGTCGACCGTCGACCCGAGCGAGAACCGCCTGTGGTTTCTGGCCCAGATCTGCGCGGGCGGGCACACGATCGCGGCCGCCGTCTGGTCAGGACGGCTGGACCCGGTCGTCTATCGCTGTCCGAACTGCGACGCCGAGCTGTCCAACAGGCCGCGCGAGGGATCGATCTGCCCCGGCTGTCGAGAGGAGATCTCCTCGGTCGAGGCGGCGACGCGAACGCGGCTGGCGTATTGGCCCCAGGTCGATATTGCCATCGTCTACACCGGCATCGCCGGGCTGTTGAACGTCCTGGTCATCTTGGACGCCATCGCGCGGGCCGAGCTCGAACCGGTCGGAGCACGGGGCGGCGGGGGGAAACCGCGTGGTTGACGCCGTCCTGGCCCTATTCACCCTGCCCTTGCCCGAGCTGTCGGGTCTGCAGCGCGCGGGGCTGCTTCTGCCACTGACGGCCTGCATCGCCGTGGTCTACAAGGCCCTGCGATGTGAGACGCCCCGCGAGATCCCCCTTGCCAGCGTCATCCTGTGGGTGACCATCCTGATCGGCATGTACATGGTGGGCATCGGCCTGATGGTCGTCTACCAACTGCTGAGCTGATCCCGAACCCCCATTCGGTTATGCAGACAGAGATCCGCATCGGGTCGGCATGACACGTTTCTGCGGGGGGCGTCCAGCAGATTGCGGCGCTGTCTTGGCGTCCGAACGTGGTTGCCCGAGCCGCGGGATTCATCCCGCGCGGTGACTCGACCGCGCGGGATGAATCCCGCGGCTCGGCTACTTCGCCCCGTGCCTCTTGAGCAGCGCAGCCATATGGGTGTAGCCCTTCTCGACGACCACCTTTAGCGCGGTCTTGCCGCACTTGTCCTTGATGTTGGGATCAGCACCGTTGGCCAGGAGCAGCTTGGCGAGGGGCTGATGGCTCCTGGCGGCGGCTCGGTGCAGCGCCGTGCGTCCGGCGTTGTCCGTGGCGTTGACGTCGGCGCCCCTGGCGAGAAGCCGCTCGGCCGTTTCCTTGCCATACGCGTACGAGGCTGCCCAATGCAGGGGGGTGGAGCCGTCCTTGAACCGGCCGGTGACCACCGACGCGTCGGCCACGAGGAACTCCGCCAGGTTCCGATGGCCCTTTAGTGACAAGCGGACGAGTTGCCCCAGACCGAGATCGTTCTTGCCTCCGTTGGCCAGGAGGAACTCGACCATGTCCCGGTGGCCGGCCGACGCGGCCTTGTAGAGAGGCGACCACCCGTCGGCGTCCCGTGCGTTGACGTCCGCGCCCTTGGCGATCAGGAGGGTGGCCAACTCGCGGTCGTCGTGCTCGGCCGCCACGTGCAAGACGGTCCAGCCGCCCTTGCCGGTGGCGTTCACGTCGGCGCCGTTGGCGAGCAGGAGCTCCACGACGTGCCGACGCCAAGTCGGCGCCGCCTTGAAAAGCGGCGTGAACCCCCCCTTGTCCTTGGCGTTGACGTCGGCGCCCTTGCTGATCAGAAGCGCCGCCAGATCCCGGTGACCGCCGACGACGGCCTTGAACAGCGGCGTCCAACCCGCATCATCCTTGGGGTCGACCTCGGCACCGTGGGCGAGGAGGAACGCCGCCAGATCCTCATCGTCTCGCTGGGCCGCGATGTGCAGGACGGTCAGGCCCGTGCTGTTCCTGCCGTTCACGTCGGCCCCGAGCTTCAGCAGCAGTTCCAGCACCTCCCGCCGGTCGGCCGCCGTCGTCTTGAACAACGGGGTCCACCCCCCATGATCGGTCACGTTCAGGTCTGCACCGTTGGCGGCCAGGTACGCCACGATGTCCTTGTGGCCGGCAACGGCGGCATAGAACAGGGGAGTCCAGCCGATCTCGTCGGTGGCGTTGACGTCGGCGCCGACGGCCAACAGGGCCTTCACCACCCCCGTCTTGCCCCGCTCAGCTGCGATGTGGAGCCACGGCCACCACCACCCCACGAACCCGAAGATCAAAACGCCCCAGAGCAGGACCGCCAAGACGCAGAATCGTCGAGAGGTCGCCTTCATGGCGTTGGCCCCTTCGTGGGCTGGACGAGCGCCGTCTGCAAGATGTCCCCCCAACTCATCTCAATCTACACCAATCCGATGGGTTATGTCCAGACATGCGCCTGAAGGTCGGTCACCGTGCCTCGGCAGCCCGCTATCGGAAGGGCTTCTTGGCTTCGGGGAACGGCAGAACGGACGTGATGGGTTGCAGGGGCTTGCCCATCAGGAAGTGATCGCAGTAGTCCAGCAACGCCTCCCAGTCTCCCACCGTCGTGTCGTGCCCGCCGGGACGGAAGTACAGGACGTTCTTGTCGGGCACGCCGAGGAAATCGTACACCGGTTGCGTCGCCCGCCACATCTGCTGCGTGCCGAGGGGATTCGCCCAGTGATCCCCCGTGCCCTCCAAGGAGACCTGGCATCGCGGGGCCACCAGCGCCTTGAGGAAGTGCTGGTCGAAGGGCAGGCAGTCTTCCTTGCCTGCGAACTTCCTCAGCCGAGGGGAGAACCAGTAGTGGAATCGCTTGGGATCCGTGATCAACGCGAGCGTTTCGGCCTTCTTGCCGACGATGCGATAGCTCCCCGAGCCGCCCGCGCCCGAACAGTGCGGCGCGACCAGCGCGATCCGTTCGTCCAGCGCGCCCGCCAGCAGGGCCGTCTTGCCCGCCCGCGAATGTCCCGTCAGGGCGAGCTTCTCGCCGTCGACCTCCGGGAGCGTCACGAGGTAATCCACCAGCCGCATCGCGCCCCATGCCCAGACGGCGACGCTGGCCCAGTCGTGATCCGGATAGAGCGGATGAACGCCGTTGGATCGATCCGCGTCGTCCGGGTCCAGATCGTGTCGTTCGTATCCGGCGAAGGCGTACCCCCGCTTCAGGGCGAGTTCGGCGATAGGCTTCAGGTGCTCCATCCACACCGGTTCGACGGCCATCAAGACCGGCACGCGGCGGTCCGTTCGGGCGGGCAGGTAGATCCCGACGTTCACTCGTGCCTGGTGCCCCGGCCCCATCTCCAGCACGACGCGCCGCAGGACGGCGTTGCCCTGCATGAGAGGTTGTGTGGAGACGATCTTCACTCGGATGTTCCCCGGCGGCGGGGGCATGTGACCGTATTGGTAGTGCGCGAGCATGGACGCAATCTCTTGGCGCCGGCGTTGCCAATCCTCGCGCGACCGGACGCGCGAACCGTCCACCATCAGGAATGGGTCAGGCAGGTCGTTACGCTCCGGGAGTTCCTCGACCGAAGGCCACCGTATCGCCATTGAACGGTCCTTTCCGCATCCCGCCCATCCCATCGCGCTCGCCACGAGCAGGGCCATCGTGGGTCTCATATGCCTCCTCCCTCGTCCACTGGCATGGGTGAACGATTGGACTCTCTCACATCAGGGGATATCGTGCAAGCGAGGGAGTCCCCATAGAGGCACGTGCCGCTGCCCCAAGGCGCGGATGGCCTGTCGGGCTTCAGTCCTGTAGCGCCGAGAGCGCGCGTCTCGTCGCGGCCATGCCGTCCTCAATCTCCTTGTCGGGGATTGCGAAGCTCAGCCGGAGGTAACCATTCTGCATGAACCCTCGGCCCGAGGCGGTGATGACGCCCTCTGAACGCGCGAGGTAGGCGGCCAGATCGTCCGAGTTGTGGATCTGGGCCCCGTCCGGCGCCCTGGAGCCGAAGCATTCCCGCACGTCCCAGAACGAGTAGAACGTCGCGGGCGTGGGCCAGATTCTGACCAACGGCATGTCGGCAGCATGCTGGTGCAGCAAGTCGCGTTTGGCCTGCAACTCCCTTCTGAAGCTGACCCGGTAGCCACCGCTGAGCGCGGCCAGGGCCGCCTCTTCCGTCGGCGTCGCCGGTCCGCCCGTGTAGTGGCTCTGCAGCTTTACGATGGCCTGGATCAAGTCGGTCGGACCTACCGCCCAGCCGATTCTCAGCCCACCCGCCCGCCGGAAGTTCTTCGACATCCCGTCCACCTGGATAAGCCAGGGCTTGGTTTCCTCATCGATGCGGGCCTCAGGGTAACTTCGTCCGTCGAAGATGACGCGCCAATACAGCCGGTCCAGCACGAAGTAGACCTTCCGCTCGATACAAATGCGGAGGAGGTCTTCGACCTCGTCCGCCGAGTAGAGCTGCGCCGTCGGGTTGACCGGGTTGTTGAGGAGAAACAGCTTGGCGTGCGGGCGGGCGTCCAGGTTCCTTCTCAGGTCGTCGGGGGTGATTTTCAGAAGCGTCCGATCGGCGCCGAGCGGTAACACCCGGACCGGGAAGCCGTAGGCCGCGACCGCCAGCGGCTGGTAGCTCACCCACGGGGCCGCGTCGAGGAGGATTGCATCGCTTGGGTTGCACACGGCCAGGAAGATGTTGAACAGCGACTGCTTTGCGCCGGTGCTGATGACGACGTCGTCGATGTCGTAGTGATCCTCGAGCTCCAGCCAGTTCAGTACGGCTTGGCGGAGTCGCGGCAAGCCGGCAGGATCAGAGTAGAACGTGTGGCCCTCGCGAAACGCCAGCTCGCCTGCCTCACGGATCGCAGGATCGAGCACGCCCTTCGTCTCGCCCAGGCCGAAGTCGTAGACGGGCGAGCCGCGCTCCTGGCGCTCCTCAACGAGGCCTTTCAGCGAAAGGGTGAGCGACGTCTGGAACTTGAACAGCTTGGGGGAGATTCGCTCGAGGGGTTCCATCGTGAGCACCTTTCATCGCATGCCGGCGAAGAATCCATGGGCAACCGACGATCGTCTCCTGGGCCGACCCTCCGCAACCCCGGTGCGCGCATCAGCTGCACCCTAACCCAAGACGCTGCTCGACTGCAAGCCGAGGATCGCGCAGTCGGACGATGTCCCTCAGCACTGCAGCTCGGGCAGGTCCTTGTAGAGCGCCAGGGCTTCGGGATTGGCCAAGGCGTCGACGTTCTTGACGGGGCGGCCGTGGATCACGTTACGGACGGCCAGCTCGACGATCTTGCCGCTGATCGTCCGGGGGATGTCGGCCACCTGGATTACCTTGGCCGGCACGTGTCGGGGCGTGCAATGGGTCCGGATGTGAAGCTTGATCCGCTCGATCATCTCGTCGTCGAGCGTCCGCTGCTGGGCCAATCGCACGAACAGGACCACGCGCACGTCGTCGTCCCACTCCTGCCCGACCGCGAGGGCCTCGGCGACCTCCGGCAGGGCCTCGACCTGACGATAGATCTCGGCCGTCCCGATCCGCACCCCGCCAGGATTCAGGACCGCGTCCGACCGGCCGTAGATGATCAGGCCGTCGTGCTCGGTCAGTTCGACGTAGTCGCCATGACGCCAGACGTTCGCGTAGACGTCGAAGTACGCCTCGTGGTATTTCCTGCCGTCCGGGTCGTTCCAGAAGTGGATGGGCATCGACGGGAACGTTGCGGTGCAGACCAGCTCGCCCTTCTGGCCGCGCACGGACCGGCCCTGGTCGTCGAAGACCTCGACCTTCATGCCCAGCCCGCGCGTCTGCAGCTCCCCGCGGTACACCGGGCCGATCGGGTTGCCCAGGGCGAAGCAGGAGATGATGTCCGTCCCGCCCGAGATCGAGGCCAGTTGGATGTCCGACTTGATCTTTCGGTACACGAAGTCGAAACCCTCCGGCGCCAGCGGCGATCCCGTCGAGAGCATGGCCCGCAGCGTCGACAGATCGTGCGTCTCTGTCGGTGCGAGCCCGGCTTTCTCGACGCTGGCGATGTACTTGGCACTGGTGCCAAAGACGGTCATGCCCTCAGCCTGGGCGAAGTCGAAGAGCCGATTGCCGTCCGGATGAAACGGAGACCCGTCGTACAGCACCACCGTCGCCCCGACGGCCAGGCTGCTGACCAGCCAGTTCCACATCATCCAGCCGCACGTCGTGAAGTAGAAGATGCGGTCCTCGCGTTTCAGGTCGGTGTGCAGCATCAACTCCTTGAGGTGTTGGATCAACGTCCCGTCCGCGCCGTGGATGATGCACTTGGGCATGCCCGTGGTGCCGGACGAGTACATGATGTACAGCGGGTGGTCGAACGGAAGCTGCTCGAACGCGAGCTCGCCGGCGTCGGGAGCGAGGAAGTCATCAAACCGAACGGATTTCGCCACACCGGTCAGATCGGGCGTCTCGGCGACATAGGGCGCGACGACGACCTTCTCAATGCTCGGGATCCGTTCCACGATGCCGCGCACGCGCTCGAGTGAATCGATTCGCTTGCCGTTGTAGAAGTACCCGTCGGCGGAGAAGAGCACCTTGGGTTCGATCTGCCCGAACCGATCCATCACCCCGTCGATGCCGAAATCGGGCGAGCATGACGACCAGATGGCCCCGATGCTGGCCGCGGCCAGCATGGCCAGGATCGCCTCCGGCATGTTCGGGACGAAGCCTACGACGCGGTCGCCGGACTGTACGCCCAGGCCGCGCAGCGACCAGGCCAGCCGGGTGACGATGTCGTGCACCTCCGCAAAGGTCAGCGCGCGCCGCATGCCGTTCTCACCGTGGAAGACGATGGCCAGCCGATCGTCGCGATAACGTAGCAGGTTCTCGGCGAAGTTGAGACGCGATCCGACGAACCACCGGGCCCCCGGCATCTTGCCTGCGTCTTCGACGACCGTGTCCCATGGCCGGCTGGCGATGATTCCGCCGAACCGCCACATCGCCGACCAGAACTGCTCCGGACGGCAAACCGACCAGTCGTAGATCGCTGCATACGAGCCGAGTTTCAGCCCGTGCGTCCGTTCGACCAACCGCATGAACGCGGTGAGGTTGGCGCTGGCAATACGTTCGGGCGAGGGTTGCCAGAGGGGACCAGACATGGAAGCGTCTCTCGGTTCTGTCTACGAGGGCCTTGTCCTTCGCAACGGCGGGGGTCCCGCCATGGGACGTGTCGATCCTGGCGCTCTCGAGAGCGCTCTGGATGGTCCCATGGTAGCCGGTTTCGGATCGGTCTCCAATCCGCAAGGCCCGACGTTCTGCCGCTCGGCGGTGCAACCTGGGACTGGGATATGGGGTTCTGCAGGTTCGCCATGCGCATCGTGATGGATGGTCGGGCGCCAGTTGGAGCGGTATAATCGCGTCTATGGAAACGATCCCCGAGGCCGTGCTGGACGAGATCGTCGCGCGTCTCGCCGAGGCGCTGCATCCCGAGCGGATCTACCTGTTCGGCTCATACGCCTACGGGACCCCGCACCCGGACAGCGACCTGGACTTCCTGGTCGTCGTTCCGGACGACGCGGGCGACCGATGGGAGCTGGCCGGCCAAGGATGGATCGCGTTGCGCGGATTGGCGGTGCCGGTGGACCTTGTCGTATTTCACCATCACGACATGGAGAGGTGGGCCTCGGTGCGGTCCTCGCTCCCATATGCCGTCGCCAGGAAGGGAAAGTTGGTCTATGCCGCCTGAAGAGGAAGCGGTCGGTCTGGGCTGACCGTCGGGGGAGCCGTGATCCCCACATCGCAGACAGGCCAGACCGCGCCGCCCGACATGATGGCAGCCTATCTGCGCAAGCTCGCCTACGCGTCTCTCGATCGTCGTGACGCCGACTACGAGAAGATCAGGACGCTCGATCAGCTCGCCGCACATCAGGAACGGATGCGGGCGTTCTTCGTCGAACAGCTCGGCGGGTTCCCGGAGCGGACACCGTTGAACGCCCGAACGGTGGGCCGCTTGAGCGTCGACGGATGCCGCATCGAGAAGGTCCTCTACGAGAGTCGGCCGCATCATCATGTCACCGCCCTGGTCTACCTCCCGTCGTCGGACGGCCCGCATGCTGCCGTGCTGGTGCTGTGCGGCCATCAGTTGAAGGGCAAGGGCAAGGAGGTCTACCACGGCCTGTGCGTCTTGCTGGCCAAGAACGGCCTGGCTGCGATGTGCTTCGACCCCATCGGCCAGGGCGAGCGGCACCAGGTGTTGACGCCCGACGGCGAGCCACAGTTCTACGCCTCGCTCGACCACATGATGACAGGCGTCGGGTCCATCCTGGTGGGCCGAAACGCCGCCACCTACATGATCTGGGACGGCATGCGGGCCATCGACTACCTGGCCGACCGCGGCGACGTCGACCCGCAGCGGATCGGCTGCACGGGTGGATCGGGCGGCGGGACGCAGACGTCTTACCTGATGGCGCTCGATTTGAGGATCCGCTGTGCGGCCCCGCGGAACTACACGACCAGTCTGCGTCGATTGATCGACACGATCGGCCCCCAGGACGCCGAGCAGCACATTTACCGCCAGATCGCCTGCGGAGTGGGACACGGCGACTTCATCTTGATGGCGGCCCCAACCCCCGTCCTCCTGTTGACGACGACGTGGGATGCCTTTGACATCCAGGGCGCGTGGGAGACGTTTCGCGAGGCGAAACGGGCCTACACGCGACTCGGCGTGCCGGAACGCATCGATCTGGTCGAGGGCGACGCCGGACACCGCGCGACGCCCGAGATGCAGACCGCGCTGGTCCGGTGGATGCGGCGGTGGCTTATGGACATCGATGACGATCGCACTGTCCAGCACGACGTCGAGACCGAGAGCGATGACCCGCTCCACTGCACGCTGCGCGGACAGGTCATGTTGATCGAGGGGGTGCGGTCGGTGTTCGACCTGAACGCAGACCTGGAAGCGCAGCAGGCCGAGCAGCGGCGGCGCTTCTGGCAGACGGCGAGTAAGCAAGAAGCCCTTGCCAAGGTCCGCCAGATCGCGGGCATCCGG
This sequence comes from uncultured Planctomycetales bacterium, assembly GCA_964390905.1. Lineage (GTDB taxonomy): Bacteria > Planctomycetota > Phycisphaerae > UBA1845 > JAFGLZ01 > JAFGLZ01. The sequence continues at coordinate 58,257 of CAYMLO010000023.1, read as the reverse complement.
CCGCTGGCAGACTTGCCGCCGCTGACCCACCAGACGACGGGGAGCGTGGAGCGATCAGGCCATCGCGTCGACGCGCTCCTCCTGCACCCCGAAGAGGGGATCACGCTACCAGCTCTGGCTTTCATGCCGTCGAGCCCTGACGGCGACGCCTATCTCTACTTGCACGGCGAGGGCAAACACGCAGACGCGCGTCCCGGCGGACCGATCGAGAAACTCGTGTCAGCAGGACACATTGTCCTGGCCGTAGACCCCCGCGGCATTAGCGCCCCCCCGCCGCCCGACAGCAACCCCGAGTACGCGACATACTTCGGCCCGGGCTGGAAGGACTACTTTCTGGCGTACATGCTCGGCAAGACGTACGTGGGCATGCGGGCCGAGGACGTGTTGGGCTGCGCACGCTTCCTTGCTGCCTACGAAGCGGACGGGGACCTCCGTCGTGTGCATGTGATCGGCGTCGGCGAGGCCGGCCCGGCGGTCCTGCATGCCGCTGCCTTGGAGCAGGATCTCTTCGAGTCCGTCGTCCTACGGCGCTCGCTGAGGTCATGGGCCGACGTCGTCCGGACGCCCGTCACGCAGAATCAACTCATCAACACGATCCACGGCGTGTTGGCGACCTATGACCTGCCGGACCTGGTCGCAGCCCTCCCGTCCGAGAAGATCACCGTGCTTGAGCCGGTGGACGCCTCGGGTCATCCCGTTGCCGAGGCGGGGTGATTCGCCCCCAGCCGCTTCCAGCCCGAGACGTCTATGAGTACGATACGCCGCTGTCGTTGTGGGGTGTCACACAGAACCGCGTCGGATGCGAGGGGCCGACCTGTAGGGGAGTTGCCCATGAGATTGAAAGACAAGGTGGCCATCATCACGGGCGGCGGGACGGGCATCGGGAGGGCGTCGGCGATCCGGTTCGCCCAGGAGGGCGCGAAGGTGGCGGTCGCGGGACGCCGGCCGGATCCGCTCAACGAGGTGGTGCAGGCCATCGAGGCCGCCGGGGGCGAGGCGATGGCGATATCCGCCGACGTCGGCGTGGTCGATGACACGAAGCGGATCGTCTCCGAGGTGGTCGATCGCTTCGGCGAGCTCCACGTCCTGTTCAACAACGCCGCCCAGACCGAGTTGTCGGTCTCGGTGGCCGAGATGACGGTTGAGCAGTGGGGCCAATGCCTGGACGCCACGCTGCGGAGTGTCTTTCTGTTGTCCAAGTGGGCGGGGCCGGTGATCAGGAAGGCGGGCGGCGGGTCGATCATCAACTGCAGCTCGGTGGGCGCGATCACGCCCTGGGAGAGGGGAGCGGCCTACTGCGCGGCCAAGAGCGGCGTGCTGGCGTTGACGAAGGTGCTGGCCATCGAGTACGGCCCGTGGAAGATCCGCGTCAACACGCTCAGCCCCGGGGCGATCATGACGCCCAACCTCCAGATGAGCATCGAGCGGAATCAGCACTACGACAAGCTCCTACAGAAGTGCGCGTTCCATCGGGTCGGTGAGCCCGAGGAGATCGCCGCCGCCGCGGCCTTTCTGGCCAGCGACGAGGCGTCGTTCGTCACCGCATCCAACCTGGTCGTCGACGGGGGATGGCTGACGCTCTGAGCCCGTGAGTCGTTTGGGGTCGTTCGCCGTTGCCCAGTGGGCGCCGCCTGGCGAGCGATTCATCCGTCCGTGTCGTGTGTCTCGACGGACCCCTTCAGGTGCGCCCGGGCGCGCTCGAGGACGGCGGGGGGATACCCCTCGCGTTCGAGGATCCGCAAGGCGTTGCGGGTTGTGGCCGGGCCGGGACGGAGCTGGTAGTCGAACACCGGCCCGGCGGCGGTCAGGTCCTCGTGAAAGTGAACGTTCCTGGCGGCGGTTCGATCGGCCAGTCCGGCCAGCTCCTGCTCGTGCGTGGCGACGATGAACAGATGCGGCGACGCGATCAGTTGGCCGACGACGGCGACGTCGGCGGCGACGCGCTCCAGGGAGTTGGTCCCCCGGAAGGGCTCGTCGATCAGTCCGAGCAACGGCGTGGCCTCGCCGTCCGGCACGACCATGCGGCGGAGTTGGCGGACCTCGGCCAAGAAGTAGCTTTCGTGCTTCGCCAGATCGTCGCGGATCCGCAGGTCGGTGATGAGCCGATGCGGTCGAAAGGTCATCTCTCGGGCGACGGCCGTCCCCCCGATCTGCGCGAGCACGACGTTGACGCCGACCATCCGCAGGAACGTGCTCTTGCCGGCCATGTTCGACCCCGTGACGATCCACGTCCGCTCCGTGGGCGTCAGTCGAACGTCATTGCAGACCATCTCACCCGGGTCGATCAGGGGATGTCCCCCGCCGATGATGGCGATGCCGGGCTCGTCGGTTGGCGTTGGCGTGCAGGTGAGGGGTTGTTCTGAGGCGAAGCAGGCCAGGCCATTCAGTGCTTCGAGGTCGGCCAATGCGCCGGCCGCCGCGATCAGCGCGTCGCGGTGGGGCACGATCCGCCGGAGCACCGCCCGGGCGACGTGCAGGTCGTAGAAAAAGACCAGATTGAACAAGACGTGCATGAACCCACCCGCGTCGACCCACGCTAGGCGGCTACACAGCTTGGGGAGTACGTCGGGTGCAGAGACGGTGGCCAGTCCGTTCCGCAGGGCGACCAACTCGGTGTCTTCCGGCAGGTCGTCGGCGGCCTGTCTCGCCGCGAGCAGCAGGCGCTTCGCCGTGGCCGGGAGTTCGCGCCAGGGCTCGATCACGTCCCGCAGCATCCGCCGGATCTTCATGTACAGCAGGCCGTTGACACACAGGAGCCCCAGCAGCGCCCATCCCCAGCTGAACTGCCCCGCCGCACCTGCCTGCCCGGTGGCGAAAGCAGTGAACAAGGTGCTGGGAATCGTCCACAGCCGCAGCCCCCAGGCCAACCAGGAGGAGGCAAGGGGTTGAGCGGTACGAACGACCTTCACGAAGGCGTCCAACCGGTCGTCGTGTCCGCGGAGTCCCGACGCGGCGGCCATCAGCCGCACCCGAACCTCTGGATGATCCGCCAGCCATGTGACGCACGCCTGCCTCGCGCGGATTCGTTCGACGGACAGGCACGGGTGCTCGATCACGTCCCGCAACCGGCGGGCGCCAAGCGCCGTCGACGTCCGGTTGAGCAGGCCGAAGACACCCACCGGCTGGGCGTATAGGTCCAGGTCCTCTCGTTCCTGCTCGGTGAGCGTCGCGACCGGGCCCGGGTTCAGCATGGACGGGACCAGGCAGGCTGCGTCGTCAGGATCTGCAGGGCGCTGCCCGTCGCGGATCAGCTCGAGCGCCCCGCCGCATCGCCGCAACGACTCGGCCGCCATCGCCAGCAACCGGTCGGAGAACTCGCGTCGATCTCGCATCTGCACATGACGCCGGACCGACAGCCAGAACAGAACCGCGAACGCCCCCGCACCCGCCAGCGCCGCGGGCGGCGTCTCGGCAAGCAGGTACAGCACCAGCACCGCCGCAGCGAAGGTGATCAGCCTGGCCCATGACCAGCGGATCTCGCTGGCCTGCCAGGTCCGGTGTTCCCGCTCGAGGTCCTGCTGATGGGACGTCATCCACGCGCGGGCTGCGCCGTCGTCGATCGTGTCTTGCCGGGTCGGTTCGTCCACGTCGTTCTCCGAGGAAGCATGCGGGCCCGGCGGGATCAGCCGGGATCCCCCAGCGACGAGAAGCGCGCCAGCCGCCACCATTATTCCGGACCGGGGCGCCGAACGCCACCTCGTCTGGCAGATGGGATCTCAGCGGGGATCGTCAGGAGATCACGACCTTCTTGAGGTGCGGGACGTCGAGCACGTCGAATCGCGTGCGGACGGCGTCGATAGGCTCGCCATGCTGGGTGATGTTGCAGTCGTGGATCGGACCGAGCCGTCCAGAGGCAGTCTTGAGGTACCGGATCCCGTACGGGTTCAGCCCCATGACGCGGGTGGCCGTGGCGTCGACGGCGGTCAGGTTTCGTCCCATGATGAGGCAGCCAACCATGATCGGAGAGCCCATGACGGGCCCGTCGCCCTCCATCCCGACAATGCCGTCGACGATCGTCAGCGCGGGCTTGACGGTCGCGTTGATGTCCAGGATCGACTCGTGAATGCCGCATCGGTGTAGGACGTTCTTGGGCCAGCCGTAGACCACGCCCGGCATGACGCCGAACAGGTTTTTCATCGCGCACGTCACGCCCACCCAATGATGCGTTTTGAGCTTCGGGACCGAGACGATCCAGTCGGCGTCGAGAACGGCCTTGGGGAGGTGGAGGGACTCGAGGGAGGTCCAGCCGCCGAGGTTGTCGACGGCGGCAAACTCGTCGTGGTTCAAGTCGATGTAGCTCACCCCTGCCGCGTCGAGCGCCTCGCCCATCCCGGATTCGTCCAGAACCAGCCAGCTGTCGCGGCGGTGGCCCTGGCCCTCAGCAACGATGACCTCTCGGGCGTCGAGCCGGCGAAAGGCCTCCACCGCAGCGATCATCACCGCCGGGTTCGTGTTGATGTCCGATCTGCCAACGGCCGTTTCGACCAGGTTGGGCTTGAGCAACACACGCCTGCCCCGGATCGCCGACCGGTCGATACCCAGCGTCGTGAGGCCCTCGCTGATCAGGTTGGCCAGGTCGGCGTCGTAGCCGGGTGCCTTGGCGATCAGGACGTCGGACCGTAGGCCGCCCTCGTGCCGCTTCCACTGGCGTAGGCCAGTGACCATGCCCCCACCCACCACCGCCGCGCCGCCCGCGGCGAGCATCTCCCGCCGGGAGGGACGCCAGGGCTTGCGGCCGCGTTTCTGGGGAGGGGGGGCGTCATCCATGGGTCTTCCTCGGAGTCGCTGGCGCGAGCGGGCACCGCTCGAGGCCGGCCAGCAACAGTAGTGCATCGTGAAGCGTATTGGGTTGGCCGTCTGCTGCTCGAGCGGCCGATCTGGCCAGCCAGTCGTCCGCCGCCGCCGGGCGGGCGTTCCAGGCGGTCAATGCGATCAGACCCCACCCCACGGTCAGCGGGGTTCGGACGCCTTGCAGCACCTGGGTCAGATACGTGATCGATCTTCCGGTGGCAGGTCCGCTTGGCTCGCCGGCTAGAGCGCTCAGGGCGATCCCCGTGGTGGCCGGGAACGGCCGGAGCGTGTTCGCCAAGATCCGTTTGTTGCCGTAGTTCCACCCGCCGTCCGGCAGAGCGCGGTCCAGCAGGACCCTCGCCCCTTCACGGACGCGCGGATGGCCGGCCTGTCCGACCGCCCGCAGGGCCAGGATCGCGTACGATGTCGGCTCGACCCACGAATGCATGTCCTTGACCCAGGGCCAGCCCTGGAGCGTGACATCATGACCGTAGACCTCTGTATTGGGTGACAGGCGGATCCCTCGCGTTGCCAGGAGCCAGCCCGTCGCCTTCTTGATATGCGCCGCGTAGCGCCCCTCCTCTTGCCCGCCGGCCTGCAGCCAGGCCAACACCGCCAGCCCCGTGGACCAGGCGGGACCCGGGATGCCCGACGAAACCGGGACGCTCCCGTCCTCCTGTTGGACGGTCGCCAGCCAGGCCAAGCCCTTCCCCCATGTCTTGGGTTCAACGCCCCGGGCGGACAGGGCCAGGCACGCCAGGGACGTGGGCTCGGCGCACGGAGACGTCCCTGACCGGTAACCCCATGCACCCGAGGGGGTCGGGTCTTCCAGCAGTCGGTCGACGAGTCGGTCGGTCCACGACATACGTACCCGCATTTCATCGACCGGGGTGGGCGGATACTTGAGGCTGACGAGGGACGAGCGCGGCCTCAGGGCAGGCGTGGCAAACGCCTCTTGGCGGAGAAGTTACGGGACGAGAACAGGGGAGTGCTACGTCTGAAACTGCACCGAAAGCCCCCAGGACATGTCCTTCCCTAAGATTGGGTATACGACCGACAGCAGTTGACCCTTACCACCTAGGATCGGGCGACAGCCAGTTCGGCGTGAGTGTCCTGAACCGCTACGGACAGCTCGTACTGGAGCTCCTCAGCGCACATGGTCTCAAACTCGAAGATGGCTTCCAGCATGGCCTCGTGTAAGACTTCGAGAGCCACCTCCAATTGTGCGTTCACATCGGCGTTGAGACTGAAGTGCTCAGACGTCAAACTTGCAGCCTGGCTGAAGTCCAGCGTCTGCAAGGCATCGTTGAGCGTGTGACAGATCTGCTGACAAGACATGCAGATCCCATCACTCAATCCAAGACCGTCTGTGCAAACAAGCCCTTGTAGGTCTCCCTTATCACCAACCGCCACCATTGCCCGAACCGTACACCCACAGCTTCCCATCCTCCGGCTAGAGCAACCACGCGCCACCATCATCCAACCTCCGAGGTTACCCGGCACCAGGGATTACCGATTTGTTGTGAGAACTGCAGCTGGGATCGATGCACGCCCACTTCTAATATACCCCAAGATTCCGTCCGTGCCGGAATATCACACACAATAATTGAGGGGCGCGTCGGTTTTTTATCGGACAGCGCCTGCCATCCGCCCTGTGTGCGCAGCTCGGGTCGATCTGGAGATTGTTGTCTGCCTATAGGTTACGTGGTCGGCCAGATTGGGGCGTGGCCAGATCTCGGACGGGCGGCACGCCTTAGTTTTCATTGGCGCGTTATATTTTATTCAACGTTTATAACTTATGAATGGCGCCTACACACTTAGATCACTGTCCTGCGTCCGCAATCTCTCGCGTGGCCTCCTCGATGAGGCGCAGGATCTCTCGCTGCTGGGCGTCTGTCAGGGGACACTGGTTGGGGGAAGTGTCGAGCAGGCAGCACGCCCGCTCGCGAGCGTTGTCGACCAGCGTCGTGGGGTTCTCCAGCCAGGCGAAGGGCATTCGTCTGTCGAGCAGCTCGTGCTGCCACAGCTCGGTCCGCAGGTACTCGGCCGTGTGGTCGACCTCCAGGTACCTGGCGCCCTTCGGGACCGTGTCCAGGATGACCGAGACGGCCAGGCGCGGATCGTCGACGGTCGTGCCGTCGAGGAATCGCTGCAGGGCCCGAACCATCTCCAGGTCAATGAGGAGCTGCACGGGGCTGCCGACGTCGCCGGCCGCCAGCCTGCCCATCGCCCCGAAGCTCCGGGCCCCGCCCATGACGCCGATGAACATCCCCATGAACTTCTCGAAGACCGACTGGGCGCCGGGCTTCTTGGCCATCGTCGACGGGATCGCGGGGCAGGGGATCGACCCGCCGAAGACGTGCTCGGCCACGTCGACCATGGCGATCCGGGCGAGCATGGCGTCGGGACCGCTCTCGTTGGGCGCGCCGAACTTCATGTCGAAGGCGAGGGGCGAGCTGGTCAGGCCCTCGAGCCGATCGTCGATGGCCAGGGACAGCGCGTTGGCCATGAAGCTCTCTGCGAGGCTCTGTGCGACACAGCCGGCGATGGTCACGGGGGTGGAGGAGCCCATCACGGGCATGCTGGCGAAGCTGAGCGGCCAGCCGAGCAGCCGACGGGCCTCCATCGCGTAGTCGATCGTGTCCCGGCTGATCATGAAGGGCGAGTTGATCCACACCTTCGCGGCGAACACCTCGTTCCGCTTGATGGCGTCGGTGCTACCCAGGGCGATGCGGGCGATCTCGACGAAGTACTTGACGGCTTCCTTGCTGTAGACGCTGACCCGCCAAGGCCGCCGACTGTGCAGCGTGATCAGGCCGAACGTCCATACGTCCCGGACCGCGGGGGGCACGTCGTTCGGAAGAATCGTCGGGTGGGCACGCTCGATCTCCAGTGCGTCGCACATGTGCGAGAACGCGATGAGGTCGTCCTTGGTGGCCGGTCGGATCTCGTCGGTGAATGGATCGTGCCAGATCAGGCCTTGCCCGGAAGCCTGCGGCCGCAGCCTGCGGCTCGACGCGATATCATCGTCTGGGGTCGGCGCTTCGTAGGACGTCGAGGGGTCGAAGCCGGGTTCTTCGCCCTTAGACTGCTTGTCGCCGGACGACGCCGACCTGGCATCGTTTTCTGCCTTGCGTTCGGCAATGCGCCCCAGAACGGCTTCGACCACCTTGGGGCCGAAGCGGACGGACTTGCCGTCGATGTCGCAGCCGAACTCGGCGAGCGGCTGCATGAACTCCTCGGGCCCGTCGATGGTGGCGGTCACGCTGCGGAACACCTCGACGGCGGCATCGAAGACGCGCTGCGATTCGGCATGACTCAGCGTGCGCGGCCGATCCGACAGTCGAAGCTGCATTGCATCCTCCAGATCTCGGCCGGTCATCATCCGCTCGGGCCGACGACCGGTCAAGCATGGCACGTCGCCGGGGCCTGGTGCAGCCATGCAGTGTGGGAATTCTCGCGGGTCCCAGCTCATCCAAGGGGAGAACGTGGCTTGGTTCGGGTTTGCGGCCCGCAGGCCTGGGATCGCCCGCGCGATCGCCCACCACGTCGAGGACATGAGCCGGTCTTCGTCGGCCTGATAGGAGTGAATGCCATGACACTCGTTGCCTCCACCATGCTGTCGCACGGGACCGAAGCGCCTGACTTCTCGTTGCCCGATGTGGTCTCGGGCGAGACGGTGACGCTCAAGTCGTCCGCCGGCCCGAAGGGGCTTCTGGTCATGTTCATCTGCCGGCACTGTCCGTACGTCAAACACATCGAGCAGGAGCTTGCCCGCATCGGCAAGGATTACGCCGATAGCGGCGTGGGGATCGTGGCCATCAGCTCGAACGAAATCGATGGCTATCCCGACGATGCGCCCGACAAGCTCAAGGTGCAGGCTGAGGACCTTGGCTTCGTGTTCCCGTACTGCTACGACGAGACCCAGGAGACGGCCAGGGCATTCACCGCGTCTTGCACGCCGGACTTCTTCCTGTTCGATGCGGATCTGAAGCTCGTCTATCGCGGTCAGTTCGATGACAGTCGACCAGGGAACGACCTTCCCGTGAGCGGTCTCGATGTGCGGGTAGCACTCGATGACCTGCTTGCCGGGAGGGAGCCAACCCGAAGAGAGCAGAAGCCGAGCATCGGCTGCAACATCAAGTGGAAGCCGGGGAACGAACCGCCGTACTTCACCGGGTAGGTCACCGTCGCGTTGGGTTCTGCACGTTGGGGGGATTACTACAGCTACCTCCGGACTTGCGACGCATTCGGAATCGACCGGGCCCGGGACGGCCCGGTTCGGGAGGGATGCGTCGGCTGCTTGATTTGGCACGGCCCTTACCTAAACTCTGTTCGGGAGACGGAATCCGATAGGGAGGAGCTGTGACAGATGGAGACGATCTCACTGGGGCGGACGGGCATCGAAGTGACGCGGCTTTGCATTGGCTGCTGGCAGGCGGCGGGTTGGGCCAGCTCGGACGATGAGCGGTTCATCGCGACCGTTCGTCATGCCATGGATCAGGGCCTGAACTTCCTGGACACCGCGTCCGCCTACGGCAACGGGCATTCTGAGGGACTGGTGGGTAAGGCGGTCGAGGGACGTCGCGATCAGGTCGTGATCGCCACCAAGTTCACGCACGCCATGTCCCGCCCCGACGACGTTCGCAAGAGCCTGGACGAATCGCTGGGACGCATGAAGCTCGACCACATCGACCTGTTCCAGCAGCACTGGCCGCCGCCCGACATCCCCCTGGAAGAGACCCTCGGCGAACTGGAGCGGCTGAAGGAGGCGGGCAAGATCCGGGCCATCGGCGTGTCCAACTGGATGATGCCGGAGTGGAGCGAGGTGGCCGATCCGTCCCGCGTGGACTGCCTGCAGCCCTGTTACAGCCTGCTATGGCGTTCGATCGAGCCGGACGTCCTGGCCATCTGCCGTGAGCACGACATCGCCACCATTCCCTACTCGCCCTTGTGCCAGGGCATCCTGACGGGGCGGTTCAAGGACCCGTCGGAGATCCCGGACGATCCCCGCAAGCACAACCGGCTGTACCACCCCGACCACTTGCCTCGAACGCTCGAGGTGGTCAAGGCGGTCGAGGACGTGGCGGCCAAGTACGGCAAGACGCCGGGCCAGACGGCGTTGCGGTGGGTCCTGGATCAAGAGGGCGTGACCGCGCCGATTGTGGGGGCTTCTCGTCCCGAGCAAGTGGACGAGAACCTCGGCGCGATGGATTGGCACCTCGACCCGGCCGACTGGCAGCGACTGGCCGACGTGAGCTGGCCCCTGTCCGAGGGCCTCGGCCCGCTCGATACGTTGTGGAACTGGCATCCGAAGAAGAACTGATCCGGACAATCAGAGGCGGACGGCCGACCATGAGCATCGAACCGGTTCGAATGGGCGTTGTGGGGTGCGGGGGGTTCGGTCTGTTTGCGCTGCAGCACTTCACGCAGGTGGCTGGTGTGGAGCTGGTGGGGATGTCGGGCACGCACCGGCCGGCGGCCTACGCGGCGGCGCAACGGTTCGGGGTTCCGGACATCGTTGACGTGGACGAGATGGTCCGCCGGCCGGACATCGATCTGGTCTACATCTCCACGCCGCCGTTCCTGCACCACCCTCAGGCGATGCTGGCGCTGCAGGCGGGCAAGCACGTCATCTGCGAGAAGCCGTTGGCGATGGACCTCAACGAGGCGGACGAGATGATCGCGGCTGCGCGGGAGCGCGACGTGCTGATGATCGCCAACCTCATGCAGCGCTACAACCCCGTGTTCGAAGCCGTTGGCAGACTGATCGCGGGGAAGGTGCTGGGCGAGTTGCTGCACGGGACCTTCGAGAACTACGCCAACGACGAGAACCTGCTCGCCGAACACTGGTTCTGGGACCGCACCAAGAGCGGGGGGATCTTCATCGAGCACGGCGTGCACTTCTTCGACCTGTTCGAGGGTTGGCTCGGTGCGGGCGAGGTGGTGGCCGCTCAGGCGACGCTGCGGCCGGGGACGTCGATCGAGGAGCACGTGCACTGCACGGTGCGATACGGTCCGACCGCGTTGGTCAACTTCTACCACGGGTTCCATCAGGCCGGCCGGATGGACCGCCAGGAGATGCGGCTCGTCTTCGAGCGCGGGGACGTGACGCTGTACGAATGGGTGCCGACGCGCGTCCAGATCCACGCCATCGCCGACGAGAAGGGCACGCGCGATCTGTGTGATTTGTTTGACGGCGCGCAGCTCGACGTTACGGTGGCCTACTCGCCCAAGGACCGGGCGTGTCGGGCGCGCCACAAGGAGCTGGACGTCTATCAGATGATCGAGTTGCGTTACGGGGTGGGGGACGACAAGATGCACCGGTACGGTGAGCTGCTTCGCGCGATGATGACGGACCAAGCGGCCTGGATTCGGGACCGCAACCACGCGCGGCGGATCACCGAAGAGAACGGCTACCGGTCACTATGCACGGCCGTCGAGGCGGATAGACTGGCCCACGCGACCCCAGGCCGCGACCAGGCAGGAGCCCGGCCATGAATAGAAGACAATGGGAGACGTTCTACCGCTGGGAATGGTTCCGGCTCGAGCAGTGGCGCCACGGGTTCCGCGAAGAGCGGGGAGGCCGGTGGGGGGGGATGCCCGCGGCGCTGAAGCGGATCCTCGAGGACACCGGCGGCAAGCTTGCGCTAGATGCCGCGTGCGGGCTGGGGCTCAGGACGATCGTGATGTCCGAGATGGGCATCGACGTCGTGGGCAGCGACGGATGTGCGTTTGCGGCCGAGAAGGCCCGGGAGCTGTCCGTTCTGGAGGGGCATCAGATCGAGTTCTTCACGTCGCGCTGGAGCGAGTTGCCCTCGCGCACCAAGCTTCAGTTCGATGCTATCTTCAACGACGGTTTGGCTTGGGTCGTCACGCGGGAGGAGTTCGAGCGGGCGATTCACGGTTTCCTGGGCGCGCTGAGGCCCGGCGGGGTGTTGGTGTTCGTGGGGGCGCCGGAGGGCAGCGCCCTGAGCGACAGCCTCAACCTGCTCGAGGAGGACTGGGAATCGAAGCCGCGCTTCAGGATCCAGTGGACGCATACGGAAGGCGAGGTCCGGTGCACGAGCCTGTTGGCGCGGGATCTCCGCAACGACTACATCGACGAGCACCATCTGTTCCTCGTCGAAGAGGGCCGTGAGCAACGCCTGGAAGCCGCCACCATTCGACATCCCGTGTACTGGCACTGGTCGCTGCTCCAGGAGATGTTTCTCCAGGCGGGGTTCAGCTCGCTCGAGACGCGCGAGTTTCCCGGCATGGGGCAGGATGGGACGGACTTCACGCTGAACCTGGCCACCAAGTGACGGCGAGGCCCGTGGTGCCTCGGCGGTGCCCCGACACCAAGACACCGTTCCTCACAAACAGGAGACAAGCGCCCCCATGATCCGCCGACAGTTCCACGCCTGTCTGCTGAGCCCGGGAGATCTCCAGCCGTCGCATGATCTGCTCGAAGTCGTCGGGACTTTCAATCCTGGTGCGATCGCGCTGGACGGCGAGGTGATCCTCCTGGTGCGGGTGGCCGAGCGCCCGCGCGAACGGCGGGATGGGTTCACCGGGCTGCCCCGCTTCGATCCAGATGCTGGGCTGACCATCGATTGGGTCTCGAACGACGAGGTCGAGCCGGTTGACCCTCGCGTGGTGCAGCAGAAGCGCGACGGGTTGATCCGTCTGAATTTCATCTCGCATCTGCGCGTGGTCCGTAGCAAGGACGGCCGGTCAGTGGATTCGGTGGGCGGACCGCGCTTCGAGCCGCGAACGATCTACGAGGAGTTCGGCGTAGAAGATCCCCGGATTACGCGGATCGGCGACACCTGCTACTTCACCTACGTGGCCGTTTCACGGCACGGGGCGGCGACGGCGCTGGCAAGCACGCGCGATTTCGCCTCGTTTGAGCGGCATGGGGTGATCTTCCATCCGGAGAACAAGGACGTCGTCTTGTTCGGTGAGCGGATCGACGGGACCTACGTCGCGCTGCACCGGCCCAACGCCGCCACGCCCTTCTGCGTGCCCGAGATGTGGCTGGCGCGTTCGCCCGATCTGCTCCATTGGGGCGGTCATGAGTACTTTCTGGGCGGCGGTTCGGGGTGGGAGACCGGTCGGATCGGCGCCGGCACGCCGCCGGTCCGGACCGAGCAGGGATGGCTGGAGATCTATCACGGTAACCGTCAACCGACCGCGCCGGGCGAGGTGGGGGTGTACTCGGCGGGCGCGCTTCTGCTCGACCTCGAGGATCCCAGACGCATCCTGCGTCACAGCGAAGGGGCCATCATGGCGCCCCAAGCCGACTTCGAACGCGAAGGATTCGTGTCGAACGTCGTTTTCCCGACCGGCGTGGTCGAGCGCGGCGATGTGCTGCAGGTCTTCTACGGTGCGGCCGACGCCTTCACGGGCGTGGCCGAGTTCTCCCGAGACGAGCTCATGGGCGCGCTTGGCTGAGGGGATCTGCCCACCGAGAACGCGCTGTCTTTCCTGATTCCGCTCCGTCGACGACCTGGCTCAGGGCGTGCTGAGGAAACCGATCGTGGATTCCATGATTCGGTCGCGCAGGGACCGTGAAGCGCCATCGGCCGTCTGGCGTTGAAGGTCTTCGAGATTGGCGCGGCAGAACTGACAGGCCAGACGCTCGAGGTGGAAGGTCACGTAGTCCCGCCAGGGCGCGTCGAGCGTGCCCAGCAGGTACGCCCCGATGGTGCTTCGCTTCAGACAGCTTGGGCGGTGCTCCTGCCAGATCTCGGTGATGATCGCGTCGGAGGCGGGGCCGAAGTCGGCGGCCGGCCCCGCGGATGACTCGAAACCGGACGCAGCGGCCCGAAGTCGATGTTGGACGTCGTGGCGGATCTGCTTGAGGCAGCGGTGCTTGATCAAGGCGACGTGCTTCTCGTCGAGCGACGCGATGGCGGCCGCGTCCTTGTTGCGAAGCTGGCAGTAGAACAGCATCTCGACGACCTGAAGATCGCGGAAGTTCTGCGACTCCTTGAGACCATTGATGAGCTCCCGCAGGGCCGCGGATAGGGCGGCGCGCTGGATGTCGTGCGCCTCGTCGCGCCGGACGTACCAGCTTGCGGTGGGGTCCGGCGCGGGCATCCGGTCGGCCGGCGCGGGCCCCGCATCCGACGTTTCGGAATCGCCGCCACCGAGCGTGTCCTGGAGCAGGCACACGGTCATGCGCCGGCCCCGAAACCAGTTGATGATCTTCCGCCGCAGGATGGTGAACAGATAGGTCTCGATACTGGCCTGACCGCGGAAGTCTGCCAGGCCCTTCAGGAAGCCCATCAGCGTGTCCTGCACGAGGTCCTCGGCGTCGGCCTGTTGCCGGAGTCGGCTCCGCGCAAAGGCAACCAAACGGCCCTGATAGCGCTCCACGAGTTGGCGCCAGCCATCAGCGTCGCCCTGCCGTATCTGCTCGAGCAGGAACCGGTCGGCTTCGCTCAGGTCGCTCATCGAACTGTCGCGAGGGTCTCCTTAGTAGAGCGGTGCGGCTCAGATGAGGGCCAAGACCGCCAGCGCCCCCGCGATGACGACCGCGACTGCGCCCGTCCGCAGAGACCACAGATAGTACCCCTTCGTCGCCGTGTTCAGGAACAGATAGAGCAGACAGACCATCACCAGCAGGGCGCCAATGGACAGCCCACGCTCCAGCCAGCTCCGCTTCTGCTCCCGGATCTCGTGCTCGTAACTCCGCTGTCGATGCCGGACCTCGCGATCGAGGGTATTGGCCACCCGGCTAATGCTATCCGACGAGGCGTCCACCAGCACCGCCTCCCGCCAGACTTGCCCGTACGGTCGGACGAAGCGTTGTGCGAACCGATCGACCACGATGCCCTTGCTCTGATGGTCGCGCAAAGTGGCCTCGATGATTGCGAGCATCTCCTCGGTGGAGGGGCGAGCGCCCGACCCCCTGCCCGGGTGCCGTCGGACTCGCAGGTGTCGGCGGATCTCGGGCAGGAGTTTCTTGGCCGCGTCCTGCAGGGCCCTCCGTTCGGCGTCGTACTGGCTGGTGCACGGCTGCGCTGACGTGGCCAACACCCACCGCCGTTGCGGGTTTCGACTGACGAACTCGGCGAAGTTCTCGGCCCACGGTTTGCCGACGAAGCGGACGCTCCGTGTGAACTCTCCGGCAGGGCCCTCGACCCGCATTCGCAGAGATCCGCTGCCGCTGTGGACCGTGGCCCTGTGTATCCTCGTGGTCATGCCGGATTTCGTGATGGGCGGCACCTCGAACAGCATGCGGACGGTCCACCCGTCGGCAGGACGGGTCTGGGGCCCCCGCTTGGGCGGGATGGCCTCGACCGTGACGATCGGCCCGGGGCCAGGACGCGTCAGCACCGCCGCCGCGGCGTGCAGTGCATCGGGGCCTGCATCGCCGAAGATTTGGATTCTCGTGGGGGCCTCTTCGCGGGGGACGACACGGTCAAGTGTCTCGGCTGCCTCGGTGGCCAGCGCCCGTGCGGCCGTTTCGACCGATGGATAGACGTCCGGCTTGAACTTGGGGTCGTTTTCGACGGGCCAGGTTTCCGACGTGTGCTCCGACGCGACGCGGCTGTCTTGGAGGCGGGACGGGCGGTGAGGCCGGGGTGCTGTGATGGCGTGTGGGTAGGCCACGATCGGATCGATCTCGGCCATCCGTGCCCTCTGGCTCGTGCGATAGCTTACGAATCGGTACGCCACCAAGAGGAGAAGTCCCACCGCGCAGATCACGCCCAGCGTTCCAAGGATCCATCGGGCCGCCTTGCCTGGTTTGCTGAACAGCGCAACCAGCCCGGTGATCACGCCCCCCACGACGAGCAGAACCAAGGGGGCCAGGATGATTCCAGCGAACACGGACGCTTCCATTCTCCGGTCTCCTTTGCGCTCTAGGCCTCTTGCCCGCCTTGACTGGCAGGCTCGACCGGATGCCTTCGGGCCGGATAGGCCAGCAAGGCCATCGACACCAGGAACACGCCCCCGGCGACCGCCGCCGGAACCGCCTCCACGGATCCCAGCAGCATCTCAATGGCCGGGCCGATCTGATCGCCCTTGAACAGCGCTGCCACCTGATCCCACCGGATACCTTCCATGGCCCCCTGGAGCGCGGCCAGCGCCAGCAAGATCCCGAAACACCCGACGATCGCGCGGAAGATGTGGGCGCCACTGGTGCGGACACGTGCGATGATCAGGCAGACCGCGGCGAGAAACGCCGTCGTGACGGTGATGGCCATGCCGATCCGCTCGAGCAGCCTGGGCCACTCGCGGTAGCCGAACGCGTCGTCGAATCCACTCGCCATGCCCTCGTCCAGCACGTCCGCGGCGATCATCCTGGGGAGTCCCACGGCCACGGCCAGCCCGACCGCGAGCGTGACCAGCAGCAAGAGTCCACCGATCAGGGACAGAAGCACGCTCGTCACGGCGAACGGCCCGAACGTCCTGCGCGGGGCGCTCGTGCGAGAGGGCTGGGGCGGCTCGAAAGGTTGCGCCGGCGCGGTATGGGCGGGAGGGGGCGGGGGCGCTTGCGCGGGTTCGGGCGGCGCGGCAGGTGCGACGCGCGGGCCGGGGTCGACGGCGGCGGGCGGAACGGTCGGCATCGGATGATGCTTGAGCTCGTCCTCCGTCTGCCAGACGATCAGCGGCAGGCCCTCCCGGTCCCGGAACCGACCCATCGCGATCATGATGATGTCGAACAGCTGGCCGACGCCGAGCAGCCCGCCGGTGAGCAGCCAGATCAACCCCGTGCCGACCTTGCCGACGTAGAACCGCTGCAGCCCGGCGATCCCGGCGAGCCACCCGGCCGACAGCAGCAGAGCGAACAGGCGCCGTCGTTCGGAGAAGCCCGTCTTGGGCGGCGCCGGGGGTCGGGCTTGGCTCGGAATGGCCGCAATCGCGAAGAACACCGGGATCGCGAACAGCAGAAGGAACAACGCGACGAGAAACGCATCGTTATTCATGCGAAACAGGCCCATACAGACGGCCACCGTCACCATCCACTCGACGCAGCACAGCAACAACAGCGGCTTGACTACGCTGGCCCACCAGTTCAGAAACGTCGGTTGACACGCTTTGACCAGCAAGAACACAGAGAGCAGTCCGAACCCGACACCTGCGGACAGGCCGATGGCTGTTTCGTCATCGTGCCTCACCGTCCCGGCCCATACGAGCATCACGACGCTCAACGCCATCAGCGCTCCCGAGGTGAGCAGGGAGAGGATTCGGACGAACCCGGGCACGGGACGCCCGGGGGGTTGCATCGCCCAGGGAGCACGTTGGGGGTGTGCCGCACCGTGTGGAGGCGCTGGCCTTCTTCCAGCGACTGCCGGAGAGCCGGGCGCGGGCGCTGCATGGGGGAGGGGGTCCTCCGCTCCCGCCTCCTTCGGCCGATCGGCGTGCGCGTGGCGGTGATGCCAGCGGTCGCGTCGCGCTGCCTTGAGGTGCTTGGCGGCCACCGGATCGAACGGGCAGATCACCTGCACCACCAACGACACGCCACATAGGATGCCAACGGCGATCTCCGGGATGCCTTCGAGGCAGACGGCGGTGATCAGCCCCACGAGCCCCGCCGAGATGGCCCACCCCAGCGAGACACGGCTCGCGCGTGCCGGGGCCGTCCGATCGGGCCAGTTCAGCACCAGCAGCGACACGAGGACGGCCAGAACGGTTCCTTGGATGTCGTGTGCGCCCGGCCCGCCGAGCCCGACGAGCATCGGCCCTGCACACACCAGACCGACCAGACACCCGAGTCCCCCGTATGCCAGCCGGGCGAGCGTGCGGGATTCCGACGGCAGCTTCAGGTAATAGCGAGCCGCATAGATGCCCCCAGACGTGCCCACAATGGCGATCACCACGATCGCGCTATACCAGTCCAAAATGTCCGGATATATCAACGCCGTTGCGATGACGACCACCAGCGCGGTGATGAAGGCCAGCACCCAACGCTGATGCCACGCGAGCAGGTCTCGCGATGGGTCCCCGCTGATCGCCGGCCTACCCCAGTGCCTCGCGCCGACCTCCCGTCCGACCCGTTCGCCGACGGTGGTGCCGATCCGGGAGCCGATTCGCCCGAGATGCGTCCCCAGGTGGCCCATCCGTTCGCCCAGCCGGTCCATCCGATGGGCGAAGTGGACCCACCCGTCCGCCTGTTCGTCCCAGGCGTTGCTGCTGCCGTCGCCCACCGAACCGACGGGCTCGAGGGTCACGGTCGGATGGGCCGACGAGCCCTCTCCGCGGCCCGGTTCTCCGACCGGGACGCCCGCGGCGACCTTCTGGCCGATTCGTTCGGCCACGGCCGACAGCTCCTCGACGCGGAAGTGCGAGACGCTCTGGCGAACGTGCTCGGCGCCGAAGACGTCCTCGACCATTTCTTGCACGGTCTGGTAGCGGTTGGTCGGGTCCTTGGCCATCGCACGCCGGATCACCGTCGCGAAGGGCTCGTCGATCTGGTCGAGGTCGGGCTCCGAGGCCATGTGCTTCATCAGGATCTCGCCCGGGCTGGCCCCGAAGAACGGCACCTGCCCGCTGAGCATCTCGTACAGCACGATGCCGAGGGCGTAGATGTCGATGCTCTGGTCGTACTTGCCCTGCCCGATCTCGGGGGCCATGTAGTGGACCGTCCCGACCGTCACCGTCTGGCCGCTGTGCTGGCTGGCCGTCATCGCCTTGCTCAGACCGTAGTCGCCGATCTTGACGTAGCCGTCCTCGTAGAAGATGTTCCCGGGCTTCAGGTCTCGGTGGACGATTCCGCGGTCGTGGAGGTAGGTCAGGCCCTTGGCGATCTCACGCAGCATGAAGGCCGACTTCTGCGCGCCCAAGCCGGACGGCGACTCGACCAGCAGGTCGCGAAGCGACGGGCCCGAGACGTACTCCATGATCACGAACGGCTTGCCCTTGTCGTTGTACTTGACGTCGAAAATGGTCACCAGGTAGGGGCTCTTGAGGTTCATGCACTGGCGGATGCCGCGGAGCTCGATCTCCTCGTAGCCCTGAACGGCCTTGAGCGCGACCTCCCGTCCGCTGTCGCTGAGGGCGTAGTAGACCTCGCCGAACCCGCCGCGCCCGACGGCCCGCTGGATCGTGTAGCCCTCCAGCGGACGGTCGCCATGCTTGTACTGGTATCCCTGCATCGTCGTGCGCCTTCCCAAGACCTGCGATGGCCCCACGCTACCGATGACGGCTACGTCGTCGTCATGACAAACGACACCGGCCCGATTCGAACGTGCGCATCCAGGGGGATCTCCGCCAGCCGATCCATGGGCCGGTCTGCGACCTCAATCGCGTCGCGGCTGTTGCAGAACACCCGGCCGTCGCGGACGCTCAGGACGGCGGGGCTTGTCAGCTCGTCGGCCCGGATGTGCGAGGCCGGCCCTGGCCCGATCACCAGGTCGCGATCGAGCAGGATCACCCGCCGCGCGTCCGTCCGCGGCAGGCGCGTCCCCGACAGATCCAGCACCGCCGACGTGCTGGCCGGGTGCGGCAGGCCGAATCGAATCCGGCACCGCCGCGACAGCGCGATCTTGTCGCCATCCGACAGCAGCTTTCGCCGGGCCGCCCGTTCCCCGACGCGAACGGTGCCCGTCGACGTCAGGAAGTAGTCGTCGTCTACCCGTTCGACCGTCGCCGGCGGCGTCCCAGGCTCGCTCAGAAGCGCCAGTTCGGGGCGGTTCGACGACCCGTCCGGTCCAATCGTGATCTGCCGATCGCGAAGCACCAGGTAGCTCCCCACGCCGTCCACGTGGATCATGAACCGCGAGGGCATACCGGTCTCCGCGCTTTGATTCACAGACGCCGGCCTCGGTACCGGCGCTTCGAACGGGACGGTCTCGTCTGAGGGCGTCGCGGTCCGGATGTCGGGTCGGCCTGCGTTGAGCATGCCCAACGGGCCTCCCCGCAGCCGTTCGAGCCCGTCGGCCGATTGCTGGGCACTCGCCAGCGCGTCCTGGACCCACCCGGCCTGGGGCAGAATCGAGGCCAGCCGCTGGAGCACTTCAACGGCCTGTCGGGGGTGGCCTTGCTCGATCCGCTCGCGGACCTGGCGGCACTGCTCTATCACCTGATGGAGTTCCCGTGTCTCGATGGTCTGTCCCGAGAACGACACCAGCCGACCGATCAGCAGATCGGCCAGATCCAGCCGTCCCTGTTCGATCGCCGACCGGGCATGCTGATTGACAAGTGTCACCACACGCGCACTGAGTTCCTGCACGCGGTTGCTGGCGGCGTGGGCGCGTTTGGCCTCGGCGAGCTCGTCCATGGCGGCCGCCCAGTCTTCGCGCGCGACAGCGGCCTCCGCACGATGGAGGGCGGCATCCGCCGCGTTCCGCCGGGCCCCGAGTTCGCCCCGCAGGGCCTGTGCGCGGTGGCTGTCGGTTGGCATGTCCGCCAGGAGATTCGCGCCGAAGGACAGCCTGCCGTTCTCGACGTGCTGGCGAGCCGTTGCTGCCGCGTCCGCCCGTCGTCGGCCGGATCGCTCTCGGGCCGATACCGCCTGGCCGACGGCGTCCCGTAGGGCCACGACCTCGGGCAGGTTGCCGCCCAGCTGGCGGGCCCGCTCGCAGTCGGTGGCCGCCTCCTGCAGCCGCCCGTCCTCCAGGTGCGCCTCGCCCCGCGTGACCAGCGACCGGACGAGCCGTCCGATGAGCCGTTGCCCGCGCCGATGGGCTCGAACGTCCTCGGGCCGGGCCAGCTCGAACGCCTCGTCCAGCCGTCCATCCTTCAGGGCCGTTTCGGCTTGTCGGATTCGCAGGATCAACACCCGCTTGACTCCCAAAGGTTGGATGTGCCCTCACCAGTATACCCGCTACCCGTCCGCAGCCCGTCGTTGGATCTACGACGCGCTTGTGTGTGGGGGCCTGAAGGCACCCCCCATGGTGCTAGGGGGTGCCTTCAGGAGCGTTCAGCGCCAATGACCCGTCCTTGGGGGTAGCGCCGTTGGTTGGGGTCTTGTTGAGGTGCTCGTCGATCTGGGCGAGCAGCTCCTTTTCGGAGACCGTATCCACGGGGATCCACTCGACGAAGCGCGTCTCGTGAGCCAGGACCCGCTCGGCGATGTCCAGCCGCTTCTTGATCTGACGGATCAGGCCCTCGGTCTTGGCGAGCTTGCTGCGGTCGACCTCGAACCGCGATCCCACCGAGGCCGCCTTGACCAGCCGATGCTTCGCCTCGAGCGCCTCGATCTGGTGCTCCAGCCGGACCTTCTGCGACCGGGTCCGCTCCAACATCCGCATGGCTGCATTGAGCGATTTCTCCCGAGCGTTCAGCAGACGTTGCTTGCTGGCCAGGACGAGCTCCGCTTCCTTGAACCGATCGAATTGCTGGGCCAGCTCCTCGGTTACCTGCCGCCGGGTGTACTGGCAGCCGGCGAACGTGTACGTAGGTCGGTCCGTAGAGAGCGTCGTTCGCAGCTTGGCCACACGCTGCCGCTCTCGGCCGATGGACTGTCCGCAGTCCTCGATGTCGGTCTTGAGCGCCGCCACCTCGACCTCCTCTTGGGCGATCAGGCGGATGTTGGCCTGCATCTCCGGGATGATGTCCTCCAGAAGATCCCGTGCGCGCTTGAGCTCGAAATCAATTGGGACGGCGTCCTTGACCGCCGTCTTGACCGATCGGGCGGAGCTGGTCACGTAGCTGACCAGGTCGGTCCCGAACACCAGGCCTCCGACCACACAGAGGCCCACAGCGCCGATCACGCCGAGTTTTGCCGCCCTGAGAATCATTGTATTTCTCCATATTACAGGCACTTGTGACCGATCGTCTTCTCAGTGGCCGCCGGTCGGCCACATGAGCGTTGTCACGCGGCTGGCGACGCTATTTCACGAAAAGCGGGATGCAGGCGGATCATGTGGTGACCAGCCGGGAGATTCGGGCGCCCGGTCGGGTATAATGCGAGGTGTTCGCAGGTCACGTCGTTGGCGACAGCACGCCGGGAAACGCCGCTGCAGCGACATTGCTGGTCATGTGCCCAGACAAGTAAGTTGCACGTGTGTCCGGGACAATGCGCGCTGCGGGCGCGTCTTGGGCGCCAAGGGCTAGTCGTCTACTGCCGCCGGATGGGGTGAACGAGGGCCGTCGTGAGCAAGCGATCCAGGCCAGATCAAATGGAGGCGACGCAGCAGACGGTCGGGGCCTTTGAAACGTTGCTGCGGACCTCGGCCGACGGGATCGTGATCACGGACTCAAGGCAGAACATCGTCGTAGCCAACGAAGTCTTCGCGGCCCTTTTCAGTCAGCGACAGCAAGAGGTGACCAAGACGAGCCTGTCGGCCTGGATCGATCAACTCGGCGGCGCCGCCGCGCAGCGCTGGGCCGAACTGGAGAATCGCGTCCGCCGCGGGGGGGGATGCCGTGACGTCGAGTTCGAGATGACGACAGGCAAGGCGGTCAGACATCTGAGCGTCAACGCGTCCCTCCTCGAGGGTACGGGGGATGAGAAGGGCGGCCTCATCGTCAGCGTCTGGCGCGACGTCACCGAAGGCAATCAGGGCGAGCTGAGGCTACAGCGACTCAATCGTCTGAAGGAAGACCTGCTCAGGCCGGGGGACCTAGACGAGAAGGTCCGGCGGATTACGGAGGGGGTGGTCGAGATCTTCAACGCCGAGTTCGCACGGATCTGGCTCACGCGTCCTGGGGATTTGTGTGACGCCGGCTGTGTCCACGCCACGACCACCGAAGGCCCGTACGTTTGCCGTAACCGCGATTGTTGTTTGCATCTCGTCGCCAGTTCGGGGCGCTATACCCATACCGATGGGAAGATGCACCGACGCGTGCCGCTCAGGTGCTACAAGACCGGCCGCGTGGCGGCGGCCGAAGAGCCTGGATTCCTCACCAATGAGGTGACGCAGGACCCACGGGTCCACGACCCCGACTGGGCCCGCGCGTTGGGACTGGTTTCGTTTGCGGGCTACCGACTCCTTTCCCCCGATGGCGAGCCGATCGGCGTCCTGGCGCTCTTCAGCAAGCACACGATTTCACCTGAAGAGGCAGCGCTGCTCAAGACCCTCGCCGCCACCGCTGCCCAGGTCGTCAGAACCGCCGAGGCCGAGGATGCCCTGCGCAGCAGCGAGGCCATGTACCGATCGCTCGTGGGGAACCTGCCGGTCAAGGTCTTCGCCAAGAACGCTGATTCGGTCTTCGTCTCCTGCAACGAGAGTCTCGCCAAGGACCTCGGAATCAGACCGGATCAGATCGCTGGCAAGACGGACTACGACTTCTATCCTGAGGACCTGGCCGAGAAGTACCGGGCCGACGACAGGAGGATTATGGACGCCGGCCGGACCCAAGAGCTGGAGGAGAGACACGTTCGCGGCGGACAAGAGCTCTTCGTTCGTACGATCAAGACCCCCCTGAAGGACGAGGCGGGTCGGGTCACGGGCATCCTTGGCGTCTTCTGGGACGTGACCGAGCGCAGACGGGCCGAGGAGGCGCTGCGCGAAAGCGAGAGACGCCTCCGGGACATCGCGACGAGCATGTCGGATTGGGTCTGGGAGGTCGATGCCAACGTTGTCTACACCTACTGTTCGGGCAAGGTGGAGGAGATCCTTGGGTATTCGCCCGAGGAGATCCTTGGCAAGACGCCCTTCGATTTGATGCCGCCCGAGGAAGCCGAACGCGTCAATGCGGCGTTCGCCGAGATCGTTCGGGAGAAGCGTCCCTTCCGTGGCCTGGAGAACTGGGGCCTGACGAAAGACGGCCGCCGCGTGTGCCTGTCGACCAGCGGGGCCCCGATTCTGAATGAGAGCGGCGAATTGCTCGGCTACAGAGGCGTGGACACCGACATCACCGAGCGCGTGCGGGCCGAGGAGGAGCGGCGGCAGTTGGAGCTTAGGGTGCGACAGGCGCAGAAGATGGAGAGCCTCGGCGTGCTGGCCGGCGGGGTTGCCCATGACTTCAACAATCTGCTGACGGGGATTCTGGGCAACGCCGAGCTGGCGCTGATGGACCTCTCGCCGGTTTCGCCGGCTCGGGAGAGCGTCGAGGGGATTCAGACCGCTGCGATGCGAGCGGCCGAGCTCAGTCGGCAGATGCTGGCCTATTCCGGGAAAGGCAGGTTCGTCGTCGAGCCGATCGATCTGAGCGAAGTGGTCAAGGAGATGACTCACCTGCTCAGGACGTCCGTTCCCAGGAAGACCGTCCTGCAGCTCGACCTCGCCGAGCGCTTGCCCACCGTCAGCGCCGACGCCACCCAGATCAGACAGGTGGTGATGAACCTCATTACCAATGCCGCCGAGGCCATCGGCGAGAAGAGCGGCGTCATCTCGGTCCAGACGGGCACGCTGGAATGTGACCGGCCCTATCTGAAGTCCACCTACCCGATCGAGGACATGTCCGAGGGTGTCTACGTTTACCTCGAGGTGGCGGACACCGGCTGTGGCATGGACGGCGAGACCCAGCAGAGGATGTTCGATCCGTTCTTCACGTCGAAGTTCACCGGGCGGGGGTTGGGGTTGGCCGCCGTGCTCGGGATCGTTCGCGGCCACAACGGCGGGCTGAAGGTCTACAGCGAACCTGGCCAGGGAACCACCTTCAAGATCCTGCTTCCCGCCGAGGACGAACCCGCCCGGGCGACGGCGACCGAATCGGCGGACGCCGAACCTTGGCGAGGCAGTGGGACGATCTTGCTGGTCGACGACGAGTCAACCGTGCGGGCGATCGGGAAGCGGATGCTCGAGCGGGCGGGATTCGCCGTCCTTGTGGCCGTGGATGGGCGCCAGGCCGTCGAGATGTTTCGCCGCCATGCGGGCGAGATCGCGTGCGTCCTGCTCGACCTGACCATGCCGGAAATGGACGGCGAAGAGACCTTCCGCACGCTCCGTCAGATCCGCCGGGACGTCCCCGTAATCCTCACCAGTGGATATAACGAGCAGGACGTTATCGGTCGTTTCGCCGGGAAGGGGTTGGCGGGCTTTATCCACAAGCCCTTCCAGAACGCCGTCCTCATCGGCAAACTCCGCGAGGTCATCGCCGAGTAGTGCTGCCTACTTCGCGCAGGTTCACTCGGGACCGTGGCAGGGACGGCTCTACGGCGCCTCACGCCTAGAGGGGAGTGGCCCAGGCTGATTGGGGTCCCACCCGCGGGCTGACCGTCTCAAGAAGAAGAGGATCGAGGCCAACACCACGAAGCTGAGCACGAAGGCCAGCATCAGCCATTTCTTCCAAGGTGGCACGGGCGGGGGGATCATGATCTATTCGTCGCCGGTGCGGTCGTCGGGCCGGTCCACGTGAGTGGGTAGGCGACTCGATACCGCGAGCTCAGGTAGAAGTGATAGTCGGGGCTGTTGAGGGGCTTGTCAAACCTGAAGATGAGCTTCCGAACGCCGTGTTCGCTTGCCTGTGCGATGATGACCTCGAATCCGTCGGACCCGATTCGTTCGCCGGTCTTGAAGAACGCGTCGCGGCCCATGATGTCGCGGAGCACCTGGCCCATCGCTCCGTGGAAGTAGCCGTCCCGCTCCAGGGCGATCGAGAAGCTTCGGTCGTCGATCTGCTCGACCCGACACGGCTCGGCCATCATCATCAGCTCCGGACTGAAGGTCAGGACGTAGCCGCGGAGGTCCCTCGCGCCGGTTTCCTGTTCGATGGCGGGGATGGCGTAGTAGGCCATCATCGAGATGTTGATGAAGAACAGCTTGTCGCCGTCGCGGAGCTCGGGCGTCAGCTCGACGACCTCTTGGATGACCAGGTCCTCGATGTCGACGCTGGCGCGGTAGACCCATCCGGACATCAGACAGAGAAGCGGCAGGCCGATGGCATGAACGGGCATTGCCACCCACGCGATCACGTCGCGGATCGATCGTCTGACAATCGGCGGAGGACGGAGCTCGCCGCCCACCACCCACGCCCAGAATGCCGTCACCATCAGCATCGCCCCGACGCTGGGCAGATACAGGTGATGGCCGGACGCGAACACGGCGATCACGGGGGCCATTCCCGCCAGCACCCAAAGCGGCGCTAGCAGGGATCCCCGGTGTCGGCGGAACACGATTAGCCAGACCACGCCCGCCAGGACCAAGGCGGCAAACACGCCGTAGAACAGCACCGGGCGCTCGCCGAAGTAGATCAGCCCGCCGATCGGCAGGACGGGGAACAGGGCAAACAGACCCAGGAGGTAGTAGACGATCTTCTCGGCGACAAACGAGAAGAACGCCGGGTCGCCCGGCGGGACCATGTAGGGCCTGCGGGGCAGCGGGAACCCGCCGAGCGCCTTGCTCCGCAGGTAGAAGTAGACCACGAAGATGACGACGAAGATCAGGTAGGGGATGATCCGACGCCGCCACCGCCCCGGTCGCAGCAGCAGGTCGCCCGCCACCGCGAGCACGACGAAGACCACGGCGTTTTCGCGACAGCCAAGCGCCAGCGCGAAGAACAGACACGCGCTGAGCAGCCAGCCGATATGTCCGCCGGGCACGCCCGGCCCGTTGGCGATGCGCGACGACTCGGCGAACATGGGCACGGGCCAATTCGAGTAGCGCGCGTAGCACAACACGGCGGCCAGGACAAACGTGACGACCATCAGCTCGGTCTGGCAGGCGATCCAGTAGACGGTCAGCATCTGGCCCGGGTGTGCGGCGAACAGCGCGGCGGCCACCCCCGCCCAGGGCCGTTTGCCGATGCACCGGTAGGCCAGGGCGTAGACCAGCATCGATGCGACGAAGTGCCACAACAGCGAGAAGACGTGGGCCCCCGCTGGCCGCCAGCCGACCAGCGTGTACTGCAGCTTCATCAGCCAGAACGAGACGGGGCGGTAGAAGTGCAGGCCTGTCTCTTCCTTGAACCAGGTGTGCATCACCCGGCCGATGACGCCGAGCCGGCTGGCCTCCACGACGTTGGTGTAGCCCCATCCGCCCTCGCGCAGCTGTGCGTAATGGGTGTGGTCGTCGAGGTACAGGCCCGTGTCCAGGCACAGGCCGTGGCACAGCACGATGAACCCCGCCACGACGGCGGCCGTGATCAGCCAGGCTGTGCGATTTGAAACGCTCACGCGACGTCCTCGTGTCCGTCCGCGCCCGACGGTCCCCCGCCGTCCGACGCCCTCCCCGGGAGGGGCCCCCCTCAAGGGTCAGATACAGTACGTCCCGGGCGTTCACAGGACAAGGGGAGGTCCGTGCTGGGCGGGGTGCAGAGGTGCGGCGCTATTCGCCGTCGTCCTGGAGGTCGAACTCGCCGGCGTCGTGTCGCTCGAGCAGATCCACCAGCTCCATCGCGCGCAGGCCGTCGACGATGTTGGGCGAGACGTCCTGCCCGGTCTTGATCGCCTCGACGAAGCGCACCATCTCTCCCGCGTAGCCCTGGAGCACGAGCGTATCGAGCGGCTCGTCGACGCCGTGGAGCGGGCCGCTGGGGATGGCGAAGTCGGGCCGCCACGCGTCCATACTGCCGAACGTCTTGCGCCTACCGCCCGTGAGGTGCTCGATGTGCGTCAGGTTCTCGACGTAGACGGCCGCGTTCGTGCCGCAGATCTCGACACGCTCCTGGACGCCCGGCGTCTGGCTGCCCATGTTGAGGATCCCCACCGCGCCGCTGACGTGGCGAAACGCGATCGCGTAAACGTACTCGCCGTCGCGCTCGTGACGCTCGAATCGGATCCGCTGGAGCGGCCCGCCGAAGAACCGGATCAGGTCCAGCGGGTGGACGGACATGTAGATCAGATGCTCGTGCAGCGGCTGGAAAGGCCAATACGTATACCGGACAGAGACGTGTGATATGGGGCCGGACGCATCGGCGTCCATCAGGGCCTTGGCCCGGACGTAGTTGGCGGCGAACCGCTTCATGAAGCCGATCATCAGCGGCGTGCCCGTCTTCTGCGACGCCTCGACGAGTTCCCGCGTCTGGGCCAGTGTCTGGGCAGGGGGTTTCTCGGTGAACGTGGGGATCCGCCGGGCCATCGTTTCCAACGCGGCTTCGTAATGGAGCGCCGGCGGTCCGACGATGCAGACGCCGTCGAGTGTCTCAGCGTCCAGCATCTCTCGATAGTCGTCGTACGTCCGGCCGATGTGGAACAGCCGGGCGTTTCGCTTCAGCGCATCGGCGTTCAGGTCCGCGGCCGCCGCGAACTCGGCGTCCGCGTACTGCAGCGCGCGAAAGATGCTGTTGGTGCTGTGATTCCCGCAGCCGATCATGCCGAGCTTGACCATGTGTCAGCATCCTCTTCAGTAGGGTGGGTCGTCTGACCCACCTTCCTGTTGCCTGGTGGGTCGAAACGACCCACCCTACGACGTTCTTCGGCTCCGCGCCTTCCCCAGGGAGTCAAGGACCTGCTGGAACTCCGCCTTCTTGTGCTCGCAGGTCGTCTTCCGCATTCTATCTTGACAATAGCCTCGAATCTCCTGGTCATATCGCCGGTCAATCAGCCGACAGAAGCACTCGAGGGCGAGTTGTTCGTCCTCGGGATACTGCTGGAAGAGCTCCAGGACCTTCTGGTCGAGTATGCGGCTCTTGTCGTGAACCAGTCCTTCGACGATGGAGCCCAAGTCTGACGTAGACATCGAGTCAACCCAGGGCATGTCTGTGGGCTTGACGCTTTCCGGGAAGCCGTAGAGCCGGACCAAGACGGCCCGCGCGTCGCACTTTTCCTTCAAGTCCGGGCGGGCACGAGCTTGCTCGAGTGCCGTCTGGAAGTCGAGGTCCTCGAACAACTGAACAAGAACGCCGTCTCGGGCGGCTTCGCCGTGTCTTGCGACGAAGTCGCTGAGCAGCTTGGCCCGCGCCTTGGCGTCCTTCTCTTTGTACAGGCGGGAACGGACGAACCTGCACACTTCATTGGTGTCGTAGCGAGGCCTCGCGAAGAGCTTGAGCATGGCTGGTTCGACTTGGTCGGGATAGTAGTAGACCAGCCTCTGGTATGCGCCCAAGGCACGGGCGTATCCGTCCGGCTTCAGCACGTCACGGATGAGCATCTGCTTGTGTTTCTGTAAGGTCAAGCCTGCGAAGTCTCTCCTCACCACGCTGCAGAGCCTCGCCGAATGGGTAGGGGAGCTGACCACGAGCCCACCCGTCGGCTGGTAGCGTATCGCGTTGAATCGGCGGTTGACGATCTGTCCCAAGGCCACGAAGCAGAGGTCGCCTACGGTGATGGTGTGGCGCGACGGGTCCCCCGCGGAGAACGTGTCGCGATTCACCCCCTGCGGAGGCCTGGCCCGGGTTCGCCGGTTGAAGTCATACTCGTCGGGAAACGACATCCACATCAGGGCCTCCACCGGGGGGATCCGGGTGGGTCTGTTGTCATCGAGGTGTTCGAGAAGCAAAGGAACCGCAGCGACGCCGGACCGGACAAGCTCGATCAGCGCCTCGGATTTCGAGGATGCGACCTGGCCGAAGACGAAGACATGAACCTTCTCGGTGCCTTCAAGAGGAAGGAACTGCGAGCCACAGAAACCGCCGCTGTACCCGTAGCCAGGCTCGGACACCTCGGTCAGCCCGTCGATCAGGCAACGGATCCGTTGCTGGCTTTCGTCCGGGTGCGGCGCGTTGCAGGCCATACAGCACAGCAGGAGACCAACGGTCATGTGCACAGGGATCGCATTCATGTCTTGCGCCAGACAGTAGGGAGGACAGTAGGGTACGTCTTGACGCACCGCTTCATTCGGCTCCGAACCCAAAAGAAGGTGCGTCAAGGCGCCCCCTTCCCTCATCGCTTCTTTGTACCCCGCTTGGCGAGGCAGGCTGCGTCCTGATGCACCACTTCGTTCGGTTATAGGCCAGTAGCGTGGGTCGTCTAATCCTCTGGGGAGTTGGCGAGCAGGACTGCCAGCGGTAAGCTACCGTCAAGATCGCCACGACACTGAAAAAAGGGGACATTCTACTTTTTCAAAGCGGCCGAGAAAAAAGTAGAATGTCCCCTTTTTCGGAGAACGAACCATGTGTTGCAGATTGCTGGTTGGGATGGTGGTGGTATGCGTGTCATCGATTGAGGCGCTGGGGGCATCGGAGCCGTGCTTCGCCAACGATTCCTTGGGCGGAACGTTGGCGCGGGACCACCAGAGCCGAGGGATGTACTTCGAGGGCAAGCATCGACGGACGTACGTGGCCTACATGGATCACGACTTCGACGCACGCATGACCTACTACGATCACGACGCGAAGCGCTGGGCCAAGCCCGTCCGCGTGGACACCTGCATCGCGGAGGTCGGCTGGTGCAAGAACCTCAAGGACGGTCACAACGCCCCGAACCTGTGGATCTCTCGCAGCGGGACCCTTCACATCCTCTACGGCAGCCACGGCACGCCGTTCAAGTACGCGCGGAGCAAGGCCCCCGAAGACATCTCGCGATGGGATCTCGGCACGCGCCTCAGCAACTACGCGACGTATCCCTATTTCACGCAGCTCCCGGACGGCGAGATGCTCGTCTTTTTCCGATACGGGCCGACGGGAGGATACAAGAACCCATTCCTGGGTCTCCTACGCACGACCGACGAAGGCCGAACCTGGAGCAAGGTGAAGAAGATCGGCGCGTTTCGAAAGGCCTGCAAGCTGAACGGTGCGAACGCGCTCTACGACCCGACGACCGGTCGCATTCATCTGGAGCTCGCGCTCATTCCCAAGAAGAGCTGGACGTGCTTCGCGTGTCAGTACGATCCGAAGGCCGATCGGATGTACGCCTGGGACGGCGCGACGTACCTCGGGCCGATGCCCGGAGACGAGCAGTTGGTCAAGCACGGCCGCGTCGAGGGATGTTCGCCTCGAGAGATCTTCATGCACGACGGCGTGCTCTACATATTGCTCAAGCAGGGCGGGGGACACGCCTTTGCGGTCTGGGACGGCAAGAAGCTCTCTTGCCATAAGATCCCGAAGGAGAAGACCGCCGGGTTCAACCGCGGGCCGATCTGGACGACGGACGGCAAGCACATTCGAATCTTCGGCATCCGCGAGACGGATCCGCCGACGCCCTATCGAGGCGGCGATCTGTACGTCTGGACCAGCACGGACCGGGGACGGACGTGGGATGACGGGCGGTGCATCATCGACCGTCGCAAGCTCGGCCGCGGCCTGCAGGGCATCAACCTGGTGATGAACTACCCCGGCCACGGGCCCTTCTTGCTCTTGGGCGAGTCGACGGGCGAGTATCCGAAGGACTTCAAGGTTACCCCACAGAACCACTACGACAACCCGTGGCGAAAGAACAAGCGGCTGTACGCCCTCGACGAGAAGGGGCGCTTCATTCCCGAGTAGAGTAGGGGGCGTCTTGACGCACCAGTTTTGTAGGGTGGGTCGTTTGACCCACCGGGCAGCGAAAGGTGGGTCAAACGACCCACCCTACATCGTTCAGATCCGCTCGCCGCACTCGGGACACACGCCGGTGACGTTGCCGGTCAGGTCGTAGCCGCATGTCCGGCAGCGGCCCTCTGGGTAGGGACGGTCACGCCACCAGAACGCGGCGGTGGGCGCTGCCACGAGCAGGAAGACCCACCCCAGCGGGAGAACGACCCACCAGGACTGGGTCGATCCCAAGGGAAGGGGGCATTCCAGCCCCAATGCTTCCTTCGGGCCCCGCCCGCTGAGCGTCGTGTAGTATTGATGCGGACGATCCCGCCATCGTCCTGCAGGTCGATCGCTTTGGTACGCTCTTGGCGCGGAGAAGTCGAACCACAGTGGCGTTGGTTGGTGGTACGGATCAAGCCCCAAGGGCTCGAGGATCAGGTTGATGCCCCCAGATGCGAAACCGAGCAGCATCAACGCACAGATCGTCGTCCAACCCCACTTGACCCACCGCCGCACGCGTCGCGTGATGGGCCGGTCCGGACGGCCGAGTGCAACAAGCACCACGGTCGCAACGGACAGGCCGAGAACCAGCTGGAACAGTCGATTCGTGTTCCAACATGCCGCGACGAGGATGCAGACGGCCAGGACGTCCCACGTGAACCCCCGTTGCTTGCGGGATGGCCTTCGCATCGCGGCGTCATGTGTCTCATTCATGTCCGCTTCCTGCGCTCGAGCTTCGTAGGGCTGGTGTTTTGACCCATCAGGGAGAGGCAGGGCGGGTCTTGGCGCACCGCATCATTCCCCTTTCAGTCGGTCACCTCGACGGCGCCCGCGTTCTCCATCGCCCGGGCAATGTCACGGGTGAGCCGGAAGTCCGCGCGCCATCGCCAGAACGTCACGACCCGTCTGAGATCCATTGACGCGACAACATAGCGCCGCGGGTCTCCCTGTCTCGTGCACACGGACACGCATGCACGGGCCTCGCGTCTGGAGCAGGAGAAGGTCTTCCAAGCAGTACCCTCCCGTTCCACCACGCATTCGGTCAACGGTGCAACAACGTCACACCCCACCTCGCTCAACACGTCAGGTATGCGAGCGATCAGTTCAGGGCTACATTCGGGACTATGGGACGCGTTACACATATGACCGGGCGATCGCAGTTTCGTAGGGCGGGTCGTTTGACCTACCAGGCAGCGAGAAGGTGGGTCAAACGATCCACCCTACACGTTCCCAGAAGAAGGTGCGTCAAGACGCACCCTACGGCTACTTCTTCAGACGGCCCGCGAGAAAAGTAGAATGTCCCCTTTTTCCAAGCTGGTTAGAAGTCACTGAGGCCGACCCCGAGCTTTCCGCCGTGTACCTGGATCCTGATCTTCTGCTCGCCGCGCAGGATGACGAGGCCGAAGCGCTTCTGCTCTTCGCTCACGGAATGCCGCTCCACGTCTTGAACACCGTTGAGGCTGGCGCCATTGTACTTCAGGATGATGTCGCCGGTCTTGAGCCCCGCTCGCTCCGCTTGTGACCCGGGCAATACCATCACGACGACGACGCCTTTTGCCTCTCTGAATAGCTCGGGGTGCTTTCGACGCAGGGCAGCCGCCGAATCAGCCGGGCGAAGCATCTCTATGAATCGGTAGATTCGCGCTGACGTCGATTCACGCTTGGGGTCCGACAGGAGCTGACTCACGTCCTCCTGCCGGGGTCCGATGACAAGATCGAAGTGCAGCTTCGGGCTACGCTCCGGCTCCGGTACGTAGCGAACCGCGCCCACTTGAATGAAGGGCTCGGGCTTGTCTGCGGTGCGCGGCGAGAGATTCGGGTTGTTGCCCTTTGAGAAGATCAGTCGTTGGTTGTCCAGATTCCCGAAGTAGTAGTCGCGAAGGCTCAGATCGGGCTTGGACGTGTGTCGGGCCTTGCCGGGGTTCCTGCCGACGGCCGGATCGCAGGGCAGCCAGCCATGGCCTGGCACATAGAACTCGGCCCAGCCGTGCGGCATGAACTCGCGCGATTCTGGGCCTGGCGGAAAGGCCATGAAGCCGTATACGCCACGGGCGGGGATGCCAAGCGCACGGCACAAACCGATGAACATGACGCCATGCTGACCGCAGTCTCCGCGCATTTCCTCCATCGCGTACTTCAGGCCGTAGCCCTTGCGCCATCCGTATGTCATGTGATCGAGAATCCAGTCGTACAGGGCGCGCGCCTGAAGGTAGGGATTCTCTTGACTGCCTACGATGGAACGGGCGAGCTTCTTCACCTCTTCGGTCAGCTCGATATGAGGCTCGGTCTTCGTGTACAGCGGGTAGAGGTCTTTGGTCCGGTCAAACGGAGGGAGGCGCTTGGGCTCGACGGTTGCATTGACTTCGTAGCATGTAAACGAGAACCTGAGCTCTATCCGACGTGTCCTCGCCGGGGAGCCCTTAGCGAATTGCCAGAATCCATACGCGAAGCGGTGTCGCGGCTCTGTGCCTTTCGAGGTGGGTGTCGGCTTGATGGAGCGGATCTTCACGCCCCGTTGGTTCTCCCATTCCCGCGGAATAGGGACCCAAGCCTTTGCCGTGGCCTCCTTCGGGATTTCGCCGTTCACCAGGAATACGAACGCCGCCTCATCTGCCTTCGGATTGACGTATTGGACCTGCCCGTCGTCAGCAGCAAGAGATCCCAGCAAGACCAACAACGGCAAAGCGACGGGCATCATTGAATGCTTCCTGTGTAGGGTGGGTCGTTTGACCCACCAGAAGAAAGGTGGGTCAAACGACCCACCCTACGACGCTTCATTCGGTTTCGCACCCACAAGAAGGTGCGTCAAGGCGCGCCCTACTCGGGCAGCCGATGGCCGTCAGGCTTCTTTCTTGCTCTGCGTACGGGCGGCAAGGAGATTGTACAGCCAAGCGAATATCGCGCCGCCAATGAGGCCGTCGACCGTTGCCCAGGCCAGACCGATGAGGCTCCCCACCGGGCTGATGTGGTAGCCCCGGTAGATTCGACAGATGAACGTGTTTTCGCCGGTGACGCCGTCCAGGGCGATAATCCACCAGGTCAAGAAGAACAGCCCCAGCCCCCAGACCAACCCGCACGTCACTGCGAAAGCCTTCACATTCAGTCTCATTGTCTGGCTCCTCGTGCTCTGAACCGGTCGGATGTTCCCGCGCTCAAGTTGTAGGGCAGGTCGTTTGACCCACCAGGGAGGCGTAGGGTCCGTCTTGACGCACCACTTCATTCGGTTCCGCACCCAGAAGAAGGTGCGTCAAGACGGACCCTAGGAAGGATCAGCTTGACCGTGTGCTTGTAGCAGTCGGCCGTGTAGACGCTCGACGCATCTTCGCCGTAGGCGGTCAGGTACAGCTCCAGATCGTGCGTCTCGCGGTTCTCGAGCAGCGAGAAGTTCGAGAACTGAACGCCGCCGGGCTGATCGGGCTTGCGATCGTCGATGACCGACACGGTGCTTCGCTTCAGCGCCGGGATCTTCTCGTCCATTTCAGCGATCAGCAGCGGGTAGCGCGGTGAGTTGCCCTTCGTCGGTCGCGGCGAAATGTTGCCTACCCAGTACAGCTTGCCCGTCACGCTGTGTCGGATCATGCGATGGATGCTCGACGGGGAGTAGAACCGCGAGCCGTCGTCGTACTTGAGCTCGGCGACCGGGCTCAGCGTCATGCCGCCGTCGGTCGAGACGCTGAACCACTTCCGCCCGGGCTGCTTGGCCGCGTCGAGGTTCTGGTTCGATCCGCGCCAAATCACGAGCACACGACCGTCCTTCAGTTCAGCCACCTCCGGTTCCATCAGCCCTCGCGACGAGACGTGTCGGGGCACCCAGACGCACTTCCCGGCCCGCCAGTTGTAGCGCTCGCGCTGGCCGTTCCACTTACCGACGAAGCACAGCGAGCCGATCCCCCGCGAATCGGGCGTGATCCCGTACCCCGAGATCCGCCGGGGGTTCGGGTCCGGGGCGTCCTTCGGGATGTTGGCCGCGGCGACGGCGAGAACGAGTGTGCCGTTGCTGTGGCGAATGATGTTGTTGCCGAAGTAGGCCAGGTTCCGCTTCAGGAAGCTCGGTTTGATCGGGTTGTCGGGGTCGAATTCGTCACCGTTCTCGTAGCGGAGCATCCGCGGGGTGGACCATGTCTTGCCATGATCGCGAGAGAGCCTGACGTAGGTGTGGTTGAAGTGATCGCCCTTGTGCTGGATTTGCCGCAGCCACGTCTCGACGAGCACGCCCGTTTGATCGTCATACAGCTTGGGGCAACCGCCCTCCCAGACCTCGACCTTCTTGGGGTAGCTCAGCGTCGGCGGCATGGGCGTCAGACCGGACCAGGTTCGACCGTTGTCCGCCGAGAATCGCCACTTCGGCTCATCGGGCACGTCGTCACGGATCTCCAGGGCGTGGACCTCGCGGCGCTCGAGCTTAGGCCCGACGTACCACACCGCAACCATCGCCGCAGCCTTGGGTCTGGGGTGCTTCCGGTAGACCTCTTTCCTGACGGTGATGATGGGCTTGTTCTCCTTCCACGGAACCCCCGACGACCCGCCAGCAGGAACCGCTGATCCCAGAAGCAACGCCGCAGCCATGCATCGTACGCCTGTCAGCATCTTCACTCTAATCACCTCAGGCGCATTGGGCGCCGGTAGAAGGTGCGTCAAACGACCTACCCTATATGCTCCGCACCCGCAAGAAGGTGCGTCAAGACGCCCCCTACGAAGGTTGCTCGACGATCCTCTTGTATGTCTGCCCAATCATGTCGGCGAAGGCCTTGACCTGTTCTTCTGGGATGCTGCCGCTGATCAGCATGGGCTGAGCGAAGGCGTCGTGCCACTCGAGCAGAACGGTACCGGCCTGGTAGACGTGGAAATGGACAGCCAATTCCGGTTCGGCATGGTGTTCCATGATGGCGGCCAACGTCGTCAACGTGGATTCGGTTGCGGGCACGTGAAACACCTTCGGCCGGGGCCAGATCGTCCCCATGGCCACGTGCGTCTGCTCTGGGATCGCGGAGGTCGCCATGAAATCGAGGATCTCCGCGTCGGGATACCCGCCCTCGAAATAGAGAACCGCGCTTTGCGGGAGCAGGCATGGGAGCGCGTGAAATACCTCTGTGAAGGTCCTGGGTCCGTCGACTTCCCAGTACGGGCGCGTCGTATCCAGGCGGATGCCGTCCATTTCTTCCTTCGGCACCGCCCCGAGCAGTCTCCTCAGCCATCCCATCTTCATCTCTTCCTGTCGAACGGCAAGCGCCAATGGGTAGGGCGCGTCTTGACGCACCACTTCATTCGGTTTCGCACTCAGAAGAAGGTGCGTCAAGGCGCAAAATCTGGGTGATGTCAAGGACGCTAATCCACGTGGCGCGTTGGATCTCGATCAGATCCCTCATGCGGCTAGGTCTATAGGGGCCGAGACAGCAGCACGCAAGAACGATTGCTGCGCCCAACGTGGCGGCGAAGGAAACCAGCTGAGGAATCTGTGTTAACGTCCCCAATGCCAGAAGAGATGCGGCCAATGCCACCACCACCGTAACGACGTGCAAGAGCAATAATGGGCGGTAGTACGTCATCGCGTCGGGCACGGCATCTTTCTCGGTATGTTTCGAGAGCAACTTACGTCGATCCTCCAGCCCATGCTTCTTCATCCACATGCGATGCTCCCGTAGAGATTTCTCCCAGCCGATCCAAGCATATGGGGCCCCCTCCAAGACGGCGTCAATGTATGCGGCGATTCGAGCCGTGCTTTTCAGTCGGTTGACTGTGAACCATAGATTAATGATCAGTACAACAATCAGAAGAAAGGGCAGAAAAAGCACAGATGGCTTTCCCGAAAGCTGTCCCGCAGCCACAGCGGCGGCAGTGATAATGAGTAGCGGGCGTTCAAAGACGTACTTCCTGTTCTGAAGCAGTTCGCTCCGCAACGCATCATGCTCGTGCATCATGGCCGTTTGACGATATGACTCCTCGCACATCACGTTCTCCCAGCGGAGTAGTGTACGTTCGGACGCAACGCTTCCTTCGGCCCCGCAGCCTGAAGAAGGTGCGTCAGGACAGGCGCTACGGGACTAAGCCCTGGAGGGCGCGGGGGGCTTGCCCGTCCAACTGTGGAGTTCCCACGGCACCGAAGCTTCCTCGACGCCAGCCAAACGGAATGTTTCTTCGAGCATACCTTCAGCCAGGAGAACTGCTCTCCGGGCGTCCTGCGCCGTCAACTGATCATAGCAGTCAGTGCGCGCAAGCCCCTCGATCCGAGCCCCTGGAATCTTGATGGACTCATAGGAGCTCGTGAAGTGCATCAGCTTGTTACGAAGGAGTCTGAGCTGCTCGAAGCCGTGAGCAGTGCCACTCTGCCATGCAAAGCTCTGGCCAAGCACCTTGGGCGCCCAGTGTCGCAGCTTGTACGCGAGACCGCGGGGTTGGCCACCGTCGGCAGGACTGAGATCCTCAAGCACCATATCTCGAAAGTGAGCGAAACGCGGCTGCTCGACGAGCACGCGGAAGTAGACGTTCAGAAACGCCTCGACCGCCGTGACGCTCATTAATATGGTGAGGACGATCTCATCCTGGCGCTCCGTCTCGTCTTCGAGCTTCGAAACGCGCGCAGCAATACGACGGAGCGAGCGGAAGTGGGTCCAGACCATGCGATTCGGCGACGACAGGGCCATCGGCCTTTCATCCCATCTACGCGACTCCCCCTACGCGGACCCCGGTGCGCTTTCGGGCGAGGAGCCATCTTCGCCAACCCTACATGATTCGAAAAACGTGTCGAACACGGTGTATATCAAGAACTTCTCGCGATAGCGGTAACTACTGAAGGTCACGGCTAACTGGATCGAGCCGAGGACAAAGCCGACCGCGTTGGCGAAGTGAGCGGTGTCAACGATGGACCGGACGAGAAAAACGCATGTGAGAACGACTAACGGGAGTAGAGCCGCACGAGATAGACGCATCAGGGCCCAATGATAGTCGATCGTTCTTGCTGTCCTGTCGGAGTGGAGTGAGCAGAACGTGCGCGCGGCGGCGTAGAGTTCGTTGAGCTTGTCGTTGGGATCCTTGGATTTCATCCGCGGCAGACGCTTGTGTATGAGTCCTGTTTCAGCGTCCTCTAGGTGATCAACGGTCTCTTCGCTCGATAGGCCGAGCTTTCGACGAATCATGCGGCGGCGATATTGTGCCATCCACACACGGATGACCTGGTTGCTGACAGCATTCATCGTACTTCCGAGAAAGTAGCAGAGGAGACCGGCGATCAACAGCAGTGCGAGGACGTTCCCTGAGCTACCCGACGTAACAAGACTCACGGTGCCGGCCAATTCAGCCGGAAAGAGGAGTTCCAGAAACAGCGCAATGGCGCAGAATACGATTAGTCCGGGGAAGAAGAACTCAACCAGCAATGGGAAAGAAAATGGCATCTCAGCGAAGTTCCCTTGTCTCTATGCCACACGGCAGTTGACACACGCTTCCGCGTGCCCCCCTGCGACGTCCCTGGCTTGAAGCATTACACCCCAGACGTCTTGTCCCGGGATTCCGCATAACACGTCTTGTTCGGGCGCAATCGCAAGGCGCCCGCCGGAGTGCCTATCCATGTCGGGCTGTGCTTCAGAACGTGTGTGCCAGTCGCCATTGCCTTGACGTCCTTGTGGGCCGGGGGGCCGCAGACGGTTCGGCGGCTACCCGAGATTCCTGAGTTGCCGAGTGCATGGCTATTATTGTACGCAAACTGGCGCCGGCCGCAAGGGCGGGGGGATCAGACCAAGCCGCGGCGTTTGCGGACGATCCATTCGGCCAGGAGGAGGAGGCAGAAGATCGTCCAGACGTGCCAGCGGCCTTCTTGGGTGAGCTGCTCGGTGAGGGTTTCTTCGTGGCGGCGGCGGTAGTCGTGCGTGCCGATCCGCTTGAGGAGCTTGCTCAGGCCGTCCAGGCCGATGAACTTGCCGCCGGCGGGGTGCGTCTGGGCGGCCATCTCGCGGAGCAGGTCGAAGTCGGCCAGCTTGTGGAGCATCTCGAGATCCGGCGATTCGACGATGAACTGCCCGGCCGCCCGGCCAATCTCGCGATCACCGGACTTGGCGATCAGCTCGAGCTCGTACGTGCCGTCGATCTTCGGCTCGGCGGCGGCGGTGTACTGACCGCCGGTCTCGGTCAGGGCGAGATCCAACGCGCCGCCAGCAGGCAGCGACATCTTGGCCTCCAGACGGAGGTCTTCGATGGTCTGGCCGGGGATCGCGCTGTCCACGCCGGCGCGGATCTCGACACGCTGTCGGCCCGTCTGGAGCAGCGGGAGCTGATAGCGCGGCCGATCCGCGGCGATCCAGACGGCCGGCCGGCGGTTGGCCAGCCAGAGGATGACCTGTCGCCAGAAGCGACGCTGATACTGGGCGCCGTCGTCCAGCATCATGCACCACTGCCACGTCGCGTCGAACGCCAGCGCGAGCACGCGACCGGCGCCGTAGTGGTGGCCGACGATCATCGGCTCGCCGGACGGCGTGGCGGCGAGGATCTGTGCGGCGGTCTTGGGTTTGCCGAATCGACACGCGCCGCGCATGGGGGGCAGGTCCCGCCATCGTGCGACCGTGTCCGGCGAGGCCGGGTCGATCCGGCAGACGGCGTGGCGGATCCCTGCCTCCGTGGGGATCACGGCGACGGGCTGATCGATCCACCCCGTGGCGACGTCGAAGGGCAGGATCTCGGCGAGCGGCGTGCCGAGCAGCGCCCCTTTGCCGACCAACCCGCGACTGCCCAAGACCGCCAGGCCGCAGCCGTGATCGCCGACGTGCCGGCGGATCGTCTGCATTTGCTCGGTGCTGAGCTGATCGCGTGTCATGTCGCCCAGGATGATGACGTGGTAGGACTCCCACTGCCCGGCGGGTCCGCCCGGGACGGTGCGAAGGTCGTTGTCCTTGGGTCGGGCGAGCAGGGCCTTTTGCAGCCGGATCTGGTCGCTGGTGGCCAGGGCCCGGACGATGAAGGTCCCCTCGTGTCGCGGCTTGCCCTCGAGATAGAGCACGCGGATGACCTCGTCGGCGACGTGAACGTACTGGCTCAGGGAGGGGATGGGGCCGTCGAAGCGGTAACGTTCGGGCATCGCGCGGACGGTCACCTTATGCAGCCCGCCGACCTTCGGCACGAACGTGAACCGGGTTCGGTGGGTCTGGTGTGCCTTCGTGCAGGCCACGCGCTTGTGGTCGACGAGCTCGTCGTCGAACAGCAGCTCGACGCGGACGGGCTCGGTCTGGAAACCGACGTAGGAGAACTCGGCCGACAGGGGCAGCTCGTTCATCGCGGCGACGCGTCGCGGGGCGAACAGGTTTCGGGGGATGATGCTGCGGGTCTGCCCGCTGGGCGTTTCGCTGCCAACGCCGAGGGTCCATAGGGGGATGCGACCGGCCGCGAGTGCCGTCGCAGCCACGGACGGCTCGGCCGAAGACGTCAGGTTACTCGCCCCGTCGCTGCAGACCAACACGCCGGCGATGGGTCGGTCGGTCTGCAACGCGCTTTCGTAAGCCTGTTGGATCGCGTCGCCGAGGGCGGTGTAGTCGCCCTTGGCGCGGACGTTCGTCTGGTCGGTGGAGACCAGCCGGTCGCTGAACCGATACGCGAGCACGTCGAGCTCACGCCCGATGCGGTCGAGTTCATATCGGTGGGCGGCCAGCGCGGTGTTCAACGCACTGGCCCGGCTGATGGGCTCGGCGCCCTTGGCCTCGACCACGTCGCGGATGACCATGGACCGCGAGTCGTCCAGCAGGATCAACAGGCAGGCACGGTCGTATCGAACCCGCTGGTGGCGGGCGATGGGGTTGAGCAGCAACAGGCCCAGCAGACACGCGGCGAGGATCCGGAGCAGAAACGGCAGGCGTTGGGACCCCTGGTGGAGGGTCTCGGGCTGTCGATAGGACCGGCGGCTCCAAACGATTACGAGAGTGACCAGTCCGATCAGGCCCCAAGCCAGGAGCTGGCGATCGGCGGGGAACTCCGAGCGGGCCAGGAGGAGCAGGCTGATGCTCCCGCCGACGGCACAAGCGGCGACGGCCATCACG
Organism: uncultured Planctomycetales bacterium; assembly: GCA_964390905.1. Classification (GTDB taxonomy): domain Bacteria; phylum Planctomycetota; class Phycisphaerae; order UBA1845; family JAFGLZ01; genus JAFGLZ01. The sequence continues at coordinate 17,299 of CAYMLO010000023.1, read as the reverse complement.
CGACGGCTCCGCCGTCTTCGGACCAGGACGCTCGCTTCGCGAGCGGCGATCAGCCAGAACAGGGCGACGGTCCAGACGGGGTACCACCAGGCGGCCTGGCCGGTCACGCCCGGTTTCGCCCAGATCACCACGCCGATCGGTACGGTCAGGACGATCGCCGCGATCCAGCGCCTCAGCGGGCTGAGGCGGGCTGCGATTCGCCGGCTGGGGCGCGAGAGGGTCACGTCGATGACGAGGACGGCCAGCAGGAAGAGGGGCAGGGCCGTCCAGAGGTGCTCGCTCGGCTCGATGGAGATCTCGGCGATGGTCATGGCCTTCGCAGACGTTGGGGGCAGCTTCGCTCGGGCGACCGGGGCCCGTTGGTCTCATGCATTCTATGCGATGTGGGCCGGTCCGGAAGGGGTGCGGCGACGGTTGCAAACCGCAACGGCGCGGACTATCCTGGTTGAATGGCGTCTTGCCTGCCCGGCGCGATTCGCGGCCGGGGTCCACGGGAGATCGGGTCATGCCCAAGAAAGTCGTCGGCGAACTGATGGCCAAGGGGATGAAGTTCGCCCTGGTGGCCAGTCGGTTCAACGAATTCATCACGAACAAGCTGGTTGGCGGTGCGATCGACACCATTGCTCGGCATGGCGGGGACCCGGAGCGGATCACGGAGGTGTGGGTGCCGGGCTCGTTCGAGATTCCGTTGACGGCCAAGAAGTTGGCTGCCAGCGGCGCGTTCGACGCGGTGATCTGTCTGGGCTGCGTGATCCGGGGGCATACGCCCCATTTTGACTACATCGCGGCGGAGGTCAGCAAGGGGGTGGGCCAGGTGGGTCTGGAGGCCGGGGTGCCGGTGATCTTCGGCGTGCTGACGACCGACACCATCGAGCAGGCCGTCGAGCGGGCCGGCACGAAGGCCGGCAACAAGGGGGCGGACGCCGCCGCGGCCGCCATCGAGATGGTCAACCTCTTCGCCGAGATCAAGGGCCTGTCGGGCAAGAAGTAGCGAACCGTGAAGACGAAGCGCCGCCAGGCCCGAATTCTCGTTGTGCAGGCCTTGTTTCAACTGGACGCACAGGGGGACGATTTCCTGGAGCAGGTCGCCGGGTTCTTGGGGGATTCCGGGCAGGGACCCGACGTGGTCGATGACGCCGATCGTCTGACCCGCGGGGCGTGGGCCGGCCGGGACCGGGCCGACGCGTTGATCGGCGGGGCAAGCGAGCACTGGGCCGTCGACCGCATGGGCGCGGCCGATCGAAGCATCTTGCGGCTGGCCGTCTCGGAGATGATGGCGCCGGACGGCCCGCCGGCGGCGGTCGTCATCGACGAGGCCATCGAGCTGGGCAAGCGGTTCGGCGGCGCCGAGTCGCCCCAGTTCATCAACGGTGTGCTCGACGCGGTGCGGAAGCGTCTGGAGGCGTCGGCGGGGTCAGCGGACGACTGACGCACCGCGATGGCGTGGACGGCGGGGTCCTGGGCGAGTGGCATTCATGGGGTTGTTCGATCGAGTCAAGCGAGGCCTGGCCAAGACCCGCGAGAAGATCAGCGGGGGGTTTCGGGCGCTGTTGCGCGGCAAGATCTCCGACGAGCTGTTGGACCGGCTCGAGGAGACGATGCTCGCCGACGACATGGGCCCGACCACGACGATGCAGCTGATCGGAGAGGTCCGCGAGGCCTATCGCGCCGCCCAGATCACCGAGGCTGAGCAAATCATCCCGTTTCTCAAGGACAAGATCGTCTCCTATTGGCCCGAAGAGGAGCGGCGGCTGACGTTCGCTGAGAGCGGCCCGACGGTCGTCCTGGTGGCGGGTATCAACGGGTCGGGCAAGACGACGGGGGTGGCCAAGCTGGCGTATTGGCTCAAGCAGGAAGGCAAGAGCGTCATCCTGGCGGCGTGCGACACGTTCCGCGCGGCCGCCGTCGAGCAGCTCACGATCTGGTCGGATAGGATCGGGGTCCAGATCGTCAAGCATCAACAGGGCTCCGATCCGGGTGCGGTGGCCTTCGACGCGTGCGAGGCGGCAACGGCCCGGGGCGCGGACGTTCTGCTGGTGGACACGGCCGGGAGACTCCACACGCAGGATCATCTGATGCGCGAGCTGGGCAAGATCCAGCGGGTCGTGGAGAAGAAGATCCCCGGCGCGCCGCACGAGGTCCTGCTCGTGCTGGACAGCACCATCGGTCAGAATGCTATCAACCAGGCCAAGGTCTTCGGCGAGCACACTCGGGTGACGGGCATCTACCTGGCCAAGCTGGACGGTTCGGCGAAGGGCGGCATCGTGGTGGGCATTCGCGATCAGCTGAACATCCCGGTCAAGTTCGTCGGACTCGGTGAGACGCCCGAGGACATCGCGCCGTTCGACCCGCAGATCTTCGTCGAGGCCCTTCTCGGCGCGTAGGGGTCTTGCCGGGCGCTGCTGCGCCGAATACAAATCGCTGATGCCGGCCCCGCCGGGCCGCTCGGCCTCATATGCTGGACGAGGCGGATCATGTCGCAGAATTCATCAGACGCCGCCTGCCCGCTGGCCTGTTGCCAGGCGTTGCAGGGCGGTTTGGACGAGCTGCTGGGCCGCGAGTGGCTGATCACCAACGGTTTGGGGGGCTACGCGAGCAGCACGGTGACCGGCCTGAACACGCGTCGGTACCACGGGCTGTTCGTTTCGCCGAAGCGCCCGCCGCTGGAACGGGCCGTGCTGGTGTCGGCGATGCTGGAGAAGATCCTCCTGCCGGATAGCCCGGTGGAACTGGCCAACTTCGAGTTCAACCATGCGATCCACCCGCGCGGGTTCGAGCATCTCAAGGAGTTCGACTTCTCCATCGCCGCGCCGCGTCCCTGGGTCCAGTTCGTCTATCAGGTGGGCGACATCGAGCTGACCAAGCGGATCGTCATGTATCACGGGCACCCCGTCGTCAGCGTAGAGTACCACGTCGACGAACGCAGCGGCGGGGCGGTGCAGGTCGACTTCCTTCCGATGATCGCCTGTCGGGATTTCCACGACCTCCGTCGCCGACGGATGGGCGAGGTCTTCGACATGGACGGCGATCCGCGCTGCGCCGTCTGGTTGGCCGACAAGGTCGATCACGAGTTGTCGGTGGCCTTGATTCCGCACGCGCAGGAGCCTTCGCAGGTGGTTCGTTACGACCACCAGCCGGATTGGTGGTTCAACTTCCGCTATCGGGTCGAGGCCGAGCGGGGTCAGGCCTGCGGCGAGGACCTCTTCAGCCCCGGGTGGTGGCGGGCGCGGCTCCGTCCGGGGGGAAAGCTGGCGTGGTCCGTGGTGGCCAATAGCACGGGACTCGTTGACGCTTACAACCTCTTAGGGATGGCCACGGCCGAGCCGCCGCCGGCGCCGCCGGCGCCGGTGCCCGATCTGGTCAGTCAGCAGCTTGCCAACGCCGCCGATCAGGTTATTGTCCGGCGGAATCGGGCGGGGGGCTATCAGTCGACGACGATCCTGGCCGGGTATCATTGGTTCGGGGACTGGGGGCGAGATACCTTCATCGCCCTGCCGGGCCTGATGATCTGCCGCGGGCTGCACGATCAGGCACTGGAGGTCCTCCGCACGTTCGCCGAGAAGCAGCGTGACGGGTTGATCCCCAACCGATTCAGCGACTACGGCGACGAGTGCGAGTACAACAGCATCGACGCGAGTCTCTGGTTCATCCACGCGGCCGACCAGTATGTCTTGAGCAGCGGCGACGAGGCGAGCTGGCAGAAGGTCCTCGGGCCGGCCTGCGCGGCGGTGGTGCGGGCGTTCGAGGAGGGCACGGCCTTCGACACCGCGGTCGACGAGGATGGCCTGGTGCGCTGCGGCAACCCCAGCACGCAGGTGACCTGGATGGACGCCAAGTGCGGCGATGCCGTCTTCACACCGCGTCACGGCAAGCCGGTGGAGATCAACGCCCTGTGGTACAACGCTCTGTGCGTCCTGGCCAGGCGGCTGACGTCGGTCGACGCCGAGCAGGCCGTCCGCTGTAGCGACCTGGCCGATCGGGTTCGGCAGCGGTTCGCACCGACGTTCTGGAACGAGCGGGACCAATGCCTGTTCGATTGCGTGCGGCAGACCGACATCGACGCGAGCATCCGACCGAACCAGATCCTCGCGGTCAGCCTGCCGCACTCGGCCCTGTCCCGCGATCAGCAACGGTCCGTCGTTGCGTGCGCCGAGAAGCATCTCTTGACCCCGTACGGCCTGCGGTCGTTGGCGCCCGGCGCGCCGCAGTACCGCGGGCGGTACGAGGGGGACACGTTCAGCCGGGATTCGGCCTATCACCAGGGGACGGTGTGGGCGTGGCTGATCGGTCCGTTCGTCGAGGCGTTGCTGCGGGTGAACGCGTTTGGCGACGAGGCTCGGCGGCGGGCCGAGACCATTCTGGAGCCCTTGATCAGCCACCTGGGTCAAGCCGGCCTGGGGAGCATCAGCGAGGTCTTCGACGGCGATCCTCCCCACACGCCCAGGGGCTGCATCGCCCAGGCCTGGAGCGTCGCGGAGGTCCTTCGCGCCCGACATCTGATCCTGGCTGGCCAGCCCGGCGGCGAGTCGTCGGGCGCCGAGCAGATCCATCCGCCCAAGGACGCCCGATCGGCCAGAGCGACCCGTTCCTGATCGGGCATGCGGCGGCCGAACGGCGCCGTTCAGCCGCCGCGGCCGGGCAAAGGCCCTGGAACGCATCCCGCCTCCGGTGTATCCTGCAACCTAGAGATCGTTGCGCCGAGTTGGGAGCGGTTCGGGCGAATGCTCGCGTCTCGGCGGGCGGCCCCCGGCAGCGGTTCTTGGCGGCCGAAGGCCGCTACGTCGGCCTAGCGTCTGGCCTTCCCAAGGAGTTGGTGTTGCGGGGTGGGAGATGCGTGTCATGGGTCGACGGGCGAGACAGGGCCTGAAGTGGGGTGTCGCTGGGGCGATGGCGACCTTGATCGTGCCCCTTGCCATGGCGGGGTGCAGCAAGGACCCCGCGCCTGCCAACGCGCCGCCGAAGGTGGGGATCCCCCACATCGAGAAGCCCGACATCGTGATCTGGTTGGTGGATACGCTCCGGTCGGATCACCTGGGCCCCTATGGCTACGCCCGCCCCACCTCCCCTCGGCTGGATGAGTTCGCGCGCGACGCGGTGGTCTACCAGAACGCCTACGCCCCATCGTCATGGACCAAGCCCGCGACGGCGTCTCTGCTGACGGGGCTCAATCCCCACCGCCACAAGACGGTCGGGTACTACGGGCGGGTTTCCGGGACACGTCTCATCGGCGAGTACCTCAAGCCGCTGGGGTATCAGACGGCGGCGTTCTCGGCCAATCCTTGGATCCTGCCACGTTGGGGGTTCGGCGCGGGGTTCGATTTCTTCAACCCGGCCGACAAGAGTCTGAGCGACGGCCGGGCCGACAAGGTCGCCAAGGCCGTCTTGCGGCACCTGGGAAAGGATGCGACGCGGCCCTTCTTCTGTTATGTCCATGCGATGGACCCGCATGAGGGGTACGACCCGCCGGCCCCCTACGACACGATGTGGGGAGAGCGCTTGCCGAGGCGGGCGACGATGGGGCGCTGGCTGCGGAACCCCGCGCCGCCCGTGGTCGAGGACCTGATCAAGGGATACGACGGCGAGATTGCCTTTGGTGATCAGCACTTTGGCAAGGTGCTGGACTACCTCAAGCAACGCTCGCTGTACGAGGATGCCCTCATCGTCTTCACGGCCGACCACGGCGAGGAGTTCTTCGAGCACGGTCACGGCGGGCATGGGCGGACCCTCTTCGAGGAGTCGGTCCGCGTGCCCCTGCTGGTCAAGTTCCCCAAGAACGCGGAGGCGGGGCGGCGGGTGTCGGCGCGGGTCTCTCTGGTGGATGTCTTGCCGACGCTGCTGGCGTACCTCGAGCGGGACCAGACAGTGGCTCTGGATGGCGTGGACTTGGTAAAGGCGATCGGCGAGCCGGGAGGGTCACGCTCGACCCGGGCGCTCTTCATGCAGTCCGATCATGTCCTGGGCCGAGGCAAGTCCAAGCCGGCAGAAAGGTCCGTGCTGGCCGCCGTCCTGATGGGGCGCTACAAGTACGTCGACCAGGCCTTGCCTGTGGCCAGGAAGATGCTCTTCGACATCGTTTCTGACCCGGACGAGCGGATCAACGTGCTGGGCGCCGAGATGACGATGGGCGTTGAGATGGCGGGCCTCCTGTCCAACTACTTGGTGTCGTCGACGCCGGGCATCCACTTCCGTAACGTCAACCTCATCGAGAAGAACAACAAGCCGCGCAACTTCCGCGCCACGTTCCGTACGGAAGGCCAGTTCGTCCGCCTGAAGCGCTACAAGTTCGAGGCGGGGGACACGGCCCAGATCGCAGAGAACGGGAAGGTCCTGGGTTTGGAGATCACGGGCACCAACCGGTGTGATACCCAGGAGCTGCGGAACAGAGGGTGGTGGATGGTGGACGAGGACAGCGTGTCGTTTGGCGTCGAGCCACCTGACGCCAAGGTCGTGGTCGAGCAATACCAGTGCGACGCCTCGGCGAACATCGCCCTCCGGGTCGGTGCGGACAGGGCGCCCATCAAGGAGCTGCCCTATGCCTTTACCGCCGAGACCAAGAAGGTCATCGCCGAGGATGTGGCGGGCCTTCTGCCCACCGGCGTCGAGCTTTCCCTAAGAGGTCCGCCTGGCGGATACCTCGCCGTGGTTCCCGCCGGCGCACAAGCCAGTCGCGCCGAGGTCGATCAGGAGACCCGCGAGCGGCTTCGTTCATTGGGGTACGTCAGCGATTGACCAGGTTTGGGGACGGTCGCGCATCAAGGGATTCGTCCCCGCCTGCGGGCGCTCGATCCGTGGAGGTCGAGCCGCAGCCTGAGCAGCGAGAAGAACATCGAAGCGCTGTCGGCCACCAGGCGGACGCGGCTGCCCTCGACGTGGTTCCACAAGACGTAGCACTCGGCCACCTTCAGACCCAGTTGACGGGCCAGCAGGATGCACTCGAAGTCGAAGGCGAAGCGGTCCACCCGGGTTCGCCCGAAGATCGCCTCGGCGGCGCGGTCGGTGAACAGCTTGAACCCGCATTGGGTGTCCTGGTATCGGACGTTGAAGAGCAACCGCCCGACGAGGTTGAATACCTTGCCCATGGTCTGGCGGTACCACGGTTGGGGCATGTGGACGCGCGAGTGCGGGCCGGTTCGTCGCCCGATGACGATGTCGGCACCGGTCCCCGCCATTTCGACGAGCCGGTCGAGTTCCTCGATGGGGGTGGCCAGGTCGGCATCGGTCATCAGCCTGAGCCGCCCGCGTGCGGCCAGCATCCCCGTCCGAACCGCCGCGCCCTTGCCGCGGTTCGCCGGCAGCCTGACGACGCGGACCCGGGGGTCGAAACCGTTCACCAGCTTCGCCGTGTCGTCCGTGCTGCCGTCGTCCACGACGATGATCTCCCAGCCGTTCGGGTACCGGCTGGACAGGCTGGCCGTGATGGCCTCCATCGACGCGACGATGCGGTCTGCCTCCTGATAGCAGGGGACAATGACCGACATGTCCGGCGCGTCGTGTGCCTTGTTCGTCATGGTTTCTCTGGGGCCAAGGATACGCGATGAAGCCGTACGATGCGACCTGTTCCCAGCACGCGTGGCGATCGGGACGGGCGGACAAGAGGCCAGGGCGTGGCCAACGTCCGACAATCTCCTTATGCTGATGGTGTCGGCTCAAACGGGTTGGGACTGGAGTTAATCGGGCGGGCGACCGGCCCGCCAGGAGGCCCCGGGTGTGACGGCGCGACCCCGCAGATGGTACCGGCGTCGAGGGCTCTGGATGGCCTTGGCCATCTACGCGGTGGCGGTGGGGCTCCGCTTGGCGTTCCTCCAGGGGGTCCAAGACCATCCGCTGTATCGGTTCCTCGTCCTTGACGAGCGATCCCAGCATGAAGTGGCGGTGGCCATTGCCAACGACGCCCTGCCACCCAACGGCTACTTCAAGGCCCCGTTCTATGCCTACTTCCTGGGCATGATCTACAAGGTGATCGGCCCCGATTCGTTCCTCGCACGATTCATCCAGGTCTTTGTGGTCGGTTGGGCCCCGGTCCTGGTCTACCTGATCGGCGGCCGGCTGTTCGGCCGCACAGCCGGCGTCATCGCCGGGGCGCTCGCGGCGGTTCTCTGGACATCGGTCTTTTTCAGCGCCGAACTGCTTGACGTGTCGTTGGCCTGCCTGCTCTACCTGCTGCTGGCCTACGTGCTCGTCGCGCTGGCGGATGACCATCCCTGGAAATGGTTCTTCGCCGGGGGGCTGATGGGGCTGGGGGCGATCACCCGGCCAAACATCCTGGCCTTCGCGCCAGTGCTGGCCGTCCTCCTTCTGGTTCAGACTCGGCGAGGGGCTCGGGCCCGAGCCGACGGTGAAACGGAGCGTCGTTGGGTCCGAACCGGGCTGGCCCGGGTTGGACCGCTGGTGCTCGGCACCGTGCTGGCCATCGCCCCGGTGACGCTCCGGAATCTGCTGGCCGCCAATGAGCGACTCCTGATCTCCGCCTATGGCGGGGTCAACCTCCTGATCGCCAACAACCCCGCGTCCGATGGGAAGAATGCGATCTGCCCGAAGCTTGATATCACCGTTCGTTCCCCTGGCCTGGACCTCAACGACCCTTGGGTCCGGTGGGACGAAGGGTGGCAGGCGTGCTACCTGTATGCCGCTCAGCACCTGGGTCCGTGTCCGCGATACGACGAAGTGGAGCGGTTCCTCATCCGGGTGACGTTCGACTACATCCGGCGGTATCCAGGCAAGTTTCTGACCGACACGTTCAAGCGCGCCTGCTGGATGCTCAACGCCTATGAGTTCCCCAACAACAAAGACTTGAACTACCTTCGCGGGTACAGCCGCCTGCTGGACGGGCTGTCCTGGCTGCATGTCGGCCTGATCGGGCCGTTGGGGGGGGTGGGGTTGGGCATGGCGCTGCGACGTCGGGAGCGGACGATGGGGCAGGTCTACGTCATCGCGATGGTCCTCGCGCTCGCACTGCCCGGCGTCTTCTTCATCATCAACGCGCGCTATCGATTGCCCGTCGTTCATCTCCTTTTGCCCTTCGTTGCCTATGCCGTTGTCGAACTTGCCGGGATCCTCAGGCCGCCGATTCGCTGGCGGCGGGCGCTGGTGCCGGTCGGTGCCCTGGCGGGGCTGATGGTGCTCTCGAACGTCAACGTCTTTCGGTACCGCCCGCCCTACCACGAATACATGCTGTTCAGCCTGGCTGGCGCGTGTGGCGCGGTCGGTCGCACGGACATGATGGATGACGTTGTTGCAGACATCGAACGCGCCCTGGCGGACACCTCCTACCGGCACATGCTGCACCCCTGGGCGATGACGTGTCTGTTCGGCTACTACCGCGATCGGGGCGATGTGCCGAGGGCGGCCCACTACGGCCAGAGGATCTTCGAGCGCGGCGAGCCGGTCAGGCCGCAGACGCTCGGTCAGCTCGTGGCCGTCTTCATCGCCGCCGACCAGCGGGACCGGGCGAAACGTGCCGTGGACACGCTGGTCAATCGGGCGGGGGGACTGGCCGAACCGTATTCGGCCAACGCACTTCTCGCCTACGGCAGGGCGTTTGGGGACCGTGCCGCCCTGACGATAGCGGCCAGACAGTTTGCCGATCTGGCTCGTTCGGCCCCCCACGAGGAGGCGTTCCGGAACGGGCTGGACGCGGCGAGAGCGTCGCTCAAGCGCATGCTGCCCAGTGCGACTTCCCGGGCGGGAAAAGGAGATAACCCATTTTCTCTGAAAGACTAACAAGACGCCCGGGCTGTGGGTGCCGCCCTTCTACGGGCCGATAAAAAAACACGTCTTGGGCATTGACTTTGGCATACCAGGGGGGCACAATGGAGGGCAGTTCGGGAGAGCAGCAGGAGGTAAGGAGTGTTTGGGGAAAGGTTGGCGTTGCCTTTCGGTTTGCCCCCCACTTCTACTAGGCTGCGATCCATCACGTCTAAACAGAGCGCCGTAGTTCGTCGAGAGGGGTCCTGAGCAAGGGAAGGAGGAAGCGGTAATGGGAAAGATAGGAGTTGGTGTGGCCGTGGTTCTGATGGTCACGGCCGGGGCAAGCGCATACACCCACGTTGTCCAGCAATTTGGTGTGGGTTTTGACGGGACTGCGCAAAATGGGAGCGCCAGCCTGAGCGCAAGCGGATCGGCGACGGTAGGCGGGTCTGGAACCTACTACAGCTGGGTCGGCTGGCCGTTCAGCACTTGGGCACAAGTGACGATCTCGTTCAACAACCAGACCGTGGGTTTGGGGACGAATCCCGACACGATCGGCCTGACTTCGGATCCGGACGGCAGCGGGTTGGTCTCGTTCGAGGTCGCGAAGGACACGCTGGCACAGGGCACGCTCGATGACCTGGATGTGGACATCGACGGTGGTGCGAGCTGGGGCCTGGCGCTGGACGACATCGTGCTGACCGGTGACGTCACGGGGCTGGGCGTCCCGGTGACGGTGACGTTGGAGACGGACGGAGCGGTGACCGATCTGGACTTCAACATGACCGGCGGGTCGACGGGGAGCTACGCCAGTGGGTCGTTCCCCTCGATCACGTACGACGTCAACCCGAGCGGGACGGTCTCGGGCAGTTACACCGCCACGGTCGCGGGCGAGATCGACATCGGCGGGTTCCTGACCGTCGACCTGGGCGATCTGGTCACGGTCAGTGGCAGCGATTCAGAGGCCGTGAGCGCCCCCGGGCAGATGACGCTGACCGAGTTGGCCGGTCCGTATGACAAGGACGTGGCGGTCCACATCTCCGCCGCGACAGGTGCGATCGACATCCCGATCAGCACGAGCGGGTCAGAGTCGATCAACACGTACGGGGGCAGCAAGAACCCGTACTATAAGGTGAGCTTCAACTACAGCCTGAGTGGCCAGCTCGGTGTGGGCAGCGCCTCGATCGATTTGTACGACACGATCGTCGACGCCGTGCCCGAGCCGGCCACGATCGCTGTGCTCGGGTTGGGGGGTGCGTTGCTGGCCCTGGCCCGTCGGCGACGGTAGGGGTCTGGCCTGGACGTTGTAGGTCCGAAAAAACAGCCTTCCCACAAGGCTCAGACGTGATGGTTCAACAAGCCCCCTGGAGGTGCCAGGGGGCTTGTTTGCATGGGTAGGCTCCCCTTGATGGGTGTTTGTCAAGCGGGGAGCCGCTGGTGATAGGTTGGGGAAGCGAGGGTGCGGAGCTGGGAGGGGGGCGACGTCGGAACCGGGCCCATGTTTTTTTATTTTGCGACGATTTGCCTGTTGACATTCCTCTGCCATGGGGGCACAATAGTAAGCGTAAGGGAGAGTGGCAGGAGGTAGGGAGTGCGTTCAGGGGAAGGTTGCGTTGCCGCAAACCCATCCTAGAGTCCCTGCCGACAGCCAGTGAGCATTTCGTGTTGCGTTTCGATTGTGCGTTGTGGTCTTGTGCACAGGTTTTTGAGGAGGTTCTTGCGATGGGGAAGGTAGGTTTGATAGGGCTCGCGGCGGTGCTGAGCGTGGCGGCGGGGGCGTCCGCAGACATGGTCAGCCCGGGGATCGGTTTTAGCGCCAGCGGCGACTCGCTGACGGCAAGCTTGACCGCCAGCGGATCGGCTACGGTGGGTGGCAATGGAACCTATTATAGCTGGGTCGGTTGGCCGTTCAGCACGTGGGCGAGTGTGACGATCTCGTTCAACAACCAGACGGTGGGGCTCGGCACGAACCCGGACACGATCAATGTGGCCAAGGATCCGACCGGCACCGGTCAGGTGAGCTTCGAGCGGCTGTTCACCACGCTGGACAACGGCAGTCTTGGCGCGCTCGACGTCGATCTGCTGGGCGGCTCGGCGCAGAACTTGGCGTTGGACCAGGTGAAGCTCACCGGTGACGTGAGCGGTCTGGTGGACGTGGAGATCCGGTTGGATGCGACCGGTCAGATCACGCAGCTCGACTTCCTGAAGACGGGCGGGATCACCACCGGCCCCAACGGTCAGTTCTACTGGCCTCTGGTGGGATCGGCCACCTACAACGGTCTGTGGGTCGGGAACGCGACGGCCGGGTACAACATCGCGGTCGACGGCGAACTCGAGGTCATGGGCCTGTTCACGATCGATCTGGGCGAGCTGGTCAGCCTGAGTGGGAGCGAGAGCCTGACTGGCATCCCGCTGCCGGGCCAGATGACGCTGACCGAGCTGGGCACCGAAGGCGTTTGGCCGAAAGACGTGGCGGTCCACATCGCGACGGGGCTGGACGAGGCGATCGATGTCCCGTTCACCACGGCGGGGTCGGAGACGATCAACACGTACGGGGGCAGCAAGAACCCGTACTACAAGGTCAACTTCAACTACGACTTTGACGGCCAGCTGACGGTCGACAACGTGGGCGTTGATCTGTACGACACGATTCAAGACATCGTCCCCGAGCCGATGACGCTGGCCGTCTTTGGCCTGGGCGGTGCGCTGTTCGCCCTGACCCGACGCCGTAAGTAAGGTGGGCGTCTGCCAGGGCTTGCCGCAAGAACCTATTCGATGATGTAGACGAAGCCCCCTGGGTGACCAGGGGGCTTTCTTTGCTTGGCGCGGGCATAAACCGGGTGATCTGACTCGGGCGCGAGGCCCCCGGAGCGCCGAAGCGCCGAGCCGTTTTCGGCGCTGGCTTGACCAGCCCCCACGTTCGCTGCTATAAACCAGGACCGCCCCGACGGGGGTGGAGATACGGCTCGCTCGCAGAGGGCGGGTGTCGGCAAACCATGATCGTCGACTGTCACACGCACCTTTGGGAATCCCCGGCCCAGCTGGGCCAGGCAGCGTCCGGGCACGCGGTCAGCACGCGTCCCCGGCCGGCGCGTGCGGATCGTGTCCCAGACGCCACGCCGGAACAGCACCAACTCGCCTGCCGCCCCGTGGATAAGGCGATCGTGTTGGGGTTCCGCAGTGCCTACCTCCAGGCGGATGTCCCGAACGACTTCGTGGCGGACTACGTTCGCGCCCACAGCAACCGGATGATCGGATTCGCCGGGGTTGACCCGTCCGAGCCGCTGGAGGCGATCGAGGAGATCCAGCGCGCGCACGACGAGCTGGGATTCAAGGGCATTGCCGTGGCGCCGCCCGCACAGGACTTCCATCCTTCGAGCACAGGGGCGCTGCGGGTGTTGGCCGAGGCGGCCCGTCTGGAGATGCCGGTCCTGTTCCACCAGGGGACGTGCCCGGCGGTCGCCACCAAGATGGCGTATGGCCGGCCGTTCTTGCTCGATGAAGTGGCTCGCGAGCTGCCCGGTCTTACGATCATCGTCGCGCACATGGGGCACCCCTGGGTGGACGAATGCATCGCCCTGTTGGCCAAGCAACCCAACGTGTACGCGGACATCAGTAGACTCGTCCGTCGACCCTGGTGTGCGTACAACGCGTTGCTGTCGGCCCACGAGTTCGGGGTCATGGGCAAGCTGCTATTCGGCAGTGGGTTTCCGTTCGCCTCGGCCGCCGGCGCGATCGAGTCGCTCTATAGCATTAACCAGATCAGCCACGGAACGAGTCTGCCAATGATCCCGCGAGAACAGCTCCGTGCCGTCGTCGAGTGCAACGCGCTGGACTTGCTGGGGATCCCACCACCGCCCACGGACCGCGAGCAGAGCGGTCCCAGCTCGGTCCTGGACGATGACATCTGACTTCCACCCGATGAGGCCGATGGCCCGATGGCGCCTGCCGTTTCGCAGGACGCTTCAACCAGGCGTCGCGCTGCTCTTGCTGCTGGCAGGGTGCAGCAGCCGCACCACCAGGCTACAGATCCGCTCGTTCGATCCGGACGGCGAGACCACCGACCTGTTCGAGCGGTTCGAGGAGGCCTGCTTCAGTCACGATGCCCGAGGCAGCCTCGACCTTGTGTTCCGCAGCGTCAAGCCGTCTACGGTGGACCCGTCGCAGGTGATCCGGCAGATCGTCCACATCAACGCGTTCTGGCAGCCGATTCCGGGGCGGACGTTCGTCGAGCCGACGCAGTGCAACGCCACGATTTGCTACATGATTGGCACCGGGCCGGTCAGCATCAGCTACGAGGGGGGAGGGTTCATCACGTTCAAGATGGACTGGCTGAAGCGATATCTGACGGGCCAGATTGAGTCGGGGGAGCTGGCCCCGTTGCGTCGCGTGGGTCGCCCCAAGGATCTGCTGGGCCAGGCGCAGATCAGTGGGAAGTTTCGCGCCAAGCGCGACAAGAGTCGCGTGCTGGCCATCCTGGGTGGGCTACGCCGCGAACTCGGTCCCATGCCGAGATACACGCGTCCTCCGGATCGACAAGGCCCCCGGTGAATTCGGGGGTTCGGGCGGCCCCGTTCCGAGTGCCTCCCGCGATCTGTTGGGCGTGGTTTGTTTCTTCGCGTCGAGCGCAAGCCAAAATGGCCTTGACGCGGTGCCCGCGGCGTGGTTAAATAGTGATTCTTTTCGTTGCGGTTCGGAGCAGCAGGAGAGGTTGTCCCTGAGATGGGTGTGGCATGAGTAGGAAGGCCAAGAAACTAATCACAGACGAATACAAGAATTGGTACGAAGGCGTGAACAGCCTGTGCGTGCTAGACCTGACCGGGCTGGACGCCAACGCCACGCACCGCCTGCGCGGGGAGTTGCGGCAGAAGGGCGTCCGGCTACACGTGGTCAAGAACTCCCTGGCCCGTCGGGCGTTCGAAGGCGGCCCATTGGACGTCGTGGGCAAGGGTCTGGAAGGTCCGTGCGCGTTCGTCACCGGTGGCGACTCGATCATCGACGTCGCCAAGGAGCTGGTCCGCCTGGCCGCGGAGATGAAGGCCATTTCGTTGAAGTTCGGGGTGATCGAGGGGGACGGCGAGCTGATCCCCGTGGTCGAGATGGCGAAGATGAAGAGCCGCGCCGAGCTTCAGGGTGAAGTGCTGATGCTGATCCTGTCGCCCTGGCGACGTGTTTGCGGGCAGATCACGGGTCCGTGGGCGAGGGTGGCGGGCTGTGTGAAGGCGATCGCGGAGAAGGAGGAGGCGAGCCAGGCGGCGTAGCGCCGCGGGCGCGAGCGCGCCATCGGTCGGCGACATCCCGTCGGCCTGGTGCGTGTTGATCCGAAAGCGAACAGCGTGTCGGCTGCCGATTGTCCCGTGTGCTCGGCTCAGGTCGGGCGGGGTTAAAGGACCTCACCGGGAGGTTCGCTATCAGGCCGACCGATGCAGAAACGCGTAGACGTGGAGTAGACCCAGGATGTCTGACGACACACAAGCAGAGGCCCGGGAGTTCTCGGCCGAGACCAAGGAGCTGGGCGACAAGATCGTCGAGCTGAACGCCAAACAGGCACAAGAGCTGGCGGACTACCTCAAGGAGGCCCACGGGATCGAGCCGGCTGGCGGCGCGGTGGCGATTGCGGCGCCGGGCGGCGCGGCAGGCGGGGCCGCCGAGGAGGATGCCGGACCGACGTCCTTCGATGTGGTGCTGAAGGCAGCGGGGGACAAGAAGATCGCGGTCATCAAGGAGGTGCGTGCGGCCACGGGCTTGGGCCTGAAGGACGCCAAGGCCGTCGTGGATGCCGCCCCCAAGGAGGTCAAGGAGGGCCTGAGCAAGGAAGAGGCCGACGAGCTTGCCAAGAAGCTCGAAGAGGCCGGCGCCACCGTGGAGGTGGTGGGCAAGTAGTTCGGCCGCAACCGTTAGGGATTCGGCCCTGGGGGGAGCGAGGCCCCCGGCAGAATCTTCAAATGGGCGGAACCTTCCCTTGCAGTCGGCGTAGCATAGGGTATAATAAGGGTTTACCTCAAGCAGTCCTTGCCGCGTGGGTGCGAGACAGGTCGGTGAGGGGCGTTGTCAAGAGCGCCTCGTTTTGGGACAGCCGACCGAACAGATGGCACCTGCCGGATCGTAGCGTCCCTCGAATAGCAGTTAGTGTGACGGATTGGGCCGTGACAAGGTTCCTCCAGGCGCAAAGATGATGGGCCGTGCGTCCAGTGGGGTTTGAGTGCGTCATCAGGCCGTCCGCAGCAGCAGACGTTCTGTGAAGGCAGACCATTACGAAAGGGACGTGCAATGGTCAGCGAAGTGACAGTACGTTCGTTCAGCAAGGTAGGCGACGCCCTGCCGATCCCGAACCTGATCCAGATCCAGACCGAGAGCTACCAGCGGTTCCTCCAGGCGGACGTGGACCCCGTCAATCGCGGGGAGAAGCGTGCGAACGTCGGTCTGGAAGCGCTGCTTCAGGAGGTGTTCCCGATCGTCAGCTACGACGAGAACATGTCGCTGGAGTACCTGTACTACGATCTGGGCGAGCCCCGACACGATCCGGACGAATGCCGACAGCTGCGGCTGACGTACGGCAAGCCGTTCCGGATCTTCTGCCGGCTGGTTCGCAAGGACAAGGGCGAGGTCCTGGAGGGGGACATCTACCTCGGCGAGTTGCCCACGATGATCGGAGGCGGGGAGTTCATCATCAATGGGGCCGAGCGCGTGATCGTCTCGCAGTTGCATCGTTCTCCCGGCGTGGACTTCGTAAAGGAGTCAGCGGAGGGCGACCGGGCGCTGCACGCCTGTCGCATCATCCCGGAGCGTGGGAGCTGGATCGAGATCAACGTGACGCGGAAGGACGAGCTGAGCGTCCGGATAGACCAGTCGAGCAAGATCCCGGGGACCACGTTTCTGCGGGCGATGGACGAGAAGTACAGCACGGACGAGTCGATCATCACGGAGTTCTACGGCGATGTGATCAAGAGTGCGAAGGTCGGGTCGCTCAAGCCGGACATGTACGCGGCGACGACGATTGTTGATGAGGAGAGCGGCGAGGAGCTGGTTCGGGCGGGGTGCCAGTTGGGCGACCAGATAGAGGCCATTCAAGCCAGCGGTCTCAAGCAGGTTGACGTGATCGGCGGGGTGCAGGATCCGTTGATCATGAACACGCTGGCTCAGGACACGAGTCGGAACCACGAGGAGGCATTGCTGAAGATCTACGCTCGGCTCCGTCCGGGCAACCCCCCGCAGTTGGATCGGGCGCGGAAGCTGTTCCAGGAGAAGTTCTTCGATGAGAACCGCTATCGGCTGGGACGGGTCGGCAGGTTCCGGCTGAACCGGAAGTTCGAACAGGGCATTCCCGAATCCGAGATGACGCTGCAAGTGGGGGATCTGGTTCATTCGCTCAAGTACCTGCTACTGCTGCGAACCGGCGACAGCCAGTACGACGTGGACGACATCGACCACCTGGGCAACCGTCGCCTGCGAACGATCGACGAGCTGGCGTCCGAGGAGTTGCGCAAGGGGTTCCTGAAGCTCCGCCGGACGGTCCAGGAGCGCATGAGCCTGAAGAACCCGGACGAGCTGGGCAAGATCGCCGAACTGGTCAACAGCAAGAGCATCAGCAGCAGCATCGAGTTCTTCTTCG
>CAYMLO010000022.1:0-81031 GCA_964390905.1 uncultured Planctomycetales bacterium | reverse complement strand
AACAGATGTAAAACAGCAGCAGGTCCATCGCACAGAACACGCCCAGCATGCCCGTATGCAGCAGGAGCATGAAGATGTAGTACTGCTTGACCTGCGTCTGGATGCCCGAGAAGCTCCCCCAGATCGCCAACGGCGTCAGCAGCGCGGTCAGCGCAAACAGCCAGACGCTGACCCCATCGAGGCCGACGTGATAGCGGATGTCGAGCACTGCCAGCGGGCCGTCCCCGCCGCCGACCCACTGGACGCTCTTCTCCAACGCGTAGCCGCCCGTCTGCGGCGCCGGCGTGCCGAGGAACATCCACAGAGCGACGACCGTCAGGGCCAGCGTCACCACCGCGGTGAGCAGGGCGAGCCGACGGATCGCATCGGCCGACGATGACGGCAGCAGGCAGATCAGCCCCGCGCCCACCAGCGGCAGGAAGATGATCAACGTCAGGATCCAGTCGCTCAGCCAGTCCACCGTTCGTCCTTCGCCTTGTCGGCTGCTCCCGTTACTGCATCTTGGCCAGCACGATGGCCAGGATGATGGCGATCGCCAACGCCCCGCTCAGGGCGTAGCCCTGCAACGCCCCGCGCTGGAACACCTGCTGCAAGATCCAGGCCAGCGCTCGCGGGACCGCCGTGACGATCCAGATGATCCCGTCGATGCCCCAATCGTCGACGCTCCAGCACAGCCGGCCGATGCCCCGCAACGGCCGGACGATGCAAACGTCGTAGATCTCGTCGACGTACCACTTGTTGTTCAGCACGCGATGCATCGTCGGGAACGCCCGCGCCACGCCCTCCGCGATCGATGGCTTCTTGTTGTACGCCAGCCAGGCCGCCCCGATGCCGAGGATGGCCAACACCGCGGAGATCGCCATCACCGCGTAGTCATGACCGTGCTCGGCGGCGTGCGCCATCGTCAGCGACGGGTCGAGGTAGTGGGCGAAATGCCCGGCGATGTTCCAGTACCCCGCCAGGGCTGCACCGATCGCCAGGATGCACAGCGGCCCGGTCATCACGCGGGGCTGCTCGTGCGGGTGCGCGCCCTCGGGCAGTCGCGGTTGGCCGTGGAACGTCATGAAGATCGCCCGGAACGTGTAGAAGGCCGTCATGACGGCCGTAATCAGCCCGATGATGCCCAGCGGCGTGCTGCTGTGCAGCGCCGCTGCGACGATCTCGTCCTTGCTCCAGAAGCCGCTCAGCAGCGGGAACCCCGCCAGCGCCAACCCGCCGATCCAGAACGTCATGCACGTGATCGGCATCTGCCGGCTCAGCCCGCCCATCTTGCGGACGTCGATCACGCCCGCCATCGCGTGCATCACGCTGCCCGCGGCGAGGAACAGCAACCCCTTGAAGAACGCGTGCGTGTGCAGGTGGAAGATGGCCGCCGCCGGCGCATCCACGCCCAACGCCAGGAACATGTACCCCAGCTGGCTCACCGTCGAGTAGGCGAGGATCCGTTTCAGGTCGTACTGGGCCAGCGCGATCGTCGCGCTGAAGATCGCCGTCAGCCCGCCGGTCCAGGCCACGACCGTCATCGCCGTCTCGGAATGAGCGAAGATGATGCCGCACCGAGCGACCATGTACACGCCGGCGGTTACCATCGTCGCGGCGTGGATCAACGCGCTGACGGGCGAGGGGCCCTCCATGGCGTCGGGCAGCCAGACGTACAGCGGCAGCTGGGCACTCTTGCCCACCGCGCCGCAGAACAGCAGCAACGCGATCCACGTCAGGCGGTTCGTGTGCTCCAGCTGATGGACCAGCTGCTCGGGGTTGGCGATGCCCAGCTCGGTGAGCTTGGCGACGTTGTTCTCCATCGCCAGTCGGACGGCCTCGAACACCGTGCCGTAGTCCAGCGACCCGAACGTGAAGTAGATCAGCAGCACGCCCAGCCCGAAGCCGAAGTCGCCGATCCGGTTGACCAGGAAGGCCTTCTTGGCCGCCGCTGCCGCCGCCGGTCTCTGGTAGTAGAAGCCGATCAGCAGGTAACTGCACAGCCCGACCGCCTCCCAGCCCAGGTACAGCAACAGGAAGTTCCCGGCCAGCACCAGCGAGCACATCGAAAACACGAACAGGCCCATAAACGCAAAGAACCGCTCGTACCCCCGCTCCGGATGCCCATCGTGCTCCCGCATGTAGCCGACCGAATAAATCACTACCAGTGTGCTGACGCACGTCACCGTTAGCAGCATCACGATCGTCAGCGGGTCGATCAGGAAGTTGATGTTGAACCAGGCGGCACTGCTGGCCAGGGCGCCCGCGCCCGTCGGGATCCAGCGGTAGATCTCGCGGACCAGCTCGTCGCCGTGGGCCTGGCCGCTCAGCGCCAAAATCAGCGAGACGATGAACGCCCCGCCCACGCCGAGGATCACCGGCCAATGGGCCCGGCCGCCCAGCGCACGGATCAGCAGTCCCACCAGCGCTGTTCCCAGCAGCGGCAGCAAGGGGATCAAACAGGAGTAGTGCCAACTCGCGAGCACGTGTCGTTCCATCCACCACCGGCGTCGAGGCCGGCGCTCACATCACACCGTCATCCCTTCATCGACCGCCAGGCCTCGCTGTCGAGCGACCTGCGCAGCCGAAACAGCAAGATCACCATGCCCAACCCGACCGCCGCCTCGACGGCCGCCACGACCAGGATGAACAACGCCAACGACTGGCCGTTCAACGTCTGATGCAGAAGGTTGAAGCCCAGCAGGTTCACCAGCACGCCCTGCAGCATCACTTCGGTGCTCAGGAACATGATGATCAGGTTCCGACGCGTGACGAAGCCCACCAGCCCGAGTCCGAACAGGACCGCGCCGAGCACCATACAGTGCCATTTCATCGTCACCAGCATCGTCGCGTCGGCCATCATCATGCACCCCCCCCGGACGTCTCGTCCGACGGTCCGGCCAGCCGTCGCGTGGCCAGGGCGATTCCTCCGATGATGCCCACCAACAAGAGCACGCCGGCGGCCTCGAACGCCACCGCGTAGCTCGTCATCAGCTCCGTCCCCAACGCCAGCGTGTTGCTCCAGCTCTTGACCGCGGCCCGCGCGGGCTCGTCCGCGACGGCCCCGCCCGCAGGGGTCCCCCCGATGGCCGAGATGCTCCGGCTGGTCACCATTACACCGGCCAGGCTGGCAATCAGAATGAACCCGGCCAAGACGGCAAACAGCGGCTCCCGCGCCTGCGTGTCGTAGGCCGGCGGTCGCGCCTGCTGGGCGAGCATGATCACGAACACATATGTCACCAGGATCGCACCGGCGTAGATGATCACGAGCGCCGCCGCCAGATACTCCGCCCCCGTCAGCAGGGCGATTCCCGCCACGCTCACGACCAGCAGCAAGAAGTAGACCGCCGAGTAGACCGGCTTGCGATGCGTCACGACCCGGGCCGCCCCGATCACCGACAAGATCGCCAACACGTAGAACATCACCTGGCTGTGCCCCAGCCCCTTCGCCAGGACCGCCACCATCGCACCGATCGCAACCGCTCCCAGGACCACGGGAACGACCCGCCCCACGCGACGATCGCCGGGCATGGCCAGGTACACGGCGATCCCGCCGATCACCGGCACCAGGTAGAACAACAGATAGCCCAGGAAACTCGTCAAGCTCAGCTCACTCTCAGCTAGGGTTTAGGGTTCAGGGGTCAGGGCTTAAGTCTTCGTTGCTCGATCAACACGACTGACCTGCAAACCCTAAACCCCGATCCCTGACCCCTGAACCCTATCCCTTACTCCTGCGGATGCCCGGTATCCGCGTAACCCGTAATCGGCGGATTCAGCCGGGGCTTGCGCCCTTTCGTCCGATCGTAGACGGCCAACAGCGCCTCCTTGTCGAACACCATCTCCTCACGGCTGTTGCCGACCTTGTCATATTCGTACGTCAGCTCGATCGCGTTGACGGGACAGGCCTCCTCGCACATCCCGCAGTAGATGCACCGCAGTTCGTCGATCTCGAACTTCACGGGGTACTTCTCGCGATAGTCCCACGGCGCCTCGCCGCCTTCGATGTGGATGCAGTTGGCCGGGCACGCCGTCGAGCACATGAAGCACGCCACGCATGCCACGTTGCCCTTCTCGTCGCGATTCAGCCGGTGCAGCCCGCGATACGTGTCGCTCCGCAGGTTCAAGCCCGCCTTCTGGCCGTGCTGGTACGTCTCGGGCGCCTCCCGGCGCTCCTCGGGGTACTGCAACACGAACCGGTCACGGCCCTTGCGCTTGCGGAACAGGTGCTTCAGCGTGATCTTCATCCCCGCCAGGATCTCCGGCAGGTAGATCATCTGCGCAGGCCCCAGCGTGGGCTCTTTGATCTCGATGATGTCCGTGTCTTTCCAGTCGGCCATGTCTAGCACACGACCCCTAATTCGCAGCCGCCACGGACGGCAGGTTCGCCTGGCGACCCGTCGGTCGACTGACCGCCCGCACCAGGATCATCCCGAAGAACAGCAGCAGCAGCTCACCCACCGGCGCCCAGTAGGTTCGCGGCCCGAACATCCGCGGCTCGGTCCCTCCGGCGTAAGCGAGCACGCCCGCCCACGCCACCAACGCCAAGCCCACCGGCACGAGCCCCTTCCACGCCAATTGCAGCAGCTGGTCGAATCGGAACCGCGGCAGCGTCCAACGAATCCACATGAAGATGAAGATAAACACCACCACCTTGCCGAAGTAGATCCCGATCCGCAGTATCACGGCCCACCACGCCGTCGACTCCGTCAGCCACCCCAGCCACGGCACCGGCTGCCACCCGCCCAGGAACAGCGCCACCATGAACGCGCTGCTCACGATCATGTGGCCGTACTCACCCAGGAAGAACAGCGCGAACTTCATCGAGCTGTACTCGGTATGGAACCCCCCGACCAGCTCCTGCTCGCACTCGACCAGATCGAACGGCAGGCGGTTCGTCTCGGCCAGCACACAGGTGAACATCAACAGGAACGCCACCGGATGCAGGAAGACGTTCCACGTCGACGCCACCTGGCTCGCGACGATGTCTTCCAGCCGCAGCGCCCCCGACGCCAGCACCGCCACCAGGATCGCCAAGCCGAGCGGCACCTCGTAGCTGAGTGTCTGGGCCGCCGCACGCATGCCGCCGTAAAAGGAGTACTTGTTATTGCTCGCCCACGCACCGAGCGCCACCGCGTAGACGCTCATCGCCCCCACGGCCAGCAGATACACCAGCCCGATGTCGATGCTGGCCACCTGCACCGGGATCCGGTCGCTGCCGAACCACTCCAGCTCCCCGCCCCACGGGATCACCGCGATTCCCAGCAGCGCCACCACGAACCCCAACCCCGGCGCCAAGATGAACAGCGCCTTGTCCGCGTGGTCGGGCAGAAAATCCTCCTTGACGAAGAACTTCAGCCCGTCCGCCACCGGCTGCAGCAGTCCCTTGGGCCCGGCGCGGTTCGGTCCGTACCGATCCTGGATCCAGGCCGCCACCTTCCGCTCGTAGAACGTCGAGTAGGCCACGATCGTCATGAAGATGGCGATCAGCACCGCCATCAGGAGGATCGGAAACCCCAGATCCGCGTCAGTCAGGATGTCCGTAATGATGTTCGCCAGCATCTCATCGTCACGGGCGTCAGGCCTCAGGCTTCAGACCCCAGACCCTAGCCCTTAAACCCTAATGCGCATGCGCGGGCGCGGCCGGCGCCTCACAGATCGCGCCGAACTCCGATATGCCCGCCTCAGCCATCATTTCCCGAACGCGACCGGCGTTGTACACGCCGCGATGGCCGGCCAGCTCGAACAGGTACTGACCGTCCTGAACCAGTCCGTCCGGCGGGAGCACGGCCCGCTGGAATCGTTGGACCAGCCCCTGATCGTTGATGAACGATCCTTCCCGCTCCGCCCATGCGCACATCGGCAACACGACGTGCGCCGTCTCGGACAGCAGCCCGTGCAGGTAGTCCTGGACCACCAGGACCTCCAGGTGCTCCGCCGCCTTGATCAGTTGGCTGTCGGTCCAGGGCTCGGGCGAACCGGCGGCGACCCACGCCGTCGTGATCCGCCCGCTGCCGATCTCCGCGATGAAATCATCGAAGGACGGCGCATGCCGCCCGCTCGTAGCCAGGACGATCTTCTCGACGCCCTTTCGGTTCGGTGCCTTCTCGGCGTTGATGATGAACTTGGCCTGCTCGCGCGTCGCACCGACCGGGAACACCTCGTCCTCGCCCTCCGTCGGCGTCGGCATCACGGTGAACATCGCGTTGGGCGCCACGTCCCGGATGAACGACCCCAGCAGCCACGCCTCCTCGCAGGCCATGAACGGGGACATCGCCACCCCCACCTGCTTGCCGCCGTCGACCTGACCGGCCCGTTCGAAATGGCTCCGGACAATGCCCGGTACGTCCTTCCAGTCCACCGGCGCGCTCGACCCGCCGCGTTTCACCGTCGCCTGCGTCAGCCGCCGATCGTCGTAGATCTGGCGCCAGCAAAACCGACCGTCATCGCACATCCACCAGTCGTTCACGTGCGGGTTGAACCGCGGCTTGATCCGCCACACCTTGCCCTGGTTGTGATCGATCCGGATCGTGCACCCCCGGCTGCACATCGGGCAGACGCTCTCGACCGAGCTCAAGAACCACACGCGCTGGGTCATCAGGAAATTCTTGTCCAGCATCGAGCCGACCGGGCAAACGTCGACCACGTTGCCTTGCAGCTTATTGACCAATGGCACGCCGGGGAAGACGTCGATCTCGTTCTTGTGGCCTCGGTTCACCACACACAATTCGCCCGTTCCCGCCACCTCGCGGCAGAACCGCACACACCGCGTGCACATGATGCACCGGTCCTGATACGACAGCGTGTGCGGGCCAATGTCCTTCTTGCGGTTGTTGTGTTTCGGGTCCACCATCCGCGACGTCGCGTGCCCGAACTGCAACGCGTAATCCTGCAGCAGACACTCGCCCGCCTGGTCGCACACCGGGCAGTCCAACGGGTGGTTCAGCAGCAGATACTCCATCACGTGCCGCTGGTTGTTCCTGACCATGTCGCTGTCGAACCGGACTTCCATCCCGTCCTTGACGGGCATCTGACAGCTCGGCGTCAGCTTCGGAGACCACGCCAGCTCCCCCGTCTTGGGGTGCGGCATCTTGATTTCCATCAGGCACAACCGGCACGACGCCGCAATGCTCAGGCCCGGGTGATAGCAGTAGTGGGGGATGTTGAACCCCGCATCGAGCGCAGCCTGCAGGACGCTGATCCCTTCGCGGCATGCGACTTCTCGGCCGTCAATGATGATCGTCGACATCGTCCCAACGTCCCAACTGCTCGCCCAAGGCTACTCCGCGCGAACCTTGCCCGCTCCGGCGTAGTAGGCCGGGTTAATCTCGGCCAACGCCCGATCGGCCGCACCGGCCGGCTGGGCCTTGATCTTGGCCTCCAACTCGCTGCGGAACTTCTCGACGACACTGCGGATCGGCCAGCCCGCGCCATCGCTCAACCCGCAGATGTTCAACCCTGGCATCATGCCCATGTTCTTGCTGATGTCGATCAGCAGGTCTAGATCCTCGATCCGCCCGGCACCGTCAGCGATCCGTTGGGCGATCTTCGCCATCCAGCCCGTGCCTTCCCGACATTGCGTACACTGTCCACACGATTCATGCGCATAGAACCGCGCCAGGTTCAGCAGCACCGTCCGGATATCCGTCCGCGCCGGAACCACCACCGCCGCACCCGTCCCCAGGCCCAGCAAGCCGTACTTGCGAACGTCCTCGAAGTCCAACTTGCAGTCCAACTCGTCCGCCCGGAGAATCCCCATCGAGATCCCGCCCGGCAGCACCCCCTGTAGCTCCTCGCCCTCCACCATGCCCTGGGCGAAGTCCTCACCGTAGATCAGGTCTCGAACGGTGATGTCCATCGCCGCCTCGTAGACGCCGGGCCGCTGCACCGGTCCGCTGACCGCAAACAGCTTCGGTCCCTTGCTGCCCTCCGGCCCGATGCTGCAGAACCAATCGGCCCCTTCCAGGACGATGTGGTTCACACAGCAGACCGTCTCGACGTTGTTGATCACCGTTGGTTTGCCGAACAGCCCCGCGACGGCCGGAAATGGCGGCTTGATCCGCGGCCAGCCCCGCTTGCCCTCGATCGATTCGATCAGGCCCGTCTCCTCACCGCATACGTACGCCCCGGCCCCGCGATGGATGTAGACGTCCATCGCGAAGTCCGACCCCATGATCTTGCGGCCGATGAGGTCCGCCTTGTAGGCCTCATCCAGGGCCTTCTGGAGGATATGAAACTGCTTGTGGAACTCCGCCCGCATGTAAACGTAGGCCACCGTGGTCTGCGTCGCGTACCCGGTGATCAGGATTCCCTCGATGAGCTGGTGTGGATCATTCTCGATCAGCGTGCGATCTTTAAACGTCGGCGGCTCGGCTTCATCGCTGTTGACGCACAAGTAGGTCACCTCGCGGTCCGGCGGTAGGAACCCCCACTTCACGCCGGCAGGGAACCCCGCACCGCCTCGGCCGCGGAGCTCGGCCTTCTTGACCTCCGCTGCGACGGCCTCGCGGCCCATCTCCAGCGCCTTGGCCAGCGCCTGATAGCCCCCGCGCTCGCGATAGACCGCCAGAGACCGCGAGTTCGGCACGCCGTAGTTCCGCGTCAGGATGGGCTGGAACTTCGCCATTCCTCTCTCAACCGACGCCGCCACTCACCTCGTCACGACCGACACGCGGCGTGCTCGCACGCCGCCCCACGCCGATCAGCCCTCGCCCGGCTTGACCCCGTCATACAGGTAACTGCGCGGGACGTCGATCTTGTCGTTGTCCGCGTCGGCCAGGATCGCCGGCACGTCCTCCGGCTTGACCCGTTCGTGCAATCGCTCGCCGATCAGCATACACGGCGCGTGATCGCAGCCGGCCAGACACTCCTCCGTGATCAGGCTGTACTTCCCGTCGGGCGTCGTCTCGTGCTCGTCGATGCCCAGCGCCTGCTTCACCGCCTCCAGCACCTGATCGCCGCCCATCATCTGGCACGTGATGCTCCGGCACACCACGATCACCTTCTCGCCGCGGGCGTGCGTCCAGAAGTGCGTGTAGAAGGACGTCGTGTCGAGCACGTCCGCCGGATTGATGCCCAGGCACTCGGCCACTTCCTTCATCACCTGCACCGACAGATGTCCCGCCGATTCCTGCGCCACGTGCAACGCGGGGATCAGCGCACCGCGGCGGTCTTCGTAACGCTCCAGGAACCCGCGGATCTTCGCCTTCGCCTCGTCGCTCAGCGCCGGCGCGGCGTCTTCGGGAATCGGGTCCTTCTGTCGATCTGCTGCTTTCCAAGCCATTACAGTCGTCTCGTCATCGCCTCAGCGGCCGGCACGCTATCGGTCCAGCTCTCCGGCGATGATGTTCATGCTGCCCAGGACCGCCACGATGTCGCTGATCTGGTGCCCCTCGATCATCATGGGGAACGCC
Organism: uncultured Planctomycetales bacterium; assembly: GCA_964390905.1. Lineage (GTDB taxonomy): Bacteria > Planctomycetota > Phycisphaerae > UBA1845 > JAFGLZ01 > JAFGLZ01. The sequence continues at coordinate 71,642 of CAYMLO010000022.1, read as the reverse complement.
TGGTAGTTCATCAAACTCGGCGGACGGCACCGTGCCCGGTACGCACATCGGCCGCCGTCGCTGACGATGTAGTACCCCAACTCGCCGTTGGCCGCCTCCATCGCACCGTAGGCCTCGCCCAGTGGCGGCGTGAACCCGCGGTTGGTCATCACCATCTCGAAATGATGGATCAGCCCTTCGATCGAGAAGTGGATCTCCCGCTTGTCGGGCAGGTGCAGCTTCTCGTTCGGCAGCACGTTTACCTCGCCCGGCGGGATGTTGTCGATCAGCAACTGGATGATCTCGATGCTCTGCCGCATCTCCTCCAGCCGCACGAGGAACCTAGCGTAGCAATCCCCGCCCTGCGCGATCGGCACCTTGAACGGCACGGGCGAGGCCCCGTTTCCGTCCCAGTTCTCCGCGAAGCACAGGTACGGCTCGTCCTTGCGCAGGTCGCGCTTCACCCCGCTGGCCCGGGCCGCCGGCCCCGTCAGCGACCAGTCGATGGCGTCGTCGTGCCCGACCACCCCGACGCCTTTGGTTCGCTCGATGAAGATCCGGTTGCTGACCAGCAGCCCCTCCAACTCGTCGATGCACTTGGCCAGCCGGGGCAGGTTCTCTTTCACCGCGCCGGGCCACTCGGGCGGGATGTCCCTAAACACCCCACCGACCCGGCTGATGCTCACGGTGAACCGCGCCCCGCAGGCTTCTTCGAACAAATCGTAGATGATCTCGCGTTCGTTAAACCCGTAGACGAACGCCGTCAACGCTCCCAAGTCCAGCGCTGCGGCGCCCACCGACAGGAAATGGTCAAGGATGCGGGCGAGCTCGGCAAACAGCGTTCGTAGAACCTTGCACCTCGGCGTCAGGTCGATGCCGAAGAGCGTTTCGCAGGCGTGATGCCACGCCAGGTTGTTGGCCGCCGGCGACAGGTAGTTCATCCTGTCCGTGACCACGACGTACTGGTTGTAATCCAGGTGCTCGCCAAGCTTCTCGAACCCGCAATGTAGGTAGCCGATTTCCGGGACACATCGGACGATCCGCTCCCCGTCCAGCTCCAGCTTCAGGTGCAAGGTCCCGTGCGTGGCCGGATGCTGCGGACCGAAATTCAGCGTCCACCGGTCGCCGCCGGGCTCGTCCTGCACCAACTGGGTTGTCGGGACCTCGGGTTGTGCCGACATCGTCCTTCTCTATGCACTTGTCCGGTCGTAGACCGGGTAGTCCTCTCGCTCGCCGCGCCCCTGCAGGGGGTAGTCCTTCCGCAGCGGATGGCTGGCGAACCCCTCCCACGTCATGATCCGGCGGAGATCCGGATGGCCCGTGAACCGTATCCCGAACAGGTCGTACACCTCGCGTTCCGGCCAGTCCGCGCCTTTCCAGATGGCCGTCAGCGACGGCACCTCGGGATCCGGGTCATTGACGAAACACTTGACCCACAGCCGCTGGTTGAGCCTCACCGACAGCAGCGAATACGTCATCCCGAACCGGTCCGTCGCGTCCGGGTAGTTCAGGTAGTCCACGCACGTCACGTCAACGAGCATGTCGAACCCGCACTCCGAGTCGTCATGCAGAAACTGCATGACCTCCTGCAGCCGCTCGACCGGCACGCGGACACAGATCTGCCCGCGCTGCTTGCGCTCGTCGCAGACCAGCTCAGCCGGCGCGAAATCCACGTCGGCGAACGTGCTCTGCAGTCGCTTCACCGCGACGGCCCAATCGGGTTGTGGGTCGGTATCCGACACTTCGGTCCTCACACGGTCAGTCTCAGGCCCCGACGGTCGACGCTTCGCGTCACGCCTTCCTGCTCGACGATCCGCTGGATGGCCATGATTCCTTCCAACAACTGCTCCGGCCGCGGCGGACATCCGGGCACGTACACGTCCACCGGTACGAACTGATCGATGCCCTGCACGACGGCATAGGTGTCAAACACGCCGCCGCTGCACGCACATGCCCCCATCGAGATCACCCACTTCGGCTCGGTCATCTGGATGTAGATCCGCTGCAGGATGGGCATCAGCTTGATGGGGACGCGCCCGGCACAGATCACCACGTCGCTCTGACGGGGCGTGAACCGCATGGCCTCGGCGCCGAACCGGGCGACGTCAAACCGGCTGGCGGCCGTCGCCATCAACTCGATCGCGCAGCAGGCCGTCCCGAACGGCATCGGCCACAGCGAGTACTTCCTGCCCCAGTTGATCCCGTACTTGCGGATCAGCGTGACAAGTCGGTCCAGCCGGGTCGTGGCGACGACGGGTTCGCCCGCGAAGGCCAGAGACTCGGCCGCCCGGTCCGGGAAACGGCTGGCAGCGTTGGGCGCGGGAGTACGGTCCGCCTGGCTCAATCCCATTGGAACGCCCCCTTACGCCAGGCGTAGACGTAGCCGAACACGAGGATGCCCAGGAAGATGGCCATCTCGACCAACAAGAACAGCTTGGTCACCCCGAGCGCGTCCGCCTCACCCGCCCCGGAGCGAAACAGCAGCGGCGCGTACGGCCACAAGAACACCACTTCCACGTCGAACAGCAGAAACAACAGCGCTACCAGGAAGAACCGAACGTTGAACCGCCCGCGTGCGTCCCCGGTGGGATCGATTCCGGATTCGTAAGGAATATGCTTGGTCGGACCGCGACGACGCGGGCCCAGCAGGGCCGATGCCACGATGATGAATCCGGCCATACCGGCGGCCACCAACAGCAGAATGAGTACCGGACCGTAGCCCGTTGCCGCCAGCATCATCTCGTTCGTCGATTCGACCACGTGTCCCCCGCAATCGCTTCGGCCCGGCGGTGATCGCTACCGAAACCGGCTGTGCTCCGGCACAGCGAATTGTCAACTGTAGCAAGCCGTCCTCACGGGTCAAGGGAAAACTCCTACGCTCGCCAAAAGTCCCGGTAGGATGGGGGGGCCGGCCGGCCAACGGACTCCTTCGCTTCGACCATGGGTGTCACGGCCGGCACGCAAAGCCCAGGCGCACCGTCTGGGGAGATCAGGTCGGCGCAGCCTATATTATCGGACGTTTTCAGATTGAAACCCCCACAATTCGCCGCGTCGAATAAGTAACGCCCACGGCCGCCGGTTCCGATACTTCTGCCGGGAGCGTGTCTCGTCATGCGCGTCGGCTCGGAACCCATTCGCATCCTGCACGTCGTGCCCGACCTCGAAGCAGGGGGACTTCAGAAGGGCGTGGTTCGTGTCGTGAACGGCCTGTCGGGAGATCGGTTTCACCACGAGATCTGCTGCCTGCACGGCGCGGGGCGATTCCGGGCCTGTCTGGACCGGTCGGTTCGCGTTCACGAGATGCACGCCGGCTGGCACGACTTGCGGACGGCGTTCCGGATGGTGCGGATCATTCGCCGGTACCGGCCCGACATCCTGCATGCTCGAAACTGGAGCACCTGGCCGGATACGGTCCTGGCAGCCAAGCTGGCCAGGCAGGGACGGGTGGTCTTCGGACTGCACGGTTGGGACAGCAACGTGCCAACAGGACCGACGCGGGCCTGGGCCTGTCGGCGACTCGCCCGATGGACCGATCACCTGTGCAGCGTATCGGCCCACGCGGCCAAACTCTTCGCCGCCGAGACCGGTTTGGACGCTCGCCGGTTCGAAGTCCTCCCAAACGGCGTCGATGCCAGCCGCTATGGCCAGACGACGGACCGCGGCGCCGTCCGACAGGAGCTCGACCTGGACCCCGAGGCCCTGGTGATCGGGTCCGTCGGTCGGCTCGAGCCGATCAAGGACTACGGCACGCTCATCAGGGCGTTGGCCAAGCTAACCGACCGCACGAAGGCGGCCTGCCAACTCGTGCTCGTTGGCGACGGGCGACATCGAGCGGCCCTGACGCGGCTCGCACGGGATCTCGGCGTCGCTCGCCGCGTGCGCTTCATCGGCTGGCGGGACGATGTCGAGCGGGTCCTGGCCGGCATGGACATCTTCGCCATGACGAGCCGCCGCGAGGGAATGAACAACGCGATCTTGGAGGCGATGGCCAGCGGACTACCCGTGGTGGCGACGGCCGTCGGCGGCAATCCAGAACTGATCGACGATGGACGACACGGCCGACTCATCCGCCCAGGGGATCCGGCGGGGCTTGCCGCCATCCTGACTGAGCTGATCAGCCAACCGGCGCTGCGGCGAGAAATGGGGGACGAAGCCCGTCATCGCGCGTGCTGGTCGTTCTCGCTGGAGCACACGCTCGCGGGGTACTGCCGAATGTACCGGCGGGTCTTCCTGAGGACCGAATCGCCCACCGCGTCCAAGACGGCGCCGGCCGACGTGGCCCTCCCGTCACCGCAGGGCGAGCTGCTTCCGGCATCCCTGACCGGCATCTCCCATGGCGGCACACACTGACCCCCCCAAGGGAACGAACGTCATCCTGCCCCGAGTGACCCTCCCAGGCAGGGGGCAATCGGCCCCAGAATGGGCCCTGGCAATTCCTGGAGGGATTGGACCCCAGCCCAAACGGTTATAGAATAGGTAGATGCGGGCGCGCCGTCTTCGATTCGATTGCTTTTGAAGGGCGCACATCCGGAGGAAATGGGGATATGCGATATCGCACTGGGGGGCTGATCTGCTGCACAATCTGTCTGTGGCTATTCTCGGCCTGCTTTCCGATGCCCGATTTGACGCAGCCCCTGCCGACGACGAACCTGCAGCCGGTAGCGGACGCGGGCAATCCGCAGATCGTCAAAGAACAAGAGGCCGTCGAACTGGACGGCTCGCGGAGCAGCGATCCAGACGGCGATCCGCTCGTCTATCAGTGGCGTCAGCTCTCGGGTCCCCCACTGGCAGATGGCCTCGTCAACGCGGGAACGGCCAAGGCCATATTCCGTGCCCCCCAGGTCGACGCCGACACCACGCTCGCGTTCCAGCTCACCGTCGACGACGGAAACGGCGGGCGCAGCGCAGCCACCGTCACGGTCCAGGTCCGCGCCGTCGTCATCGATTTTCAACCCCTCGTGGCGCTGGCGGGGGAGGACCAGGGCGTGGCCGCCGGCAGCGTGGTCACCCTGAACGGCTCTTATCAGGGCGGCACGGGTGAGGTCTACTACCATTGGATGCAGCATCCGCTCACGGGCGGCCCGGACGTCGAGCTCTCGGCCACCAACGTCCCCTCGCCAACATTCACGGCTCCAGAGCCGGACATCCCAGAGGTCCTGAATTTCATTCTGACCGTCGTCGACGAAACCGCCGCCAACGACAGCGATGAGGTCCAAATCGTCGTAGCGGCCAAGCTCATCGTCGATGCCGGCGAGGATCAGATCGTTTTGGAGGGCACCGAGGTGGCGTTGGAAGGCGGGGGGTATGGCGGCCTGGGCGATCGAACCTATCGCTGGGAGCAGACGGCCGGACCAAACGTCGTCCTGGCAGATCCCAACACATTCTCGACCACCTTCACCGCGCCGGACGTTGATGAGAGCACGGTCCTGACGTTCGAGCTGACCGCCACGGACGCCGAGAACTACAGCGTCACGGACGCCGTCGACATCCAGGTCGTCCCGGAGCTGACGGCTTCAGCGGGCGATGATCAGACGGCCACGCCGGGCTTTGAGGTAACACTCGAAGGCGCGGGCCACGCCGGGTCCGGCGACATGACGTACGCGTGGCTCCAGACGGCCGGGCAGGCCGTCGAGCTGTCGGACGCCAACGCGGCCTCGCCGACCTTCACCGCGCCGCTGGTCGAGAGCGACGAGACGCTGACGTTCCAGCTGACGGTAACCGACGAGACGTCCGCGACGGCGACCGACACGGTGGACATCCTGGTCGATGCGCCGCGCGTGCGTTTCGGCACGACGATGGGAGAATTCGTCATTCTCCTCCGGCCTGACGTGGCCCCGGTGGGCGTGGCGAACTTCATGATGTACGTGAACCTGGACTTCTACACGGGACTGATCATGCACCGGATCATCCCGGACTTCGTTGCGCAGGGGGGCGGTTGGACGGCCGACCTGGGGCAGACGTACCGGTATGATCCGATCGTCCTGGAATCCAACAACGGGTTGTACAACGCCCGCAGCTGGGTGGCCTATGCGCGGACCAGCGACCCGAACTCGGCCACGTCGGAGTTCTTCGTCAACCTGGTCGACAACACGGCCGAGGGGGAAGCACAGTTCGGCTACACGAATCTGGACTATATCAGCCCCGAGCAGCCGGGATATGCCGTCTTCGGGCGGGTCGTCGAGGGCATGGACGTGATCGACGCCATGGCACAGGTCGAAACGCACTCACAGGCCCCCGAGTGGAACCCAGAGTTCGTGTTCGATGACGTGCCGGTCGAGCCCATCGTCTTGACCGAGGTGACGGTGGAGTAGCCTGTCGCATTGGAGTCATTTGCCAGTTTCCTTCCCCCGCCGAATCCGTTAAGATCATGGGCCGCCTCGTGCGAGCGAGGCCCGGGTCGGCCAGTCCGATCCCCGGCAGGTGGAGGAACTGTCATGGCATCGACTTCAGAAGCGCCCCCGACCCCATCGGACGGCAGCAAGCCCGCCGCCACCGGTCTGGCGGGCGTGGTGGCGTGCACATCCGCGATTTCCAAGGTGGAGGGCACGAAGGGACGACTCTACTATTACGGCTACGATATATCAGACTTGGCCGAGCATGGTAGCTTCGCCGAGGTGGCCTACCTCCTGTGGTACGGTCGGCTTCCTGGTCAGACCGAGCTGCGGGCGTTCCGGGACATGTTCACCGGTGCGATCAAGCTGCCCAGCGAGACGGCCATGATCCTGCGGATGTTTCCCCGTCACGCCACGCCGATGGAGATGCTTCGTACCGGAGTCTCCTCGCTGGGCCACTGGGACCCTGACAGCGGCAACACCAACCTGGATGCCTGCCTCCGCAAGGCCATCCGGTTGACGACGCGGATTCCGCTGCTGATGACGGCGCACCAACGGCTCCGCAACGGGCTGGAGCCGGTCCAGCCGATCCGCGGGCAGAGCATCGCCTACAACATCCTTCGGACGCTGCACGACGGCGAGCCGTCGGAACTTGCCGTGAAGGTCCTGGACATCGCGCTGATTCTCCACGCCGACCACGAGCTGAACGCCTCGACGTTTGCAGCCCGCGTGACGGCGGCCACGATGAGCGACATCTACAGCTCGGTGGTCAGTGCGATCGGGGCGCTCAAGGGTCCGCTGCACGGCGGCGCAGCACTCGACGTGATGACGATGCTGGAGGAGATCGGGCAACCCGAACGGGCAGAGGCCTGGGTCCGGGATGCGCTGGACCGGAAGCGGAAGGTGCCGGGCTTCGGCCACCGCGTCTACAAGTGTGAGGACCCCCGGGCCACGATCTTGAGGCGGTGGGCGGAACGACTCGCTGACGAGTACGACGACCACCGCCACCTCGACATCGCCGAGGCCATCAACAAGGCGATGCGGGCCAACACCAAGGTCTTCCCCAACGTGGATTTCTATTCGGGCATCTGCTACCGGCGGATGGGCATTCCCCCCGAATTGTTCACGCCGATGTTCGCCTGCAGCCGCGTGGTTGGGTGGACGGCCCACATCCTCGAGCAATGGGGCGACAACCGGCTGATCCGCCCTCGGGCCGAGTACACGGGCGCCGTCGACTTGGAGTACGTACCGATCGACCAACGCCAGTGAACGGATCGGCGTCGGGGGTAGGGATTAAGGTTTAGGGTCTGGGGGTCGGCGTACGACGTAGGACCCACGACCCGAGCCCCTGACCCCTAATCCCTATCCCCTTCTGTCCCGCTTCCGCTTCAGGCCCTCAGCCCCCGGGAAGTTCGGCGAGTAGAGCATCCGCTTCGGACGCTTGACGAGCTTGCCGTTCCTGACAAACGCCTCGCCCCGCTCGGAGAGGTGCTCGACCATTCGCTGACGCCATTCCCGAAGCTCGGTTGCGTGCGCCGGATCGGGCGCAAGGTCGTGGATCTCGCCGGGGTCGTCGTCCAGGTTGAAGAGCTGCTCGCTGCCGTCGAAAGCATGGAAGATGTACTTCCGCCGCCCGTCGGTCACGGCGGTCCAATGGTTCCGTGGGCTGTAGCAGACGTCGTGCTCCAGATCGATAAACTCGCGCCATCCGTCGGTCTGGCCGCGGAGGAGCGGCAGCACGCTCTTGCCGTGCAGGTGCTGGGGAATCGGTCCGCCCGCCACGTCGAGGAAGGTCGGCAACACGTCGCGCAACTCGATCGGTTGCGTGATCGTCCTGCCGCGTCGATCGTCCCCGCCCATCGCCTTGGGCCAGCGGATCAGGAAGGGGACGCGGGCCGACGCCTCATACGCGTACGTCTTGCGCCACATGTGGTGATCGCCGGTCATGTCGCCGTGATCGGCCAGAAAGATGACGAACGTGTTGTCCAGCATGCCGCGCTGTTCGAGGGTCCGGAGGATCCGGCCGACCTGCTCGTCGATGAAGCTGACCGACCCATAGTACCCCCGGCGGGAACGTCGGACCTGATCCGGCCCCAGATTGCCGTGCCACAGCGTGTCCTTGAAGGGCAGCTCGACGGCGGCGTGCCGGTCGGCCCACCTGCCGACGTGGGGGGCGGGCAGGTCGTCTTCGGTATACATCTCCATGAACCGCTTCGGGGGATCGTAGGGGCTGTGGGGACGGGCGAAGGAGACCTTGAGCAGGAACGGCTCGGCGCGGTCGTACTTGCTGAGGAAGTCGACGGCCATCTGGCCCGTCCAGTAGGTGGGATGCAGCTCCTCGGGCAGCGCGTAGGTCCGGGCGCGGTAGTCGTTCCACCCGATGCCGGTCGCGCCGGGGTCCTTGCCGGGGGCCTGCTTCTCGAACCATCGGTGGTAGTCGCTGATGAAGTCCTTGGTCTCCCTGCGTCCGGACTCGTCGACGAGCGTGCCGCAGAAACCGTTCAGCGTCTTCTGCGGGAACCAGTGCATCTTGCCGATGCCGAAGGTGTAGTAGCCGGCGTCGCGGAGGGCCTGCGGCAGCTTGATCGGATACCGGTTGGAGACCCGACCGTAGCCGAGCATACCGTGATGCCATGGCGACAGGCCCGTCAACAAGGCACTTCGGGCGGGCGTGCAGGACGGCGTGGAGGTGTAGCTGGCCGAGAAGCGGGCGCCCTCTCGCGCGATGCGGTCCAGATTCGGAGTTCGGATCACCGCGTTCCCATCGCAGCCCAGGCAATCGCCGCGATGCTGGTCCGACATGAGGTACAGGATGTTGGGTCGTTGCATGCCAGGCTTCGCTCCTTGGGCGACACGAGGCCCGAGTCCGAGGGCGGGGGCGGCCAGGGCAGCACCGGCAGTCCTGATGAACCCGCGCCGATTCATTCCCCGTGGATTCCGAGACGTGCTCATGGGGGATCCTCCCAGGTCTATGTTCCTCCATTCATAGCGCTTCGCCCTCGATTCTGCAACGGGGAATTCGCAGATGCTGTCGGCAAACGGACCGCGTCAGACGCTCCGCACCGCGCGCCCGCCTGTCTGGCATACCTTGCTTGGCCCCGCCGCGTGCGACGGGGAAGGGGCCGCACGCGGCCCCGCTAAACGACGTTCACCACAGACACAACCCCTGTGTGCACTTGGGAACCCCTGCCGAGGGCACGATCGCGCCTGGGATCAGAACCCGGCACCGCGCCGTGGGCGTCGAAAGACGATCATGCCCAGGGCGATGAGGACCAGACCGGCGGGCTCCGGAACGGGGTGGACGAAGATGCCGTGCCCAACGCCCCACTTGTAGTCGGCGCTCATGGGGCGGAATTGCTTCCAGGCAACGTTCTCGAGCTCCCCGAAGATGCTGACGGTGTAGACGCCGTACCATAGGCCCTCGTCGCCGCGGTCGTCGTAGCCGAGCACGGGCACGAAGTGGTCGGTCCCGCCGTTGCCGTCGGCGTCGACCAGGAACATCATAGGCCGGCCGGCGTCGATCTCGGCCATGAGTTCCTCCCAGGTGAACAGGCCGGACCCGAGTGACTCGTACCACGAATCGAACGCGTACCCGCGGTAGTCGGCGTAGCCGATGAAGGCGTCGTCGGCGTAGGACAGGTAGCTCCAGCCGTAGTCGAGGGGGTCGACCGAGGTCCCGAACCAGTCGGCGATGCTGGTCATCGGCGGGACGGGCAGGTTGGCGTCGTCTTCTTGATCGTACTTGGCGTTGTGTTCGGGGCTGGAGATCTGGTCCTTGACGTTGTCGGTCCAGTAGAGGTCTTCGCCGCTGGCGTCAAACAGGTTGGCGTACCCCTGCAGGTCCCAGTAGCCCAAGACGGCCGCTGCCGCCGTCGGGCCGCAGCCGTGGTACCACCGATAGGCCGGCACGTCTGACAGGACGACCGGGGCGGCCGGGGCTTCACGCCCCCCCCAGTGCGTCCCCGCGAAGAGTGCGAGCATGCCGACAACGGTGTTCGCGATCGGATGCGCCTTGGGATTGTCCCCCGGGAATTCCCCTGCCATCAGGTCCTCCAACATGAGCCCGAGGTGATCGGCCGGTGTGTCCCCCGCGCCCGCGAGCCGCCTCCCCACTATTACTATGCCCGACCGGGGCCCCATATCAAGGACCGGACGGATCGTTTCGCCTCAACCCAATCGCCACCCACGACCGATAACCAGTAGCAGAGCGAGGTCGGGCATTCCCTGTGAATGACGTGGCCGGGAGGCGGCGATGCTTTACGCGTGCATGACCTTTTGGTTGCTGGTGATCATGTTTGTGGCCTGGGGGGTCCATCAGCTGTGGTCGGGCATGGTCAAGCCGCGCGTGGTGAACTCGATCCTCCTGCCGGGCACGCTGCTGGCCCAACTGGGACGGGTCGTGGGGCTGCTGATCAGCGGCAGCACGGTCAACAACACGACGCTGATGAAAGACGACGAGGCGGGCGAACCGGAGACGGACCAGCAGGCCCAGCCGAGGATCCCCATTGTGGGTCCGATCCTGGTGGCGATGCTGCCGCTGGTGGCCTGTGCGACCGGCGTCTACCTGGCCACCACGATGTTGGGCGGAGATATCGTCGGCGGCATGGCGAACCAGTCGGTGGCCCAGACGCTGCCGACGTCGCTGGCGGCCTTCTGGGCCCTGCTTCGAGACACGATCACCCTCGTGGAGGGCATGGTCGACGCCATGCTCAACACGAACCTGATCTACTGGAAGACGATCGCGTTCTTGTATCTCGTGATCTGCCTGACGGTCCGGATGTCGCCCTTGCCGGGCAACCTTCGCGGCTCGCTGGGAGCGATCGTGCTGGTGGGCATCCTGGTGGCCGTCGTCGGATCCGCGACCGACAGCGCCGTGGCAGCGGTCCAGGGAGGGTGGGCGGTTCTCAGCTTTTCGGTGGGGGTCCTGCTGTTCCTGCTGATGGTCTCCTTGGCGGTACGAGGCCTGATCGGGCTGGTGAAGGTCCTGGCCACGCAGGGCTAGGGCGGGTCCGGAGAGGGAAACTCGGTACAATTTGGCGCGGTGGGAGTGCGACGGCTGACCTGCTGGAAGGCCGTCGCGTTTTTTTGCCCGTCCGCCCTGCGCTTTGACCGACGAATCGACAGTCATTAGCATATCGTTGCATGTTCGGCCGCTTAGGAGCTTCCATCGCCAGGCACCCGATCCGCTGGATCATCGGATGGGTTGCCTTCATCGTGTTCTTGCGCATCTGCACCCCGCCACCCGGCGAGCTGATCCAAAGCGAGCCGGACAGCCTCCTGCCCCCCAAGGCGCCCAACAACCAGGCGTTTGACTTCCTGCTCAAGGTGTTCCCGCACGCGGCGGCGCGAAGCCAAGTTGTCGTCGTGTGCTACCGCTCATCCAGCCTGACCCAGCTCGATCGGGAGTACATGCGCCGACTGGCCGAAGCGATCGTCGAAGAGAACGAACGCCAGGTAGCCGAGGCGGGTGAGAAGTACGCGTGGCAGATCCGCTCGCCCGATCTGCAACAGTACTTGAAGGGCAAGCTGATCAGCCGCGACAAGCAGGTCGGCCTGATCATCATCAACTTCCCGGTGAACTTCGTCACGATGCGGGCCAAGCTGGCCGTCGAGGCGATCGAGCGGCTCGCCCAGCAGGACCGACCGGACGGGTTGACGGTGGAGCTGACGGGTTCGGCCGGCGTGGGCCGGGACTACAGCACGATCGCCAAGATCGCCCTGGAACGGACGATGTGGGTCACGGTCGTCGCGGTGATGTTGATCCTGGCCCTCGTGTACCGCGCGCCGCTGGGGGCGATGGTCCCGCTGGTGTCGATCGGATTGAGCGTATTCGGCGCGTTCCAGGTGCTCAGCCTGCTGGCCCAGGCCGGGTGGGCCGTCTCGTCGATCGAGAAGATGTTCACGGTCGTCCTGCTGTTCGGCGCGGGCACGGACTACGCGCTGTTCTGGATCTCCCGGTATCGCGAGGAGTGGCTGGCCAAGGTCGACCCCGTGACGGCCGTCCGGCACACGATGGAAGCCGTCGGGCCCGCCATCGCCGCCAGCGCAGGCACGATCATCTTCGGGCTGGCGATGATGATCGCGGCGGACTTCGTCCTCAGCCACAACGCCGGCAAGGTGTTGGGCCTGGTACTCACGTTGGCGCTCGCGGCGTCGCTGACCCTCGCACCCGCGCTGGCGGTGGTGATGGGCGATCGGCTGTTCTGGCCGGGTCGAATGACCGGCCGGGGCGTCATCGGCCAACGTCAGATCTGGCCCCGCTTGGGCGCGATGGTCGTGTCCCGACCCGGGCGCGTGCTGGTCGTGGGGCTTGTGCTGATGGGGTTTCCCATCTGGACGGCCCTGCGCATGGAGTTCCGGTACGACACCATCGCCGAGCTGCCGCCTGGATGCAGCTCCACACGCGGAGCAGACATCGCCCAGGACCATTTCCCGCCGGGCGGGGCGTTCGCGACCACGCTGGTCGTCAAGCATCCTCGTCTGACGGACGCGAAGCTCGCCAAGGAATTCAGCCACCGACTGACCACCGACTTGGCCGCCATCGACGGGATGACAGACGTACGTAGCCTGACCGAACCGCTCGGGTTGGAGAAGCGGCTGCGGGATCAGGGCCGGGTGTTGACGCTGCTTGCCCCCGACGAGGTCGGCGCCGAGTACCTGGCCCCCGATCCGCCCTCAATACGATTCGAGTTCGTCACGAAGTATCAGCCCTTCGTCGAAGGCGCTTTTGCGGCCGTGGACAAGGCTCGCAGTCAGTCTGCCAAGACGGCCAAGGCAAAGCTGGGCGACGGGGCCGAGATCCTGGCCTGCGGGCTGACGCCGTACATGATCGACATCCGCGACTACAGCACGGCCGACCACAAACGCGTGACCGTCCTGGTGGTGGCCGTGATCCTGCTCATCGTCGTCCTGCTCATCCGCGACCTGCCGTTGTCGATCTTCATGCTGGCCGCCACGCTGATGACCTACCTGGCCACGCTGGGCATCTGCGAATGGGTATTCGTGGGGCTGCTCGGGCAGGACGGCGTCGACTGGAAGGCCAAGCTGTTCCTGTTCGTCATCATCGTGGCCGTCGGGCAGGACTACAACATCTTCCTGGTCAGTCGGCTGTTCCAGGAGGGTCGGTACTTCAGCGATGCGGAGGCGGCCGAGCGCGCCGTCGTTCGGACCGGCTCGATCATCAGCAGCTGCGGCGTGATCATGGCGGCGACGCTGGGCTCGCTGATGGCCAGCGGCCTGAAGCTCATGGAGCAGCTCGGATTCGCCATGTGCGCCGGCATCCTGATCGATACGTTCATCGTCCGCCCGCTGCTGATCCCGTCGTTTCACCTGATCCTGCGGAGGGTCTGGCGCCCGTCATCGCGCTCCATATTCCAAAAGGACGCCAGTCCCTGCCCGTCCGAACCGCGCCCGTAGGCGATCCCCCCTGATGGACCGTCGTTCGACGCGGACCCGATGTCGCGTCTTCGAAGTCAGCTCACTCGCAGTCGCATCCGGCGCAACACGAACCCGCAGCCGGTGATCCCGATGAGCAACAGGGCAATGAAATGGCCTCTCAGGCCGTCGCCGCACTTGAAGACGGCGGTGATCTGGCGATCAGCGTTTATGACGATGGTGACGACCGTGTTGGCGTCGATTTGCGCATGGTTGACGTCGCCCGGGAAGTTGGGGTCGTAGATTTCCCAGTGTCCAAAGTCACGCTCCGGATTGGGCGCCGCCGTCAGCGTCACCAGCGCATACGGTGAGTACTCAGGGAGATTCGGATCCAGCTCGACATGTCCCCAGGGTCCGTTGATGGCGCTGACGTTCAGCGCGCCCCTGACCGGCATTGACCACTTCAGAATCGTGCTGTCGGGCTGACATGCAGCGAAGACGACGTCCGATTCGGTGGCGCACATCTGATAGATAGCCTGCATGCCGCCGTAGGAACCGATGTAGGGATTCCCCAGCGAAAGCCACGTCGCTCCGTCGTCCTCGGACAGGAACAACTGCATGTACCGTTCATTGCTCGTGCCTTCCTTACAGCAGGCAGACGCAAGCAGGCTGCTGCCGACCTTGATCACGTCGCGCCAGTAGGTCAGGGTGGGGCGCTGGAGATTGACGGAGGCAACCTCCGACCAGGACAGGCCCTGGTCGAGGCTCCGGTAGAGGCTGATGGGCGTGTTGGGCGTCGTGCGGGCGTCCCCGCACAGATAGACCCCATTGCCGGCATCGCAGAGGGGCTGGAAGAGGGACGCGCCAGGAACGGTGACGGAAGACCAACTGGCCCCCTGATCGGTCGACAGGTACATCTTGTCGGTGACCACCGACGGCCACAGCAGGACGTTGTCGCTGGTCAGGATCATCTGACGCGCCCACGCCGATGCACTTTGTCCAGGCTGAGCACTTGGCACGGACCACGTCGCGCCGTTGTCGGAGGACAGGATGACCTTGTTGGTGGTGTCGAAGCTCTTGATGTTGACCATCCAGCGATTGGATCCGAGATAGACGGGGCTGAACACGGCCTTCACGTCCGCGCTGCCAATCAGGCTACGAATCTGCGCAGAGGACAGCGCAACCGACCACGTGGAACCCGTGTCGGCACTCTTCATCAGACAGGCGCTGCCCGTATCGCCCGTGCCCGAGAAGACCGTCGCGCCGTTCTGCCCGAAGAAGTACGTGTGAGCGCCAGTCGAGCTTGGACAACCAACGACGTCCCACGTTGCCCCATAGTCTTCGCTGAGCAGGAAGCGGTTGGACGCCTGCGACGAGCGTTTCCCGGCGATGATGCGTCCGCTGCCGAGGTAGTGAATGGCGCTAAAGGCGTCTGACGCCTCCGCGCCCTGATAGACGGCCTCCGCACCCAGCAGGGATCCCTCCTGCGCCTGCACGACCGTCGGCAGGAGCATGAGTGTAGAGATGCTCGCCAGACATCCACTGAAGATAGCGGACCGGCGGCTCGGATATCGCTGAAGAATCTTCATGTGGGTACCCCCAGTATGCGCCCTGCCGGTGGGATAGGGATAGGCTGACATTCCCCTCAGTGGCCCTGGCCGGACAGACAACTGTCCATGTTACCGCTTCGGCCTCCTCGATTCCATCGCTGAAGCGGGCGATCCGTCTCGTTCGGGTCCCTGACACCTCCGACGGCCCCATCAGAGACGCGACCGTCAGGGAGCGTTCACGCCAGCGGTCACGCTGGCGTGCCCGGGTTGCATACCCCGGACGCGACAGCAGATCCACCGCGGCTTGCGTCATTCGCCGTGCAAGTCAGACGGATCCATGCACAATCGGTCTGAGGGAACGCTCCCTCACGGTCGCGTCTCTGATGGAGGTCGCGTCTCTGATGCGAGTCGCGTCTCTGATGCGTCCCTATGTGAAGATCGTGCAATATCCCGCCGTCAGTACGTCATTCTGATGGTGGAGGCACCCAGGAGATGCGGGGCTAGACCTTCAGCTCGACCTTGCCGCCGAGGGCGCGGCGGTAGCGGCGGCGGATGGGGGTGACGTGATCCCGAACGAAGGCGTCGACCTGCTGGGGCGCCCTGCCGACGAAGGTGCGGGGATCGAGCAGCTTCTTGACGTTCACCTTGGCGAAGGCGGGGTCGGCGGCGAGACGGGCAATCAGGTCATTGGGCCGGCCGTGCTGCTTGACCTCCGCACCGGCGGCGTGGCTGTGACGGCGGATGCGCTCATGGAGGTCCTGACGATCCCCGCCGGCCTCGACGGCGGCCATCAAGACGTTCTCGGTGGCCATGAAGGGCAGTTCGGCGGCGACGCGGGCGGCGATGACCTTGGGGTAAACGACCATGCCGTCGGCGACGTTGGCGGCGATCAGCAGGATGCCGTCGGCGGCGAGGAAGGCCTCGGGCAACGTGATCCGGCGATTGGCCGAATCGTCGAGCGTGCGCTCGAGCCATTGCTCGGCCGCCGTGGCGAGTGGCGAATTGGCCAGGCTGATGATGAACCTAGACAGCGCCGTGGCCCGCTCGCACCGCATGGGATTGCGCTTGTAGGCCATCGCCGACGAACCGACCTGCTGCGTCTCGAACGGCTCTTCCATCTCCTTGAGGTTGGCGAGCAGTCGCAGGTCGTTGCAGAACTTGTGAACGCTGGCGGCGATGCCGGCCAGGTCGCAGACGATCTGTGCGTCGACCTTGCGGGAATACGTCTGGCCGGTGACGGGCTCGACGCTGTCGAAGCCCATCTTGCTGGACACCAGCTTCTCGAGCCGCTCGACCTTGGCGTGGTTGCCGCCAAAGAGCGCCAGGAAGCTGGCCTGCGTGCCGGTCGTGCCCTTGACGCCGCGGAAGCGGAGCGTCGCGAGGCGATGCTCGAGGGCCTCGAGGTCGCGGACGAAGTCGTAGCACCACAGCGTCGCGCGCTTGCCGACCGTCGTCATCTGGGCCGGCTGGTAGTGCGTGAAGCCGAGGCAGGGAAGGGCGCGGTGCTTCTTGGCGAACCCGCCGAGCAGATCGATAACGCCAGCCAGCCGGTTGCACAGGATCCGGAGCCCTTCGCGGAGGATGATCAGGTCGGTGTTGTCCAGGACGTAACAACTGGTCGCACCGAGGTGGATGATACCCCGAGCGGCCGGGGCGGCGTCGCCGTAGGCGTGGACGTGCGCCATCGTCTCGTGCCGCAGGCGGCGTTCGTAGCGGTCGGCGGCGGGGAAGTCGATGTTCTCGACGTTCGCGCGGAGCTGACGGATCTGCCGGTCGGTGATGGGCAGGCCAAGCTGCCGCTGGGCCTCGGCCAGGGCCAACCACAGCCGACGGTGGATGACGTACTTGGTCCGCTCGCCGAACAGTTCGGCCATCTCGGGCGAGGCGTTCCGGGCGACCAGGGGGGACCGATAAACGGTTCGTTTGGATTCGGCCATGGCGTGCCTTCCAACAAGCGTTGTCGCGATTATAATGTCGGACGGAACCTCCAGGAACGACTAGCATAGTCGAGTCGGGCGGCTGGGGCGATGGAAAACCCGACCTGGTTCAGAAAGGGGACTGGCTCCGAGCCCGATGCGCGCAGTTCATTGAGAAAAAACCACACGACGGCGAGGCGCCTGTCCCCTTTTTGAACCAGGCCGAAAACCCGCTGACGGACGGGAACCTTTGGGGCCCCGGGCCGTCCAATCCACAAAAGGGCCAGCGATTGACGGCGCCCGCGACGGCCATCCAATTCGAAGATGCCCTGTTGGTCGAGCAGTGCCAGCAAGGCGACATGGCTGCGTTCGGCCAGCTCGTGGCCAAATACCAGGACAAGGTCTACAACACGTGCTGGCGGATCAGCGGCAGTCGGGACGACGCCGCCGACCTGACCCAAGAGGCGTTCTGCAAGGCGCTGGAGTCGATCGGGCGGTTCGAGCAGAAGAGCACGTTCTACACGTGGGTGTTTCGGATCGCGGTAAACCAGGCCATCTCGTACCGTCGGCGGGCCCAGCGGACCGTCAATCTTGGTGGCGAAGAGGGCAACCCCATGCCCATCGACCAGCAAGCAGCAGGATTGAGACGACGCGTCAGCAAGGATGATCCGCCCGGCCCGGCGTCGGAAGCGCTGAGCCGAGAGACCCAGGCACTGGTGGCCAAGGCCCTCGACGAGTTGGATGACGAGTACCGGTCGGCCGTGGTCCTGCGAGACATCGAGGGATTCGACTACGGCGAGATCGCCACGATCCTCGACGTGCCGACCGGAACGGTCAAGTCGCGACTCCATCGCGGACGAACGGCGTTGCGGGAACGGCTGCGAGACGTACTCGAGAAGGTCGGACAGGACGAATGACCGAAGACGAACGACGACAACTCGAAGAGCAGCTGTCGGCCTACCTCGACGGGGAGTTGGACGACGAGGCCCGGTCGGAGGTGGCCGAGCATCTGGCCCGATCGCCCGAGGCGCGCGAGGCGCTCGAGCAGCTCCGGCAGGTCACGTCGCTGGTGGGCAAGCTGCCGCGCGGGCAGGCCCCGGAGGACCTGGGAGAGGCCATCCTCGGTCGGTTGGAGCGTGAGCAGCTCTTTGCCGGCTCCGATGAGATGCCTTCCGCGCCCGCAACGCCGCCCGGCGCGCTGAGTCTCGGTCGATTGGTGGCTGCAGCCGCGGTGATCCTCGTGCCGCTGCTGGCCGGGTATCTGGCGATCGAGGCGGTGTGGGAGTCCCGTCAGCATCCCGTCCAAGTGGCGGACGCCGACGACGCTCGGCCCAAGCTGGAGGACGAGGAGGTCGAGCGAGAGGATCTCGAGAAGGCCAAAAGGAATGGGAACAAGGAGGTCCGCGGACTGACCGGGTCGAAAGGGCCCCCACGGGCCGGCAAGCCATCGGCCCCCAAGCCAGAACCCGATCCGGAAGCGGAAAGCCTGAAGGAGGTGGTCGCTGCCAAGATCCCCGCAGCGGCGCCGGCCGACAAACCAAGCGACCAGAAGAAGGCGCCCGAACCGCGCAAGCCTGGCCCGCGCCTCGCCAAAGGCGCCCCCGAGCCCAAGAAACCGAAGGCTCCCGCGGCCAAGGCGCGACCCGCGCCCGCGAAGGCCAAAACCGCACCCGACCGGGCAGCAGGTCGCAAGCCAATCCTGGGTGAGGCTGAGGGGCTCGTTCGTAGTGAAGCCAAGCCGGTAGCGCCAGCCCGTGCGCGGGGTGGACGCCCCCTCGGCAAAGGTGGCCCCGAAGAGCCTGTTGACCGATTGGGGAAGGCGAACGACAGTCGCGTGGCGCGTGTGGACAAGGGACCCGTCCGATCACCCGCCCCGTCGACGGCACACCGGCCGTTTCGGGCCGGCGAAGAAGCGCGCCCGCCGACGCGTCTGATGGCCGATCGGTTGCAGGCCGGGACGACGGTCGACGAGTTGACGAGCTATTCGTTTAGCGGCGAGCCGGTCCAACTCGTACTCACGACGGGGGATTCGAACAAGCAGGCGCGCACCGCGTGGGCGCTGCAGGCCTTCTTCGCCCGCAACGCCATTCAGGACGCCCGCCTGCTGGGGAGGTCCGCGAAACTAGGCGCCGCATCGAGCTTCTACATGGCTCATCCCCAGTCCGACGAGAAGCAGGTGGAGGGCCCACCCGCCGACAGGTTCCTCCTGCGGGGTACGCCGGCGCAGGTCGCCTCCCTGGTCAATGAACTGGGGCGATCCCTTCAAGAGGATGTGAAGATCGCCCTGGCCACGCCCGCGGTCCGGGCTGAGGGGTGGCAGAGGGCCAACGTGGTCGCGCAGACGTTGCGGACGGACGCGGTCGGCGAAGGCCGTCCCGGACAAGCCGCTCCCCCTCGGGCGATGGCAAAGGCGCCCCCCCGTGCCAAGCCGTCCGCGCCGCTGGGCAAGGCGGAGGCACCGAAGCGGGAGAAACGTGGCGGCGGCGAGAGAGCCGCCCTGGCGGATGACTCGTTGGCCCTGTCGCAACGTGGCAAGAAGGCGGAGGCGCCTCGTACGCCCATCGCGCGGGGCCGGCCTGCCGAGAAGGGCGGAAAGGGATCGTCGAAGGGGCCAGGCGGTCGGACGCGACGCGAGTGGCTCGGAAGGAGCCGGGGCCAGACCTCCCCGGGCGGCCCCGCCAGTCAGCAGGCCGCTTTGGCTGAGCCGGTGGGCCCGCCGGGCTATGACCTGGACGCCACAACCGAGCCCGCCGCTCCCCGTGAACGGCGGACCTCTAGACCTGCTATGGCAAAGGCGCCGTCGAGCAGCATGACCACGCAACGGAAAGTGGCCGCAGCCGACCTCACCAAGGACAAGGAAAGACTACGAACCCTCGGATACGTTGCCACGCCAGGCGAGACGCAGCGCGCGGCGCGCGTTGGCCCTGCGCAACAACTCAGGGCGGGTCAGGCCGCCCGATCCCGACCGACCACTCGGGGACAGGCGAAACCGGCTATGACACTTGGCGTCGCGGCCGCACGTTCGCAACGACCCACCAGCCGACCGCGCGATGGGGTCGCGGTCCAGAGGATGCTCCGGCAGCAAGGTAGACCCGCCCCCGCACAGCAGTCTGAGCGCGTGCTCGCAACCCAGCCCCGACTGCTGACCGTCGTGATCACCGTCAAGACGGCAGTCCCGGCCGTCGAGCAGACCAAGCCGGCGCAGCAGGACCTTCCCTGAACCCCCCTGGTCTCTTCGGATCCCTACACCCGAACGGTCAGATGATCGATGAAGTCCGGGTCCCAGATGCCGAGCCCGACCTCGGCGGCCGCGCGGAGTTGCGGGAGCGGCTCGTCTGGCTTGGCGAGGGGCAGCTGGTTACGTGAGATGCGCTGCTGATTGAGGATTTCCAGGCCGACCATGTCGACGGCCACCGGGTCGCGGCCGGCCAGGACCGCGCCGTACGTCTCGACGGCCGATCCGGTCGGGTTGAACTTCGGCTCTCGAGCGGTTCGGAGGGCGTTGACAAGGTGAAGCCGAAGCTTGTCGCGGACGGGCGGGCAGGCCACGATGTCGGCGATGTAGGGCGAACAGTGGCTGCCTGGCTCGAGCACGCCCCGCTTGGGGTCGGGCTTGGCGTTGGCGTGGTAGTGGGCGGGGTGCCTGACCAGCGCATGGCTGAGGTTCTTGAGACAGCCGCTCATGCCGGCGATGCGGTTGGCCTTGAAGAACGGCACGTTGACGATCGCGGTCACCTGGTCGAGCACGGCGGCCAGCTGATCGACCCCGCTGCCGAACGTCGTCTTGTCCGACTGCCAACCGGTCCGCCTGGGCTGGACCTTGAGTTGCCTGACGAGGCGCGGGCCCACTTCGATCAGGACGATCTTCTCCGGTGCCCAGCCGGCCTGGCCGAGCGATGCGACCAAGAGACGGGCAAACGGCTCGGTGATGGCCAAACCGGCGGCCCCCGAACCGTTGAACTTCAACCCGATCACGTCGTCGTCCTGGAGAATCGCGTGCCACGCATCGGCGTCCGTGGACGTCTCGGTCAGCTGTTGGAGCGCCTGGCCAATCATCTCGCCCAGCCGTCGTTCGTGGATCCTCGGTTCGATGATCACCCTTGGCGACTGGACCTCAACCACGACGGCCTTTTCCTGCGTCACCGCCGCCGGCGTGCCGGACGCGGCTCGGCGGGGAATGGCAGATGCGCCGGATGCCCTCGCCATCTTCTCCCGGACGAGGGTTGCGTCGGCCGCCATCGCGCAGGGCGCGCCGCTCGCCCCCACGCCGAGCAAGGCCAGGAACTCTCGTCGCGTCATCGGACCTCCAAAGACCAACGCGGCAGGTACGTGCAACGGTGCGCCCGTGCACGAGGGCCCGCGCAGTCTCCAACGCCAACCCGCCCACGCGGACGGGCCGGGGCTATCCCTGTTATCGGCCCGATCGGGGCCCGTCCTGAGACCCCGCAGGCATCTGTGCGAATCCACGGCCGGTTATCGGTCGTTCCCGAGTGCGGCAACCGTTCTCGGCGTGCGGAGAGGTGATGCGCCCCACGCTGGGCATCTGCCAAGGGCGCCCTGACGGTTCGGTCCTACGCCCCAGGCGGCTTCAACCCACGCTGGGCGAAGATGCCCTCCAGCATGACCTCGATCATCACAGTGAAGTCGAACAACCCGTAGACGCGCCCCGTCGGGTCGTCCGACGGAAGTGGATCGCGGCGCTGGTCTACGTGACCATCGTAGTAGAACATACTCCCGGACTTGATGGCCCTGTTCGGGTCGTGGTGCCCCCAGTCGTCGATCTTCGCTCCATGGTACCGGCCTACCTCATCATCGGCGCAGAACATCGGGTCGGTATCAAGCCAGTGCCAGGGCTGGTTCTGCGGGTTGGCCACGTGCCGGTCCCATTGCTCGTCGCCGATCATTGGCAGATTGGACGGCGCGTAGATGGCGCTCACCCGCAAGATCGGTCCCTCGAAGTCGCCGAGCGCGATGCCCAGGTCGCCGCCATCCCACCCGCCCTCGCCCGTGTACCCCGTCCAGGGCGGGAGGGCCGGCTGGCCGACGTCTCCGGGGATCCGAAACCGCCTGCCCTGCTCCATGCGGGTGTAGTTGAATACGTTCTGCGTCTTGGCCGGGTCCGGAACGCGCTCGAAGTCGGGACAGAGATAGAGATTCTCGAACCGGGTGTACTTGAACAGCGTCCCGCTCTGGGGGACGACCACCTCTTCAGGCCAGTCTTCCTGGCGAGCCAGATAGAAGTTGTTGTCGCAATCTTCCTGGGACCAGCCCGTGGGGAGCTGGAAGATCCAGTTCTCGGCCGGGTCTCGGGGGCCTAGGTCCCCCTCGGCCGCGGATCCCATGAACGGCGGATACTCGTCGTAGTCTTCCGCGTAGGCCAACATGGCCTTGCCGAGCTGGGCGATTCTCGATCCGCACAGCACCGCCCGCGCCTGGGCCCGCGCCCTCGACAACGACGGCAGCAGAATCGAGATCAGCAACGCAATGATGGCGACCACAACCAGCAGCTCGATCAGCGTGAACCCCGATCGGGGTCGCCTAGGCAAACTCGGGGATCTCATAAACCTTTCTCTACAGGAAACGTCGTTCGTCGCCAAGATATGTTCCCTCGCTTCTACGGCATTCTAGACCACAGACCAGTCACCAGACAACCCCGTTCTGCAGCAACTATGTCCGTTGTCGGCGCCTCGTCGCGGCGGAACACGGGCGGTATGATGAGAGAAATGGCGATACGCCGAACCGTGGCATCGCGATCCCTGTGTGGCCTCCTGGTGGTGGTCGTCTCGGCAGGCGCCGGCTTGCCCCGTGCGTCGGCCCAGCGGGTCACCGGCACGCAGGTCAAGCGGGCGATCCAGCGGGGGGCGAACTATCTGCGCAGCCGGCAACAAGGGGACGGGAACTGGCCCAGGTACGGCCTGCCCAACGGGACGACCGTCCTGTGTCTGGTGGCCATGCTCAGCGCCGGGGTGCCCGCCGACGACCCGGCCATCCGTCAGGGGCTGGCGGCCATCGAGCACCAGCCCGATCGCTTCACCTACGTCATCGCTTTGAAGATCATGGCCCTCGCGCTGGCCGATCCTGTGGGCTACGCGGCCGAGATCCAACGGGCCGCCGACGTCTTGATCAAGAGCCAACTGAGCAACGGAGCGTGGACCTATCACGAGAGACACGGCGGATCGGGCGATCACTCAAACACCCAGTTCGCGCTGCTCGGGCTGCATGAGGCCAGACAGGCCGGCGCGAAGGTGCCTCAGAGGGTCTGGCGGCTGGCCGAGAAACAGTGGGTGACGACACAACACCGCGACGGGGCGTGGGGATACAGCACGCGATCGAAGACCAGTCCCACCGGCAGCATGACGGCCGCTGGCGTGGCCAGCCTCTACATCGTCGGTAACAGCCTGGCGACGCGTCGCGAACGCGGCTTCACCAAGGACGGCAGGGCGCCGCACTGCGGCCAGTACGCCCAGAACGCTCCGATCGCCGGGGGGCTGGCGTGGCTGACGCGGAACTTCACGGTCCGGTCCAACCCGGGGCATCGCGGGTGGCACCTCTACTATCTGTACGGCCTGGAACGCGTGGGCATGCTGACGGGGTTCTCTCGGTTCGGCCAACACGACTGGTACCGCGAGGGCGCCGCGTACCTGGTCAAGCACCAGGAACCTGACGGATCGTGGAAGAAGGCCGTCCACGAAACCGCCTTCGCCCTGCTGTTTCTGGGCAAGGGGCATCGCAGCATCCTGATCAACAAGCTGAGATGGTGCCGAAGCAACGACTGGCGTCCCGATCGCAACGACGCCGCCAACCTGACCGCTTGGATCGGGGACAAACTCGGCCAACCGGTGACCTGGCAGGTGGTCGACCTCGACGAGCCGATCGAGAAGTGGCTGGAAGCGCCCATTCTGTACTTCAACGGACACCGATTTCCCAAGTTCAACGAGGAGCAAAGCAAGAAACTGCGACGGTTCGCCGAGTTGGGCGGGACGCTTCTGGCGGAGGCCTGCTGCGGCGCGAAGCCGTTCGTGACCGGCATGAGGCGGTTCGCCGAGGAGAACTTCGGTGAGTTCCCTCTCCAACCTCTCGAGCGTGACCACCCCGTCTACCACAGCATGTACAAGCTCGACGCCGATCACTACGAACTGGAGGGTATCAACCTCGGCTGCCGGACCAGCATCCTGTTCAGTCCGCGCGATCTGTCGTGCCTGTGGGAGCAGGGCAACATACCCGTGCTGAGCGAGCGGGCGTTCAAGATGGGCGCCAACATCGCCGCCTACGCGACCGGCGGCGATCCGCTGAGCGATCGGCTGGCCGTCGTGCACGTGCCCGACGACAAGCCAAGAAGGGTCCGTGTGGTTCGCGGCGGCGTGCAGATCGGGCAGGTGGTCCACAACGGCGACTGGCGGCCCGATCCGCACGTCATCCCCAACCTCGCGACGATGCTCAACGAACGGGCCAACGTCGACGTGGTCACCCAGGCCGCACCGATCCGGCTCGAGCAGCCCACGTTGTTCGAACACCCAATCATCTACATGGTCGGGCACTACGAGTTCACGCTGACCCAGGCCCAGCGCGACAATCTCCAGCGGTTCCTGAAACGCGGCGGGTTCCTGTTGGGAGAGGCCTGTTGCGGCCGAAAGGGCTTCGACAAATCATTCCGTCAGCTGATGGTAGACGTCTGCGGGCCCGGGGCGCTCAAGCCCCTGACGGACGACCATCCGATCTTGTCGGGGAAGATCGGGTACGACATCTCCCGCGTGACCTACCGGCCTGCGGTGCAACGCGAGAAACCCGACCTGACCCGCCCGGCTTTGGAGGGTGTGGACCTGGGCGGTCGTACGGCGGTGATCTACACGCCGTACGGGATCGGCTGCGGCCTGGAAGGCCACAAGTGCTATCACTGCCGAGGTTACACGGAGGCCGATTCGAAACGCGTGGCCTTCAACATCATCTTGTACGCGCTGTCGTACTGATCAGCCCGACGCGCCCTCCAGCATCTTGAGATGACAGCGCAGGAGCTTGCCGGTCTTCTCGTCACGGAGGTGCAGCCCATTCCCCTCACACCACCGGTAGGCGTCGCAGGTCTCGCAGATGCCGGTTCGGGTCCACCGCCGGTCGCGCATGACCGAGAACCGGTTCTTCCAGACGTCGATGAAGTCGTCCTTGTAGATGTTGCCCTGGATGTAGTCGCCCCGAAGACTGGGGCAGGCCGATATCGAGCCATCCGCCAGGACCGACCCAACGTGGATACCCGCCCAACAGAAGAAGATCCCGTCGCGGGCCTTGCGTTCGTATGGCCCCAGAAACCCCTCGCAGCCGTAGCTGGCCGAGATAACGCCCTCCTCGCGGGTCTGCTTGATGAATTCCATCATGGCCCCGAACTGCTCGTCGGTCACGTCCAGCAGCGGATCGTCCTCGGCCCGCCCCTTGGGGAAGATGGTCCCGACCCGCCATCGCTTGACGCCCTTGTCGATCAGCAGCCGCTTGACGTCGTCGAGCTCACCGAAGTTCTTCTGGTTGACGCACGTGATGACATCGAAGACCAGGCCCTCCTGCCGGGCGGCCACCGCGACCGCGTTGATGGCCCGCTCGAACGAAGTCTCCCGTCCCCGCAACCAGTTGTGGCTCTCGGCCAGGCCGTCCACGCTGATCGACAGGGACCGCAGGCCGGTGCCCATCAACGCCTCGAATTTCGCCTCGGTCAGGGCGTATCCGTTGGTGACGAGCCCCCAGGGGAAGCCCCGTTTGCTGAACTCGGCGCCGCACTGCTCCAGATCGGCCCTGAGCAGCGGCTCGCCTCCCGTGAGGACCACCAACGTCTTGGCCGGATTGTAGGCCTCCGCGACGCGATCGAGAACCCGCAGGAAGTCCTCGGCCGGCATGTCCCTCAGCTCGCTGTCTCTGTGGCAATCGCTGCCGCAGTGTCGGCAGGCCAGGTTGCACCTCAGCGTGCACTCCCAAAACAGGTAGGTCAGATCGTGGAGGGCCGCCTGCGTCTTTCGGTAGAGTCGGGTCAGGTCCAGCACCAGCCGCTCACGGAACGACGGCCGGGTCCACACCGGCGGGGTCTCCGGACGGGCGTCGCACACACTCGAGGTCCCCATGTGCCTACCTCCAGGACGCGGCCATCCGCGTGCTATCCGAGGATGCGCGCGCAGAACTCACGAGCCGAACCGGCCTGAAGCTCGTTGTAGTCGGCCATCGGGGACCCGAGACAGACCCCGTAGACCCCCAACGCGAGCAGCATGGCCCGGCAGAACAGACGCTTCATGGCAACGATCTCCTCAGCCCCAGTCCCGCGACACCATCATGCATCCGCTCGGGTCTGGTCGCAATGGGTCACGCCTTGTCGGGCGTCCTCGGACTGGGCGCGACCCTCACGTGCGGACGGATCCTAAGATCAGGGCATCTCGACGCCGTACAGCGTCTTGATGGGGTACAGGATGTCCATCAACTTGCACCCGGCCACGATCGGCAAGACCGATCCGATCAACAGCAACGTCAACCTGTAGAACAATCGCCTCATCGCGACGCTCCTTCGGTGTCTCGACTTCGTCCTGCGGGGTCAGTCGAGAACAGATCAGCCCGTCGCACAGCCAGCATCCGCGCACCGTGTGCTCACTACGTCGGCTTGCATCCGGCCGGGGCTGAAACTGGATTCCCCAGCTCGTCCCCCACTCAGGGAGGTGGCAGATCGCGTGCCACGGCGAGCCTGCTGGGTCGGTTCCGCGCTGCGGAAAGACGTAAAACATTTTGAGAAAAAACCTTGTGGCCGGAAGATGGTTGCCGTTGGCTGGGTCGCTCCGCAAGACTGGTGTGGGCTTTTCCCCACGGTGCGCAGCCGGCTGTTGGGGAGGTCCCCCGGCTGCTGATCGAAATCGGGGGACACCATACTGATTTCTTGACGGCGATCTGGCTCGGCGTACCATGCGCTGATGCTACGGATCGCACGCGTCGCTGTCCTCGGCCGTCGAGTTCACCGGCGGCTTCTACTACGTTCGAATCACGCAGGCCAACGGTTACATGGCAGGGCCGAGCCGCATCTGGATAGGAGCGGGAGCCGATGAGCGACCTGGCAACCCACGGAGGCCCCAAGGCGAAGCCAACCCCGTACAACCAGCCCAACAAGTACGGCGACGACGAGCTCGCCCAGCTCAAAGAAGTCATTGATTCGGGTAATCTGATGGGGCCGGGCGGCAAGGTCAAGGAGTTTGAACGGGCTGTTGCGCAGGCCTTCGGAGCAAGGCACGTGGTGATGGTTACCTCCGGCACTGCCGCCCTGCACACCGCGCTCGCCTCGCTAGGTGTTTCGGAGGGCGATGAGGTCATCACGACGCCTATGACTGACATCGGCACGGTCAGCGCTATCCTCGCACTGCACGCGATCCCCGTCTTCGCGGATATTGATCTCCAGACCCGCCTGATCTGCCCGAAAAGCGTGCGCGACCGCATCACGCCGCGGACCAAAGTCATCGTGTCCGTTCACATGGCCGGTCTTCCGTGCGACATGGACTCCTTCATGGAACTCAGCGAGGAACGCGGCGTCAGGATCTTGGAGGACTGCGCCCAAGCGCACGGCGGCAAGTACCGGAGCCGCGCCCTGGGGACCCTCGGGCATGCGGCTGGTTTCAGCATGAACGAATCCAAACAGATGAGCACGGGTGACGGGGGCTTCGTGGTCACCAACGATGATGAGACGGCCGAGATCGCCAGCCTCTATCGAGACAAGACATACGAACGCCAACGTCCCATCCCGCGCGGTCAGCAGCCCATCCCGTTCTTCGCGCTGAACTACCGGCCCAGTGCATTGCAGGCGGCTGTCGGAATCGCTCAACTCGGCAAGCTCGATCGAGTCGTCTCACGCAGGGACGCGATTGCCAGACGCTACTATGAAGCGCTGCGTGACCTTCCCGGATTGGAGATGCCCAAGGTCTGCCCGGGCGGTGAGCCGTCATGGTGGCCGCTGCCGGCCCGGTACGTCGGCGAAGGACCGACGCGGGACGAACTGGTGGTCGCCCTGGCCGCTGAAGGGATTCCCATAGGCACAGGGATGTCGCCGGCCGACAACATCCTGCGCACCGAGCTGATTCTCAAGAAGAAGTACTATCCGCTCTCGGAGGCAATTCCCCACTTCTGGTGCGAGACGGAATACGACCCAGACTCATGCCCAAACGTAGACGAGCTGCAGCGGACCGTGATGCGCTTGCCGGTGGATCAGAGATACACTGACCAGGACGTCGGGCAGACTATCGCGGGTATCCTGAAGGTGTGGGGACACTACTTCTCCTAGCAGGACAAATCGGGGGAACCCATGCGTCTTGCGGTCATGGGTGGCACGTGGCACGTAGGGCTGGCCATCGTGCGGGCGTTGGTCGAGGCCGGCCATCGTGTCAGATGGTTCTTGGCGGCCAGCCCGAGAACTCCTCGTCTTGGTCCGGTCCGAGACGGTCTCGCAACGTTCGTGTCGCAAGGGCTATGCCCTGACACCAGTCGGCCACGTCTTCGATGGCGGCCGGTCCCGATTCCCACTTGTCCCACGCCTCGAACAGGGCCTCGAAAGGCACCGTGTCAACCCACTCGCTGCAGGTTCTCCTAAAATCCTCGAGACACTGGGTCCGGTGGTTGGCGTAGATGCCCTGGGCCTCGATGGCCGAGCGTACGCAGGTCCAGGCCACCGTGAACGCCGCGTACAGCAGCGTGTCCGCCTCCTCGTCGGGCCCAACCGAGCGACAGCCCTTGTAGGCGGCCAGAAACGTGTCCCGATCCCCGGCGACATCTTCGATTGTCCGTGAGACCAGGTCGATCCATGCGCCTTCCGCCAACGCCCGCTGCCGTTCCTCGGCGTCCGCGCGCGCGACCGACGCCAGCTCTTCAGCCACGCGCTCGCAGAAGGGCAGGCGGTGGCGCCCCGGAGCCTTGAGCCAGGTCTCGGCCAGCTTGTCCGTCTTCTCGTAGAAGGGCCCTTTGGCCAGGCCCCGGACCAACGCGTCCTGGAGCGTCAGGAAGAACGCGTCCATGGACACTATCTCGATCTCAGGATGCTGTGTGAAGGTTGTCATATCGGAATCAAGCTGTTTCCAGATACCCTCGGCGATCTGCGCAAATAGGAACATGAACGCCGGCCGTGTCGGGCATTCCCGGGCGAACTGGATGATGTCGCCCGCGTTGTCCCGGCCCACGTTGGCGATGTGGACGGAGTGAAGCTTCGGGATAGGCCCGTCGAGGTAGCTCTTGGCGTAAGGCGAGCCGCCAAGACCACACACGAGCCCCGGCCCGTCCTTGAGGATCTCCTGCTCGCGGCGGATGGCGTCGTCGTCCTCGACCTCGCGCCACCAGTCCTGCAAGAACCAGTTGACCATGTTGCACCCGTGCTGCCCTGTCTGGTCGAGGAGCCGCCGCGTCTCTCTGAGGTAGTCGTCGACCAGCGACTCGGGCCAGAGATGGGAGTAGGTGTACCCGACCCCGGAGGACGGTCCCCAGAAGCAGTCGTTCGGCTGGCGCGTCTCGTGGTAGTAGCGCAGCATCCCCGGCATCAGTTTCGCCATGAACGGTAGCAGCCCCCAGCCCATCTTGTACCGGCCCCGCTCGGGTACGAGCCAGTTGCCCGAGTGCAGGTTGTTCATGGCCCACGTGGCGTCGCCGTCGCTCACGTAGAAGCAGACGTAGACCTTGCCGGGCTCCGCCTTGCAGTCTTCTCGGGCGGGCAGCGGTTGCTCGTACGCCGCCGCTGTGTCGCCGACCCCGCCGTGGATGGTCAGGTTGGGCGTCGACACGCTGCACAAGCTGAAGAACCCGCGCTCGGCCGCCTCGGCAATGTACTCCTTCTCCTGGTCGCATACGCAGTGCCAGTTCATCTGTACGCCGGGCCGTTCAGCCGTCTCGAGCATTCGTCGGTAGAGGCTTTGTGTGCGGCGCGACTGGCGGCTCAGCGGCAAGTCCAATGCGAGGCCCTTGTGGTAGACCACGAAATCGACCAGGGCGTGCGATTGCGAGTACCAGGACGGCCGGTGGATGCAGAAGTTCGTGTACAACCGCTTGCAGCAGTTTGGCCACAGGTGGTCGATGGCCCATTCCGCCGCATCCGCGTCGCTGGCGAACCGCCCGCGCAGGTCATCCCGCCTAGGGATACCGTGGCGGACCATCCACTCCTCCTGGTCGGGGCTGACAGGCAACACGCCCTCGAGCCCGGTCCGCGTGATGGCCACGTTCTGCGTCTGAACTACCCCGTCCGTGTCGTAGAGCACATAACCCTCGACAAGGTGCCTGTAGCGGTCGATGATCTCGTTCGGGTCGTCGAGGTGGGACACGCGCAGCCCGAAGGTACGGACGTAGTAGTCGAGCCAGTGGTCTTCATAGAGGGCACGACGCTTCTGGCGTCGGGGGGGACCCGCCCCCTGCACGATGTAGAGGTGCGGCCGGTCACGGTTCACCAGTCCCTGAAGCGCCCGGAGCCAGATCCAGAAGTCGACGCTTTCCGGTACGTCCGGCTCGCAGACGGTGACGTCCTTGACTGTAGGAATGTCCGGCAGGATCTCGGTGAACAGCATGGTGTACTCCTCTGTGTAATCATCCGCCCGGATGAGCAGAAGGATACTTCATCTGACATCTCCCATATGGATCAGGCCGCGACCATCACGGACAAGTTCTCCTGTGTTGTTGGGACAGCCGCCGACGTTCTCACGCCGGGATTTCCCGGTTGACCTTGCCCGGCTACACTGCCGGGCGACTTGACGCTCATCATGTCGAGCATAAGACTTCTGTGCGGCTTCTTCCGGCGCAACCGGTCTACCCACTAGCCCGGTAGGTTCGTCAGTGCTTCGAGGTCCTTAGGTTGCCTGAGCAATCCGGTCTCGAAGCGGCTCATCTGGATGGTCGAAGCGTCCAAACGCCTCTTGGCGCGTTCGCCCACAACCACCCGCATGGTTGGGTCCAGCCGAAGTCGCTCGGCGGCATTCGTGTCCTCGTAGCCACCCAAGCGGCTGTAGACCGATTGACGCAGCAATACCACCAGGTTGTGCTGGATGTTGTCGCCCGTTCGGCAGTCACTGAACGAATCCTCAGCGATGGCGGTCAGCCCGAGCGATTCATCGAGTTCGCGATAGTGTAGCGACCCAGCATCGCTGGTGACCTTGGCTCCGTGAAACTCCAGCTTCACCGAACGGTCGAAAGCGACCCGCAACGCCTCCCTGCGTGCTCCACCCGCCGCATTCTCCGGATTCTCACCTCGAAGCCTGCAAGAATCCCTTCCCCTGCAGGCTCAAATGAGTGTGCATCATACCACTGCAGTCAAGTGATCTGGGAAGTGCGGTCCTAGATGTCGTGGGCTGCGTCGATCTCCAGTTGAGCGTCTACCAGATATCGCTGGGCCGCTTCCCGGTCGGGCCGCTCGATGCGGATGCAGACGCCGCAGTCGGAGCTGAGGTGTCGGGGGACGGGGATCAACTTGCAGGGGATCCCGGCGCGGGCCAGGATCTTCTCGGCCCGGAGGGCGTGGCTGGTGGCGTGGACCAAGATGACCGCGTGCTCGTCCTGGCTCATCGATGGACCTCGGCAAGACGTTTGACGGCGGCCAGGGCGACGGCCACTTCGTCGTCCGTGTTGAAGGCGCCCAGGCCGAAACGCACCGTGCCCTCGGGGAAGGTGCCCGTCGTCTTGTGGGCGGCAGGGGCACAGTGGAGGCCGACGCGGCACATCACGCCGTGTTCCTCGTCAAGACGCAGCCCGACGTCCGAAGGCTCAACGCCGGCGATATTGAAGGAGACGACGGCCGTCCGACCGCTCAGGTCGCGTCCGCCATAAACGGAGACACCGGGGACGTCGGTCAGCCCGGTGATCAGTCGCTCGGTCAGCTTCATCTCGTGGTCGCGGATGGCGTCGACGCCCTGACCCATCACCCATCGGACGCCCGCCGCCAGGCCTGCCAGGCCCACCACGTTGGGTGTGCCACTCTCGCAGAGGTCGGGAAGGAACTCAGGCTGCTCTTCCCTCTCCGAGCGGCTGCCCGTCCCCCCGCGCCGGAGGGGTTCGAACCGGTCCACGTCGACCCGCTCACCGATGATCAACCCGCCCGTGCCGGTGGGCCCGTAGAGGGACTTGTGACCCGTGAAGCCCAGCAGGTCGATCCCGTCCGCTTGCACGTCAACCGGGTAAGCCCCGCCGGTCTGGGCCGCGTCCACCAGGAGAAGCGCGTCGCGCTCGCGAGCGATGCGACCGACCTGCCGAACCGGAAGCAGCGTGCCGGTGACATTGGAGGCGTGATTGAGAGCGATCATGACGGTGTCGGTTCGGATTGCGGCCATCACGTCGTCGGGGTCCAGGGCGCCCTCGGGGCTGCAAGCGACCACGGTCACCGCGACCCCTTGCTGCTCGAGCGCGCGGAGGGGCCGCATCACCGAGTTATGCTCCATGCCGCTCGTGACCACGTGATCACCGGGCCGAAGCAACCCGCGGAGCGCGAGATTGAGCGCATCGGTGACGTTCTGGCCGAAAACGATGCGGAGCGGGTCGGGTGCGTTGAAGAGCTCGGCGATGGCCTCGCGGGCGTCGTAGATGATCCGCCCCGCCTCAACGGAGAGGCGGTGGCCCGAGCGTCCCGGGTTGGCCCCGATCTCGTTGAGGAAACGGACCATGGCCTCGGCCACACACGGCGGCTTGGGCCATGAGGTGGCAGCGTTGTCGAAGTAGATCATCGCGTTGCCGCTGGCGGAAGGGTTCAACATAGGGTCACGATTCGCGTTTGCGGATGGTCAGCTTGAACTCATCTCCCATCTCGGCGACGTCCACCTGGTAGCCGGCGCCCTCGATCACGCGCTGCACGTTCTGGCGCGAGGTAACGTTGTCGACCAGGACCTCGATGGGGAACTCCCCAGCCTCGACGGCCTTCTTGGCCATGATGATCGGCAGCGGGCAGGACAGTCCCCGAGCGTCCACGTCCTTTGACATCCAGATCGCTCC
Organism: uncultured Planctomycetales bacterium; assembly: GCA_964390905.1. GTDB lineage: Bacteria > Planctomycetota > Phycisphaerae > UBA1845 > JAFGLZ01 > JAFGLZ01. The sequence goes on along the minus strand of CAYMLO010000022.1, from coordinate 38,543 downwards.
TCTATCAACTGGTCTCACGCATGGTGACGCCGATGATCAGACAGATAACCAGGCCGACAACGACGGCGACCATGCCCGCCGTCGTCAGACCTCCGACGTTGACGACGCCTTCAACCACCTTATCCGGTTTGCCGGCCAGCACGAAGTTGTGGGAGAACGCGGCGCCGGTGGTCATCCCGAGAACGAAGACGGCCGCGTCGCCGTCGCCCTCACCGGCGAGAAAGAGCTGTCGTCCCGGACAGCCGCCAGCCAGGGCAAAGGCCAAGCCCGCCAGCATCATCCCCAAGAAGTTCCAGAGGTGGTTGCTGTGCGAAACTGGCTGGGCCGCAAACCCGAAGCTCACGTTTCCCAACAGCAGGTTGACGATGAAGGCAACGACGACCAGCGCGACCACGCCGCTGACGAGGTGCGTATCGGCCATCAGGAGGATGTCCCGGATCGAGCCCATCGTGCAGAAGCGGGTTCGCTGGGCCAGAAACCCGATGAGCAATCCCGCGCCGAGAGCCAGCAACAGCGGTGCGTGCTGCGAGCCGGGGCCACGTTCGCTGAAGAAGACCGCGCCTCCGGGAGAGAACTTGGGCCGGAGCACGAGCAGCAGAAGCAGGCCGACCATCATGACGGGCATGATCCATCCAACCGCAGCATAGGTCTTGGTGGAACGCCCCAGGTTGTAACCCACCTTGAGGAAGGATACGCCCATGGCGATGCCGGCAGTGAGTCCGGCCAGGCCTACGACGGCGTTCAGATCGCCGCCCGCCAGACGCAGGAGCGCCCGCCAGGGGCATCCCAGGAACGCCAGCGCCCCAATCATGGCGAACGCACCCAAGACGAAACGAACGATGGGCGCCGATCCGGCTCGGGCCTTGAACTCGCCGAACACGAGCGCCGCCACCAACGCCCCCAGCACGAAGCCGATGATCTCCGGCCGGATGTACTGAACCACGCCCGCGCGATGCAGCCCCAGCGCCCCGGCGATGTCGCGCTCGAAACAGGCGACGCAGATGCCCATGTTGGGCGGGTTGCCGGCCTTTTGCAGCAACGCGGCGATGACGCCGATGACGGCGCCGGACGCAATGATCCCCCAGCGCGAAGCGAAGAACCACGTGATTCTGTCGGTCACGACCGGACCTCCTGTTGCGTATCCTGGCGTGTGACGAGACGGCATTGTACGGCATGCGACGTGGCGTGTCCCGGCGAATTCGCTGGCCACGGGGGTCGCGCGTCGACTATGCTGACGCCGGTATGGTGTGGGGAGCTTCGTCTCTCGGCGGCGACGCACGCACAAGAAGACAAGGGGAGCCACCATGAACATGCACATGGGTTTGATCATCGCGGCGCTTGCGGGAATCCACGTCTGTCTCCTGTGCACGCCACGGGCGATGGCGGCTGAGGAGACGCGTGAAGCGTTCACCAACTCGGTTGGCATGAAGCTGGTCCCCATCAAGGCGGGCGCGTTTGGGATGGGGCAGCAGAAGGGCGGCGATTGGGATGAACGGCCGGTGCACCGGGTCACGATCAGCAAGGCGTTCTACCTGGGCGCCACGGAAGTGACCAATGCGCAGTACGAGCAGTTCGACCCATCTCACCGCGCGCTGCGGGGCAAAGGGGGGCTGTCGAAGAAGGACGACGAGGCGGTCGTGTTCGTCAGTTGGCACGAGGCGGTCAAGTTCTGCGCATGGCTGTCGAAGAAGGAGGGCAAACCCTATCGGCTACCGACGGAAGCGGAGTGGGAATACGCCTGCAGGGCCGGCACGACGACGCCCTACCACACCGGCGCAGAGCTACCGAAGGCGCACCAGAAGCGCCAAAAGGAGGAATGGAAGCCGGTCCCCGTCGATACGCGAGTCGGTCGAATGCCTCCCAACGCGTGGGGGCTACACGAGATGCACGGCAACGTCGAGGAATGGTGCCATGACTGGTACGGACCCTACGCGTCGGGAGAGCAGACCGATCCGGTCGGTCGGGCCGACGGAGATTTCAAGGTGACGCGCGGGGGCAGCCATACGACCGAGGTGGCGTTTCTTCGTTCGGCCAATCGGATGGCGACGCTGCCGGACGACAAGCACTGGCTGATCGGCTTCCGTGTCATGATGGGCGAGCTGCCGACGACGAAGCCACTGGCCAAGACGCCGCCGCCGCAATGGTCGGTGGGGGTCGACCCATCCCGGCACGACTGGTCGGGCGGCCCGGACCCAGACAAGCCGCATTTCCGTGGGCCGCGCCAATACGTCAAGATCCCCCCGCGGCAGAACGGCCCGATGTACTCGCACCACAACCACTGCCCGGGGTTCACGGCGTGTCCGAACGGCGATCTGCTGGCGATCTGGTACAGCACACGGCGGGAGCAAGGGCGGGAGCTGGCCATCGTAGGCGCGCGGCTGCGACGGGGGAGTGACGCGTGGGAGCCGGCCGCGCCCTTCTGGGACGGTCCCGACCGCAATGACCACGCCAGCGCGCTGTTGTGGGACGGCGACAGGACGCTCTACCACTTCAACGGGCTGTGCACCGACGCGACGTGGGGCAAGCTCGCCCTGATCATGCGGACCAGCACGGACAACGGAGCGACGTGGTCGCGGGCTCGGCTGATCCATCCGGAGCACGGCCTGCGACACATGCCAATCGCCGGGGTGTTCCAGACGAAAGACGGGGCGATCGTCCTGCCGTGCGACGCGGTAACGGGCGGCAGCGGCGGGACGGCCATCCACATCAGTCGCGACGGCGGCAAGACCTGGGTGGACCCGGGCGAGGGCAAGCCGATGCCGAAGTTCAAACCCGGCGTGACCGGGGCATGGATCGCGGGGATCCACGCGGGCGTGGTGGAGCTGAAGGATGGCCGGCTGATGGCATTGGGCCGCGGCGATGCCATCAACGGCCAGATGCCGCGTAGCATCTCGGCCGACATGGGCAAAACATGGACGTACTCGGCCAGCGGACTGCCGACGATCAGCGGCGGTCAGCGGGTGGCCCTGCGGCGATTGCGCGAGGGCCCGCTGTTTTTGGCCACGTTCGCCAAGCGGATGACGATCACCGACGCCGCCGGCAAGACGCGAACGGTGTCGGGTCTGTTCGGGGCGCTGAGTCTGGACGAAGGCGAGACGTGGCCGGTGCGTCGGCTGATCACCGACGACGGCCGGCCGCGGCGGGTAGACGGGGGCGGGAACACGGGCCGGTTCACGCTGGGGCCGGACACGGCCGAACCGAGGGGCTACCTGGCCTGCGTGCAGACGCCAGACGGCGTGATCCATCTGATCTCGAGCAAGCAGCACTACGCATTCAACCTGGCCTGGCTGAGGGCGCCCATGCCGCCCAGACCTGGCGCGGCCAAACGGAGCGAATGAGAGGGCCCTGGGGATGACGAAACGAGTCTCGGTTTGTGCGCGACTGGGGGCTGGCCGCCTGGTTCTGGCAGCGTTCGCGTTCGGAACTGTGCGGGCGGGCGAGAAGTCGCCGGATGCAGCTTCACGGTCAGACCCACGCGCCGGCGGTGGGCTGCGGTTTACCGAGCATCTGATCATGAGCGGGTACACGTACGCGTACGGCATCGCAGCCGCTGATCTGGATGGGGACGGAGACGTCGATCTGACCAGCGCCGACGCGCTGCCCCACAACTGCCTGTACTGGTTCGAGAACGACGGGAAGGGGCGTTTCCGCCGGCGCTTCATCCAGAAGGACGATCCCGAGCGACTGGAACGCCACGCTGTGGCCGACATCGACGCCGATGGCGACGCGGACGTGGTGATCGTCAAGAATCTTCACGGCGACCTGTTGTGGTTCGAGAACAGCGGCAAGCCGCGCGACGGGCGGCTGTGGCAGCGTCACGTCATCACGAAAGGCGGCATGCCGGGGGCGTACGACGTCGCGGCGGTGGATCTGGACGGCGATGGGGATCTCGACGTGGCGGCGTCGGGGTGGCGGCTGGGGAACCAGTTCGCGTGGTTCGAGAACGACGGGACGCCGAAGACGGGTACGTGGGCCAAGCACCTGATCGAAGAGAAGATCGCCGAGACGCGAACGATCCGGGCGGGAGACTTCGACGGCGACGGGGACCCGGACCTTCTGGGGACGGCGCCCGCGGCCAACCAGGTCATGTGGTACGAGAACAGCGGCAAGCCGACGGTCGGACCGTGGAAGAAGCACGTGATCGACCGGCTGGTGCGACCCATGCACGGTGAGCCGGCCGACGTTGACAAGGACGGCGACCTCGACGTGGTGATGACGTCGGGGATGTCCGCGTCCAAGAAAGAGAAGAACAGCCATCAAGTGGTGTGGTACGAGAACCCGGGCAAGCCGGCCGGCCGGAAATGGAACAAGCATGTGATCCATCCGCGATTCGAGGACGCCATCGAGGCCGTCGCGGGGGACCTCGACGGTGACGGAGACATGGACGTGGTGGCCACGTCGTGGCGGACACCGGGGCGGGTGGCGTGGTTCGAGAACGGCGGGGATCCGAAGGGACGATGGGGGATGCATCTCCTGAAGGAGGGCTGGCGGAGCGCCAATCAGGTGATCGTGGCGGACCTCGACGGCGACGGTCGGCTGGACATCGCCGCCGTGGCCGAGCACGGAAGCCTGGAGTGCCGCTGGTGGCGAAACGAGGGGCGCGCGAAGCAGTAGGCCACCTGCATCGAGCCGATTCACCCCAATTGACCGAATGCGGCGGCGCCCGTAGGATGCGGGCTCCGGCCCCGACCCTTGGAGCGCAATAGAGGTCGCTTCCCTGTCCAAGCTGCGTGGGAGTGGCGGAATGGACACGCATCAACTGGCCGCCATCCTCGACGACATCGGCAGGACCGATTTGGACAGACTGACCCGCGATCAGCTGGTGGACTGGTTGGCCGACTCGATCCGCAGGCACGCCGCCGTCGAGAAGGTGGTGCTGCGTTCGGCACTGATCCGGAAGGGCCAGTCACAGCCGACTCCCGAGGCAAGGTTGTTCGGCGGGGCGAAGGCGTCGACCGACGAATGGAACCCACCCAAGATCGGAGATCTGTCCCTATTCGAGAAGCCGGCGGCATTGGGCGATCTCAGGCCGGTTTCCCACGAAGTAATCACGGGGCCGAAAGACGATGGACTCGTCCCGTTGGCGGCGGGGCAGCATTGCCTCGCGGTCCGGGTGTTGTCGGAGTGGGATCTGTCCTACGTCTTGATCGTGGGAGGCCCGTCGTTGGTCGCTGCTGACGAGATCGAACGGTGGGAGTCGGCGTTGCCGCCGTTGTTGCGGGTTGCGCTCCGTGCGCTGCGACCGCTCGATCCGGACACCGTCCACGGGCGCCGTCAGGCCTTCTACGAGAAGCTGCTCGGCTACGACCCGAGGGGCAAGACGCCGGAGGTGGACCTCAAGCACATCTGCACGGCCTGGCAGGAGGTCAGCAACGCGGACTGGGTCTCGCTGTGGCTGTACAACTCGGAATTCGACCAGCTGGAGCTGGCGATGTTTGCGGCGAAGGACCCGGCAAGCGATCCCGATCGCGCGGTCCCTCCGGAAGAACGGACGCGGCCCGTGGGCAACGGCGTCGCGGCGTACTGCGCCAAGACGCACCAGACGGTGCACGTTGCCGACGTGCGGAAGTGGCGGCGCGAGCTAGACGGCGTGGTCTACCGGGCGGCCGATCCCGACGTGGCGGAGAGGCTGGCGTACAAGGCCTTCGATTGCATCCCCCTGCTGACGGCCAGCGCGAACGGGGAGGCGCCCAGATTGCCCATCGTCGGCGTCGTGCGCCTGCACTACACCGATTTGCAGGACCGGACGCCTCACGCCGAGATTCCGCTGCTGACCATGGGGCTGGTGACGGCGCTGGCGATCCGCAAGTCGGAGACGACCGAGCAGCGGGAGATTCTCGTCGAGCTGAACGACCTGGCCCAGCGGCATTTGGCGTGCGTGAGTCGCCGTCCTGCCGAGGTCCGCGCGGACTACCTCAAAGAGCTGATCGACGTGATCAAGAAGCGCCTGCACGTCGGTGGCGTGTCCATCTTCTACCGCGTGCGGTTCGAGGACGCGGTGCAGTGCCTCGCGACCACGGGCGTCTTGGGCGGGGACAAGAAGCCCGTCCGGGAAGAACTGCTCCCGTCAGTCGTTTACGCCGCGGGTGAGGGGCTGACCGGTCAGTGCTATGCGGATGCGCAACTCGTCATGGCGTCGAGCCGGGCGGAGCTTCCCGAACACTCGGCGAAGTTCCCCGAGATCCACAAACTGCCGCCCCGCGACGGTCTGGACCCGATCGTGTTGGTCCCGATCCCTGCGCCGCCGGACGGCCAGACTGCCACGAAGCGCGCCCTGGGCGTGATCCGCTGCGTAGAGCACACCTCTTCGGTCTTTCCCGAAGGGCTGTACAACTTCGACGCGACGGAGATCGAGACGCTCGGGTTCATCGCCGACCAGGTGGGCCCGGTGCTGCAGGTGCTCGAGCAGCGGATCGAGCGGGAGCGGACGGTCAGCATCGTCAAGCACGACCTGTTCGCGCCGCTCACGATGATCCGCGACATCACCACGGACGTGCTGCACGCCGTTCAGCGAAAGGTCGAAATCCGGGAGTACGACGTGCTGGACACCGTGGCCTGCAGCGAATTCGCGATGAACCTGGTGGACCAGCTGGACCTGGATCCGACGCGCTCGCTGAAGCTTCTGCACACCGAGCCGACGCTCCTGGAGGGAGACATCATCGCCCGGCTGACCAACATGCTCAGCCGCTACGCCCGTGCGACCAAGCGAATGAAGATCCGCTTCGAGGCGCTGCGCGAGATCCCGGCGCTGAACATCGATCGTGGCGGCGTGGAACGTAGCATCTACAACCTGCTGCTCAACGCGATCAAGTACGGCGAGGAGGGATCGACGATCCAGGTGGAGGCTCGCCGGGCCGATCCGTACTTCGTGGTGGATATCAGCAACCACGGTCTCGGGATCGAACCGGAGGAAGAGCCGCACCTGTTCAAACCGTACTACCGCTCGGCCCGTGCGGAGAACGCGTCGTCTCAGGGCGTCGGGCTCGGGCTGACGATCGCCAAGACGATCATGACCGCGCATGGCGGCGATTTGCGGATAACGTCACGGAAGGACCCGACTGTCTTTTCCCTTCTGTTCCCGAAGCACTTGATAGCAGGCAAGGAGGAAACACGCCATGGCCGATGAGGTGCTGTTCATCGACGACGAGGAGTTCTTCGCCAGGCGCTACATCGAGAATCTGCGCGACCGCGGGTTCAAGGTGCACTACTGCGAGCATGCCGAGGACGCGCACGGCTACATCGACCAGAACCCCACCATCAGCGTGATCATCCTGGACATCATGATGCCCTCGCCCATTCACGTCACCGGTTCGGTGACGAACAACGGCCTGGATACGGGCCTGTGGCTGCTGGGACAGCTCAAGGACTACGTGGTCTCCAAGCCCCGCCCGGTGCTGATCCTGACCAACCGCAACCCGCAGGCGGTAGAGGAGGGTGTCCAACGGCTCGAGTTCCCAGACGCGCTCGTGGCGGTCACGCGGAAGATCGAGACACCCGCGTTTTACCTGCCGGATCGGCTGGGGGCGTTCTTGATGGGCGCCCGACGGGACCACGGCGCCGAAGACCGCGGCAGGACGGCGATATGAGGAGGGGTCAGGGGTCGGGGTTCAGGGGCTGAGATGTGCGGGAGCGGACGCCGTCCTGCTCCCTCGGGCGGAGCCGGGCGAGTCTTCCCGACGTCGGAGGCGTGAATGACGACGGAGCTGTTGCTGCATGAGGAATTCGCCGGTAAGGCGCTGGACCCTCGGCTGACGTGGTTTTGTCCGCCGGGTCGATGGTCCATCGATTCTTCTCGGCGTGTGCTGGTCGTGGCCCCGGACGCAGAGACGGATTTCTGGCAGAAGACGCATTGCGGACTTCGAGCCGATGATGGGCATTTCCTGTTCGCGCCCGTCGAGGGCGACTTGGTGCTGACCACGAGGGTTCGCTTCTCGCCGGTCCATCAGTATGACCAGGCCGGTCTGATGATCCGTGTGTCGCCGTCGTGTTGGCTGAAGACGTCGGTGGAGTATGAGCCGGACGGCCCGAGCCAGCTGGGCGCCGTCGTGACCAACGGGGGGTACTCGGACTGGTCGACACAGCCATTCCCGACGGGACGGAGCGAGATCTGGTTGCGCGTCCGGCGCGAAGGAGGCGACCAGATCGTCGAGGCCTCCGAACAGGGGCACGCGTGGATGCATCTGCGAACCGCCCACCTCCACGACGACCGACCAGGGGCCCCGATCGACTGCGGGTTGTACGCGTGCAGCCCCAAGGGGGGCGGGTTCGAGGCTGAGTTCGAGTTTCTCGAGATCGAAACGGGACGGATCGAGGACGCGTGAAGGCGACTGCAATCACGGAGACGCACCATGGAGTACAGACAGCTCGGCAAATGGGGGGCGAAGGTCAGCAGCGTGGGTCTGGGCTCGTACCTGACCATTGGATACACGTGCGATGACCAGACGTCGCGCGAGATGGTTCGGACGGCCTACGATGCGGGCATCAACTACTTCGACACGGCCAACGCGTACAACCACGGCGGTGCCGAGGAGGCCTTGGGCCGGTACCTCGCCGACCTGCCCCGTTCGGACCTGTTCGTCCTGACGAAGGTGTGGGCGCGGATGGGCGAGGGCCCGAACGACGGGGGCCTGTCCGCCAAGCACATCCGCGAGCAATGCGACGCAAGCCTGCGGCGGCTGGGCATGGACTACGTGGACTGCTACATGTGCCATCGTCCCGACCCGGCCACGCCGCTGGAGGAGACCCTCCGCGCGATGGAGGACCTGGCCCGGGCGGGCAAGATCATCTACTGGGGCATCAGCGAATGGCCCGCGCCGCTGATCGTCCGGGCCAACGCGCTGGCCAAGGAGCTCGGCACGCGCCCGATGGCGGTCAGCCAGCCGCGCTACAACCTGCTGTATCGCTATCCGGAAAGCGCCCTGTTCCCGACCACCGCCGAAGAGGGAATCGGCAACGTCATCTTCTCGCCGTTGGCGCATGGCATGCTCACCGGCAAGTACAAGCCCGGCCAGGACGCGCCGGAGGGCACGCGCGCCGCCGACCCGCGGCAGAACATGGTCATCAAGGCGATGTACTGGACCGAGGAGAACAAGACCAAGGCCCAGGAATTCGTCGCCATCGCCACCGATCTCGGGATCGGCGGGGCGGAGCTGGCCATCGCCTGGTGCTTGACCAATCCCAACATCAGCAGCGTGATCCTGGGCACGTCGAGCGTGGCGCAACTTCAGCAGAACCTCAAGGCGCTCGACGTCAAGCTCGAAGACGACGTGCTCGAGCGCCTCGACGCGTTGTTCCCCGCGCCCCAGGACGCCCCGCAGGTATAGCGCGACGGCAAGACCGAGAAGACTCCCCTCACGGTCGCTGGGCGCCGGTGGCGGCCAGCTTGATGGCGTAGAGGCTGGTTCGCGCCGTGATGAACAGCGTGTGCCTGCCCTGACCGCCGAACGTGCAGTTGGCCGGGACCTCCTTCATCAGGATCGTGCCCAGCAGCTCGCCCGACGGGGCGTAGACGTAGACGCCCTCGCCGCCGGTGACGTACAGCCGCCCGTCGGTGTCGGCGCGCATGCCATCCGGGACCCCCTTGGGCAACGTGGCCAGGACGCGTCCGTTGGTCAGTGTGTTGTCCGCCGTCACGTCGAAGACGCGGACGTGATGGCGTTTCGACGAATCGGCGATGTGCAACCGCTTCTCATCCGGCGAAAAGCACAGGCCGTTGGGCCGCTCGAAGTCGTCGGCGACGGACTTCATCTCGCCCCTCTTGGAGTCCAGGCAGAACACGTGCCGCTTGGTGAGCTCGGCTTCCTCGGGATTCAGGCCGTAGCCGGGATCGGTAAACCAGATCGTCCCGTCGCGCTTGACGGCGGCGTCGTTGGGCGCGTTGAGCCGCTTGCCCTTGTACGCCGAGGCGAGGACCTCCGTGGTCCGCGCCGCATCGAGCGTCATCCGCGTGACGCGTCGGGCGCCGTGCTCGCAGCTGATCAGGCGGCCCTGCAGATCGAGCGTATGGCCATTGGCGTGGTGGCTCGGCCTGAGCCACATGGCCACGCCGTCCTTCTGGGTCCAGCGCTTGACCTGGTTGGCGGGGATGTCGCTGAAGAGCAGCGCCTGCTGCTTCTCGACCCAGACCGGCCCTTCGGTGAAGAGCATGCCGCCGGCCAGCTTGGTGAGCTTGGAATCGGGCGCAAGGATCTTCCGGAACGCCGGCGACTTGATGTCGAAGTCGCCCTTCGGCGAGCCGGCATCGCCGCCTGCGGCCAAGACCCCCGCGAGCACTGCCAGACAAGTGTGAACGAACATGGGTTGTGTCTCCTTGCTTGATGGGTCCTGCTTGATCGGTTGCGCTTCCGCACCTCGATGAGGTCAGGTTGCCTCAATGGGGTTCGGCCGTCCCGTCCTGCTGCGCCTTGGGCAGGAAGCAGACCAGGGCCGCGGACAAAACGACGATCAGGCCGCTGACGAAGAACGGCAGGTCGATCGCCCCGCTCAGCGGAGCGGGGACAGCCCCGCCATAGTCGGCCAGGCTGCCTGCGACGATCGGGCCGATGACCGTGCCCAGTGTCGTCATGGCCATGACCGTGGCCACGTCGGCGGCGCGTCGATCGGGCCGTGCGTAGTGCTGCATGTACCAGGAGTTCATGGGGGCCCAAATGGCCGCACCGATCGGGTCGTGCACGAACCAGACGGCCACCGCCCCGACGACGCTCGACGGAAAGACCGTCGCCGAGACGAAGACGCCCTCCAGCGCCACCGTCGCGGCGAACAGCCACTTGTTCGGGCGTGTGACCCAGAACGCGGCCACGATCATCGGCAAGCCGAGACTGACGCGATGCAGTATGCTCACCCACGCGACGTGGTGTTCTGCCAACTGGAATTTCTCGTAGAAAAACAACACCATCATCTGCGAGTGACTGAGGGACAGACCCAGCATGAAAACGAAGTTGAAAACCGCCAGCAGGATCAGGACCGGCGGCAGGCCGAACGGGTTGAATCCGCCCTTCCTGACCGGCTCGGCGTCGTCGGGTTCAGGCTCGCGCAGCCAGCCGACGACCATCACGAACGCCACGAGCAGCAGCCCGCAGGCGACGTACATGGGCATGGCCAGTTTGTCGCTGCTCGTTTGTCCTCGGATCAGCAGCCAGACGAGGAACGCACCGAGGGCGTTGCAGGTGTATTCGAATCCGCGAGCGAGCCGGATGGACAGGATGAAGCTGGCGCGGTGGGTCTCGAAGACCAGCACGCCCTGGAGCGATTGGTAGACGCCCCAGGCCGCCCGCTGAATCACGCGGAGTCCCGTCTGCGCGGCCACGTTGGCCGTCATCGGCGTGATCAAGCACGCAACCGCGCACGACGCCAGGCTGGTCGCGAAAAACCGTTTGCGCCCAAATAGATCCGCCAGCCAGCCCGCCACGATCGGCACGAGCATCATCATCAGGTTGCTGGCCGCGAAGATCCAACCCATCTGCAGGTAGCTGATGCCGTTGGTCTTCAGCCACAACGGTAGGACCAGGTCATAGACCCCGAACGACAGCCCGAACAGGACCGCCGTCACCGTGATGACAACAAGGTTGCGACGCATGGAACCATGCCTTCTAGCGGATCAAGGCATCCGCGTCGAGAGCACAATTGCAGTTTGGGTCACAGCGGGCGCGTGAGCGGTTTCGCTGCTATCGGGGGTTCCCGTCGGCTCGGGACGCACCCCGCTTGAGCTTGAGCTTCGCCATCGCCCGGTTCGCGCCGTTGAGGTAGGCTTCTCTGGGCATGAGGGTCTGGCTGACGCGGTCCTCGACGGCCGGATCGATGCGGCCCTGCAGCACGACCTGTCGCCCCGCCTCGCGGCAGGCGTCGAAGACGTCCGTCGGCGGGTTGCCGAAGTGCTCGAGCACCTCCATCCCGTGGGCGTGCGGGCGGAGCAGCTTGCCGGCGGGTTCCTGGCCCATGTTGCTGCACACCGCGTCGACATGGGCGACGAGCGGGTCGAAGCTGTCGATCTCGTGGAATCCGCAGACCGAGACCAACACGAACTTCATCCCCTGCGCCCTGTCCGTGATCGGATGCCGCATGTGCCCGTCGCGCATCTCCATCTCCGGATGAAGCAGCGGGATCATGCGGTCGAGGACGACCTTCAACTGTCCGACCATGCCGTCGACGTAGACGGGCGTACCCAGGACCACGACGTCGGCGGCGCGGACCTTCTCCAGGACGTCGGTCATGTCGTCGTCCTGGGCGCATTGCTCGGGCGTCGCGTACCAACACGTCATGCAAGCGATACAGGGCTTGACGTCCAGATCGCGGACCATGAGCGTCTCGGTGGTGGCGCCGGCCTCGGCAGCCCCCTCCAGGAACGGAGCCAGGATTCGGTGGGTGTGTCCTTTGTCCCGGTGCGGACTGGCGTTGAAAGCCAGGATGTGCACGGCGTTCTCCTCTCGCAAGTGCCGCTATCTGCCCTTACTCGTGAGTGACTCGACCACGACCTGCCGCATCAGCTCGCGCGGCGCCGACAGGTGGGTCCAGGCCTCGAACTGCGCGACGGCCTGGTTGACGAACATGTCCACGCCGCTGACCGTCAGGCAGCCGATCTCGGCGGCTTCGCGGAGCAGACGGGTCTCCATCGGGTTGTAAACGTTGTCGAAGACCACCATCCCGGGCCGAAGGGCGTCGGCCGGCAACGGGGTCTGATCGACGTTCGGGTGCATGCCCAGACTGGTGGTGTTGACCACGATCCTGGCTTGCAGATCCGCCGCCCGCTCCAACGGCTCGGCCCGACAGTCGAACTCGTCGGCGAGCGCCTCAGCTCGGCTGTACGTCCGGTTGTAGATCGTGACCTGACAACCGCAGTGTCGCAGGCCCGCCACGATCGCGCGGCTGGCGCCGCCCGCGCCGAGGACGGCTACGGGCTCGTCCGACAGGTCCGTCCGCGCGCACCCCATCGCGTCGGTCAGGGCGTCGAGGGCGGCGGCGTAGTCGGTGTTCAGGCCCCGCAGCTCGCCCGGCCCGTCGAAAACGATCGTATTGACCGCACCGATCTGCCGGGCCAGCGGCTCGATCGCGTCGGGCCTATCGCCGGCTTGTGCGAGCTGGTCGACAAACCGCAGGGCGTTCTCCTTGTGCGGGATCGTCACGCTCAGCCCGCGGAGGTCCATCCACGGCCGATCCATCGCACCGCGGACGAAGGCCTCGAAGTTCTCGTACCCCGGCTCGATCCGCAGCGGCACGTACACGGCATCGACACCGCATTGGCCCATGGCCGCGTTGTGGATGGCCGGACTCATCGAGTGCATGATGGGACACCCGATGACGCCATAGACGGCGGTGTCCGCACCGATCTGGTCCCAGCGGTACAAACGCTTCATCGCCTCGACGCCGATCTGTCCCGGGGCGGACTCGGCGCCCTCGTCGATCGCGGCGAACGACAGGAACGCACCGAACTTCTTGGCGAGGATCCGCGAGACCACGCCCGCCTCGCCCATCGCGATCGCGATGACGGGCTTGCCGTCCCGACCTGACCGCATCAACTCGAAGCACGCGTAGACGTCGCAGATCGACTCGGCCTGCCAGACGATCTTGGCCACGTGGCAGGGCTCGGATGCCAGGCCTGCCAGAAGGTCATCGAGGTCGACCGGACGCCGGTCGAAGTCGTGGGCGCTCAGGATCAGGCGGCAAGACCGGTCCTGCCCGGGGCGCCCGGGCGGGCCGTCGATCAACGGGGCCAGCTTGTCGGCGGCGTCCGGACAGCGTCGCCACGTCGCCAGCTCGATATCGATGTAGTCGGGGCGCATCCGGGCGGCATCGACCAGCGCAGCGATGCGTTCATGGTCATCGAGATCCCACACGCCGCCCTCGCCCGGGTCGCGGGCGGTCACGATCACCTTGACATCGTCCGGCACGGCGCCCATCACCTTCGGCAAATCGACCTGGCGCAGGTAATCCAGGCGGAACTCGACGGCGTCGGCGGCGGATCGGCCGACGGCCCGTTCGACGTCCGCCAGCGCCCGCTCGGTGGTCTGGCTCGTGATGGGCACGGCCAACAAGGTCATGCCGCCTCCTCCCAGCGTCTCAGGACGCCCGTCAGCTCCTCCAGTGTCCTGATCGAGGCGTCCGCGGCCGTCTTATCCACGTCGCGCCCGTTGGTAACCAACACCGATCGCAGCCCCGCCTCGCGGGCCCCCGCGATGTCGGTCTCCTCCAGATCGCCGACGTGGACGGTCTGGTCCGGCGGCACCTGCAGCATGAAGCAGGTGTACAGGAACTGGCGGGGCTGGGGCTTGGTGGTGGTGGTCTCGTCGCTGAAGGTCAGGTGATCGAAGTAGTCGAGCACCTGGTCGGCCCGCATCACCTCGCGAAGCGCGCACCCGAGCGACAGGCCCGTGTCGCTGATGACGGCAAGCTTGTACCGTCCGCCGAGGTCCTCCAGGACGCCGTTGGCGCCGACCTTCAACACGGGCGGCACGCGCGCGCCAGCCATGGCCAGCGCTTCGCCCAAGGCGTCGGCCGATGCGTCCTCCAGACTGTAGCCCATCTGCTCGGCAACGTATTGGCCAAGCTCATCCCGGCTCATCGTTCGATGCTGCTCGCGCCACAGCCGTTCGGCGTAATGGGGGGCCTCGCCCATCACCCGCTCGAGCTTCGCTTCGTCCAGCTCAACACCCATCATCCGGAAGAACATGCAGGCGTACTGGTATCGCAGCCGCTCCCGTCTGTCGGACGAATCGCCCACCTCATCGTAGAGCGTGCCCCAGAAGTCGAACGTTATCGCGCGGATCGGCATCAGATCTCCAAACGCAGCGGGCCGCGCAGCGGTATCCTTCGTTGACACGCGTGGGGGACCCCTCGCCCCAGCCGCCGGGGATCGAATCCTATCACCCTTGGCGCGGCAATCACACCCCCTCGGTCTTCTCCTCCGATACAGCGCCCAGGGCAATCAGCGCATTGATGGCATTGACGTAGGCTTTGGCGGAGGCCTCGACGATGTCCACGGAGTGGGCCCGGCCGCGAACGGTCTGACCGTTCTGCTCGATCTTCAGCGTGACCTCGCCCTGGGCCTCCTTGCCAGCGGTGATCGCCCGGAGCTGATACTCCCTCAGCTTGACGCGAACGCCGGTAATCCTCTGGACCACCGAATACATCGCGTCGACCGGCCCATCGCCCGTGGCGGCGTCCTGGATGACGCGGTCTTCGGCGACGTTGCGCAGGCAGACGGTAGCCGTCGCGATGACCCCACCGCCCGCCGTCGTCTGGACCGTCTCCAGCGCCCAGGTGGCGGGCACGTCGCTGATCGCCTCCTCGACGAGGGCCTCGAGGTCTTCGTCGAAGACCTCTTTCTTCTTGTCGGCCAGGTCCTTGAACTGCGCGAACGTCTTGTCGATCTGCTCATCGGTGAGTCTGTGACCGAGCTGCTCGAGGCGGTCCCGGAACGCGTGGCGTCCCGAGTGCTTGCCGAGCACGAGCTCGTTGGCGGCCAGACCGACGTCCTCGGGCCTCATGATCTCGTACGTGGCGGCATGCTCCAGCACGCCGTGCTGATGGATGCCCGCCTCGTGGGCAAAGGCGTTGAGCCCCACGATGGCCTTGTTACGCTGCACCTGGATGCCCGTCAGGCTGGCCACCATCCGCGACGTGGGGTAGATCCGTCGCGTGTCGATCCGCGTCGTCGCACGGAAGTGATCGTTGCGGACCTTCAGGGCCATCACGACCTCCTCCAGCGAGCAGTTGCCGGCCCGCTCGCCAATGCCGTTGATCGTGCACTCGATCTGCCGGGCACCGGCCTGGACGGCCGCCAGAGAATTCGCCACCGCAAGCCCCAGGTCGTTGTGGCAGTGAATGCTGATTACCGCGCGGTCGATGTCAGCGACGCGCTGGCGCAGTTGCGTGATGATCTCCCGGAACCGGTCGGGCGTCGTGTAGCCCACCGTGTCGGGGATGTTCACCGTCGTAGCGCCGGCGCCGATGGTCGCCTCGACCACCTCGGCCAGAAAATCGATCTCCGTCCGGCTGGCGTCCTCCGGGCTGAATTCGACGTCGTCAGTGAAGCTCTTGGCCAGCTCGACCCCCTCGACGCTCATCTTGAGGATCTCTTCTCGCGCCCGCTTGAGCTTGTATTGCCGATGGATCTTGCTGGTGGCGCAGAAGACGTGGATCCGGGGGTGAGCGGCCTGCTGGACCGCGTCAGCGGCGCGTCGGATGTCCTTGTCCACGCATCGCGCCAGGCCGGCCACGGTGCACCCTTCGATCTGTCCGCTGATGGCCTTGACGGCCTCGAAGTCGTCGTTGCTGGTGATGGGGAACCCGGCCTCGATGATGTCCACGCCGAGCCGTTCCAGCTGACGGGCGATCTCGAGCTTGGCCGATCGGTTCAGCGACGCACCCGGCGACTGCTCGCCGTCTCGAAGCGTCGTGTCGAAGATCCGAATAACGGGCTGATCCTGCTGACTGGCGTTTGCCTCTGTCGTGCTCTTTGTGTCGGTCATGTTTGTGCTCCGCAGCACCTTGGGTGCGGATGGTTGCCGCTTGATGAGGAGTCCGGGCCGCCTTGCCCTGGCCGCGGCACCTGGCCCGGATGTCAGGCCGCGGCAGAAGGGGCTTCGGGCCGGACCGCGCACGTGCGCCGCCCGGCCCCGGGCAGTAACAGTCTGGTCATCCTCGAGCGACGTATCGTCATGGCCGTCGTCCAAAAAACAAGAGCCCTCGCATCGCTGCGTAGGGCTCGTTGATGACTCCGTTCGGTGCTTTCGCGATCGTGTCAGGGCCCTACGCGCTGACGTCAAGGCGCAACGCCAGCAGCAGACCGAGCAATAGGCTCAGGTACAAGCTGCGTCTGGCGTGATGCTCCTTGCCTGTCATGCGCGCTGGGGCTCCTTCGACTACTCCTGGAATATATCGGCAAGGTCGCAATGCGTCAATACCAAAACCGAGCCTGGTTCAAAAAGGGGACAGGCACGCCATCGTTTGGTTTCTCCACGAAGGACTGTGCGTCTCCGGCTCGAAGCCAGTCCCCTTTTTGAGCCAGGCCCAAAGCCGGGCTGCCCCGCCGCCGCGTGTTGACCTGTCGGCGGGGCGTCCATTATGCTGCCAGAAGCGGGGAGAGCCGTGGTCTTCATGGGAGCGATGGCCCGGCTGGTCCTGCGGTCACGTCACAGCATCGTGGAGGCGTCCATGCAAGACGATCTGGTCAAGGCGCACCTGAACCTCCACGCCGTTCTGCCCAATCTGGAGGAACTCGTCGCGTTCGATCCCGAGATGACTCAGCTGGTCGGGTCGTGGGGGGTCACGGTGGAGTTCTCCGTCCGCCAAGGCCCCCGGGGCTATGTCTCGATCCACAACGGGCAGTGCCGCGTCGGGCGAGGGCCCGCCGATCGGGCCGACGTGAAGCTCTGGTTCAAATCGCCCCAGCACCTCAACGCGATGTTCGACGGCAAGGCCAATCCCGTCCCCGTCAAGGGGTTCACGCGATTGGGGTTCATGTCCAACGAGTTTGGCAAACTGACGGATCGGCTGGAGCACTACCTGCGCGCATCGGACGACGTGCTCGCCGACGAGCGGGTTTTCGCGTTCGTAACGCAGTGCATGCTGTACACGGCCATCTATGGACTGGCGGAGTTGGCCGAGCTGGATCCTGCGGTGTCGGACCTGGCCTCCCACACGCCGAACGGCACGGCGGAGTTCAAGATCCTGCCCGACGGCCCCTGCGTCCACCTGACGCACCGCGACGGGAGATTCACGGCCGGCAAGGGGCCGGCCGACGCCCCCAACGTCAAGATGCATTTCCGTGACCTGCAGGTCTGCAACGACCTGCTGAACGGGCGGATGGATGCATTCGCCGCCCTGGGCCGGGGCGACGTGGTCATTACCGGATTCCTGCCGCTGGCAGATCAGCTCAACGCGATGCTGGAGTACCTCAAGCCGTACCTGAAATGAGCGATCCTACGCCGGGGCGGAACGAACCGCCCTGCTATCGGGGAGGGCACGATTATGGCGGATGTCAAGACCGAACAGCAGCAAGAAGCGGCCTTGTGCAAGTTCGACCGGTCGGTCGAGCTGTTCGAGCGGGCGACCCAGGTGATCCCGTGCGGGATCTACGGCCATCACTCGCCCGCACTTCGGACGCCCGGCGCCACGCCGTACTACTTCGCCCGCGGGCAGGGCAGCCGGACATGGGACATTGACGGCAACGAATACATCGACTGGATCTGCTCCTACGGCCCGATGCTGCTGGGCCACAACCATCCGAAGGTCGAGGAAGCGGCCGCCAAGCAGCGGGAGCAGGGCAACTGCCTGAGCGCCCCCAGCGAGGTAATGGTCGAGCTGGCCGAGCGCCTGGTCGAGATCACGCCCTTCGCCGACTGGTTCCTCTTCGCCAAGAACGGGTCGGACATGACGACCTGGGCGCTTCAGGTGGCCCGGGCCCACACGGGCAAGAACAAAGTCATCATGGCTCAGGGCGCCTATCACGGCAAGGATGCCTGGTGCACCCCGGGCCATGCAGGCCTGACGCTGGGCGACCGGCAGGACATCTTGACGTTTCGATGGAACGACCTGACCGGTCTGGAGAAGCTCGTCGAGCGGCATCGCGGCGAGATTGCAGCGGTCATCCTGACGCCCTACCACTTCCCCAACTGGTGGGACAATGAGCTGCCGGCCGAGGGATTCTGGGTGGGCGTGCGGAAGCTGTGCGACGACGAGGGCATCGTGCTCGTCCTCGACGACGTCCGGACGTGTTTCCGGTTGCACATCGGCGGCAGCGGGGAGTACTTCGGCGTCAGACCGGATCTGTCGGCCTACTGCAAGGCCATCGCCAACGGGTACCCCCTCAGCGCCTGCGGCGGACGAGATGAGTTCAAGACGGCGGCCAGCAAGGTGTTCCTGG
Source organism: uncultured Planctomycetales bacterium (assembly GCA_964390905.1). Lineage (GTDB taxonomy): Bacteria > Planctomycetota > Phycisphaerae > UBA1845 > JAFGLZ01 > JAFGLZ01. The sequence continues at coordinate 19,684 of CAYMLO010000022.1, read as the reverse complement.
CGGGCAGCTACTGGTTCAGCGCCGTGCCGATGGCGGCGGCGATCGCGACGCTGGACGAGCTGGAGGCCTGCGACGGGATTGCCCGGATGTTCGAGCTCGGTCAGAAACTCTGTGACGGCCTGACGGATGGGGCGGCGTCGCACGGATTGCAGCTGACGTGCAGCGGACATCCGGCCATGCCGTTCGTCCGGTTCACCAACGACGACGACCTGTATCGCAGTCAGGTGTGGTGTGCAGAGATGGGGCGTCGGGGCGTGTTCGTACACCCGCATCACAACCTGTTCGTCTCCACGGCGCATACCGAGGAGGACGTGACCCAGACGCTCGACGTCGCCGACGCGGCGTTCCGTGTTGTGGCCGAGCAGTTCGGCTCGTAGGATCCGACGCACAAACTCAGGACAGATAGGTCGCTCCCTGACGGTCGCGGTGCTGACGGGGCGCGGACCGCATCGCGTTCAACAGGCAGAGGGAATGATCCATGCCCGTAACGGACGAGGAGATCAAGCAGCTGGAGGACAGGGCCTGGGAGGTCCGGCGGCTGAGCCTGCAGGTCACGGGCTGGGCCGGCGGCAGCCACATCGGCGGGGCCCTCAGCCAGACGGACATCCTGGTCGCCCTCTACGGCAAGTACATGCGGATCGATCCGAAGCGTCCGGACTGGGATGACCGCGACCGGTTCGTGCTGAGCAAGGGCCACGGGGGAGTGGGCCATGCGGCCCTGTTGGGTCTGCTGGGCTTCTTCGACGTCGAGCTGCTCAAGACGTTCAACAAGACCGGCTCGGCGTTCGGCATGCACTTGGACACCTTGAAGGTGCCCGGGGTGGACGCCTCGACGGGCTCGCTCGGCCACGGGCTGGGGATCGCGCTGGGCATGGCCATCGGCGCGCGGCTCCAGGGCAAGTCGTGGCACACGTACTGCGTCTGTGGCGATGGGGAACAGTGCGAGGGCACGATCTGGGAAGGCGCGATGTCGGGCAACCAATTCAAGGTGACCAACCTGACGGTGCTGCTCGACCGCAACATGCTGATGATCGACGGGGCCACCGAAGACATCATGACCCTCGAGCCGCTCGCCAAACGTTGGGAGGCGTTCGGCTGGTACACCCAGGAGATCGACGGCCATGACATGCGAGAGATCTGCCAGGCCGTCGAAAACGCCCACGCCGAAACGGAGCGCCCCTCGATCATCATCTGCCGCACGGTCAAGGGCAAAGGCGTTGACTTCATGGAAGACCGACCGGAGTGGCACTACGGGGGCCTGGACAGCGCCCGGCTGGAGGAGGCCCTGGCCGCACTCGACCGCGCTTACGACAGGGCGTGATGAACCACCCGCTTGGACGTTCTATGTCGGCGCTTCGGACTCGCCGGCGGGGGGTGCTGGTGGGGTGGCGTTCTGTACGCCATTGAGCATGACGGTTGGCGTGCTTTGTCTTGCCTGGGCTTGGCGATACGCCTCGAGTCGCTCCGACCGCCATCGGATCTCGCGGTCCTTCTCCTCGATCTCGTTCTGCTTGCCGGCGAGGTACAGGAACATGTAGCAGCCCACGGCAATGGTCAGGATGCATGCGAACATGATGCCAGTCACGGCCGAGTCCTTCGGCAAATCAGCCGTCTTGATCATCGTCAGATGGGGGTCCGCGGGTTAAGGCCCAGTCGAATCGGTGTCCGGGCCGATCAACCGGGACGGTTATTATCGGTCCTTGCTTCTTTGGCGGGCCGGAACGGGGCGGTCGTCGTCTTGACGAGCGGCGGACCGTGTCGATACCTTGCCGACGATGCAGACCTACCAGAAGCCCGAGATTCTGCGTGGGCGGCGAATCCTCACCGACCTGATCGAGCGTGAGGGCGACGGCATGGTCTGTACCATGCCCGAGCCCTGGGAGCTGGTTCGCAAGCAGGTCGACTTCGAGCCGATGCGGCTCTGTATGGTCACCGACATGGCGACCGAGACGCTCGAGGCGCTCGAGCGCGACCTGCCGGACTGCGACGTGGTCTACGGCATCGGTGGCGGCTCGTCGGCCGACACCGCCAAGTTCGTGGCCATGAAGCGAGACTGCCGGCTCGTTCAAGTGCCGACGATCGTGAGCGTCGACGCCCCCCTTACCGACGCGGTTGGCGTTCGCGTCGAGGGCCGGGTCCGCTACATCGGGCAGATCTGGGCCGACGTGGTGGCCGTTGACTATGAGCTGATCCAGCAAGCACCCGGACGGCTCAACCGGGCCGGCTGCGGCGATCTGCTGAGCATCCACACCGCCTTGCACGACTGGCGGCTGGCGGCCGACGCGGGCGAGTCGCGCTACGACGAGGGCATCGCCGAGCAGGCCGGCGCCTGTCTGCGCCGGGTCATCGCCGCCGCCGACGAGATCGGCCAGGTCAGCGAGGCCGGTATCGACGCCATTATCGACGAGTACTGCCAGGAGGTCCGCCTCTGCGTGGCGTTCGGCGGCTCCCGGCCTGAGGAAGGCAGCGAGCACCTGTTCGCCTACAACCACGAGTACCGAACCGGAGAGCGCATGCCCCACGGCGAGCTGGTCGGTGCCGGTATCTACGCGATGTCGGTCGTCCAGGACAACGATCCGGACGGCATTCGTGGGGTGATGGACCGATGTCGACTGGCCTACCGTCTCGCAAACAACGGGATGACCCGCGACGAGCTGGTCGAGACGCTGCGAACGCTCAACGACTTCCGTCGGGAGAATCCGCGTGAGACTTTCTACAGCGTCTTGGATACGGTCGAGATCGACGAGGACCTCATCGAGCGGATCGTCGAGGGACTCCGCTAGCCGACCACCAGATGTTTGGGAGGATGTGATGGGCAATCTGGCAATCAGCGGCGGCACGCCCGTGCGGACGAAGCCCTTTCCGAGCTGGCCGGAGCGGTCGGACCGTCAGCTCGAGATGATCACGGAGGTGTTCAACTCACCGGACTGGGGCGTGGGCAGCGGCCACATCCGGCAGTTCGAGGAGCGGTTCGCCGAGTTCCACCACGCCAAGTACGGCCAGGCGATCAGCAACGGGACGGCCGCCCTGTGGGTGGCGCTCAAGGCGGCGGGCGTAAGCGCCGCGGACGAGGTGATCGTCCCGCCGTACACGTTCATCGCCACGGCCAGCGCCGTGCTGACGGCCAACGGTGTGCCCGTCTTCGTGGACATCGATCCGGATACGTACAACATCGACGCGTCGAAGATCGAAGCGGCCATCACGAACCGAACCAAGGCCATCATCGCCGTGCACATCGCCGGATCGCCCGCCGACATGGACGCCATCAACGCGGTGGCGCAGAAGCACGATCTGGCCGTCATCGAGGACGCCGCCCAGGCCCATGGGGCCGAGTGGAAGGGCCGGCGCGTCGGCGCGATCGGCGACGTCGGGACGTTCAGCTTCCAATCGACCAAGAACATGTGCGCCGGCGAGGGCGGCATCTGCGTCACGGACGACGAAGGGCTGGCGGACCGCTGCCATTCCTTCGCCAACTGCGGGCGCGTGCGGGGCGGGAAGTGGTACGAGCATCATGTGTTGGGCAGCAACTGCCGCATGCCGGCGTTGTGTGCGGCGATTCTGCTGGCGCAGTTCGACGAGGTCGAAGATCAGATGGCCCGTCGCGATCGCAACGCCGGTGTGCTGACCGATCTTCTAAGCGACATCGACGGGGTCGATCCGCTCAAGCTGCACGCGGGCGCGACCCGCAGCGCGTGGCACCTGTACGTCTTCAGGTACCGGGCGGACGGGTTCGACGGCGTGCCTCGCGAGAAGTTCATCGAGGCCATGTGCGCCGAGGGCATCAACTGCGGCGCAGGCTACGTGCCCCTCTACCGCGAGGAGCTGTTCCAGATCGACCCGCGCGACTTCCCCTGGCTGGAGGGACGAGACTACGGCGCGCTGAACCTTCCCGTCTGCGAACATGCGTGCGACCACGAGTCGGTCTGGCTGTTCCAGAGCCAGCTGCTCGGCGATGAGTCCGACATGCACGACGTCGCCGCCGCCGTCAAGAAGATCAGGGATTATCTCGACGAGCTGAAGTAGTACCGGGCGCGCGAAGGACTGGGCGGGCTATCGGAGGGGTGCCCCATCCTTCACGCTCCTCGCGGAACGCGAGGGGGGTGAAGGGTGGGGGACGGAATCGGGCTGCGAGAGATGGTTCGCGCGCCATTCCGTCCCCCACCCTTTTCGAGAGCCCACGTTCCGCGGTCCCTCGAAAAGGATGGGGCACCTCGCCGTTCGTGCGGCCGGAGCAGATGACCCTCTCGGGATCGGAGTCAATGCAGCATACGACTATCCCACAACGATCGACGGCCTCGACCGGACGACAGACTGCAGTCGGTTTCTGGCTGGCAGCAACCATCGGCCTGGCCACTGCGTGCCGCGCTGGTGACTGGCCCATGATGGGCGGGGATCCAGATCGCAACATGGTCTCCGGCGAGAAGGGCCTACCGACCCAGTGGAACGTCGCCAAGAAGCAGAACATCAAGTGGGTCACCAAGCTGGGATCACAGACCTTCGGCAACCCGGTGGTCAGCGGCGGCAAGGTCTTCATTGGAACGAACAACGGCGCCAAGCGGACCCCGAAGGCAACGGGCGACAAGGGCGTGATGATGTGCCTTGCCGAGTCCGACGGCAGGTTCTTGTGGCAGGCCGTGCACGACAAACTGCCGAACATGACGGCGCACGACTGGCCGGAGATCGGGATCTGTTCAGCCCCCTGCGTCGTGGGCGACCGGCTGTACTACGTCAGCAACCGGTGCGAGCTGGTCTGCCTCGATACGGAGGGCTTTCGCGACAACGAGAACGACGGGCCCATCACCAACGAGAGGTTCAACGAACCGACGGATGCGGACTTCGTCTGGACGCTGGACATGATCAAGGCACTGGGCGTGCTGCCACACCAGGCGTCGGCGTCTTCGCCGCTGGTCGTGGGAGGTCTCGTGTTCGTCGTCACGGGCAACGGCATCGATGAAGACAGAGAGAAGGTGCCCGCGCCCTCGGCCCCCAGTTTCATCGCCGTCAACCGAAGGTCCGGCAAGGTGGCCTGGGCGGACAGTTCGCCGGGCGGCAAGATCCTCGAAGGTCAGTGGTCATCGCCGGCCTTCCATGAGATCAAGGGCCGGCCGCAGATCGTGTTTCCCGGCGGTGATGGCTGGCTCTATGCATTCGAGCCGACGACCGGCAAGCCGCTCTGGAAGTTCGACTGCAAGCTCCACAAGCCCGATCCCGAATCCACCGACATCCAGAACCACCTCGTCGCGACGCCCGTGTCCCACGACGACAAGGCCTTCGTCGCGGTCGGCCAGAACCCCGAAAACGGTGCAGGCCCGGGGTGTCTCTGGGCAGTCGACGCGAGCAAGGCCGGCGACGCAACGCGGACGGGCAAGGTCTGGCACTACGGCGGAAAGGCCTTTGGACGCAGCCTGTCGACCGTGGCGATTCGCGACGGCCTGTTGTACGCGGCCGAGTTGGATGGCTACCTGCACTGCCTCGACGTCGCCACCGGAAAACGGCTCTGGCGACATGATCTAGAGGCGCCGGTGTGGTCGTCCCCCCTGGTGGTCGACGGCAAGGTCTATGTCGGCAACGAGGACGGCGACATCACGGTCTTCAAGCACGACAGACACGCGAACGTCCTGGCCACGAACGCCATGGACGAGACGGTCTACGGGACCGCCGTCGCCGCCAACGGCGTCCTCTATATCGGGACGCGGACACGGCTGTACGCCATCGCAGAATCTCCGACCACGTCGGCGAAGTCACCCGAACCGCCCGCGAGGTCGGCCAAGCCGTTGGCAAGCCGGACCGCCGTCGCGACCAGCCCGGATTGGCCGATGTTTCGGGGAAACGCTCAGCTGACCGGCGCGGCAGGGACGACGCTGCCGTCCGCCTTGAAGGTGTGCTGGGAGTTCGAGGCGCCGGACGCGGTCGAGTCATCTCCGGCCATTGTCGGCGACGCCGTCTACTTCGGGTGCGATGACGGCATCCTCCATGCCCTTGCCCTGGCCAACGGTGCGGTGAAGTGGAAGTACCCGACGGGCGCAATGATCAGATCCTCGCCGACTGTCCGGAACGGCGTCGTCCTCTTCGGAGACGACGTCGGCGTGTTCCACGCCGTGGACGCTCGGACCGGCAAGGCCAGATGGACATTCAAGGCGGAGAGCGAGATCATCTCGTCCGCGAACGTCACAGGCGAGCGCGTCCTGTTCGGATCCTATGACAACTACCTGTACTGCCTGGCCCAGAAGGACGGCGCCCTGATCTGGAAGCATGAGACGGAAGACAAGGTCCATGGGACCCCTGCCGTCGTCGACGATCGCGTGCTGGTTGCGGGATGTGATTCACAGCTCCGCGCCGTTCGCGTTTCCGACGGGTCGGCGGCGGGCACGGTGGACATGGGGTCATTCTCAGGAGCGTCCGTCGCTGTCCAAGGCGGTCGCGCCTATGTCGGAACGATGGGCAACCAGGTTCTCGCCATCGACTGGGAGAAGCGGAAGATCGCGTGGACGTACGAGCACGAACAGCGGCATCAGCCCTTCTACGCCTCGGCGGCCGTTGCGAGCGGCCTGGTCATCGTCGGCGGGCGGGACAAGCTCGTGCACGCGTTGGACGCAGAGACGGGGAAACGTCGCTGGGCGTTTGCGACCAAGGGCCGGATCGACGCGTCACCGACGATCGTGGGCGATCGCGTGTTTGTTGGGTCGATGGATGGTAATCTGTATGACTTGGAGCTAGCGACGGGCAAACTCGTTTGGCGGTTCGAGGCCGGCTCGCCGTTCCTCGCGTCGCCGGCGGCGGGTCAGGGACGGCTCGTGGTCGGAACGGAAGACGGCGTGATCTACTGCTTCGGGGCCGGGAGTGCCGCGGATGACTAGCGGGAACAACGTGACCTGGCGATCCCCACGTACGCCCGCGCGTCGGCGCCCCGAGACCTCGTCCGCCAAGACGACGCGAACGCCCAGGGGCTTCACGCTCATCGAGCTGCTGGTGGTCGTTGCCATCATCGCCATGCTCCTGGCGATCCTCCTGCCGTCGCTCGGCAAGGCCAGGGAGCAGGCCCGCCTGGTCGTCTGCCAGTCCAACCTGCGGATGATCGGGCACGGGATGACGTTCTACCTGGACGAGAACAACGACATCCTACCGGCGGCGAGAATGTATGGCGTGGGAGGCTACCGGCGACCGGGATCGTACTACCAGCCGCTCGGCACGGACATCCCCGAAAACGAGCGCCCCCTCAACGGGTATCTCAAGGACATCGACGTCTTTAGGTGCCCGCGCGACCGGGGAGACCCCGTTCTCGAGGTCGACAACTTCTTCGCCGAGCATGGCACGAGCTACTCCTACGCCAGCCACGCCAAGATCAACGGCACCCCCCTCCCTGACGGGACGACGGTGACCGATGAGATCGAGAACCCCTACCAGCTCCCGCCCTCCTATGGCATCCAAAGCTGTCGCAGGAATCCGCACGATCCGATGCGGGACGGACTGCCCTTTGGGCTGATCTCTCGCCCGGCGAACAAAATCGTGTTCCTCGAGCCGCCGCTCAGTCCGGCGTTCGCGAGCAAGTCCGCGTTCGCCAGCGGCTACCCCGAGGACGCCGAGACCTATCGCGCCATCTTCGCGGCCAATCCACGGGCCCACTGGCATAACCGCGAACGACAACACAGCAACGTCCTGTTCGCGGACGCCCACGTCGAATTCGTCTTCTTCAATGAGGACCAGATCAACGCGACCGAGCTGGGCACGGGCAAGGCGCCATGGGACGAAGGCGACCCTAATCGGGCTTACTATTGAGCCCACAAGCGCCGGGCGAGCGCGCCGGTGACCGATGAGAGTCGTGTACCTGACCGCTGGTGCCGCCGGGATGTACTGCGGGAGCTGCATGCGCGACAACACGCTCGCCGCGGCGCTGAAGGCCCAGGGACGAAACGTGGTCCTCGTTCCCGTCTATACGCCAATCCGGACGGATGAGCCCGACGTCAGCGAACGCCGCGTCTTGTATGGCGGCATCAACGTATACCTTCAGCAGACCTCGGCCGTGTTCCGGCACACGCCGTGGCTCATCGATCGTCTCTTCGACGCACGCCGGCTGCTCGGCGGTCTGTCACGATGGGCGGGCAGCACGCCGCCCGAAGACCTCGGGAAGCTGACGGTCTCCATGCTCGAGGCCGAACACGGGGCACAGCGCAAAGAACTGCGCAAACTGATCCACTGGCTCAAACGCGTCCGGCCTGATCTCGTCAACCTGCCGAACGCGATGTTCGTCGGGCTCGCCGGACCGATCAGGCAAGCGTTGGGCGTTCCGGTGCTGTGCACGCTGACGGGCGAGGATATCTTTCTCGACAAGCTCCCGGACCCCTGGCGTGCCCGCGCGTTTGACCTGATCCGCCAAGGAAGTCGCGACGTGGACGGGTTCGTGGCCGTCAGCACCTACTATGCGTCGTACTCGCAAGAACACTTCGAGATTCCGCCAGACCGAATGCACGTGATCCCATTGGGCGTGCGCGTTGACCCTGACCCGCGGGGCGCACCGCGGCAGGACCCGTTCACCATGGGCTACCTCGCACGCATCTGCCCCGAGAAGGGGCTCCACCTTCTCTGCGAAGCGTTCAGCATCCTTCGCCTGGCGGGTCGGGCGTGCCGGCTTGTTGTGGGCGGCTACCTCGGGCGGGCGGATGAGGCCTACCTGGCGGACATCAAGGAGCGCCTGATCGACCGCGGGCATGCGTTCGACTACGTCGGCGAGCTCGACCGCCCCGGCAAGCTGGGGTTTCTTCGATCGCTGCACGTGCTGTCCGTACCGACGACGTACCGTGAATCGAAGGGGCTCTATATGCTGGAGGCGATGGCCTGCGGGGTGCCCGTGGTCCAACCCAGACACGGGGCCTTCCCCGAACTGATCGAGGCGACGGGTGGCGGCCTGCTGTGCGAACCGGACGATCCGCAGGCGCTCGCCGACGGCATCGCCCGCCTGATGGACGACGCCGAGCTGCGGCAACGCCTCGGTTGCCAAGGCCAATCGTCTGTGCTTGAATCGTTCACCGACGAGCTGATGGCCGAGCGGACGTGGTTGCTGTATGAGCGGCTCTGCGCTCCCGGCAGGCATGACGCCCCTCCAGAGCGATCTGAGAGATGACGACATCCGTCGAGACAGACCTCGCCCTGAACGTCGAGTCGCTGGGAAAGGAGTTCCCAACGCGCACCGGCCCGCTGATCGTGCTCCGCGATACCTCGATCACGCTCGCTCGCGGCGACGCCGTTGCCATCATGGGCCCCTCGGGGTCCGGCAAGAGCACGCTTCTCAACATCCTCGGCACGCTGGAACCCCCGACCCGCGGCAGTGTTGCCATCGGGGGGACCGACCCTTTCGCCTTGGCCGAGGGCGACCTCGCACGGTTTCGAAACGAGCAGATCGGTTTCGTCTTCCAGGATCACCACCTGCTGCCACAGTGTTCGGCGCTGGAAAACGTGCTGATACCGACACTGCCGGCCAGGCGGGAAGACGACGTCGTGGCCACAGCACGTGACCTGCTCGATCGGGTGGGCCTGGCGGACCGGATGGACCACCGACCCGCCGAGCTGTCCGGCGGCCAGAAGCAACGGGTCGCGCTGGCAAGGGCCTTGATCAATCGTCCCACCTTGCTGCTGGCAGACGAGCCGACCGGCAACCTCGACCGCAAGACGGCCGATGCGGTGGCGGCGCTCTTGTCGGAGCTTCATCGCGACCAGGCCACCACGCTCGTGATCGCGACGCACAGCCCGATGCTGGCGGAACGGTTCGATAGACGACATGAACTCGTAGACGGCTCCCTTTCGGCACGGTGACGGCGATCCCTTGCGCCTGCGAACGCTCTACCATCGAGATCTCGCCTTCCACTGGCGGATGAGCCTTGCCACGGCACTCGGCGTGACGGCAGCCGCCAGCGTGCTCATTGGCGCGCTGTTGGTGGGAGACGCCATGCGAGGAAGCCTCCGCGACCTCGCGATGAACCGCCTCGGGCGCGTGGACCACGCGTTGGTGTCTGGCAGGTTCTTCCGGGAATCTCTGGCGTCTGACCTGACGGCTGACGGCGCGTTCCAGGCCCGGTTCAGCCAGGCCTGTCCGGCGATTGCCGTTCCGGGTGCGATGCGTCATGCCGATTCCGGGGCATGTGCGAACCGGATCAACGTGCTGGGCGTGGACGATCGTTTCTGGCAGCTCGGCCGGGACGGGGTGGCGGTAGACGAAGGTTCTGGCGGTCGTCGATCGGTCCTTCTCAACCAAACCCTCGCTCAGGAATTGGGCGCAGCACCGGGCGACGATGTCCTGGTCAGACTGGCACGCCAAGGCGACGTGCCAGGCGAGGTCTTGTTCGGTCGGCCTGACCGCCCCCCCCTGTCGCTTCGTCTGAGGGTTCGTGGGGTGATACCGGCCAAGGGACTGGGAAGCTTCGGATTGAATCCGACGCAGGTTCAGCCCCGCAATGCCTACATCCCGCTCGCTGCGCTGCAGCGGGCGCTCAAACAGCAAGAACGCTGCAACGTGCTTCTGGTGGCCGGACGGACGGACGTTGACGCGTCAGGATCGCCGGATGCCGATCGCCTGCAGGATCTGTTCGACGCGCGGGTCAGACTTGTAGACCTCGGTCTGAAGCTCCGCCGCGACGCCGGGGGCCCCTGTGTCGTCCTGGAGAGCAGGCGTTTCCTGCTCGGGTCCAGCATCGAGAGTGCTGCTCTTGCCGCCGCCCAATCGCTCCGCGCGCCGTGCACACCCGTGCTCGCCTATCTGGCCAACACGATCGCGATCGAGTCGCCGAAACATACCCCTTCACAGTCGCGTGCTCGGGTTCCCCGAGCCGGCCCGTCCCCGGGCCGGTCGCGAACCGGGCGGGGATCTGTGTCCCCCACCTCTAAAGAGGTGGGGCACCCGAAAGAGGTGGGGCACCCGCACAACCGCTCGACGCGACCTGCAGACAGGCAAGAGATCCCGTATGCCACGCTCGCCGCGATGGATTGGCCCCCGAACGCATCGGCGACGCTTTCCTCCGGAGAGCCCGTGCCCGTCCTGGGACCTGGGGAGATCCTCTTGAACACGTGGGCGGCCGACGATCTTGGCGCCCGGCCCGGTGCCCGGATCAGCCTGAGCTACTACGTGCAGGGACCCTTCGGCCGACTTCGCACCGAGCGCACGACCTTGCGGCTGCGGAGCGTCATTCGCATGCAAGGCCTGGCGGTCAGCCGGAGCCTTGTCCCCGAATACGAGGGCGTCACCGACGCGGCAGATGTCACGGACTGGGACCCGCCGTTCCCCATCGATCTGAAGCGCATCCGCGAGAAGGATGAGCGCTATTGGGATGACTACGGTCCAACCCCCAAGGCCTTCGTATCGCTTGAGACGGGGCAGCGACTCTGGGCGCAGCAGCACGACCGTTTCGGTCGGCTCACGTCGGTTCGGATCGGCCTGACGGCGGGCATGGACCTGCCCGCCACGGCCGACGCGTTCGAGAAGGCGATCCTGCGCCACCTGCCCGGGCGGAAGATGGGATTGGCCTTCGAACCGATCCGGGCCCGGGCGCTCGCCGCCAGCAAAGGCAGCACGGACTTCGCAATGCTGTTTCTGGGCTTCAGCCTCTTCCTGATCGTCTCCGCCGCCATGCTGATCGCCCTGGTGTTCCGGCTCGGGGTCGAACACCGATCGTCGGAGATCGGCCTGCTCCTGGCGACGGGGTTCTCGCCTCGCCAAGTGACCCGTCTTCTGCTCATCGAGGGAGGATTGCTGGCCGGCATCGGCTCGGCCATCGGCGTCGTCGGTGCCATGGGATACGCCTGGATGATGCTGGCGGGGTTGCACGCGTGGTGGTCCGAGGCCGTCAACGCCCCGGCCCTGGAACTCCATGTGGAAGCCAGGAGCGTTCTGATCGGTGTCGCGGTGAGCCTGATCATCGGACTCGGGTCGATCATCTGGGCCGTTCGGGGAATGGGTCGATCCTCCCCCTGGGCGCTGCTGGCCGGAAGCGCCCGGACGGCTGGCGGCGTGGCGCCGGCGAAACGAACGTTCGTTCCCGCCGCGATCGCCGTCTTCGCGCTCCTCGTTGCATTGGCCCTGGCAGGCGCGGCTGTAGGCACGAACCTGATCAGCGAGTCGGCGGCCTCCTTTGCCAGCGGAGCGTCCATGCTGATCGCGGGCATCGCCGCCATGACGGCGTGGACAAGGCGCCGACCCCTCGGAACCCTCGCCCAGCCCGGCCCGGCTGCGATCGCGCTGCTCGGCGTTCGCAACGCCGGGCGACACCCTCGCCGCAGTCTACTGACCGCGGGGGTGATTGCCTGCGCAACGTTCATCCTGGTCATCGCCGCCGCAAACCGACACGAAACGCGCGAACAGACACACAGGGAACAGAGCGGAACGGGAGGCTTCGCCTTGATGGCCGAGTCGGCCGTGCCCATCCTCCATGACCTGAACACGACCGACGGTCGTGAGAAGCTGAGCCTGTCGCCATCCACGATGGACATCCTGGATCGATCGCAGGTGATGCCGTTTCGCCTGCAACCCGGCGACGAGACAAGCTGTCTGAATCTCTACCGTCCCGACCGCCCGCGGCTCCTCGGCGCGACCAAGCGCATGATCGACCGCGGCGGGTTCCAGTTCGCGGCGAGCCTTGCGCAGACCGATCAGGAAAGACGGAATCCCTGGACGCTGCTTGACAGAGGATTGCCCGACGGGGCCGTCCCCGCCATCGGCGACTACAACACCGTCATGTGGCTGCTGCATCTGGGGCTCGGTCAAGATCTGATGATGAACGACCACGCCGGCCGACCGATCCGCCTGCGCATTGTCGCCATGCTCTCCGGCAGCGTGCTTCAGGGCGAGCTGGTCATCGCGGAATCGCGGCTCCTGGACCTGTTTCCGTCCGTCAGCGGCTACCGTGTCTTCCTCGTCGAGACGCCCGTCGGCGACGTCCAGCGGGCGAAGACGTCCCTAGAGGTGAACCTGGCGGATTACGGCTTCGACGCCGTCCCCACCGTCGATCGCCTCCGCGCGTATCACGTGGTCGAGAACGCCTATCTGACCACGTTCCAGACGCTCGGCGGCTTGGGCATGGTCTTGGGAACGTTCGGCCTGGCGGCCGTGCTGCTGCGGAACGTCTTCGAGCGTCGCGGGGAATTGGCGCTCATGCGGTCGCTGGGGTTCCGTCGTGGGTCCCTGGCGTGGATGGTGCTCACCGAAAACGCGGCGTTGTTGCTGGCGGGCCTGGCGATCGGCGCGCTGTCCGCCGCCTTGGCCACCATGCCACACCTCGCGTCCAAGCCCTCGGCGATCCCTTGGGCGTCGCTCAGCTTGACGCTGGGGGTTATCCTCCTGACGGGGACGGGCGCCGGCGTGGTCGCGGTCGCCTCGACGTTGCGATCGCCCCTGCTGCCGGCGCTTCGAACGGAGTAGTCTTGTCCTGCGCAGTCGTCTCAGGCCACGCCGGGCCCGAACGGGTCTCGCTCACGAATCGGCTCTAAGATCGATGCAGGCGGCCTTCTTGAGGTTCCTGACGAAGAGCCGACCCTCCGAAAGCGTCGGGATCGTCCAGCAGCGCCCGCTGAGCAGCTTCGCCTTGGCGATCGGGTTGAATTCCTTCGGGCTTGCCTTGGCGATCAGCAGCTCTCCCCTTTCCGAGAAGACGATCAGATGGCCCTCCGCGATCAGCACGGTGGCGTTCGGCATGCGCTTCGACCACAACTCCTTGCCGCTGGCGAATTCCGCGCACTTCAAGGACCGCTGGTCGCCGGCGTAGAGCGCGCCGTCGTGTAGGACGCACGACGTGAACTTGGTCAAAAACACCTTGTTCTTCCAAACCAGCCTGGCCTCGAGTTGGTCCCCGCTGCTCAGCAGCCTGTAAAGCGCGCACCCGGTGCTGTAGCCGGACGAGAGGAACAGCTGCCCGTCGTGGTAGATCGGCTGGGATGCGTTGACGTCGTAGGACGTCTTCCACGGGATGCTGCAGACCTGCTTGCCGGTCTTGGCCTCTACGATGATGAAGGTCTTGGCCTGGAAGCTGCCGATGTACCGCTTGTTCTGAAACGTGAAGGGATAGGGCGTGGCATAGCCGGCCCGTTCCTTGCCACACTTCCAGATCTGCCTGCCCGTCTTCCTGTCGAACGCGACCAACGAGCCGTCTGACCGGCCCGGCGAGACGATGGCCATGTCGCCCTCGATCAGGACCGACCCGCTGTACGACCAGTGGGGCTTGTTCTTGAACTGCTTGCGCCAGATCTCATCGCCCGTCTTGGCGTCGGCGCACAGGAGCGTTCCGTGTCCGCCGAACACGTAGACGCGGCCCTCGTGAACGGTCGGCGTGGTGCGCGTGCCGTCGCCCCCCTGCCGCTCGCGCAGCTCCTTCTCAAACGGGACCTCCCAGATCACCTTGCCCGTTTTCGCGTCGAAACAGAACAGGACCTGCTTTGCGTCCTTCGTCCCGCAGGTGTAGGCCCTGCCGCCCACGCAGGCAAACGAACTGAAGGCCGATCCGACAGAATGCTCCCACACCACCTTCGGCGGCGCATCCCAGGTCTTCTTGAACCCCTTCTCGGGACTGATCCCGTCGTGATTGGGCCCGCGCCAGTTCGCCCAGTCGCCTGCCAAGACGGAACTGCTGATGACGAACGCGCCGACGAACGTCACAAGCAAGTCCGTGAGTACGCTGTTTCGGGAAGCGGATACCATGGCGATCTCCCTTCTTGGTCTCTTGACCTCCGGCTCGCGGGGCACACCATGAGCAGGAATTCTACGCGGCGTGCGGTTGCCGATCAACGATCAACGCCGAAGGGCCAGCGCCCCGGTCGGACACGCGGCTGCGCACCGCTCGGCAACGAGCGTCAACCCCTCGGCGATGGATCGGTCGAACGGCACGCCCACGCGGACGTCGAACCCCCGGCCCACGAACGTCAGTCCCAACGGCTCGCCGGCGGCTTCGGCGATCTGGATGCAGAGCCCGCAGGCGATGCACTTGCCCGGTTCGTAGACGACCTCGCCGTGTTGGTCGTGTCGCTCGAAGGGCTTGTGCGCCGCTCGATAGCGGGTGGCACTGGCACCATGGGCTTGCGAGTACTTGCGCAGCTTGCAGTCGTCCGACTTGGCACAGTCGCAACCGAGACAGCGCATAGCCTCCGCCCGAGCTTGTTCCGGCGAGTATCCGCCCGCCTCCCCCGGGGCCGTTCGGCCCGCCCGGCTGACGCCACTCATGAACGCAGACAGCTCTGCGTCGGACAGTTCTCCGATGCGCGTCGTGAAGGGCCTCGACCCCCCGCGCATCGGTAAACCGGAAAGGTAGCAGTCCATGGAAATCGAAGCGGCCTTGCCGTCGGCGACCGATCGCACGGCCAGCCGCTTGCCGCGACGCACGGCCTCCCCCGCTGCAAAGACGCCCGGCAGGGGCGTTTCGTGCGTGTCACCGTCTGTCTGGAGCCGCTGTCCTTCCGTCGGCAGCCCCAAGCCATCGGCGGCCTCACGGCTCAGGGGGCCGGTGGCAAGCAACACCGCGTCGAAGTCCTTACGGAGATCCCCGAGCGAAACATCGATCCCGATTCGCGTCTCCCCCTGGAAAACCGCGCCGAGCTTCTCGATGACACCGACGTCTGCGTCGAGAACGTCGCGCGGGAGCCTGCGTTCCTCTACGCCGTACCGAAGCATGCCCCCGGGCCTGGGGTGGTCGTCGAGAAGCGTGCAGGCGTGCCCGGCCTGGAGCAGGGAGTACGCCGCCGACAGACCGGCCGGACCGGCGCCCACGATGGCCACCTTCTTGCCCGTCGCCGGCTTGCAGGGCGGGATGTAAGGATCCCCCGAGGCCAGGTCCACGTCCGCAACGTGGCGTTTCAGCAGGCAGATCGCCACCGGATCGTCGATCCGTCCGCGCCGGCATCGGTGTTCGCAGACCTCAGGACAGATCCGCCCGAGTACGGCGGGCAGGGCGATGTCCCGCTTGACGGTCGCGATCGCATCCCGCAGGTCGCCGGCTGCGATCTGACGAATCATCAAGGGAATGTCCATGTGCGCCGGGCATGTCCGCTGGCACGGCGCGATGCAGTCGCCGAGGTGATCGCTGAGCAGCAGCTCCAGTGCGGCCGTCCGGGCCTGACGGACCTCCTCGGTTTCGCTCTCGACCTGCATGCCGTCTTCGGCGAGCGCACCGCATGAGGGAACCAGGCGGTCTTGACCGCCTCCTTTGGACTTCACCTTGACCACACAGACCATGCACGACGTGGACGGCCGGCAACCGTCGAGATGGCAGAGCGTCGGGATCTGCAACCCCAACTTCCGAGCGGCATCGAGAATCGTGCTGCCGTCGGGGACCTCCACCTCGCGATGGTCGATGACCAGTCGAGCCACGCTCATTCCACCTTGATCGCGTCCATCGGGCACGTGGCCTTGCACGTCCCGCAGCGAATGCACTTCGTGCTGTCGATCTCGTGCTTCTCATAGGGCGCAAAGCGAATCGCCTGTGCCGGACAATGCTGGGCACACAGCGTGCAACCGATACAGTCTTCGGTCACCGAATACGTGATGAGGGCCTTACACTTCGCCGCGGGGCATCGGCCCTCTAGGTGAGCCTCGTACTCGTCGCGGAAGTACCGCATCGTGGTGAGGATCGGATTCGGCGCCGTCCGGCCCAGCCCGCAGAGGCTGCCCTGCTTGACCGCGGATGCCAGTCTCTCCAGGTTGTCTAAGTCGCCCGGTCTGGCCTGGCCCGTGCAGAGCCTGTCCAAGATCTCCAACATGCGACGCGTGCCGATTCGACAGAACGTGCACTTGCCGCACGATTGGTTCTGCGTGAACTGCAGGAAGTACCGGGCGATATCGACCATGCAGTCGGTCTCGTCCAGGACCACCAGGCCGCCCGACCCCATGATCGCGCCGACCCGGGTGAGCGCCTCGTAGTCCACCGCCGTATCGGCGAGCTCTGCAGGGACGCACCCGCCCGAGGGGCCGCCGACCTGGATCGCCTTGAAACGCTTCCCGCCGCGGACGCCGCCGCCGATCTCCTCGACGATCTGGCGAAGCGTGATCCCCATCGGCACTTCGATCAACCCGCCCCTGGCGACCTTGCCGGCGAGGGCGAAGACCTTGGTCCCTCTGCCGTGGCCCGAGCCCAGCGCCCGCAAGGCGTCGCCCCCGTTGCGCATGATCCAGGACACGACGGCGTAGGTCTCGACGTTGTTGACCAGGGTGGGTCGTCCCCACAGGCCGCGCTCGGCCGGATAGGGTGGACGCAGGCGGGGCATGCCGCGATGTCCCTCGAGCGACGCCAGCAGCGCCGTCTCCTCACCGCAGACAAACGCCCCCGCCCCCTCCTTGATACCGAGCCGAAGATTCAAGCCGTCCCCGGCGAGACCTCCTCCCACCAGACCGCGGCGCTCGCATTGGACCAGCGCCTCGGTGATTCGCTGAACGGCGAGCGGATACTCCGCGCGGATGTAGAAGTACCCTTCCGCGGCGCCAACGGCGTAGGCGGCGATGGCCAGGCCCTCAATGATGCGATAGGGGTACGACTCCATGAGCATCCGGTCCATGAAGGCGCCCGGATCGCCCTCGTCGCCGTTGCAGATGACGACCTTGCCGTCGCCGCGAGCGCCCCGGACCTGCGACCACTTCAGGCTGGTCTCGTATCCCGCGCCGCCCCTGCCCCGCAGGCCGCTGCGTCGGATCTCGTCGATCACCTCTTCCGGCGACAACTCGGTGATGCACCGCTTGAGCGCCTGGAACCCATCGCGGGCCAGGTAGTCGTCCAGGTCGGTCGGGTCGATCTGCCCGCAGTGCTCGGTGGCGACGTGGCGCTGCTTGCCGAGGAACGCCGCCACGGGCGGGTCTCGTACGTCGATTGCGTGCCGGACGACGGGCCGGCTCGATCGGTCGGCCAACATCGTCTCGATCGCGTGCGAAACGCTGTTTCGAACCCGGCCGGCGATGCCGCTCGGTCTGAAGTGCCTCCGGATGATCGAGCGGGCAAGGTCCGGATCGACCTGGGCGTAGAGCGCCGAGACGCCGTCGGCCGACACCGTCTCCACGAGCGGCGTTTGATGACACATCCCCACACAGCCAACGCGTTTGATGGCCACGTGAAGGCCGTCCTTGGCGACCGCTTGCTCGAGGGCCTGGCGGACCTTGCCGCTGCCGCCGGCGACGCAGCAAGAGCCCATTCCAATCCGGATCTGGCCCTGCAGACGCTCGCCCGGGCCAATCTGCGCCGGCGAGGGTTGACGTTCGGGAGCCTGCCTCAACGCCAGGAAATCGTCCAGCACTTCGGGCACCTTGTCAGGCGTCAGATGCCCGTACGTCACGCCGTCGATCTGGATCACCGGGGCCAACGTGCAGCATCCCAAGCACGCCACCTGCTGCAGGGTGAACAGCCGATCACGATCGGTGTCGGCCCCAGGCGGGATGCCCAGGGCCCTGTGGATCGCGTCGGTCACCGCGCCCGCCCCGGCGACGTGACATGCCGTCCCGTGACACACCTTCACCAGGTGTTTGCCCATCGGCGTGCGGCGGAACTGCGGGTAGAACGTCGAAACGCCCACGATCTGCGCCGGCGAGATCTCCGTCAGTTCGCAGACCCGTTCCAACGCCCGGTCGGGCACGTAGCCGTATCGCGTCTGAATCGCCTGGAGGATCGGCAGCGTCGCGTCACGCCGCCGACCGTGTGCGTCAACGATGGTATCGACCTGGCCCAGCTCGACGTGCTCCTCACCGGCCTCTTCGATGCGAACGTGTTGGGCCGAGGCCGCGGCGGAAGCCTCTGTTGGCGCCTGACGTTCCGGACGTAGCTGGACCATCCCGATGGGTTTCGGAAGCGGCGGACCGCCGAGCCAGATGAGCCATTTGCCGCAGACCAGGAACAGCACGGTTGAGACGATCAGGAGAGCCGTCACCCGCTCGTACTTGCTCTCCCGCTGGAGGGATGCCTTGGTCTGTCCGTCGAGTTCGGCGGCCAGGGCCGGCACGTGCTTGACGTCTTGCCTGGCCATCTTCTGCAGGGCTTCGGTTCTCTCCTTCTCCAGCGGGGCGAGGCGCCGCGCCTCCAGGCTCTGGGACATCAACGCTGCAATGCTGCTGATCACGACGATGCCGGCCCAGAGACAGACAAACGCCGCGAGGAGTCGCTGCAACCTTGGCTCCATCGAGATCACGCTTCACCCCGATGCGCGGTGTCGGCCGCACCCGTGTCCTTCCGCTGCGCGCGGTGCACCGGACAGAACGCAAAACATCGGGCGCAGAACAGGCAGGACGAACGCACCGCCCGCATCTTGGCGATCGCGCCGTAGGGACACGACTCGGCACACAGTCCGCAATCCAGCTCGTCGGCCGGCGTCACCGTCACCCCGCGCCACGCAAGCCGCGACAGTAACGACAGAATCCCGCCATAGGGACACAAGTAACGGCAGTAGGGACGGCCGATGAACAACCCGATCAGCAGGAACGCGCCGCCCAGGCTCAACATCTCGGCCGTTCCCGCCCGCCGGAACAGCCCCACGAACGGATCGTAGCGACAAATGATGAAATCCCGCTCCAGGGCGGGCTGGACGGCGTACCAGACGGCCAGAATCAGGTAGACGTACCTCAGCAGCCCGAGCCACGTCTCGAGCCGGCGCGGGACCCGCACCGGCTTGAGCAAGACCAGTTCCTGGATCCCGCCCAGCGGGCAGACGCCCCCGCAGTAGACCCGACCGAACAGCAACGCCA
>CAYMLO010000021.1:0-81304 GCA_964390905.1 uncultured Planctomycetales bacterium | reverse complement strand
GGCGATACTGGACTTGAACCAGTGACCTCCTGCGTGTCGAGCAGGCGCTCTAGCCAACTGAGCTAATCGCCCGTTGTGGCAGCCCAGCCACCTTCGCTTCCGACCGGGCACACCTATTCTAGCAGTTCGTCCTGTTGTGTCCAGTATCCGTCGACGCGCAGGCGGAGGATTCGCCTGGGGAGCGCCCAGGCCGTATGCCCCCTCAAGGGTGTAACATTGGAGAACAGGAGCTGGTAAGCTGGTCCTGGAGACGACGGACCTGCCGGTCCGCCTCGCGCCACATGGACGGCCTTCCTCGGATCGTCCGAACGTCCCCGCGGCGTCGGCGCTCCCGGGAACGACCCCATCGGGGTTGCGTAGCTCACCGAGCGGTCCCGTGTCTGTGCATTGATCAGGAGGCCCCCAGATGTCCCGACCCGTCAGCCGTCGCCGGTTCTTGGAGCGCTCCACGATCAGTTCGGTCGCGCTAAGCGCGGTGGGAAAGCAGGCGCTGTCGGCGAACCCCAAGCGCCGAAAGCCGAACCTGCTGTTCATCTGGACCGACGAACAGCGGGCCGACACCATGGCCGCCTACGGCAACGCAAAGATACAAACCCCCAACCTCGACGCGCTGGCCAAGGAAAGCGTCGTGTTCCAGAGGGCCTACGTCACACAACCCGTGTGCACCCCCTCCCGGTCGTCGGTCATGACCGGGCGCTGGCCTCACGTGAACGGCTGTGTGGCCAACAACATCCCCCTCCGCCCGGACACGCCGTGCTTCCCGGAGTTGCTGGGTGACCCTGACTATCGAACCGCTTACATGGGCAAGTGGCATTTGGGCGACGAGATCTTCAGCCAGCACGGGTTCGAGGAGTGGGTGAGCATCGAGGACGGCTACGCGAGATACTATCGCAAGGGGCGCGATCGAAGCGCTCGGAGCGACTATCACCACTTCCTCATCGAACACGGCTATGAGCCCGACGCGGGAAGCAAGTTCAGTCGCGGCTTCGCGGCCAGGCGCCCCATCGAGCACTGCAAGCCGAAGTTCCTGGAGCAGCGGGCATGCGACTTCCTACGACGCCGACGCAACGACCCGTTCATCCTGCACATCAATTTTCTCGAGCCCCACATGCCCTTCTTCGGCCCGCTGGACCACGTGCATGACCCCGACAAGATCGACCTGCCCGCCAACTTCGACGACCCGCTCGAGCCGAACGAGCCCTTGCGGTACCGCGTCCGCCGAGCGTATTGCCAGGCCAGGTACGGCAAAGAGCCAGAGCGTATCCGGGCCCTCATCGCCCGATACTACGGACTCGTGACGCAGGTCGATCGCAGTGTCGGACAGATCCTCAAGACGCTCGAATCACTCGGACTGGCGGACAACACGATCGTGGTCTACACGAGCGACCACGGCGACATGATGGGCAGTCATCAGATGGTCGCCAAGTGCGTCATGTACGAGGAGGCCGTTCGCGTCCCCTGCCTGATGCGGATCCCGCAGATGGGCAAGCGAGGCCGCACGATCAAGCAGCCGATCAGCCAGATCGACCTGGTCCCAACGCTGATGGCCCTGATGGGTCGCGAACGCCGAGAGGACCTTCCGGGCCAGAGCCTGGTCCCGCTGATCAAGGGAGGCAAGGTGGCAGAGGACCACGTCTTTGTCGAATGGCATCCCGGTCAGGGCTCGGTGCAGCGAGGCCAGCACGCAGTCGGGATCGCATCCAACGAGGAGATTGCCCGCGTGGCCAAGGAACGCACGCGAACGGTGATCTCTCCGGATGGGTGGAAGCTGTGTCTTAGCGACGTAGACCGTTGTCAGCTGTTCAACCTTCGAAGCGATCCCGGGGAGACGACCAACCTGTTCGACTCGGGCAGGCATACAGACGTGATCGACCGATTGGCGCGCAGGATTCGCCAGTGGCAGAAGCGAACCGGCGATCGTGTCGAACTGCCGACATGATTGCCGACCCGGTGTGAGTCGGCGTATCACAGAAAGGAGACGCCATGGCACCGAGAGGACTCGCCAAGGCAGCCTTCTTCGTCGCGTTGGCTGCGGGCTTGTGGCGAAGCCCCGGGGCACTCGGCGCGGGAGGCGCGCTGTCCGAATCGGTCGAGGTCGGTCAAATCCCTCGTGTGTGGACGCATTTGGCAAACGAGGGCGTGATGTTCCCCATGGACGTCCGGGCCGTCGCGATCAAGATCGGCCCGGAGCGTCAGCTCTTCGTCGACAACGCCCTCATCGCCGAGGCCGACAAGGTCACGCGGGAGGTGCACCCTCCGGCGAGGTATGAGCAAAACCCCATCCTCACACCGGCACAACCGGACGAGGGCCGGTCGGCTGCGTTCGTGTTCAAGGTTGCTCGCTGCGAGGAGCCACCGCGGTTTCGCATGTGGTATCTCTCGTGGCGGGCCTGGCACGCGTGGAAGGACGGTCAGGATATCCGGTTCGCGACCAGCTACGCCGTCTCCGACGACGGGATGCACTGGAAGCGCCCGGACCTGGACCTCCATAAGATCGAAGGATGCACGGAGAGAAACATCGTCATCCCCTACGGCCTGGCGCAAGGCGTGTTCTACGAACCGTGGGAGACCGATCCACAGAAGCGTTTCAAGGCCCTGGTCTGCGTGGAGGCCCGCAAGAAGGGCGAGCGGAAGCTCACCGTCCCTGAAGGCTACTACCTGCACACCTCTCCGGACGGCGTGCACTGGAAAGCCGATCTGTCGCACTACGTCGTGCCCAGCCTTCTCGGCTACACGATCCCACAGAGCGGCGCGGGCGACACGTCGCGGTTCTGGTGGGATCCGATCCGTCGCAAGTACATCGGCGACGTGAAGTTCGTGATCCCCGGCAAGCTCCGCTGCCGCGGCGTCATGGAGAGCGACGACCTGGTCCACTGGACCCGCCCGCACCCGACGTTGTTCGCCCGTCGCGGAGAGGATCAGATCTACGGCCACGCGGGATTCGCCTACCAGGGGATGTACATCGGCACGCGATGGATCTTCCGATGCCAGTACGACACGGACACCCATTCGATGGACGTCGAGCTGGACTGCAGCCGGGACGGGAAGCTGTGGACCCGCGTCGGCGCGGGCCAGCCGTTCATGCCCCTCAACACGAAGCGCGACACGTGGGACTGCAGTCGGGTCAAGCCAACGACGCTGATGGTCGTCGGCGATGAGATCTGGATCTACTACACCTCCTCCCCAACGGCACTGGACATCGCCAAGGGCAAGCTGCGGGCGTCTCACCGCGTCGGCTATTCGGTGGGGCTGGCCAAGCTGAAGCTCGACCGCTTCGCATCCATCAACGGCGGCGACGAACCCGGCCAGCTGGTGACCCGTCCGCTCGGCTTCACCGGAAAGGCGCTCCATCTGAACGCAGAAGTGGCACCGGGCGGCCAGATCCGCGCCGGGTTCCGCGCTCGGTCGGGCAAGGAGATCCCCAAGTTCCGTACAAGCGCCTGTGTGCCCGTCCATGGCGACGCCATCGACATCCCCGTGCGCTGGAAGAGCGGCTCCGACATCAGCGCCCTGTCGGATACGGACGTCCGCATCGAATTCCGTCTCCACAAGGCCAAGCTGTACGCGTTCTGGATCAAGTGATGCGCCCGACCTCGCCGAGCGAACGTGGCGCTAGCCCCCGGGGATAGCGCGGACGGTCTTGACCGTCTGCGGCGGGATGCGAACGATCAGCCGATCGCCGTCGCACATGAGCGACTCGTCGACGTCTTGTTCCACGACGTTCGTCAATCGTGCGTCCTCTATGCCGATGCCACACAACCGGACCCGTGTCTCCTGCTCATGCAGGCTGACGTTCCACAGCCGAAGGACGAGTCCGCGACCATCCTCGGCGTGCTTCCAGGCCAACAGCGTCACGGCGTCGTTGTCGATCTCGACAAATCCGCCGGCGGGGGGCAGCGTTCGTTCGCGTTCATCGGCCGTCAGGATCTGCTCCATCGGGGTCACCGCGTCCCACCCGCACGCGGCGGCGACGGTATCGGGAACGTCGCCGGACAGCGTCTGGATCACGTATCGGAACACGACGCTGCCCGTCTGCGAAACCGCGAAGTTGGTGCCGAAGTCGTTCGCAAAAAGCGTCGAGTAGACGTGGCCGCTACGAACGGCGTCCAACCGAATCGGTCCGGGCCGCGTGGGGTCCGGCGAGACACAGGCGTGGGCGGGAGACAGGTAGCCGGGCCAGAACCCGCCGAGCCGGACGATCGGCGAGTCGAGCGGGGACCAGATCAAGCTCGCGTCCCCGTCGGCCACCTTGACCCAATTCTGAACCGTCAGCCGGTCCCAGAACGCCCCGGGCCAGTGGTCGTCAACCGGGTCGAGCATGGACAGCGTGCCCTCGTATCTGAATCTCGGGTTCGAGAACGCGAACGGGAACGCCAAACACGTCTCCAGAAGCGGGGTAGGATCCTTCTCGACTCGCACGGCCACGTCAATCCGCTTGACACCTCGATAGAGGGTGATCGTCTGCCAGACGGCTGGGTGACCGGGCGCCTGACCGCACCGAAACAGCGTTGCGCAGATCGGCCCGGAACGACAAGAGACCAGCGTCATCCGTTCGAGAACGGATTCGGACCCATCGCGGGCATCTCGCACGACGACCGCGCCGAAGCCGTGCGGCGCATCGCCGTCAAGCAGCTCACGGCCGAGGGCCTTGTCGACGATCGAAGCGATCGCGCCCGATTCGGTGTCCACCTCGATCCGGTAGTACGCATTCTCGATAGCGTTCGACGTGGCCGTCAGGACGTCATCTTGCGGCCCAAAGGACGGCACCTCGCTTCGGGGGCGCAGCGCATACGCCCTATACCCACACGCGGACACGTCGTCGGCGACGAAGCACAGATCTCGCTTCAGCCCGTCGGGCTTCTCCTGCGCACCGTATCGCTTCCCGCCCGATCCGGCGCCGTACCGTTCGGGAGCATGCAACAACGGCTCGCAAGGATGCCCGATCTCGATGATCTCGAACGGCACCCGCTCGTTCGCGCTCACGTCGATCAGATCGAACCGCCCTTCGATGATCTCAGACGGCAGGCACAGATGGTTTCGATCGCCGAGCGAGAAGAAGCCCAAGTGGCTGATGGGCTCCTCGCCAGGCGCGACCGGTGTCTCCACGCGAATGCGGGTCCGACCGACGTTCTCGATCTCCCGCAGCGGGGCGCGAACCACGCCCGTGCGCGCCTGCCCCACGGGGTTGAAGACGACGAGGTGCGGGCAATCACGCGGATCGAGTCGGACGCGGTCGGCGATTCGGGCCATCGCCTTGTTGGCGACGTCATGGACCAGAGCGGCAGCGCGATAAGCGTGGACGGCCTTCTCGGCGGCGGAGGCATCGGCACCGGGCCCGCACGGAGAGTGCAGGCCCCAGGTGTGCTCGTCGTGCCAAAGCATCTCCTCGTTCGCCTCGTCGAGATCGTCCTTGGGATACGGGTGGTCGACGATCTGCGAGGCCGCCGTTGCGAGGCGCTCGGCGGACAGGAACGCCACGTGCGTCCTGCGGTTGGCCGTCGTAGCGGCGGCGGTCGACATCGCACCGAACGGGTAGTCCTGTCCGGGCAACTCACCGCGATGGACGGGGGTATCCGCAGGCAAGCCGTCGAGCACGTCCGCGAAGAACAGGGCATCCGTGCTGCACAGCAGGCGCGGGAACGCCCATTGGTCATTCCACTTCGCGGCCGTGTGGCAGTACGCATCCGTGTACGGCGCGTTGTCGCCCATCCCGCCTGCGACGGGCCAGCGAACCGCGCCGTGGGCATACCCCTTGGCCGCTAGGTCCGACAGATGCGCCTCGAGTCCGGACACGCCCGTGCACGGCCCGCCTGCCCCGCTGCGATTGATCCACACCAATAGCCGGGCGCCCGACGGCGCCTCCCACCAGAATGCCCCGGGTAGCGAGGAACCCAGCATCGTGTCCGTGTCCCAGCTGTTTCGCATGCCCTGCCTGCTCCAGGCGTAGTAGTCGGGGATGCCCGGGCAGAAGGTCCGTATCCCGGCGTCGGTCAAGACGCGGCACAGGCCCCAGCTGACGCCCGGGACGTCGTTGTGCTCGGCCGAGACGATGGGAATCCCGTATTTCCGCTTGAGCGCGAACGCGGGGTAAAGCGTGCGGATGAGCTGCTCCGGACCGCACAGCTCGGTGGTCATGTTGCCGAATAGCGCGGTCACCTCGATCCGGCCGCTGCGGAGCAGCTCGATCATCCGATCGAATCGCGGCTTCGATGCCGTGCGAAGGAAGTGGATCAGGCTCCACGCCTGTTCGATCACGAGGCGAAACTGCGACTCGGCCGGCAGGTCGCTCGTGGCATCGGCCATGTCGATGGCGTCGTTGAGGTACCGGGCGTGTTGCTCGAGGGTCCGCGAGGGCAGGTCCGTGTACCCCACGTCATGGTGCGAACGCTGGATCATGTGAACCGTCCAGTGGGGTGGCGGGGACACGGAGACACGCTTCTGGTCGGTCAGCTCGCCCGCCGCCTTCAGGACGAACGTCGCCTCGCACGGCGCGGGCATCTCGGCGATGAAGATCTCGTGCGTAGACTCTCCGGGCGGGACGTCGCCGAGAGGCCACTCCACCCGCGTGCCGTTGACGTCGGCCGCCAGCGTGCCCGATCTGGCCTTCCCATCACTGGACACCGTCACGCGGATCAGCTGCTCCAAGCCGCTTGGCCCACGACGGAGAAGAACGCTCGGCGACACGTCTTTGAGCAGGAAGGGCGGTGACATGGCGTGGACTCTCCGAATGGTCAGACGTCCCGGAGATCATCCCGGATTCGCCCACACCCGCCAAGCCCCCGCGATAGGCCGATCCCCTGCAGTCGCGGTTCTGATCGGCGTGCTCTCCCAACCGCCGAGCCGATCGGTCAGGTGAGCTGTGGCTTGGCGTGGGCGTCTCGGCCGATAAGATACGGTTGGTGTGAAAGGCGCGGCGCGATGTCCAGTGCCTTCCTGAAGAACAGGAGAGAACCATGAGCACAACGGTCAACCGACGGGATTTCCTCAGATCGGCGGGATTGGGCGCGGCGGCGATGGCCATGCCGAGGACGCACGCACGCGCGGCATCGACGCGGAAACGGCCGAACGTGGTCCTGGTGATGACCGACGACCAGGGGTACGGCGACCTCGGCTGCCACGGCAATCCGGTCATTCGCACGCCCAACCTCGACAGGCTGCATTCGCAGAGCACGCGGCTGACCAACTTCCACGTCTGCCCGACGTGCACGCCCACCCGGGCGGCGTTGATGACCGGACGCTACTCGATCCGCACCGGCGTGTGGCACACGATCATGGGCCGATCGATCATGCGCGCCGACGAGGTCACGATGGGCGACGTCTTCTCGGCCAGCGGCTACCGGACGGGCATCTTCGGCAAGTGGCATCTGGGCGACAACTACCCGTACCGCCCGCAAGACCGGGGCTTCGGCGAGACGCTCGTCCACGGCGGCGGCGGCGTGGGCCAGACCCCCGACTACTGGGGAAACGACTACTTCGACGACACGTACTTCCGAAACGGGAGACCCGAAAAGTGCCAGGGCTACTGCACCGACGTCTTCCTCGACGCCGCAACGCGGTTCATCGAGGCCAACAAGGATCGACCGTTCTTTTGCTACCTGCCCACGAACGCCCCCCACGGCCCGTACCACGTCGCGGATCGGTACAGCAAGCCCTATCGCGACAAGGGCGTGAAGGGCCGTCAGGCCAACTTCTACGGCATGATCACCAACCTCGACGAGAACATGGGACGGCTCATGCAGCGGCTCGACCAGCTCGGCATCGCGGACAACACGATCCTGATCTTCATGACCGACAACGGAACGTCAGGCGGCGGGTTCAACGCGGGCATGCGCGGCAAGAAGGGCACCCCCTACGACGGCGGCCACCGCGTGCCATGCTTCATCCGCTGGCCCGGCGGGAAGATCCAGGCCGGTCGTGACATCGACTGGTTGACGGCCCACATCGACCTGCTGCCCACGCTGATCGACCTGTGCGGGCTGAAGTCTCCCGCCGGCGTGAAGTTCGACGGCGCGACGCTGGCGCCCATGCTGGAGGGAGCCCTCATCTGGCCCGGCCGGACGATTTGCGTCGATCAGCAGCGGATCGATCGTCCGCAGAAGTGGCGCAACGCCGTGGTCATGACCCAACGCTGGCGGCTGATCAAGGGCAACGAACTGTACGACATGAAGACCGACCCGGGCCAGAAGCACAACATCGCCGGCAAGCACGCGGACCTGGTGGCCGAGTTGCGAAAGGCCTACGAGCGATGGTGGGCCGACGTGTCGAAGCGATTCGACGAGTACTGCGAGATCCCCATCGGCATCGAGGCCGAGCCCGTCGTGCGGATCGCCTGCCACGACTGGCACGGCCCGAAAGTGCCCTGGAACCAGATTCACATCCGCCAGGGAATGGAGGCCAACGGCGTCTGGGCCGTCAAGATCGCCCGAAGCGGCACCTACCAGATCAGCCTGCGTCGCTGGCCCGCCGAGGTCGACCGCCCCATCACCGCCGCCATCCCGGGTAGTCAGGCCATCCGAGCAACCAAGGCGCGGCTCAAGGTCGCCGACGTTGACGTCTCACAGCCCATCGCAAGCGGCGCGACCGCCGCGACGTTCCAGCTCCCCCTCAAGGCCGGCAAGACGCAAATGCAGACCTGGTTCACCGATGAGCAAGGCGGATCCCGCGGCGCCTACTACGTCTACGCCAAACGGCTGTCCTAGAAGGAAGGATGACACGCGATGCTCGCCACGATCCGAATCGCACGTCTCGCCATCGCTCTTGGGTTCTTGCTGCTGGTAACCTCCAGCGCCTGGGCCAGAGACGACCATGGCTGGCCGGACTACGTGGCCTGCGACGTCGTCCCGTACGCGACCAGCGCCGTAACGCACGGTCCGATGCTCGGACGCCCCGGGGCAACGGACATGCGCGTCTGGGTACGAACCGCCCAACCGCTCGAGTTCCGCGTGGTGGCGGACACGAGGCTGCCGCCTTCTGCAACGGGCAAGGGCGTCGTCGCGCGGACGTCCGCCGACCGCGACAACACCGGCACGGCCGACCTGACCGGCCTGAAGCCCGACACGCGCTACTACTACGGCATCGTCATGGACGGACAGATCGTCGACACGCGCATCGAGCCACGCGGGGCCTGGCCGTCGTTCCGGACCTTGCCCGACGCCGCCAGCCACCGCAATCCCACGCACAACCCCAAGGGCCTGTTCAATCTAACGTTCTCGGTCGGCGTGGGGGCCAACCAGAATCCAAGGACCGGCGGCGGCCACCACGTCAACCCGCCCGCGTTTGCCACGCTCTTCGAACGCCACGGGCCCGACTTGATGTTCCACGTCATGAACGGCGACTTCATCTACGAAGAGAACCGCACCAACGAGACCGAGACGCTCCGTGCGAACTACCAGCTCTACCTGAGCCGGGGAAGGAACGTCGCCAACCTGTTCCGCCACGTGCCAGGCCTGTTTACGTATGACGATCACGAGACCTACAGCGACATGGAGGGCCCCGGTGAAATCGGCTTGAAGCGGGGAAAATGGCTGCACCTGAACCGGACGCTGGTCGCCTGGTACGAATACGCCGGCTGGGCGAACTTCGCCGGCCCGCACCGGGCACCGCTCCGCTTCGGTGAGGCAACGGTCAAGAAGGGCAAAAACGTGCTCCTAGATCCGGCCGCCGACTTCGCCACCCTCCGACCCGAGACCGTCAGCACAATCCACACGGACATCCGAAGCAAGAACGCCGGCGTCTACGCCCTCGTGAACGTCGTCGACGCACACCGTCTGAAAGTCCGCCCGGCCTTCCACGCCGACGAGACCTGTCGCTACAGCATCGGCACGCACCACTACTTCGATTGGCGGGTCGGCAACTGCCACTTCTTCGTCCTGGACACGCGGGGCGAGCGCACGCGGTACGTCCCCACCAAGGCCCATGATCCGGATCGCTTCGTCCTGGGCGAGGCACAATGCAAGTGGCTTCTGGACGGCGTGAGGGCGACCGACGCTGACTTCGTCTTCATCGTCTCGAGCGTCGCGTGGACGATCTACCACACCAACTTCCACGTGGCCAAGCGGCCGCCCAAAGGGCGCTCGCCCAAGGAGGACGGCTTCCCCGGCTTCGTCGTGGAGCGCGAGAAGCTCCTGAACGCCCTCGACCGGATCGACAAGCCGGTGCTCCTCTTCACCGGAGACCTGCACAACTCGTTCGCCATTCAGGTCACCGACAACGTGTGGGAGTTCATGACCGCCCCGATGAACTCCAAGTGCCACCCCCGCGCCACCGGCGGACGTCATCCCTTCGGCGGCTGGTTCAACTCCGAGGGGCGTCGCGTCAAGATCAAGTGGGTGGCTGGCTTCCCCGACGACGTGCACTACTCCCGCCTCAACTCGGTCTACTACACGGTCGTGCAGGTAAACAACGTCTTTGCGTCCGCGCGCCCGAAGGGCACGGGCGTGCGATGGGTCGCCTACGACTCACCGCAGGTCGTGGTTCAGTACTACGACGGCTACACCGGCAGGCTCCTCTACGCCGAGGGGATTTCCAAGGTGGACCTCGAGCCCAAGCCCGTGACGAGATGAAGACTGCCCCGCGTCGACCGGCGCCGACGACCACCCAGTCAGACGTCGGCGACGGCAACCGGCTGACGGGTCCTCATCGATTCCAAGATCGCCAGCGAGACCGCAAGCACCTGCCGCACCTCCCTGGGCGGGGCGAACGGCCCACGGCCACTGCGCAAGGCATCTGCGAACACCGCGAGCTCCTCAGCCACGAGCGTC
The DNA here is from genome assembly GCA_964390905.1 of uncultured Planctomycetales bacterium. Lineage (GTDB taxonomy): Bacteria > Planctomycetota > Phycisphaerae > UBA1845 > JAFGLZ01 > JAFGLZ01. The sequence goes on along the minus strand of CAYMLO010000021.1, from coordinate 70,544 downwards.
CGCTCCGTCGTGGGGATCACCTCAGTGGGTTCGTGTGCGTCGTCGAGGTAGACCTCGATCGGGCCCGTGGGCGACCCAATGACGCGCCCCTTCGGCCCGTTGAGGTAACTGACCTGGCTCGGCTTGGCCTTGTGGGGCAACCCCCACGTCAGCGTGACGTCGGCCATGTCGCCGGACGCGAACCGCAGCAGGGCGCTGCCCGTGTCCACCGCGAAGCGCTCGATCCGGTCGAGATGCTGCCACGCCCGCGTCGCCCACGTGCAGCCCTGAGCGCTGACCCAGTCGACATGACTGCCCGTGAGCACCGACCACCAGTCGATCAAATGAACGGCAAAATCGATGAAGGGCCCGCCGTTCCCATCTTCGGCGTGCATGAGCGACTTGGGTCGGATTCCGGCCGCGGCGTTGAGCGAAAAGTACACCGGCCGGCCCAGAGCGCCCGACTGAACCATCTCGCGGAGCCGCGGCGTGGCAGGACTCGCGCGGTACATCAACCCGATGGTCAGGTGAACGTTGTTGCGCTCCGCCGCCTCGATCATGCGGTCCGCGCCCGCCAGATCCAAGGCGATCGGCTTCTCACAAATGACGTGCTTGCCGCGTTCGGCCGCAAAAACGGTCACGTCCGGATGAAAGCAGGTCGGCACGCAGACGCTGACCACGTCGACGTCCGCCCGGTCAATCGCCGCTTGCCAGTCGCCCACACAGTCGATCCCGTGTTGACTCGCCAGCGTCTGGGCGCGGGAAAGGTCCGGGTCCGCCACCACGACCAGCTCGACGTCCCGCACCGTCCGCCACCCCTCCAGATGCATCCTGCCCATCTCTCCCGCACCGATCACCGCCACACGCAACCGACGTTGCGACGCCACCCCATTCCCTTTCATCGCGGTTTCGCCCTCTTCGAAGTGATCCGTTCCAAGCCCCGCGTCACGCTCGCGCGGGGTGCCCCGTCGCTTCAGCGGCGGGGAACACGAACTCCCTGCCGATCGGCCTCCCACATTTGCCGCAAACGCGAAGCCACACGGCGTCCAACCCATTCGCACAATAACGGCTGACCATCAACGGCACTCGCTTGACAATCTACCGGCTCATCCTAGCATTGCCCAGCGCGGTTGGCCGACAGATCCCCTGGGTCCAAGCCCTTCGATCTGCCGAGCCCAATGGGGGATTCATCATAGGTGAGGGCCGTCAAGAATGACTAGGCGAAAGGCTTCGACTCACCGGATCTCCTGCCTGACGGTGTTCCTCGGCCTCGGTCTTCTGGCGAGCGCAGATCTCCTGGCCGGCGCCCAGCAGACGTTTTGCGTCTCTCCGTCCGGCAGCGATCAGAACCCCGGTACACAGGCCAAGCCGTTCCGAACCGTAACCAGGGCGCGCGACGCGGTCAGAACCGTCAACGCAAACATGAAAGGCGACGTCGTCGTCCTCCTGCGGGGCGGCACGTACGAAATCGATCGCACGGTCACGTTTGACCATCGCGACGCCGGAACGGGCGGTCACTGTGTGATCTACAAGGCCCACGCGGACGAAACGCCCGTCATCAGCGGGGGCAAGCGGATCATGGGGTGGCAGCGTGATTCGGCCAACCGATGGAAGGCCAAGACGGACATCCCCGACTTCCGGCAGCTGTATGTCGACGGCGTCCGCGCGGTCCGCGCGCGGGGCGGGGCGCTGCCGGGGGCGGCATTGCATGGCGAAGACGGATACACGACCTCCCTGGCCGAGATGGCCGACTGGCGGAACCCGGGCGATATCGAGCTGTGCTACTACGTCGTCTGGACGCATACCCGATGCAAAGTCAACAGGATCACCCGGCAGGGCGCCCGGGCCGTCATCACCATGCGCCAGCCCTGGTTCACTATCGCCCGAAAAAAGGAAGGCGTTCGGATCAAGCTGCCCGCCTACGTCGAGAACGCGTTCGAGCTGCTGGACGCGCCCGGGGAGTGGTATCTCGATCGGGCCGCGGATGTCGTCTACTACATCCCCAAGCCCGGCCAGGACATGACGACGGCCGAAGTCATCGCGCCGACCATCGAGCGGCCGATCGAGCTGAAAGGCACGATCGACAAACCGGTTCATCACATCCGCTTCGAGGGCATCACGTTCGCCTACGCCGGTTGGCTACGTCCGAACCGAATCGGCCACGTCGACGTGCAGGCGAACTTCATCATGGGCACGGGCCAGAACATGCTGAAACGCAAGCACGGCTGGACCATGGTCCACAACGAACACGTCAAGAGCCCCTCGAACATCGTCTGCCGCGCGGCCAGGTCGATCCGGTTCGAGCGCTGCACGTTCACGAAGCTGGGCAGCGGCGGGATCGACCTGGAGCACGGCGCGCAGGACAACGTGATCTGCGGCTGCCACTTCCACGACATCTCGGGAACCGCCATCCAGGTGGGCGACGTCTTGCGCGACGACCATCATCCCGACGATCCACGCAAGGTCGTTCGGAACAACCAGGTCATCAACAACACGATTCACGACGTGTGCGTCGAGTACATGGGCGGGGTAGGTGTCTTCGCGGGCGTGACCCAAGCCACGCGGATCGCCCACAACCAGATCTACCACTTGCCCTACACGAGCGTGTCGGTCGGATGGGGCTGGGGGGAGGAGGACGCCGGCGGCGGCGCCGCCCATTACTATCAGCCGTTTCGATACGACAAGCCCACGCCCGCCCAAGACCACCGCATCGAGTTCAACCACATCCACCACGTGATGCAGACGCTCACCGACGGCGGGGGAATCTACACGCTATCCAACCAGCCCAGGACGGTCATTCGCGGCAATCACATCCACGACGCGAACGGCTCGCCCGGTGGGATCTACCTGGACGAAGGCAGCGGTTTCATCGAGGTGACCGGCAACTGCGTCTACAAGGTCCGCAGACCGATGAACTTCAACAACCGCGTTCAGAACCGCATCGCCACGTGCAACGTGCACGACAACGCGTTCGGCGTCGGACCCGGCAGCACCCGCGGGCCCGGCAAGGTAGGCAGCGGATTGCTATGCGACGGCGCCAACTTCCACGCCGTCCCGCACGCGGCCGAACTCGAGCCGCTGCATCTGGCGGTGACAGCCTGGATTCGGGCGAGCAGCTTCCCGTCTCCGACCAGCAAAGACCCGAGACGATGGATCGTCAACAAGAACACGCACGAGTTCACCGAGTCACACTACGCGCTGATGATCGATCACACGAAGGTGGGCGCGTACCTCAACATCGGCGGAGGACAGCCCAACTGCTACGAGGCGTGGAGTCCGGCAGGCGCACTGGCGCCCGATCGGTGGCACCACCTCGCCATGACCTATGACGGAGCGGTCCTCAAGGCATATCTGGACGGGAAGCCCGTCGCCTCCAAAACGATCAACAAAAAGCGGATCCCCGGCAACACCCCGTTGCACATCGGAGGACGGCAGGACGGCTACAACTACTACGAAGGCCTCATCGACGAGGTCAGCATCTACAACCGTGCCCTGTCGCCGGATGAGGTAAAGGCCAACTGGCAACGGCTTGCAGATGCACCCTCGACGGCATGTGGAACGCCCGCCGTCAAGGACGGCCTGGTTGCCCACTGGGGATTCGACAAGCCCGCCAAGATCCAGGAGGCCGTCAAGCGGATCGTCGCCAAGGCAGGTCTCGAACCGGCCTACCGACGGACCGGCGAGCCGTAGCCGTCGACCTCGCAGGGCGCGGCGGCACTGGCGACCCCCCGATCAGTCCGCAGCCGCCAGCTGATCCATCACTTCCTGGGGGATGTCGAAGTTGCTGTAGACGTTCTGGACGTCGTCGTGCTCTTCCAACGACTCCATCAGGTTCAGGACCTTCCTGCCGTCGTCGACGTCGAGCGTCACGGTCGAGGCCGGCACCATGGCGACCTCGGCCACCTCGGTCTTGATCTCGGCGTCGGTCAACGAGCCCTTGACCTGATCGAACTGGTCAGGCTCGCACGTGATCTCCCACACCGTACCGTCCATGCGGTAGTCGCCATCGCCGGCGATCGCCAACTCCATGATTTGCTCTTCCTCGGCCGAATCGGCGCCGACGGTGAACAGCCCGCGTCGAGAGAACAGAAACGCCACGCAGTTGGTCGACCCGAGGCTCCCACCGCTCCGCTCGAAGATCTTTCGGATGTCGCCGACCGTGCGGTTGCGGTTGTCGGTCAAGGCGCTTGCCATCACCGCCACGCCGCTCGGACCGTAGCCCTCGTAGAGCACCTCCTCGTAATCCGCACCCGCCAGCTCGCCGGTACCGCGCTTGATGGCCTTCTCGATGGTGTCGCGGGGCATGTTGGCGTCTTTGGCCTTGTCGATCGCATAGCGCAACGCGAGGTTCTGGGCAGGATCGCCGCCCCCCGCCTTGGCCGCCACGATGACGTTGCGCGCCAGTTTGCTCCACAACCGACCGCGACGCGAATCGACGACGGCCTTCTTGTGCTTGATGCTGGCCCAATGGGAATGACCTGCCACGGCTCATACCTCCGGTAGCCGCGCCGCCCCGTGCGGCGACGCCTCCCCTCCGCCAATCCACGAAGCCCCCTTGCGGAAACAAGCGGTACGCGTCACCGATCGCTTCCCGCCTCGACCTGCGCCGACGAGGAGGACGACCCACGACGCTCCGCGCCAGTCCGCTGCGTCGACGCGGCCGGTCCCACGACATCCGACACCGCGGGCTCACCCCCCTGCTCGAGCTCCGTGAGCTTCTGGCGGGCACGAGACAGCATCTTGGGATCCGCCGGGTCCTTCCCCTCAGACTGCTCCTTCAGCGCCAGCTTGACCGCCTCTTGCCAGTGCTGCTTTGCCTCGTCGCGCCGCCCCAGACGCCAGCACGCGTCCCCCAGATGGTCGAAGATGATCGGATCATCTCCCCCCGCTGCCCGCGTCGCCTTGCGGAGAAAATGCACGGCGGGCGCAAAATCACCCGTCTTGTAGAGCACCCAACCCAAACTGTCCATGTAGGCCGCGTTTCGCGGCTCCTCCCCCAACGCGTAGCGGACCATTCGTTCCGCCTGCTCAACGTTCCTCCCCGCGTCGGCCCAGGTGTACCCCAAGTCGTTGTTGATGCCCGGGTCCTTGGGCTGCTTGGCGTAGATCCTCTCCAGCTCCTTCTCGGCCAGGTCCATCTTGTCTTGGCGCTGGTAGACCAGCACGAGCAGGCGGCTCATCGCCAACCGGACCTCGTCGTTCTCAGCGCGGCCGGCCGCCTCCTTCGCGACGCGGACAGCCTGGTCGTAACGTTTCGCGTCCAGCAACGCCGAGATCTCCAGCCGCCTGACCAGGTTGTCGCGGTCCGACTTCGGGATGCGCTTCAGGACGCCCAGGGCCTTGTCATACTGGTCCGCATCCAGATAGGTCTGCGCCAGCATGAGCCGATACGCCTGCGGTCGGCGCGCCGTGGCGATGGCCGACTCGCACAACTCGGCCGCGTCCTCGTATCGCTTGGCATTGGACAGCACGATCCAAGTCTGACGAAACAGGGCGCGGTTCGACGGGTCCTCCTCCATCCATCCCATAAGCGTCTCGAGGGCTTGATCGGTCTGCTTGGCGGCCACGTAGACGGCCATCAACAGACTGCGCCCCTCCTGCTGAACCGCATCCGACTTGCCCTTGGCTGCCTTGGCCGCCTTGGCGACGTCAGCCGCGAGCCAGTCCTTCGCCAACTGAATCGCCCGACCATCCTTGCCCGCGTCGTGCAATGCCTCGACCAGCATGCGTCGGGCAGTCTGGCAGGTCGGGTCCTCTTTGAGCCAGTGCTCGGCCACTGCCACCGCCTGGTCGTGCGCTCGAGCCGCCAGATGCACGCCGACCAGCCGGTGCCGATAGACCCGCTTATACCCCGTGTTCGGCGCCCGCGCGATGAGGCGTTTGAAGACCTCGGCAGCGCGCTCGTAGTCCTGCATGTCCAGATGGACCTCGGCCTGTCTCAGGAGCCACGCCGGGCGATTGGGATGCTCCCGCAGCAGGCCGGCCAGCACCTTGATCGCCCCGCCGTAGTTCAGCTGCTTGCCGCACAACCCCGCCATCAACAGACGCGCCTGCTGATGTGCCGGCGCCAACTCGAGGATCCGGTCGGCCTCTTCACGCGCCCGGTCATACGCGCCCGTGCTGTAGAAGCTGACGGCCAGATCGTAGCGCGTCTGGACCTCCTTGGGCGATTGCTCGAGCAGCTTGCCGAGCAGTCGGCGGTACCGCTCCATCTTCCCTCCGGAAGCCATCACCGCCAGGCATCGGCCTAGAACCGCACGACTCCCGTTGGCCCGACGAAACCGCTGCAGCGCCCGTTTGGCCTCCTCACCCTCCCCCTGGGCCAACAGCAAGCGGATCAGACGCTCGCCCGCCATGCCGTTGGCCGGCGCGATCTTCAGCACCCGCTGGTATTCCTGCCGGGCCTTGTTCGGCTGACCCATCCGCTCGTATAGCCTGCCGAGGGCGACCATCGCCGCCACGCTCTTGGGGTCGGCTTCGATCACCTGCTGATACGCCTTGACGGCCTTCTCGACGTCGTCCAGCCCGTCATGCGCCTGGGCGCGCAGGTACGTGATCGCCGGGGTCTTCTGCCCAGCCTTCTCCGCCCGATCAGCGACCTCGATGGCCGGCTCCCACTCGAAACGCGCCAGGTACAGCCGGCCCAGCGACAGATACCCTGGCAGGAACGCCGGCTTCAGCTCGACCGTGCGATCGAAGTAGCGGACCGCCAGATCCGGACGATCCCCGTGATAGGCCACCAACCCCATCACGTAGTTCAGCGCATGGCTCTTGGGGTCTGCAGCCAGGATTTCCTCCGCCTGTCCGATCAGTTGCCGGACCGTCTTCGTGTCACTGCCAAGCTGGGCCACCGCACGCAGGACCCCTGCATGGGTCTGCGGACCGGCGGCAACGGCGCCGGCCAACACCCGGACGGCCTCGGCGGCTCGGCCCTGCTCGCGGAGCAACCCCGCCAGACGGATGTAGGCGGGCACCAGTCCGGGCTTCTCTTTGATGAGTTGCCGCAGGACGCCCTCGGCTTGATCCTTGTGGCCGAATCCGATCAGCGTCTCGGCCAGCATCGTCCCCAGGTCGCCGCGATCCGGGTGCGCCTCCAACAGCTTCTGGAGCTCTTGGGTCAGGCCTTCAGGCCGTTTGGCGTCTCGGTAAATCCACCCCAGCAGCTCCACGCCGGCCTCGGGCTTCTCTTTGGACAACGCAAGTTCGCGAGCCAGCGCCAGCGCCTCCTCCCGGCGCTTCGCACGGGCGAGCGTCTGTGCGTAACGAACCTTCGCACGCGGGTTGTCCGGCTCGTGCTCTAGCACACGCTCGAACGCCCCCGCCGCCTGGTCATACCGATGCAGCTGCATCGCCGCCTGACCAATCTGCCACGCCGGCAACGCGGGCCGCGTCCGGATCAGCGTCAACAGCTCCCGGTTCCGCCAGGACCGCGCTCGCGCGTCGGCAACCCCCTTCTCGAACGCCTCGAACTGCTCGATCCCCGCCGATAGATGGCCCTTCGCCATCAGCACCTCGCCGAGGCGGAACCGCGTCAGCAGCGTCTCCGCCCGCTTCGGGTCGGCGTCGCTACACGTCAAGGCCAGTCGGAAATGATGCAGCGCCTCCTCAGCACGCCCGCTCCTGGCGGCCAGCCAGCCCAACAGGTACTGGCAGGTCACGTCGTCCGGACGAAGCTTGGCCGCCTCACGCAGATGATTCCGGGCCTGACCGAGATTGCCAGACCGTCGCGCCGCTCGGCCCAACAGCAGATGGCTCTCGGGGCTCCCCGGATCGTAGCGAAGTGCCTCCTCGAGCTCCGAGATCGCCTCGGCGTTCATCCATCGGTGAAACAGGTCTCTGGCGGCCAGGTAATGCTTCACCGCCTGAGGCGGGATCGCCCGGTCGGGCTTCTCGGTGGGCGCCGGCATCTGGACCGGCGGCGGGATGCTCTCGAGCGGAAGGAGGGCCTTGGCCGGATCGAAGCTCGTCTTGTCGGCCGCCGTCCCCGTCGTCGGCTGCGTCGAAGGGCCCGTCGCCGAAACCCCTGGCGGAGGGGCGGTCTTGGAAACGAACAGACTGCAGCCGGCCACCACCCACCCTGCCAACGCCAAGCCACAGGTCGCCAGCCGCCACCCACGCGCCTGCATACGCCACTCCTAAGGGATCACCTTGTTGAGCCCGTAAGTAATGATGCCTGAGGCCCCCGCCTGCTTCAGCGCGGGCACCAGCTCCCGCTCCACGCGCTCTTCCAGAATCACCTCGACGGCAACGTAACGCTCGTCCGCCAACGAGGAAATCGTCGGCGACAGCTCCGCGGGCAACTGCCCCAACACGGACGATAGGTCTTCCCGGCTCACGTTCATCTTCAGCCCCACCTTCTGGCGGGCCTCGATCGCACCCTTCAGCAGCAGCGCGATCGATTCGATCTTCGTTCGCTTCCGGGAATCCGCCCAGGACGTCCGGTTCGCCACCAGCCGCGTCGTGCTTGTCATCACCGTCGCCACCTCGCGAAGGTCGTTGGCGATGAGGCTCGATCCCGTCTCGGTCACGTCCACGATCCCGTCCAGCAGCCGCGCCTTGACCTCCGTGGCCCCCCAGCTGAACTCGACCTTGACCGACAACCCGCGATCCTGGAAGAACCGGCGCGTCACGTTGACCAACTCGCTGCAGACGATCTTCCCGTCGAACTCCTCGACCTGCTGAATCGGCGACTCGTTGGGCACGGCCAGGACCCAACGAACGGGCCTGGCGGTCGCCTTGGCGTAGACCAACTCGCAGACCTCCACCACGTCGCTATTGTTCTCGCAGATCCAGTCGTAGCCCGTCAGCCCCAGATCGACGACCCCGTCTTCGACGTAGCGGCTCATCTCTTGGGCTCGGAACATCACGCACCGCATCTCCGGATCGTCGATCGACGGGAAGTAACTCCGTGCCCCGACGCGGATGTGGTAGCCGGCGCGGTCAAACAGATCGAGCGTCGATTCCGACAAGCTCCCCTTGGGAATGCCTATACGCAATACCGCATCCGACTCACGCACGCATCGACTCCTTAGGGTGGCTCCCTGGCAGGCTATGGGGTCCGACGACCGAATCCTAACGCGACTTGGTCGTGGAACGCGCCTTGCTCCGGCCCTTTCCGGAGGGCGTCCGACGCTTGCCGGCAGCAGACGAGGGCTTCTTGGCCTTGGCCGACCTCGTCGATCGCTTCGACGCACGCCCCGCACTCGCCGAACGCCGAGAGCCGGCACGCGCCGATGTCTTCTTCGTCGACTTGCGCGTCTGGCCCCCGCGCTTCTTCTTGGTGACCGCCCGCTTTTTGGCCGAACTGGAGGCGCCACGACGTGACGCCGCCGACGTCCCCATTCGCTTGATACGCTCCTCACCATGACGACGCAGCAGCACCGCATATCCGTGGGCGTTCGACGCCGACACGTTCCGCTCGAAAAACGCCTGCACCTCCTCCACGGTGGCCTCCGGGTGCACCAACCCCTCCTCTCGCAACACCGTAAGCGTGATCTCATCGATCGGGAAGGCATGGCCTTCCAGAGCAAACAGGACCACCTCTGCGGCCGTGGCGGAGTCCACCCCGTCGAGTTCCTCCAAGAACCGCCGGGCCTCACGTTTGGCCTTGGTCTTCAGTGCGTCCAAGTTCAGCGCGTGGTAGTGATCGAAGACCCGGCTCAGCGCCTTGACGATCGCCTTGGCCTTTTCCGTCGCATAGGGAAATCCCGTGCCCAGCAGCTCCACGAGCTCCGACGGCGTGCTGACGCGCACCTCGTTCAGATCGACCATCGCCGACCGGATCCTCGCCAGTGCCTGCTCGGCCTTGGCCACGGTCGTGCCGCGATGCAGGATGCCCAGCAGCAATTGATCGATGGGGTCGGTGGGTTCGGCCATCCGAGGCATCCCGTAGGTCCGCTTCAGACGCGCACACAATCGCTTAACCTTGGGCGCATACGCCTTGCCGCTCTTCATAGACGCTCTCCCGGCGAGGTCTCGACGTCCCCCTGCTCGTCCGGGATCTCGGCTTCGTCCTGTGACGCACACGAGGCCCCGACGTCGCTCGACGATCGACGCGCTGTCTCGGCTTGATGAAGCTCCTCGCTGATCTGGTCGATCAGCTCGAGCGTTTCCATCTGCTTCTTGATCCCCCGGTCGTTCACGAACCGCAACTGGGGGCAATGACGCGTGGTCAGCTTCTTGGCCAACATCGACTGCAGATAACCACGCGCGTGCGTCAGACCCGCCAGCGTCCTCCGTTCGTCGCCCTCGCTGCCCATGACACTGACGTAGACCGTCGCGTGCATCAGGTCGCCGCTGACCTCCACCCGCGTGATGCTCGCAAACGGGGAGATCCGCGGGTCCGACAGCCTCGAGGACATGCCCTGGCTGAGGACCTGCCGGATAATGCTCGCCACCTTCTCCGTCCGACGCGACATCGCCAGACCCGGCTCCTTCGAACGATTGCCCGCACTCTGCCGATCGCGGCTCCGCGGTCCGACAGCGAACTGAATCAAAACAGCTCGATCTGGTAGTCGACCAGGCTCGCGTCCCGCGAGAACCGCAGCTGGTCCACGACTTTGCTCAGACAGCTCTCTACGAAACGGGACTCGTTCGCGACCATGGCCACGCCCAACACCGCCTGCTTGTGCGAGTCCAGCGCCGCCACCTCCGCCACCGACACGTTGTACTTGTGGGCCAATCGATCCTTGATGCTCTTGATCACCCGTCGCTTGTCCTTCAGGCTGGCCGCACCCATTACGGCCAATTCGGCTTGCAGAACACCCACGACCATAGGACGGCGCCCTCGTCGTCGGAACGCTCTTCCGCCCCTATCCGCACGCCCTGTCGCCCAATCCGAGCCGATCGACCAACCGCATTTCGGCTAAGCCAGCGTTCGGGCGACCTCCACCACCTCGTAAGCCTCGATGATGTCGCCCACGTGAACGTCATCGAAGCCTTCAATCTTCAGACCACATTCGAACCCTGCACGGACTTCGCGCACGTCGTCCTTGACGCGACGCAGCGAAGCGACCGCACAATCCTCCCGGATCACCGTCGCGTCGCGGATCAGGCGCAACCGATGGTTCCTGGCCACCACGCCGTCGGCCATGTAGCAGCCCGCCACCGTACCCACGCGCGCGATGTTAAATACCTGCCTGACCTCCAGCCGCCCCTGGTATTCCTCCTGCCGCTCCGGCTCCAGCATGCCCTCCAGGGCCATGCGTATGTCGTCAGTGACTTCGTAGATTACCCGGTAAAGACGGATGTCCACCCCCATCTCCTGAGCCATCCGCCTCGCGCTCTCTTCAGCCACCACCCAGAAGCCGATGATGATCGCATCCGACGTGGACGCCAGCATCACGTCGCTCTCGGTCACCGCGCCAATGCCGTCCAGGACGATCCGCAATCGGACCTGATCCCCCGTCAAGCCGTTCAACTCCGAACGCAACGTCTCCAGCTTGCCGTGGGTGTCGGAACGCAGGATCACGTTTAACTCGGGCACCTCATCGGCCTCGCGCTCCTTGAATATCTCCTCGAGCGTCTGAGGCTTCGACAGCTCTGCCAGCGACTCGGCGCGCATCTGGTCTTGCTGTTCGGCGGCAATCGACTTGGCACGCCTCAGATCGCTGACCTGATAGAACCGATCCCCCGCGGTCGGGATCACGTCCAACCCGCTGGCCGCCACCGGTGTACACGGCGTCGCGACATCGACCTTTCTGCCGCGATCATCTCGCATCGCGCGAACCCGGCCATGAGACGGACCGCACACAATCACGTCCCCCGGCTCGAGGCACCCCTCACTGACCAACATCGTCGCCACGATCCCCTCGCCCTTTCTCTCCTCGGCCTCAATGACCCATCCCGTCGCGTCGACGGTCGGGTCGGCCCGGAGCTCCAGCAAGTCCGTCAATGTCGTCAGATGCTCCAGCAGGTCGCTCACGCCTTCCCCAGTGATGGCGGAAGTCTTGATCACGTCCACTTCCCCGCCCCACTCCGTAGGGGCGAGGTTCTCCTCGGCAAGCTGCCCGTACGTCCGGTTGACGTCCACCCCAGACAGGTCGATCTTGTTCAGCGCCACCACGATGGGAACGTCCGCCGCGCGCGCGTGCTGGATCGCCTCACGCGTCGTCTGCATCACCCCATCATCCGCTGCAACCACCAGCACGACCACGTCGGTCACCGTTGCCCCTCGACTCCGCATGCTCGTGAACGCCTCGTGGCCCGGCGTGTCGATGAAGGTGACGTCCACGTTGCCCTCACGAACACGGTAGGCGCCGATCTGCTGGGTAATCCCGCCCGCTTCCTGGTCGATCACTCGGGACTTCCGAATCGCGTCCAGAAGCGACGTCTTGCCATGGTCCACGTGTCCCAGCAACGTCACCACGGGCGGGCGCGGTTCCAGATGCTCCCGCTTCACGCATTCCGACTGTTCCTTCAGTTCGTCCAACAGGCTCCGTGCCTCTTTCACTACCAGCTCGATGTCGAACTCGGCGGCAACCAACCGTGCCGTGTCCCGGTCAACCGCGTCCGTAATCCGCGCCATCTTCCCCATGCCCATCAGTTTGGGGAACAACCGGGAAAACCCGATGCCCATCGCCGCACACAGGTCCTTCAGGACGATCGGCTCGGCGATCTCGATCCTGCTTTCTCTGGGGCGGACGAGTTGCTGTTCCCGCCCTCGGGTCTCGGCGGCGCGGCGACGAACGCCGCCCCGCTCTCCTGCGGCCTTCAAACGCTCCTCTCTCTCGATGAGATCCCGATCCCGGAATTCCCGGATCCGTTCCTCCGCCTCGCGACTCTCTGTCGACCGCCGGGGATGGACCCGATGCTTGCCTGACTTGCCGCGAAGCTCCTCCCCCTGTGCCCCGCGAGCGTCTCTGCCCCGACCGCGCTTGGCGCCTGCGGGCCCGGAAGCCGGCCCTCGCTCCGGCGGCATTGCGGGTGCGACCCCACCCCCTCGACCGCCGCCACGCGGTGGGCCCGATCGCGGGGGACCCGATCGAGGGGGACCCGATCGAGGTCTGAACCGCCGCTCCGGTTCGGGGGCCTCCACGCGAATAACCTGCGGCCCCTGGAGCTGAGCAGGAGCCGGTGCGGTGAGCTGCGGACCCGCGGGCGAAATCGGCTCTGGTTCGGGCTCCTCCTCCTTCTCCTCCTCCTGCTCAGCCTGATCCGGCTCTGCGCTCGGCGCTTCCGCCGCAAGGCGACCCGCTTCCTCCTCCGGCGGCGCAACGCCCTCCTCGACGACGGGCGGGACAACCACCGGCTCGCCCGACGGCGCCTCAGGCGCCGGGGCCCCTTCCTCCGGCGTGAGCGGTTCGACGGGGGCCTCGACCACCGCTGTCTCGGCCGGCTCGGCCGGTGCCTCGACAACTGCAGCTGCGCCTTCAGGCGCGCCGGCCTCAACGGCCGATTCGGGACCTGCCTCCGGCGCCGCGATCACCTCCACGGCGGCCTCGGCCACCTGGACGACCTCTTTCGCCTCGGCCGGCGTCGCCTCTGCCACGGCGGTTGCGACGGCGCCCTCAGCCGCCTCCTCAGCTTCTTCGTCCTTCTTGGCCTTGGTCGCCGCCTTCTTCTTGGTCGTTCGCTTTCGAGTCGTCTTCTTGCGGACCTTCTTGAGGTCCACGCGTTCCGCCTTTTCCTCGACGGTCTCGTGCGCACCCTCGCTGAACCACTCCCGGACGGTCGCCTCCAAGCCCGCCGACAAAGTGGCCATGTGGTTCTTCAGCTCCAGTCCCTCAGCGCGGCACTTCTCCAAAATGGCCTTGCTCGTCACGCCGAGTTCCTTGGCCAGGATGTGCACCCGCATTTGCTTTGCCAACGGCTGTCCTCCGATCCAATCACCCCGCCACCACGCAGCAGCCTACTGATTCGTTCCTTCCCCTGGGTCCCTCGTGGCGACGACATTGTCCTGCTCGGACGCCGCCTCGTCCGGGGCCGTGCCACGCGCGTCGGCCTCAGCCGCCTCCGACTCGACCGGGGCCGCCAACGCCTCGGCGACCTCCACCGGCGCCTTGACCTCCTCTTCGGATGTCGCCTCCCCCTCAACAGCCTCGGCTTGGCCCGGCTCGGCGGGCGCAGCATCCGTTTCGCCGCCAGCCTCGGCATCCGCACCAATCGCGGCCACCTCCTCGACGCCAGCGACCTCATCCGCACTCGCCGCCACCTCGGCAGCAGGAGCCGTCTCTCCCTGCTCGGCCCCTTCTTCGGCTTCCTTGGGAGGCACGTCCTCGTCCTCGGGCGACTCGACGACCCCCTCCTCCGCCCTGGGTGCCGCAATGGCCTGGTCGGTCTCGGCCGCAACCCCCTCGGCCTCCGGCGCGGCAGCCCCTTCAGCCGCCGGCGCCGCAGCGCCCTCGCCCGCGGGCGCCTCGCCTTCTGCCGGCGTCTCGCCGTCAACGCCCGCCGCCTCGGCCTCGGCCTTCGCACGCTCCGCCGCCTCCTTGGCGGCCTCCATCTCGGCCGCGATCCGTTTGGCCTGCTCCGAAGCCACCGACACGATCCGTTCGGCCAGTTCCCGATCCACCTCCAGCTCACTGACCAGCGGCTCTACACCGACCTCCTCGACATCCATCAAGCTGATCACGCCGATGGCGATCAGCTTGCTGAAGAACAGGTCCTCCACCCCCTCGATCGTCCGCAGGGCCTTCTCCATGTCGTCCAGGCCCTTGTTGTATTCCGCCGGCGTGAGTATATCGATGTCCCACCCGGTCAACCGGGCGGCCAGACGAACGTTCTGCCCACGCTTCCCGATCGCCAGCGACAGCTGGTCCTCCGTCACCACCACCGTCGCGCGGTTCAGCTCGAAGCACAGCGCCGTCTCCTGCACCTCCGCCGGCTTCAACGCGTTACCAATCAGGATCTGGGACGACTCGTTCCACCGAACGATGTCGATCTTCTCGCCGCCAAGCTCGTCGACGATGTTCTTGATCCGGCTCCCACGCACCCCCACGCACGCCCCCACTGCGTCGACGCGGCTGTCGATGCTGCTGACCGCCACCTTCGTCCGGTAGCCCGCCTCACGCGCAAGGGCCTTCATCTCGATGACCCGTTCCCCCACCTCCGGGACTTCCAGCTCGAACAGCCGCCGGATCAGGTCCGGGTGCGTCCGAGACAGGATGATCTTCACCTGATGCGGGGCCTCCCGGACGTCCAACACCAGGGCTCGAACCCGCTCCCCCAGGTTGTGAGTCTCTCCAGGGATCTGCTCGCTGCGAGGCAGGAACCCCTCGGCGCGGCCCAGGCTGATCACCAAGGCCCCGCCCTCGAACCGCGTCACCGTGCCCGTCACGATCTGGCCCTTCCGGTCGATGTACTCCTCGTAGATGCTGTCGCGCTCCGCCTCGCGGATCTTCTGGATCATCACCTGCTTGGCCGTCTGCGCCGCGATCCTGCCCAGCGTATCCATGTCGAACGGTTCGCCATTCAGCGTGGCGGTAATCGCGCCCGACATCCGATTGATCGTGCACTCCACCTCCTCCATCTGTCCCGCCGCCTTGCGGACGGCCGAGATGATGGCCTGTTCCAGATCAACGAAGACCTGCTCCTTGTCGATATTCCGATCTCGCGAGATGCCATCGATAATCCGCAGCATGTCAGTGTTCATGGTGTCTTCCTTATTCAGTTGTCGTGCAGCTCGCCTCTCTGCCGCACCCTCATGCGGTCGACGGACGACCGCATCTACTCAAGTGCAACCCTCGACCCGCCCGGGCCATCAGCCTCGCCGGCCCAACAAACCAAAGAGCAAACAAAAAAGCGGGCCAAACATCCGCCCACTTTCGAACCCATGGTCCCGGAGTGTGGAGGTTTTCCCCTAGCCCATCGGCATCCCCCTTCCGATGCGCCTCAGCCTACCTCGATGACGGCACCAGTGCTGGGTCATTGAACTAAGCACTGGCAGTCGCCCCGTTGTTGGTCAGGCTGACGTTCACACCCGTGTCTCCGGGTTCGAAAATGTGCACGCGGCTCATATCCAGGTACATCGACAGTTCCTGACCTTCCTGGATCTGGCTGTGCGAATCCGCTCGGCAAATCAGGTGCTCGTGGGTGGGCGTCGACATGTAGACGTCCATCTTGTCCCCCAACGGCTCCACCACACTCACCCTGACGCTCAACGTGTTCTCCGGACCCGCGAAGCCGCCTTCGCTGCGATCCGAGATGTTCTCCGGACGAACGCCCAACACCATCGGCTGGCCCGAGTACCCTTGGACCCGCTCGCTGATCTCGTCGGACAGACGGAGCTGGTTCGATCCCTCGTCAAAGTAGATCGACCCGTTCTCCGTCACGAGCTTGCCTTCCATGAAGTTCATCGGCGGGGTCCCGACGAAGCCGCCAACAAACCGATTGGCCGGATAGTCGTAGATGTTCAGCGGCGAGTCGACCTGCAATACCAGGCCGTCCCGCATGACCACCACCCGGTCCCCCAACGTCATCGCCTCTTCCTGGTCGTGAGTCACGTAGATCGTCGTCGTCTGCAGCCGGCGGTGGAGCTTCTTCAGCTCGGCCCGCATCTCCACCCGCAGCTTGGCGTCCAGGTTGCTGAGCGGCTCATCGAACAAGAACGCCTTGGGGTTACGTACGATCGCGCGGCCCACCGCTACCCGTTGCCGCTGACCGCCCGACAGCGCCTTGGGCTTGCGGTCCAGCAGTTCCTCAATGCCCAGCATCTGTGCCGCGCCGCGAACCTTCTGGTCGATCTCCTTCTTGGGAACCTTCCGGAGCTTGAGCCCGAACGCCATGTTCTTGTACACCGTCATGTGCGGGTATAAGGCGTAGTTCTGAAACACCATGGCGATGTCGCGGTTCTTGGGCGGAACATCGTTGACAACCCGTTCCCCGATCCGGATTGTCCCCTCCGTGACCTCCTCGAGCCCTGCCACCATCCGCAGCGTCGTGCTCTTGCCACATCCCGAGGGTCCCACGAGCACGAGGAACTCCTGGTCGGCAATGTGCAGGTCCATCTGCCTGACCGCCTGCACGCCGCCCGGAAAGACTTTCGCCACGCCTTCCAGGATCACCTGCGCCATGTTTCTGTACTCACACTACTTGCGGATACCCACACCCGTGGGCCCGCTTCAAAAGGACCCATATTATAGGATGGCAAGCGCCCCTGTCAACGCCGTTTTTGCGGCCCACCGGTCCCCGTTCCCGCGAGCCTGGGAACGCCCCCTCGCGCCAAACGACAGAGGATTGGCGCACCGCTCGCATTGAAGTAGACTGGCTCGCTCGCAACGGTCCAGCAGCTGAAAGGTGACGATGATGACAAAGCAGAACCGAAGGATGCCGTCGTGTGCGGTATGGGTACTGGCGTGGGCCCTGGTGGGCGCTTGGACGGGCGCGGCGCTGGCGGAAAAGGCGGCCACCCCTCCCAAGAAGGGGGCTGCTGACAAGAAGTCCCCAAAGGGCAAGCCCGCCCCCAACAAGAAGGACAAGAAGCCCGCCGCAAAGAAAGGCAAGGGAGGCGGCAAGAAGGGCGGCATGGCGCTGTCGCTCAAGCCACCCAAGTCCAAGAAGAAGTCGAGCGGACCGATCGTCGTGCCCAAGCCGGTGTGGAACCGCGAGGCCGGGTTCGGCCTGCCCGTGCCAACGGGCTGGACGGGCAAAGTCGACGGAACCAAGATCGTCCTGACCTCGCCCGACCCCCCCGCCAAGCGAACGACCATCACCATGGGACCCGAGCCGACGGAGCTGGAGGCCAGACAGTACCTGATGCAGCTCTGCCGGCAGATGGCTGAGAAGGACAAGACCATGACGCTGCCCCAACCACCGATCGAGATTCTCGACATCACGATCTACGTGGTGGGGTATCCGGACCTCAACGCCACGCCGCCCGGATTCGGCGCGCTCCTGGTGATGGACCGACCGGGGGACCAGGTGTTCGTCATCCGCGTGCTCACCCGAAACAAGGAGATCATGAACGACATGTCGGTCAAGGCCGCGCTCGGCATGCTCTGCTTCCGGGACGGGCCGCTGGTCAGTCTCAGCCAGCTGATGGACCTCGGGAAACCGAAGGAGAAGCTGCCCGTCGGCAAGGTCCCGGTCAAGGCCGGCACCGGCACGCTCGCCGAACTGCGCATCCCCCGTCTGATCTTCCGCAAGGCCCGGGACATGAAGTTCAAGGGCGAGATGCACCGCTACCGGATGGCCATCGCCACCCCGAAGGACTACAAGCCCGAACAGGCTTGGCCCCTGCTGATCCTGGACGCGCCTGCCTCGAAGGCCACCATCGTCCCCTACCAACCGCTTGCAGATGCAATGGGCCTGATCGTGCTGGCCGTCGAAGCCCAGACCCCCGAGACCAACTGGCCCCCCGAGATCCAGGCAAGAGTCTACTTCGCGGCGCTGACGAGGCTGATCAGCGAGCTAACCATTGACCGAAGCCGTGTGTATCTGATGGCCGTCGGCCCGAAGGCGGCAAAGGCACAGACCGTGGCCGCCCTGTTGCCGGTGGCGCGGGGCGTCATCTGCTGCGACGCCAAGGACGATGCCCTGGCCGCTGCGGTAGCCAAATCACCCGAGGCCAAGTCGCGTCTGGCGGCCGTCGCCGCCCATGTCCCCGCGACCAAGGCGATCACGCAGGCCCAGGCCGACGCCCTCGTGGCCGCGTGGAAGAAGACCGGCGTGAGCTCGGCCAAAACCTGCAAGGGCAAGAACACCGTCGACGCCGCCGGTCAGGCCGTCACGGTCCTGCTGCAGCGTGACCGGGACGCCACGAAGGCCCAGCTGCCCAAACTGCTGGCGCAGGCCAACAAGATCAAGAAGGCCAAGTCGGGGCACGCTCTGACGATCTACCGGCGGATCGTGGGCAGTGGTCTGAAGGACCCGCAGGTCGATCAGGCCAGAAAGGCTGCCGAGGAGCTCATGGCCGAATACGGGGCCCTGGTCAAGGTGATCACCACGCAGCGCGCCGATCCGCCGGCCGACGAAGTCATCGCACAGTTCAAGGTAGCGCAACGGTTCCAGGGAACGCCCGAGGGCCGATCGCTGCTCAGGATGCTCAGATCGAAGCTGAATGCCCAGTAGCCGTTGTGACCGTGCACTCGGCGGATTCGGATCAACCTGTGCCCGGCCGCCCGCATCGGCCAGAACGTCCCGTTGGCCTCCTGACCTCCGCGATGCTCGCGGCCGTGTCGGCGGTCACGGCGGCCACGATCGCTGCGTCCGCCCTCTGGCACGGTCAAGTGCCCGAGTGGCTTCTCGCCACCCCCGTCCTCCTGGGAATCAGCTGGGCCTACCTGCTTCTGGCCAGCAGAGGCGACGTGACGGTCCTTCGAGTCTTCGTCACCTTAATGCTGGGGATAGCCGTCGGCGCCGCAGTCAGCCTCGTCGAATCACTGCTCTTCTATAGGTTCTCCGGTCTTTGGTGCAGCCCCGGTCTGACAACCACCGACGTTGGCACACGCGTCATCCTCGAGGCAGCCATCGTCCGCGCATTGCCCCACTGGGCGGCGGCGGCGCTGACGGCAGGTCTGCTCGTCCGCGCCAACAGTCGGACGGTGCAGATCGCGTGCGGAATCGTCATCGGCGCCGCGGCAGGCCTGATCCAGGTGATCGTGATGGATCCAGCGGGATGGCACCCCATCGCATTAGACGCCCTGGCAGGACACGCAGCCGCCTACGGGATACTGCTGCCCCTGCTGGCCTGGTTGGGCGATCTGCACGCGCCGCTGGCCGACCGGGCCCCGCGCCGGGCCCTTCCCCTGATTGCCTGGGCCTGGGGCCTCCCCCCGTTCGCCATGCTCATCGGCGGCATCGTCGCGGCGGACAACTGGCTCGGTCTGACCCCTCAGGCCGCCCTAACGCCGGTCCTCCTGGCACTCGAGCTGCTCCGGGAATTCGGCGCCGGCCGCCCCGAGCCAAACGTCGTCCAGCACGTCGCCGTCTCCGCCATCATCCTCGCGCTCGTGATCGGATTACTGCCGTCGCGACGATGGGCCTGGCTGCCCTGGGCGATCTGCTGGCTGCATGACCTGGCCTATCTGATCGTGGTGGTCTGGGCGACGGGCATGCTCCTGAGCAACGTCCAGGCCACGTCCGACGGCGTCGCCGGCGGGCCGTCATCATTGAACACCCACCCCTTTTACGCGATCCTGATGGGGTTGGGATACGTGTTGGCCCTTCGTGTGTGGTGCCTGACGCGACGCGGCGTCCGGCCGACCTGGTAGCAGACCCCGATCATGACCCCCTCCTCCACCAGACAACATGACACCACACCGGGCAAAAAGAGCCTGCCCTGGTTGGTGTCGGCGTTCGTCTTGGTGAGCGTTCTTGCAGAGCTGTGGGTCGGCCTGTCCGACAAGGGCGACACCGAGATCGCACCGATCGCGCTGTCGCCGGGGAAGCTTCGCGACTTCAACCTGTTGCTGGTGAGCATCGACACGCTCCGTGCGGATCGCGTCGGCTGCTACGGCCATGCGGCGGCCGAGACGCCCACGCTCGACGCCCTGGCGGCGCAAGGCGTCCGTTGCGCGCAGGCCGTCACGAGCGTCCCCCTGACCTTGCCGGCGCACACCTCCCTCTTGACGGGTCTGAACCCCCAGAACCACGGTGCCCGGGCCAACGTCATCTTCTCTGTACCGGATCGCGTGCGAACCTTGGCCGAGATCCTCCAGGAACGCGGCTACCGGACGGCGGCCGTCATCAGCGCCTTCGTGCTGGATCGGCGATTCGGGCTGGCCCAGGGATTCCAGCACTACGCCGACGACCTGACCACCGACGGACGCACACAGGCCTTCGGCTATCGCGAGCGATTGGCCGAGGACACCAACCGACACGTCCAGGCCTGGCTCGACCAGCACGGTCGGGAACGGTTCTTCCTCTGGGTGCACTACTTCGATCCGCATTTCCCCTATGCCCCGCCGAAGCCCTTCGCCGATCGCCACGCGGGGCGGCCCTACGACGGCGAGATCGCCTACGCCGACGCCCAGCTCGGGCAGCTGCTGGCGGCGATTGACCGCATGGGCGTCCGCGACCGAACGCTCGTCGTCGTCGTGGGCGATCACGGCGAGGCACTCGGCGAACACCAGGAGCTAACGCACGGCCTGCTGGTCTATGACGCGACACTGCTGGTTCCGATGATCTTCAGCGGCCCGTCGCCGCTGCCGCAGGGCGTAGTCCTGAACCGGCAGGTCGGGTTGATCGACGTCATGCCGACGGTGCTCGACATGCTGGGCGTGCCGATCCCAACGGGCCTGGACGGGACCAGCCTGCTGCAGCCCTTGCCCGAAGGGCCTCGCGCGATCTACGTGGAGAGCCTATGGCCCAAGGTCATGCACAACTGGTCCCCCCTGGCGGGCATTCGCCGCGATGACGTGAAGTTTATCCACGCGCCGCGGCCCGAACTGTACGACCTGCAGGCCGATCCGAACGAGCTCAACAACCTGTTCGCCCAGCGACCTGAGCTGGCCGCCGAGCTGCATCAACAGCTCCGCGAGCTGGCGGGCGAAGACCCGGAGTTACTCGGCGCGGTGTCTGGCAATCTTCCGGTGGACGAAAGCACGAGAAACAAGCTGGCCGCCCTCGGGTACGTGGTGGCCACGTCTGCACCCACGACGACGGCGGCGCCGCCCGACCCCAAGGACATGATGGGCCACTGGGCCAGGTCCCAACGGGCGACCGAGCTGGCCAATGCCGGCCGATTCGCTGAGGCCATCGCAGTGCTCGAGCCTTTCGTTCACCACAACCCCCGCGACATCCGCGCCCTCAGCATGCTCGCAGAGTGCTACCTGAACCTCGGACGATACCCGGACGCCGCCGAGACCTTCGCCCGCTACGCCTCGGTCTCGAGGCGCAAGGCCGAGCCCCTGGCCGGGCTGGGCCTGGCGACGGTTCATCTGGGCAAGCTGGACGAAGCCGAGAAGGCGTTGCAGGCGTCCCTCCAGGATGACTCGCAGAATCCAGCAGCGTTCTTCGGCCTGGGTCTGGTGGCCTTCCATCGCGGGCAGGACGCCGAAGCGATGGCGCTGTTCAAGAAGTGCATCGCTGCCGGACACGGGACCCAGACGGCACCGGCCTATCACAACATCGGGGCGCTGCACCTCCGCGCCGGCCGGAAGGCCGAGGCGCGCGCCGCGTTCGAGCAGGCCTTGAAACTCGATTCACATCACGTCAAGGCGGCCCAGGCTTTGGCCAAGATGCTAAGGGCCGAGAACCGCCTGGACGACGCCATCCGCGTCCTGCATCACGCCCTGGGCATGCGGGCCGACCCAGACGCCCGCACGCAACTGGGGCGCCTCCTCGTCGCGCAAGACAAGGCCTCAGCGGCTGTGGCCCAGTTCCGCCTGGCCCTTCAACACCGACCCGACCACGCGGGGGCGCACTACGAGTTGGGCCTGGTCTTGCGAAGCCTGGGACAGACCGACAAGGCGGTCGAGCATTTGAGTAAGGTGCTGGAACTCAACGCCAAGTCCATGTCAGCCCGATTCCATCTCGGCGTGACGCTCGGGCAAACCGGCAAGCTGGATCAGGCCCGCGCGCACCTCGAGCAGGTCGTCAAGTCCGCGCCCCGTTGGGCGCCCGGCCACTACAACCTGGGCGTGGTGCTCGCCAAACAGGAACGCTTCGCCGACGCCCAGCGGGCATTCACACAAGCGGTCAAGCTTGATGCCAAGAACCCCAGAGCCCACAACGCGCTCGGCCAGGTGCTGCTGGAACTGGGCCGGCGGGACGAAGCCATCGCCGCGTTCAACGAATCCCTGAAGCTTGCCCCCGACTTCAAGCCCGCTCGAGAGAACCTCCGTCGGGCCGAGACCCAGCCGGCGAAAGGTTGACCGCACGGTCAGTCGATCGTCACCTCGACGGGATCGGCAAAGTTGGCGTAGTGGCCAGCGATGTCGGCTTGGGCCGTGTCGCCCGCGTGGATCGCCACGCGGTAGCGCCACACGATCGTCTCGCCAGCGCCCCACGTATGGCTGCCGTCGTTCGACGCATCGCCGGTGAAAGCGCTCAACCCGAACGGGTTGGCCGTCATCAGACCGTAGTCGCGGACGTGCCACGTCGTCGGATGGCGGAAGTTGGCCGGGTGGTCCATGATCGTGATCCCGACCGTCTTGCCGCCGACCGGGCCGACGTAGTCACACCAGGGCGCCGGTTTGCCCCATCCTTCGTCCTCGCCGCGGGCGCCGGCACCCGTGATGAAATGGCCGTCGCGGTTGCCGTCCATGCTCCTCGCGACGCGAACCGAGCAGATGCCGCCCTCCTTCGTGTCGCCGAACCGAACATCGCCGTCGGTCAGCGCCATCCGGACCGTCATGTCGAAGATGCGGATCTCGTCCGGACAGTTGTAGAACCGGTACGTGCGATGCTCGACGAGCTGTCGCTGCCCGTCGGCCGTCGTCCAGTCGACCACGGCGCGGAGGCCACCGTGCACCGAGCCGCTGGAGATCCCGTCGAAGACGCGGTGCCGCTGCCAGCCATGACCCGCCTCTTCGGACCAGTGGTCGACCCCGTTCACGTCCCCCCACGCGACCCAGCAGCTGCGATGATGGACGTGGTCGTCCGTCTCGCCCGCGACCTTCTCCATGGGATAGTGCCGTGTGACACACTGCCCACCGGTCTCGTTGAGCGGATACAGAATCGGCCGGACCAGATCCGGGCCGTGGCAATAACGCGTAAACAGGCCGTGCCGATCGCTGACGGCGACGCCATGTGAACCGAACGGTTCCACGCGCACCGGATCGGACGCCGCCTCACCCGTCCAATCGCCGATTCGAAACGTTCGCGTCTCGCCCGCCTCCAAGGCCTCGCACCACCAGACGAGTTGCATGCCTTCGATCTGGCAAGGCACGGGCGCTTGCCGGCGTTCGTCCAGCAGTTGGATGGCCGTCGTCATGGGGGCGCTCGGCACCCGCGCCGCGACAGGGCCGGCAGGACGGTCGTGGCTGCCGGCAGAGACGGTGATCTTCATGATGGGCTCCTGCCGCCCGAGTTAGCTGGGCATGGCGGCCTTCAGCGTCTCGATGGCGGTCCGGGCGACGGTGTCCGGGTCGGGCTCGTAGATGAAGGGCTCGACGCTGACCCAACCGCGATAGCCGCTGTCGGCCAATGCGGCCAGGATCGGCCTGAAGTCGGCCGGGTCGTCGCCCATCCCGGGGCCGTGACGCGAAGGGTCGTTGGCGTGAACGTGCTTGGCGCGGCCGCCGAACTGCTCGATCGTGCCGACCACGCCGTCGGGCATGCTGGCCATGGCCTTGACGTCGATCATGATGTCGATGCCAGGCGCGTCGACCTCGTCGGCAAGCGCAGCGGCCTCGGCCACGGTCTGGATGATGTTGGTCTCGGCCGGCGACAACGCCTCGATGCCGATCGTCACGCCGCGGGACGCACAGACCGGCGAGACCGCGCGCAGCCCTTGGACGAACCTGGCCCGAGCAGCTTCAGGCGTATCGGGCGGCTCGACGTTCCGCTGCTTCGGCGAACCGAGAACCATCATCCTGCCGCCCAGGTCCGCGCAGAAATCGACCAGCATCTTGAGGTAGTTGACCGTTCGCTGCCGCACCGCGTCATCGGGCGTGGTGATATGCAGCCCGGGCGGCGCGGCGAGCAGCCAGTGCAACCCAGCGATCTCGACGCCGGTCCGCTCGGCCGCCGCGACGATCTCCTTGCGTCGCTCGGCATCGATGTCCTCGACGGACTCGGCCAACGTGAACGCGGCGATCTCGACGCCGTCGTAGCCCATGTCCGCGGCCGTCGCGATAACCTCCTCGATCGGCCGCTTGCCCCACAGCTCGTTGCAGATGGCGAACTTGAACATCCAAACCTCCTCGCGGGATGGTGGCTTTCAATCCGATTGCTTGTAGACCAAAGGGGATCGATCGGGGTGCTCGAGTGACTCCACCGACAGGTCCACATCAAGATCGGGCCAGCGCAGATGCGATCCGTGAAGCAGCTCGACCTTCAGGACCGCGCTGACCTTCGCCTGCTGGAACCACGGGAATGCCTCGTGCGACAGGAAGTACTCCTTGTCACCCACGAGGAGCCAGAGACCGTGTCGGTCGATGCCGACGACTTCAGCTTCTGAAGTGCTTGTGCCAGGCATCTCCGATGTCATCTCTGCGTTCCTCCACAACCCGCACAATCTCGGACAGCTGAGTCTATGAAAGATGGTAGTTGTTGGCCAGCGCGACCTCGGGCTCCAGCCAGACCTTGGCCTCCCCATCGGCGCAGTGCACATGGACGTGCATCCGTTGCTCTTCCCGCGAGAAGAAGAAGAACCGATACGCCTTCCATCTGAACACCGTTGGGCTCATACCAGCATGCTATGTCTGCTTGGCCGTCTTCTCAAGCTGATGCCCGCCGCCCAGACTCGCAGAGCGCCGCAGGTGGGGCGACTACTTGCCCTCGTCGTCCTCCTCGGTCAGCACCTTCTGGATGGCGGTGCGGGTGAAGGTCAGCTTCACGTTGTTCGTCTCGTCGACCTTGACCACCACCTCGCCGCCCTTGACGGCGACGACCGTGCCGACGATGCCGCCGATCGTCAGCACGTGATCGTTCTTGGCCAGGTTGTCGAGCATCGCCTGCCGCTTCTTCTTGTCGCGACTGCTGCCCCGCATCGTGATCAGCCAGAAGACCACCATCGCCAGGATCAGGCCGATCCAGATCGTCTGGATGCCACCGCCACCCGAAGAGCCCGGCGCGCCGCCACCGCCGCCACCGCCGCCCTCGGCCAGCAAGAGCTGCACGGGTCCAATCAGTGTTGCCATCACGTGGGTCATGCTCTGGTGCCTCCGCGTTGTGAACCCCTTGCCCTGCAGCAAATCCGCCCTGCCGTCACGGCGTCGCGTGGGCCGACGCGACGATCGGGTACGCCTCAACGATTCTCCCCGCGCAGCCAGCGTCGATCAAGTCCCGCAGCGTCGCCATCAGCCGCTGGTAGAACCGGACGTTGTGAATCGAAACCAAGATCGGGCCCAGCATCTCGCCCGTCATGAACAGGTGTCGCAGGTAAGCCCGTGTGTGGTGGGTGCACGTGGTGCAGTCGCAACCGGGCTCGAGCGGCGCGTCGTCCTGCCGGTATTGGGCGTTTCGCAGCCGGATCGGGCCGGTCGCCGTAAACGCATAGGCGTTTCGGCCGTTGCGCGTCGGTAGGACGCAGTCGAACAGATCCATCCCGCAGGCCACCGCCGCGACCAAGTCCCGGGGCATGCCCACACCCATCAGATATCGAGGCCGATCGAGCGGCAAATGCGGGGCCACCTCCCGTACGATCTCCATCATCTGCTCATGAGACTCGCCCACGCTCAGCCCGCCGATCGCACAGCCGGGCAGATCGAGCTCGGCAAGGCGATCCGCGCAAAGGCGACGCAGGTCCTTGTGAACACCGCCCTGGTTGATGCCGAACAGCCATTGTCGATCCGGACAGCGATGGGCCGCCTTGCATCGTCCCGCCCACGCGACCGTTCGATCAACGGCCGCACGCACGTCCCCGGGGTCGCACGGATACGGCGGACACTGATCGAAGCACATGATCACGTCGGCGCCGAGCTGGTTTTGGATCGCCGTCGCCGTCTCGGGCGTCAGACGGATCTGAGCCCCGTCCACCGGCGACCGAAACGAAACGCCGTCGTCGTCGATGTCGACCAGCTCCGCCAGCGAGAAGACCTGGTATCCCCCACTGTCCGTCAAGATCGGCCCGGACCAACCCATGAACCGATGCAGTCCCCCCAGCTGCTCGATCAGCTCGGCGCCCGGGCGGAGCTGCAGGTGGTACGTGTTGCTCAGGACGATCTGCGTCCCGGTGGCTGCAAGCTGTGCGGGCGTCACCCCCTTGACGGCCGCGCGCGTGCCCACCGGCATGAAGGCGGGCGTATCCACCGGACCATGGGGGGTGGTCAGTCGACCTCGGCGGGCCTCGCTGCTCGGATCGGTCTTGTGCACCTCGAAGCGGAGCATGCCCGCGGATCGTAGCACGCGCCCGCACACCCGTCCACGCCCGCGCCACCGGATGCTCAGCCGTGGAACGCAGGCAGACAGCTCGCTAGAATGTCCGTCACGGACACATGCTGTCTGTCTGTCCGCCCGACACGAGGGGAGCATCTAGCCGTGGCCGTTCAACGGATCGTCTACTTCTCCGGACAGGTTCAGGGGGTCGGCTTCCGCTACACGGCCCGGTGGGTCGCTCGACAGTTCGACGTCGTCGGGTCCGTCAGGAACCTTCCGGACGGCCGGGTCCACTTGGTCGCCGAGGGCGAACCGGACGAGCTGGACCGTTTCGTCGAAGCCATACGTGCCAAGATGCAGGGCCTGATCCGAGACGTCCAAAGTACCGACGCCCCGGCAACCGGCCGATTCACACACTTCGATGTGACTTACTGACAACACGAGAACCAGCCGGGACGTTCTGCTGTCTGGATCCCACCCGAAGAAAACACCGAACGCCACGAAGGACGCTCGGTGCTTCCGGAGGGGAAAAGCTCTATGGCCTTCGCCAAAGGCGATGATCCGCGCACTCCACACTAGAGTACATACCCGGTTTTCATGGTCAATGCAAATTTTTCAGTATCACTGATCTTCCACAGTCGCATGTATCAACACGGTTTCCGGCCGAAAATGTTTGGCCCGAGTAGGTTGCGCTCGCTGACATCGCGAAAACCAATTGCGGGGGAAGTCGAGCTTCGAGCCGATTCGCCGGCCCGCCCAGGCGAACGGCGGCTTGACTGGCCCGGACACTTCAACCCGCGGCGTCACGCCGATCGATGGAACCGGCGGGCCCACAACTCCAGCATGAGCAGGGCCCAGAGCTGGCTCTCCAGCCAACGCCCCTTGGCGAGGTGTCGACGCCAGAGGCGCCTCACCTGATCGGTGTCGAGCCAGTCACGAACGCAGGCCGAGCCGGACAGGACCGTATCCTCGAGCATCTCGCGGAGCGGCCCGCGGAACCACCGGGCCAGCGGCATGGAGAACCCCATCTTCGGTCGATCGACGATGTCCTGCCCCACCCGCTTTCGAGCCACCTGCTTGAACAGGTACTTGCCCTGACCGTCGCGCAGCTTCAGATGCGGGGGGATGCTGGCCATGAACTCCATGAAGACGTGGTCGAGGATGGGGACGCGGACCTCGAGGCTGACGGCCATGCTCGCCCGGTCGACCTTGCAGAGGATGTCGTCGGCCAGGTAGGTCTTGATGTCGACGTACAGGCCTCGCGTCAACGGGTCGGGCGCCGTCGTCCGGTCGCTGTGGTATCGGAAGACCTCACGCGTGTCGTAGCCGCCGAGCGTCCGCCGCATGTCCCCCGACAGCAGCCGGTACGGCCCGCTGCCCTGTTCAAACGCCATGCTGCGGTAGTGGGCCTCGTCTTCGTCCATGATGCCCAACAGCCCCAGCTTGGAGCGCAGCCGCAGGAACCACGGCATCCAATCCGGGTTCGGGTACAGTCGCGCCAGGGGCCCGAACACGCAACGTCGCAGGACGGGCGGCACCATCGAGCGGAGGCGCCGCTCTCGCTCCAGGTCGCGATACCGCCGATAGCCAGCCATGTTCTCGTCGCCGCCGTCGCCCGACAGGGCGACGGTGACGCTCTGCCGTGCCATCTTGCTGACGTAGTAGGTGGGCACGGCGCTGTGATCGGCGAAGGGCTCGTCGTAGTGCCACACCAGCCGCTCGACGACGTCCACGGCGTCGGGCTGGACGACGTATCGGTGGTGTTCCGTGCCGAACCGTTCGGCCACCTGGTCGGCGTGGGGGAGTTCATCGAACTCCTGCTCGGCAAAGCCGATGCTGTTGGTGACGACGGGCCGATCCGATCGCTCCGCCATCGCCGCGACGACCGAGCTGCTGTCCACGCCTCCGCTCAGGAACGCGCCCAGTGGGACATCGGAGACAAGGCGCATCCCAACCGATTCGCCGAGGTGCTCCCAGAACTGCTCGCCAAGCACCTCTTCGGCCGCATCCGACACCGCCCCGAAGTTCAGGTCCCAGTACTCGCGGATCTGGAGCCGCCCGTCCTCGAACACGAGCACGTGACCGGCCGGCAGCTTCTCGATCTGGCGGTAGATGCTCTTGGGCGCCGGGATGTAGTACAGCGTCAGGTAGTCCAGCAACGCCTCGGGCCGGAGCTCGCGCGGCACGTTCGGTGCGGCCAGGATCGCCTTGATCTCCGACCCGAAGATCAACCGGTGGCCGTCGAAGTGGTAGTAGAGCGGCTTGATGCCGACCCGATCGCGGGCCAGCAACAGCCGCCGGCGCGGCTCGTCCCAGATCGCCAACGCGAACATCCCGCGGAGCCGTTCGACGCAGCTCGGCCCCATCTCCTCGTACAGATGGACGATCACCTCGGTGTCGGTGTGGGTCGTGAAGCGATGTCCCTTGCCCTCCAACTCCTCGCGCAACGCCTGGAAGTTGTAGACCTCGCCGTTGTAGGTGATCCAGACCGTGCCGTCCTCGTTGCTCAGCGGCTGGTGGCCAGCGGCCAGGTCGATGATGCTCAGCCGCGTCTGGCCGAGCACGCACTGCCCGAAATGCTGGGTGCCCTCATCGTCGGGGCCACGGTGGCGGAGCGTGGCGACCATAGCGT
The DNA here is from genome assembly GCA_964390905.1 of uncultured Planctomycetales bacterium. Lineage (GTDB taxonomy): Bacteria > Planctomycetota > Phycisphaerae > UBA1845 > JAFGLZ01 > JAFGLZ01. The sequence continues at coordinate 41,071 of CAYMLO010000021.1, read as the reverse complement.
CGATGGCCGCACGATCCTCGTCACCCACCCCCCGCGCGTCGGCCACACCTGCGATCCCGCACATCCAGGGCACCTCGGCCATCAACGTAGACCGTTTGGCGCCCGACTGCAACGATCATCTGGCCAGGTCGCCCGGGCCGCCCCACCGGGCCGTGCAGATGGCGAAGTACTTGTTGCGGAATGGCGGGGCCTTGCGGCTCGCGTACCAGATCCGCCACGTCCCGTCCTCGAGCCGCAGGACGGCGTGGCTGGTCGTGTAATGTGACTCCCATGGTCTGCTTGGGTCCGGACGAAGCACGGGGTTGTGCGGATTCTTGTGCCACGCGAGCCCGTCTTTGCTGACGGCGAACCCGATGGCAGTCTTGTTCGGGTGCCCCGCCCAGTAGCTGCCGTACCACATCAGGTAGACGCCGCCGGCCTTGAGCACAGTAGGATAGAACAGACGCCCGGATTCCCACGTCTGGTCGACCGCCATCACCGGCTCGCGACGGACCGTCCAGCGCCGGCCGTCCTTGCTCTGGGCATAGCGGAACCGCCACGGCTCGGCCTCGACGTCGGTATACCACAACCGGTAGGTGCCGTGCTCCTTGATGATCGTGGGGGCGTAGACGTTCTCGAGCTGTGGCTTAGAGGGGGCCGACCCGCGAATGCCATCCACGCTCGTCGTCTCGTGCAACGTATGCAAGCCGGGCCCGGCCGCGAAATGCGTCGCCGAGAACCACATCCGCAACCGCCCCCCCTCGCGAAGCACCGACCCGTCCGGGCGGCGGAGCAACGTAGGCGTGAGGATGGAGTGCTTCCGATCCCCGAACGCATAGACGGGACATGCGTTGGACTTCTCGAAACGGATCCCGTCGACGCTGCTCGCCAGGCCGAGGCGAAAGACCCGCTGCGCCACGGTCCCGCGCGACCCGCAATACCACAAGTGGAATCCGCCCTTCTCGGCCGCGACGCACGGCGCGAAGATGTGCGTGTCGTCGAAGCTGCCCGGCTTGCCCAGCGAGATGACCGGGCCGGCGCTGTCCCGCCGCCAGTCCTGCGGCCGGAGCCACCGCGCGAGGGACGGGTCTACGGGCGGAGCCGCTTGAACCACTACAGACGTCCCGAGGATCAAGGCTCCACCCCAACACACGCCCCATCCCGTGCGACCTCGGCTGTTCGAAACGCCGCCTGCCATCTCGTCACCTCGCCATCAAGGCGCACACATCGTTGCCGCTCCGGTGGCGAGGGAACAGCGACGGGTCTAAAGGCGTAATGCAGATCACTTCCTGCCTCTGCGCCTCGCGACCGCCGCCAACACCAATACGCCCAGCGCCAGGGGAAGGAGGGGAGCCGAGCCGCTGCCGCACTTCCAGACGGCGTTCACGTGCATGTCGGTGTCCATGACGATGGTGATGACCTCGTTGGCATCGAGGGTCGCGTGGTTGGCGTCGTTAGGAAAGTTGGGATCGAAGATCTGCCAGTGTCGCAGGCTCTTTCCGTCGACCGGGCTGGCCGTCAGCGTCACCTCAGCGCCCTCCGGGAACGCCATCTCGTTCGGGTCGTCCGGTTCCGGGTCGAGGTCGACGTCTCCCCACACGCCGTTCGTCTCGGTGAGCAGGAGAACGGCGGTCGGCTCGGCGAGCGACGCGAGCAGCTGAAGATCGAAGCTGATGTCAGAGCTGCTGGCGCCGACCTGATGGACCTCTGCAGCCAGCGTGTTCGTGCCCTCGACGAGCAGGTTCGGATCGACCGAGACCTCGAACCAGGTGTTCTCCAACGCATACTGCGTACCAGTCGCAAGATCGTCGAAGGCGGCGTTGGCGTCGAGGTTAGCGCGGACAATCTCCGTGCCGTTCAGATAGACGGCCACGCCGTCGTCGTAGACGACCCGAACGGTGAGGGCATCGATGGCGTCTACGTCGTTCGCGTCGAACGTCGTCCGGAAATACGTGGTGACGTGCTTGTCGTTCGAGTCGCCCCCGTAGCTAACGACCGTTTGCTCGTCGCCGTCGCCGTAGCCGAGCTGAGCCGGACCGTTGGGCCACGCACCGTCGTCGAACCCCGGCGCCCGCCATGCCGTTCCCTGATCTGAGCCGTCGTCGAGGTACTTCCAGTCGGATTCTGACGCCACCGGCACGGTCGGCGGCATCGGACCATCGTCGCTGGTCCGCTCGTAGAGGTACAGCGCCTGGGGGGGACCGCTGCCGCCGCTGCCATTCTCGCTGTGCGTGTAGTAGTCGTTGCCGATGCCGTCGAAGGTGATCGCCTCGCCCTGGACCTCCGAGACGAGGGGGATGTCGATGGGTGTGCCGCCCAGTGCGTCATCGATGCTCTGACCCGTGTCGCGCTGCCACAGTCGGTTCCAACCATACCCCTTCAAGAGGATCTCGCCGCCGGTTGGCGAGATGTGAGCGGCGGTCACCAGCTCGCCGGGACTCAGGCTCATGGTTCGGACCAGGCTCATCGTCACCGTCGTCCCTGACTCGAGCTGCGCCCGGGTCGCCTGGTAGATGCCGATGGTCCCGGACTGTTTCGTGGCGATGTACAGATCGCCACTGGACGGCTCGACGAACATGCCCTCGGCGTTGTGCGCGCCGTCGGGGTACTCCAGCGTGATGGACGTCCACTCGCCCTGATTCAGGTTCTTGGTGACCGGGCTGGCGCTCTGTCGCGTGTAGGCAACGGGCTCGGCAATCCGATAGACGCGGATGTTGGCCCGTTGGCTGCTGTTGTCGCCGATGTCGCCGACGAAGAGGTAGGTGACGCCCGTCTCGGGTCCGGGGCCGATCGCGATGTCCTCGAAGTCGGTGGCCGGGGCGTACGTGGTGGTTCCCGACTCCATGATGTTGTACGTGCCGAGCAGCTGGCCCTGCGTGTCGATGGCGAAGACGCGAGCAACGTCACCCGAATCGTTGTGCACCCACAGGACGCCGTCGCAGTTCCGGCTGGCGACGAGGCCCGAGTCTTCGTTGATCGGAGCGGGCACGGTTCCCTGGCTGACGCCGCTGGAAAACGTCGGGTCGGCCACAACCGGCAGTGCCAGACAGGCGATGATGAAGGTACACACCACTACCACGACCGTGAGCTTCCGGTCCAACAAGATCGCACCAGTCACAGGGATTCCCTCCTAAGGATTGCAGTCGTTCAGGCGTCCCGCGCCCGATCGTCGGGGCCCAGACCACGCGACGCGGCACACCTACATCATACACAACGCTCCGGCGAATCGAAACTTGCATACCGAGGGGTTGCCCCAAAGCCCCGGATGCCAGTAGAAGGGTGATGGTACCGGGGGCCTCAAGCGCCTGCGTCTTGGCAGCGGGCCGCGTGTCATGTCAGGAGGATAGACCGATGAGACGGTGGGTAGCCCGCGTTGGCCTGTTGGTCATCTGCATCCTGTCACTGGGGCTGGAGCTGGAGTGTCCGCCGGTGGAGGACCCCACGCCGTCGATCGTGGGCGTGATGTACCATCACTGGTGGGTGCCGAGCCGATGGAGCCATGACCCGCTCAACCATCCGTACGAACCCGTCCTGGGCCACTACGACAACGCCGACGAGAACGTCATCCGCCAGCACATCGCCTGGGCCAAGCAGTACGGCATCAACACGTTCGTCCTGAACTTCTGGCTGACCGACCACGACTGGTGGTGGGTCGAGCGGAACACGAACGCCGTCGCCGACCTCTGCGACCAGGAGGGCATGAACTACTTCTTCCTGCTGGACGGCTGGTTCACGTTCGAGGATCCCGACGTGAACGAGTACAGCTACCAGATCGCCTGGCGGGTCAACGCGCGGGCCGCGCCCTACTGGAATCGGCCCGGGTATCTCAAGGAGGAGGGCAAGCCGGTCATCTTCTTCTGGGCGGCCGGACCGACCGACTGCGACCTCTGGTGGCACGTCCGGTGGGGGATCGAGGGCACCTCCGGGCCGGTCTTCATGACCGGCGACAAGTGGGACTGCTTCGATCTTCGGATGATCTACAACCCTTACGTCAGCTTCGCGACCGACTACGCCGGGCAGCTGGACCACCAGCAGAGCATGTGGTCCAGCCGCAGCAACAACGGCGATCCCTGGGCGCCGACCACGATGGCGGGCTATGACGACCACCTGGTCCGACAGGGCAATCCGATCATCCCGTTGGACCCGGAGTTCTTCCGCGACGGCCTGCAGCTGGCCTTCGACTACGACCAGCACCACGCCGACGGCAAGCGGTGGCTGTTCATCTGCTCCTGGTCGGAGTGGCATGAGGGCAGTCAGATCGAGCCGGCCAGCGACTTCGCCGACCCCGAGATCTTCTTGAAAGTCCTCAAACAGGAGTTGGACGCGTTGGATTGATACGCCCTTTGTCGGCCGACGTCACACGCCGATGATATGGACCAGGGCAAGGAGCTGCACCAGCGACACCACCACGGGAATCGCCGTGATGGCCACCGCCCATTCGGCGAGTTTCCGTCCCGTCCGGTCGTTTCGCCGACCCACCACCTCGCAGATGGCCACCACCAGCAGGACCAGCGAGAACTTGAAGACGACCAGCCCCGGCAATCCCCACCGGCCGAGGACGCGATCGGCCAGCGAATTCACCTCGTGCCCGCCGGCCGCAACGATGACCGCTGTCAGCATGACGTCGAGCGACGCGAGCAGGACGTACCAGACGTAGACGTTCGGATAGAGCACGGCCCCGCGCCAGACCGATGACGGGACCGCCTGCCCGTCCTCGTCTCGTCCTTGCCTCGGGGGCGTCCGGTCCGGCCTGTCGCGGTCTTCTGTCATGATTCCCGATCCCGCGCGTATTGTATTCGCCGACGCCTCGCGGGCCCACCACAAGATCGGTTGCCCTGTTGGCGGTTTTGGGGTAGGGTCTTGGGTATCCCTACAGCAACAGACGAGATCGGCTGGCCGCGCGGAGCGCAGGGAAATGGTGTCGACTAACAGGATCGGCCGTGTAGGAGCCCGGGAATTGGCCTTCGTGGTGCTGGTCGCGACCGTCGCGACAGCCGCCCTGCCATCGGCTGAGGTCCACGGCGATACCGGCGCGAACAGGGCCCTGATCGGCAGAGCCGGCAACGCCGAGGACAATCGTGTCCGGCTGGCCTGCCTCAAGCAGCTCCAGAAGGTCCCCAACCTGGACGAGTCGCTCAAGGACGACCTCGACAGGCTCGTCGCCGAGATCGACCGATGGATCCACGCAAGAAATGTACCCCATTGCGGAGGTCAAATAAAATAATGGCCACAACTTCAAGATCGCGCGGACCTCTCCGGTCTACCCGCTGACCAAGGAGGCAAGCGGATGAAAGGTCCCCAGTGCGAATGACGATGATGTCCTATAACCAAGGCACGCAGCTCAGGAGGCCAGAGAATGCGATGGCAAGATGAGCTGAAGAAGAGCATCACAACGATTGAGGAGCTCAAGCGACTCGTATCGTTGACGCCCGACGAGGAGAAGAGGCTTCGTCAGGTGGTCGGTCGGCATCCCATGCGGATTCCCCGCTACTACGCCTCGCTGGTCGATTGGGCCGACCCGAAGGACCCCATCCGGCGGCTGGCCGTCGCCTGTGAGGAAGAGCTGAACGCCTCAGGCATGTATGACACGAGCGGCGAGGCCAGCAACACCAAGATGCCCGGCGTACAGCACAAGTACTCGCAGACCGCGCTGATCCTGGCGACCAACCAGTGTGCGATGTACTGCAGACACTGCTTCAGGAAGCGACTGGTCGGGTTGACGAGCGAGGAGATTCTCAGCCGGTTTGCCGAAGCCGTCGCCTACATCAAGGAGCACGATGAGGTCAACAACGTGCTGATCACCGGCGGCGACCCCCTCGTCCTGCCGACGCGAGTGATTCGGGAGTTCCTGCGGACGCTGGCTCCCATCGACCATCTCCAGTTCATCCGGATCGGCAGCCGAATCCCCGTGACCTTCCCGCAGCGGATCCTGGACGACGACGGGCTGTTGACCGTGTTCCGGAAGTACTCGCGGAAGGACAAGCGGCTCTCCCTGGTGACGCATTTCGACCATCCCAAGGAGATCACCAAGCAGTCCATCGAAGCCGTCAGTCGGGTCGTGGATGCCGGCGTGATGGTCAACAACCAGACCGTATTGCTGGACGGGGTGAACGATGATCCGGATACGCTGGCAAGCCTGCAAAACAGGCTGGTGGGTCTGGGCGTAAACCCCTACTACGTCTTTCAGTGCAGGCCCGTCAAGCGGGTCAAGCACTGCTTCCAGGTCCCCTTCCGACGCGGGTACGCGGTGGTCGAACGGGCCAAGAAGCAACTCAACGGCCACAGCAAGCGATTTCGCTACGCCATGTCGCACAAGACGGGCAAGATCGAGATCGTCGGCATCGTGGGCGACGAGATCTTCTTGAAGTATCACCAAGCGAAAAACCCGAGGAACGCCGGGCGGTTCTTCAAGAAGAGGCTAACCGAGGGGGCAGCCTGGCTGGACGACCTGGCCTGATGTCAGGTTCGATCAGTATTTCCTGAATACGCCGACGACGATGCCCTGGATCTCCAGGTCCGTGACGTAGATGGGCGAGAGGGCGGCGTTGGCCGGCTGAAGTCGGATCCTCTCCCCTTCCCGGTAGAACTTCTTGAGCGTCGTCTCGCCATTCTCGAGCAGCGCCACCACCGTCTCGCCGTCCCCGGCCGTCTGACGGCGCTCCACGATGACGTAGTCGCCGTCGCGAATCTGCTCCTCGACCATGCTCTCGCCGCGGACCTGAAGGGCGAAGGTCTCTCCTCTGACGGTCAGCATCTCATCGAGGTCGAGTTGCTCATTGTCTTGGACGGCCTCAACGGGCGCCCCGGCCGCGATCCGGCCCAGGAGCGGCAACCGCGTCGATTGCTCGTCCGGGAAAGCCGCCTGCGGCGTGAGCCTCAGCGATCTTGCCTTGTGGGGGGACCTCGCCAGGAAGCCCTTGCGCTGCAAAACCCCGACGTGCTCGAAGATGGTCACCTTGGTGACGTTGAAATGGTCGGCCACCTCCTGGAGGGTCGGCGCGTATCCCTGCTTGCGCTCGTAGTCTCGCAGGTACGTCAAGATGGCGAGCTGCTTCGGTGTCAGCCCCCGATGCTCGTGAGCCTTTCGAGAGGCGGGCATTGGCCTGGCTCCTTCTCATAGAGCAGCGATCAAATCACGGTCCCACCGAGCGAATGGCAAGCGCTACATCGTGCAGGACTGGCAGGCCTTGCCGCCCGGCAACCCCGCACAGAACGTCCGTCACGTCCAGAATCCCCAGCGCCGTTCCCGCCGCCCGCTTGTCGGCGGGCGGCGGGTCGCCCCGTCGGCGACCCTCCCTGGAACGGCAACGCGATCTACCGCTTGCGGGCGGCGCTCTGTTTCACTCAAAGACAATCCTCGTGCAATCCAGCCCCTCGATGTCACAGCCGTCAGTTCCGCCCCGAACGGGCAACGCCCGTCAGCTCGGGCGTGTTCTCCTAATGTTAGGGTATCTAACAGTACCCTAACTTGCCCGCTCCGTCAAGCCCAACCTGGCGGTTTTTTTGGGGATTTCGTTCGCGCGGGCCATGCGTGGAAAGCTACTTCGGGCGATGCTTGGCCTGCATCTCGGCCAGTTCCTTCTTGTAGGCATCCAGCTCGGGATGGCCGAGGTCCGAGAGGATCTCGACGGCCTCGGCCATGATATCGACGGCCTCCGCGTGGTCGTTGCGCTTCGCATGGATCCGCGCGATCCGCGCGAGGCAATCTGCCTGCTGCGCGTAGGCCCTGCGACCCGAAAGAATGGACTCCGCCTTGCGTAGCATCTCGAGGGCCTTGGCGAGGTCGCCCTGCCGGTCGTAGACCTCGGCCATTTGCCGATAGGCCGACCCTGCCTCAGATTCCTTGCTGGACACAATCGAGGCCTGATAGGCCTTCAGGGCCTCATCCAGCTCTCCGGCCTCCTTGTGGAGCTCGCCGATCTGAAACAGGGCGGACGCCTTGTCGGCGGGGATGTCGACCTCCTCGGCGTGCTTGACGGATCGGCTCAGGTACGCCACCGCTTGCCGCGTATCCTTCTTGGCCGCGTAGACCAGCCCCAGCGTCATGCACGCCGGTCCCAGCGCAAGCCGATCGCCAAGCTGTTCCAGGAGCTTCAGCCGTTCCTGGAGCAGGCTGACGGCCTCGTCCGACTTGCGCTGGTCCACTCGGAGGGTTGCGATTGCGCCAAACAGAACGGCCTGGTAGTCGCGGAGTCCGATTCTGCGGGCCTCTTTCTGGGCAGCCCGGTAGTACTCCTCGGCGATGTCCGCGCGACCGAGGCGCTGGTGCGCGATGGCGATCTGTGTTAGGGCGAAGATCACGTCAACGGGATCGTCGGCCAGCTTGGCCCGGCGGAGCAAGCTCTCGAAGACAAGCAGGACCTCCCGCTGGTTGCCCGCCGCCACGTTGATCTGACCCAGCAGCCTCAGTGTGGGTCGGAAGCCCGCCTCGTGCCGCCGCGATTGGGCAACGTAGAAGAGCGCATCATTCGGCTTGGACGCTCGGACGGCGCGGACGGCCTTGGCGTAGTACTCCAGGGCGGTGTCCGATCCCTCCGGCGTGGCCGATATTCGCTTCTGTTGCGCCTCGTTCAACTCAATGCCCGTCAGCTCGAGCGCCGCGTTCGTGGTGTTCTCGAGAAGCGCTCGCAGGGAGGAAGCCTGCACCGAGCCGGTGCGATCCCGCTCGGGCTGCTTGACGTGGCGGGCCCGCACCTTCAAGGCAAACTCGCCCTCATCCGTCACGCTCGCAACGCCCATCACGGTCCAGTCCGCACCGAGCAGTCGGGCCGTCCGCACAATCTGCTCCGGATTGGGCGTGCCGTTTCCGACCATCCGTTGCAGGACGCCCGCCGTCCGTGTTCCGGAGACCGCCTCGGTCACGCCGCTTCGCCGGAGACGGGCTCGCAGGCCCTCCGAAACGGCAAGCGCCACCCAACTCGACTCGTCCTTGCCGTCGCCAGGCGAGAAGTCAGGCACGAAGAACCTGGGGCGCCGAACCGATTCCTCGGACGCCGCCGCCGCAGGCGACAGCAGTATCGAAGCCGCAAGGACGATGAGCACTGCGTCTCGGAGCCGACACCGGCCTGTCACTATCATCTGTCCCATCATTCGCCATCCCGTGACCACTGGTCGCATCGGCCAAAAGGATACCGGATTCCGCTGCCCCGGGCGAACAGAAACCTGCGGCGCCGCCAGCACGAGGTACAACTGCCAGGTGTCCGAAGGAGGGATTGAGGCGGGCGCGAAGCGTCCAGGGGGTTCAGGAACGGCCCGCAACGGGCATGCTCGTGGCGCGCGGCCGGTGCGCCGGCTTTCGGATCGGGTTCATGCGTTCCCGTCTAGGGCTCGTCGTCGACGACGGGAGGAGCATCGGTGAAGATGTCCTGTCGAAACGGAAGTGACCACACGGCGTCGGAGTCGTCCGGCGCGGCCTCCCACAGGTTCTGCCAGGGCTGGGACGACCAGTGCCTGTGCGGGGGGACCGGCTCGGCCGACATCGGCGGCAGAAGCGTCAGGACGCCGCGTGTCCGCTGCGGGATCCGCTCGGGATTCCGTTGGAGCGGAGCCGTACGTGTCACGGAATCGGAAGCGGGCTCGGTGTGGGAAGCCAATTCGCCGTCCTTCAACAAGAGCGACGACACGAGGTCCGTTTCAGCAGGCTGGCTGGTCGCAACAGCCGGGTTCGTCGTTGGCGCCGGTTGGCTGGCCGGGGGCGCCTGAACCACGATCAACGGAACGGAAAACCCCGCACCGAGATTCCCCGCGCGGTCCCGGGCGTCGGCGCGGATCTTGAACCTTCTGCCCGCAGCGTGCGGGGGGACGAGGAACGCCATCGACCCTTCGGCGGCCTGGTTGTAGATCACGGGCACCCACTCGCAGTCCTCGTCTTCGTCGAACTCCCAACACGTCGAGATCGACGTCGTTGCGTCGGCGAGGTTGATGTCGCTGGCCGTCCAATGGACCGTGATCGACTCGTTTACGGAGTAGTCAGGTTTGTTGGGCTCGACGTAGACCACAACGTCGGGCGCGACGGTGTCAACGTGGTAGATCACGTGTGGGCGCGGCGGGGTGCACTTGGCCGGGGGGATTCCAGGACCGACGAAGCGGAATCCATACGTGCCGTCATTCTCAGTGGGAAAGCCGAAGTGCGTCTGGCTGATGCCGAAATAGCCCGCGCGCTTCCACTCCTGCCCGCCCGAGTCCGTCCAGTACACACCGATCCTCGGTGCCAGATCCTCCACCGTGGTGCGTGGACCCAGTTCTGGCGTCGTGGGCGCCGTGCTCGTCAGCTTGGCCGGGCGTGGGAGCTGGACCGTCTGCGTCCGGACGTAGTACTGGGTTGCCCCGCCCGGCCTCCGGGGCGGGAACATCTCACCGATGTCCCCGAGAGGGGTGGCAGGACGGTAGTAGAACGGCGCGTCGTAGGCCCAAGCAGGATACTGCTCAGCCGGGTCGAACGCGGGCTGATCCGTCCTTTTTTTGCGCTGCTGCTTGGGCTCTTGCTCTTCGGGGCTCTTGCACAGGCAGCAGTCACTGCATCCAGCCAACAGCATCGTCGTGAGGCTGGCTGCCAGGAAAAACCGGACAAACCCTACTGGCATTTACTGACTCCCTCGCAGCGGCGAGACCATGCGCTAGGGTACAACGGTGTATGTTGTTATCGGCCATCGCCGGCGAGTGACTTCAGCCGGTCTGTTGGGTGTCAGAGTTCTACTCTCGAAAAAGTGCCAATTCAAGGCCTCGCTGTCAGGCCTCGATCAGGCCCAGGCGTGATGGTCCCCCCCGATGAAGCGTCCTACAGGTGCCGCCGCTGACGGCGGAACAGCGTCAGGCCGGCCAGCATGACCAGCCCGGCCGTGCCGGGTTCGGGAACCGGCTTGGCCTCGGTGTCGTTGGCATCCGTGCCGGGGGCACGTTCCCAGTCCGGCGAGGTCGACGCTGCATTCGGGACGGAGTCGAACGCGAACGCCGCATCTATCGGTTCGCTCGCGCTGCTGGAGAGCTGGGCGCGGTCGCAGGCAACACTGGGTACGGTCTCTTCGGAACGAGTCTCGGGGCCATCGCAGCAGCCCCCACTCCCCCCATGTGGCGGGCCGACCTGGCTGACGCTGGCACCCCGCGTCGACGCGACGATTGTGCCGAGGGCCAGCCCCGAGAGGAAGCATGTCTTCATCGGTCTCACTGAGGACTCCTCTTGCGTCGGCGCCGGCCGCGAGGAGCGTCCGCGCGAACCGCTCCCTGCGAACGTCGTACGACGTTCACCGGCGACAGGTTTGGTGGGTCGGGTCTTGGGAACTCCTCGGCGACGTCTTCTTGCCCCCGTCAGGCTTGGTCGTAGCGGCGCAGCGGCCGTGGACCGAGCAGACTCTCGTCAGATCGGCAGAGCCCCGTCAGATTCTTGAAAAACCAAGGGACGCCCGCCGACGCCGACGAAGGGACCCCTGGAATGACGGAAGTTCTTGATTTTCCCGGCGTTGTTCGCTCCAATAGGACATCTTGGCAGTGACGCGTTGCGTCTGAGGATCAGGCGCGTTTGTCAGTCACGCGGGGCCGTGTCGATGGCCCGCGACCGGGCCGCTGGGAACAGGACCAGACGGATTCAGACACGACTCCGGAGCACACCGCAGCGAGGTCCGTAGGCATGTCTCAGTTTGGTCGGATCCTGCCGCTGACGGCGTCAGCGGCGTTGATGGTTTGCGCATCGGTCGGGTGCAACGGCCCGCAAAACAAGCAGGACGAGCCGCTCGAGCCTCCCGTGATGGCCCAAGAGGGGGCGCCCTCCGCCCTGGCCAAGCCCATGCCCGCCGAGGCCAGCGCCGATGAGGTGGAACTGGTGGAGAGCGCGGGACGACTCCGCGAACAGTATGGCAGGGCGCTGGAATCCCTCCTGGCGCTTTACCGTCGGTACGGCTATTTCGAGAAGGCCAACTGGGCGGAGAGGGAGATCGAGGAACTCGCCGCCATCGCGCAGTACCCCTACCTCGGCGACCGCAGGGCCCCCAGCACGCGGTACGAAGCGACGCAGAGCATTGCGGAGGCCGACGCCCTTTACGCACAGGCGCGCAAGCTCCACGAGGACGCGGGTGGTTTGGGGAACCTGCTGGGGGTCGGCAAGGGCAAACTCAAGGCGGCTCTGGACACCTACCGCCGGCTCATCGACCAGCACCCCACAAGCGACAAGATCGACGACGCCGCCTACTACGCCGGCGAGATCTGTGCGTCGGACACCTACAAGGAGTACACGCTGGCGCTGAACTTCTTCCAGCGATGCCTGGACTGGAACCCGAACACGGATTACCCGGTGAAGTTCCGCATGGCGTTCGTGTATGACTACCCCCTCGGCGACCGGGAGAAGGCCTTGGCCTTGTACAAGGAGGTGGTCGCGTCCAGCCCGAATCGGGCGAACGTCCGGTTTGCGCGGGAGCGGATCGCCCAGATCACCGAGCGGACCAGCCACGAAGCCCCAGATGCCGAGCCCGGCCGGCCCCGCTGAGTCGAGGCCGGCGCCCGCATGATCGGATCTCCCAGACGACGGGGCATGCCGTCAGAACCGCTACGAGCCGTTGACGAACGACACAGGAGGGATCATGACCGACTCGCAGACCCCCGTGAATTTCGCCGTTGTCGGATTGGGCATGGGTCACGGTCGGGCAGGGCTCTGCACCCAAACGCAGGGGGCCCATTTGGCGGCCGTCTGCGATACCGATGAGGCGCGAGGCAAGAAGGCGGCGACCGAGCACAACACCGAGTGGGTTGCCGAGTACGACAAGCTGCTCGAGCGCCCCGACGTCGACGTGGTCTTCCTGCTAACGCCGAGTGGGATGCACGCGGAGATGGGCATGGCGGCCGCCCGGACGGGAAAACACGTAGCCTGCACCAAACCCATCGACGTGCGACTGGAGGCTATCGACAAGCTAATCCGTGCGTGCGACGAGGCGGGGGTCATGCTGGCCTGCGACTTCGACGAACGCTACAACCCGGCCAAGCGACGGGTGCGTCGGGCCATCGACGCAGGTCTGTTCGGCCCGCTGATCATGCTGGAGGCCCGGCTGAAGTGGTATCGCACCGACGAGTACTTCGAGGGCTGGCATGGGACGTGGCAATACGACGGCGGCGGGTCGCTGATGAATCAATCGGTGCACCTGATCGATCTGCTACAGTGGTTCGGCGGACCGGTCGAAGAGGTCTACGGGCGGATGGGCATCTACAATCACGACATCGAGACCGAGGACGCAGCCGCGGCCACCGTCAGGTTCGCCAGCGGCGCCCTCGGCGTGATCGTCGGGACGACCACGTTTCCCGAGAACCGCGTCTTCGAGATCGAGGTGCACGGTCCGAAGGGCGCGGCGGCGCTTGGATCGGTGAACGGCGAGTATCTCAAGCTGGTCGGCGAGGGCGGCGATGAGGCTCCTGCCCCAGAGGAGCCCCCCGCGCCAGAATGGGAGCCGAGCAACATCTTCGAGGACGTCGTCAGCCACCTGCGCCGCGGAACGCCGCTGGCCTGCACCGGCGTCGAGGCCCGCAAGAGCGTCGAGCTGATCCTGGCCGTTTACACGTCCGCGATCGAAAACCGCGCGGTCCGACTGCCGTTGGACGGATTCACGCCCCCCGCATCCCCCATCAAACCGTAGCAGCGTTACCGAGCATGCCTGAACGGCTTTCGTGCCCGGTAGGAAGCCAGACGACCGGCGATGGCGGTCGCGAGCTCCTGGTGGCCCAGCTCCTTGGCCAGTGCAACGGCCCTCGTGGCCGCGGCAACGGCCTGGTCGAACTGGCCCAGCTCGGCGTAGGCGGCAGCCAGGCTGTCCAGGACGCGGGGACTTCGGCCGGCGCTGAGCTCGTCGGCCTGCCGGGCCAGGCGAGCGGCCTCGGCGCCGTTCCGGATCTCCGCCTTCGGGCACGTCGCCAGGATCCAAGCCAGGTTGCTCAGGATCCCCGGCTCGTCGGGGGCGCGCTTCAGTGCAGACCGCAGCAACGAAACCGCCTCGCCATGCCGCTCGTTCCGCAGGTACGTGGCCAACAGGTTGTCGCGGGACGGGCCGTGATCGGGTTGGAACTTCAACGCCTCTTTGAACCACCGGATCGCCTGGTCCGACTTGCCCTGCCGGGCCAATACAATTCCGAGGTGGTTGCACGCCTCGACGTTCCCGGGCTGACGCTGCAAGAGGCCGGCGTAGACTGAGACGGCCTTGTCCAAGTCGCCCATGGCCGTCAGGACCCTCCCGAGGTTGTCCATCGCGCGGATGAAGTTCGGGTCGATCCGCAGCGCCGTGCGGAGGTGGTCTCGGGCCTCGGCATGCCGGCCTTTCTCGTGGAGCAACCAACCGAGATCGTTGTGGGCTTGCGCGTGGTTGGGGTTCAGACGGAGCGCTTGGCGGTAGGCAGCGATGGCCTGGTCGGGCTGCCCGAGTTGGGCCAGGGCACCGGCCAGATTGTGATGGGCATCGGCGAACGACGGCTGGCGGGCGATCACCTCTCGGTAGGCATCGACCGCGCTGTCGAGTTGTCCCCGCGCCGCCAGGGCCAAGCCCAAGTTGCTGCGGGCCAGCGCGAAATCCGGGCTGCAGCGCAGCGCGCGGTTGAAGGCCTTGATCGCTTCGGCATGCCGCCCGTCCTGGTGCAGGGCCCATCCCAGGTTGTTGTGCGCCGATGCGAGGGTCGGGTCCTGCTCGACCGCCTCGCGGAACAGCGTCAGCGCGCTTTCCCGCTGCCCCTGCTGATACAGCGCCCACCCCAGGTTGCTCCGGGCCTCGGCAAAGTCGGGCCGGAGCCTCAGCGCCCGACGATAGTAGTGTGCCGCCCGGTCATACTGCCGCCTCATCGCCAGCACCAGACCGAGGTTGTGGAGCTTTCGGGATTCCTCGAGCGTATCGTGGCCGTAGACCGGGCCCAGGAGCATCTCGACCGGCGCGTAGTCGTCGGTCAGGATGATCCCACCGCTCTCCGCCTCCAGGCGTGCGAGCAGTTCGGGTTCGATCAACACCCCGGGCCACTCACCTTGATCCGCCGGCTTGGCCAGCGCGGTCAGACCGACGTCGGTGGGGCTGGCGACCACCACAAACGTGTCGCGCGAATCTGGATCCAACCCGCCCAGCCTGGTCAGTGTGCTGAAGACCCAGACGTGATCGAACGTCTGGCGGAGCGTATGGACGACGGCGCCCAGGAAGCGGCCTGAAGCGACCGCGTCGATCACGTTGAGGAGATACACGCCGTCGTCGGCCATTAGCTCGCGCAGCTTCTCGTTGAACTCGCGGGTGGTCAGGTGAAACGGGATCACGCAGTCGTTGAAGGCGTCGCCATAGACGAAATCGAAACCGGCCACGCGCTCGCCCCGCCGACGGGCCCGCAAGAGGTCATCTAGAAGGTTCCTGGCGTCGAGATGGTGGATCCGAATGTCGGCGTTGGGGTCGAGCCCCAGCGACGCCTGGGCGGCACGGGTCACCGCCGGGTCGATCTCGGCCACGTCGACCGAGCTATCCGGCCACAGCCGCCGGACGTATCGCGGGAACGTGTATCCCCCGCCGCCCAGGAAGAACGTGCGGATCGGTTTGCGGCGGTCCGCCAACCGGTGCGTGACGGCGGCGTAGACCAATTCGTAGTCGTAGTGGAGCTCGGTGGGGTTGCCCAGCCGGACCCAACTGTGAACGAGATGATCCAGCGTGAGCGATCGGAGCTGCGGCTCGTCTCGCTCCTCGACGACCCTGATGAAGCTGTAGGCGCTCTCGGTCTGGTAGACCACGTGGTCGGGGCGGACTTCGCGGAGCCCGAGATCAACCGTCGCCGCCCTGGCCCAGCGCCAAGGGCTTGCCAGCAGCAGGGCGAGCAGAATCAGTGCGGCCATCCACGCGCGACTCAACCAGGAATGAATCGAGAACGCCACGCCCACGATCACCAGCACCCCGCTGACCAGGCCGATCGTCGCCGTCGAGCCGATCGCGGCGATGAACCAGTACCCGGTCAGAAACGTGCCGATGATGCTGCCGACCGCTCCCCAGGCGTAAACGTTTCCGACGGTCCTGCCGGTCTGTCGGCCTTGGTCCAGCGCCATCTTGGCCACCACGGGCGCGACCGTGCCGAGCGCCGCGGCCGGCCAGAGGAAGATCAGCGTCACGTGCAGGGCGACGTGCGTGGGCCAGCTGAGCGCACCCAACGCCTCCCATCCGCCCACGGCCCGGTTCAGCGGCAGACTCAGCATGCACAGCACCGAGGCGAGGATCAGCAGGACCGACAGGAGCGGCGCCACGCGGTAGCGATCCGCCAACCGTCCGCCCAGGTAGTGCCCCATCGCCAGCCCCGTCAGCACGATCCCGATGACGGACGTCCACGTGTACAGCGATGCGCCCAAGTGCCGCGCGATCAGCCGACCGGCCACCAACTCGACCACCATGACACAGAAGCTGGCCAGGAACGCAACGCCGCACGGGACGAGCCATCCGGCACGGAGGGTTCCCCGACGCGTCGCGTTGAGACCGGCCTTCTTGTCGGTCTTGGCGGGCCGCTTGCGCATGGCCCGGGCATTGTAGCGACATCCTGACCGATCGTCGCGGCTGGCGGTGTTCGTGCGGTGTCGGTGACGCAACGGATAATCGCCTCGAGAGTGCTTGGCCCTCGGTTGTAGACGTGTTAACATAAGATATTCGGGGATCGGCTTGTGAACGGGCTCGATCGGCATGTCTGACACCCCCGAGTTCTCGGTCGAACGACAGATCAACGAACGACTCGAGCAGTACCGCCGAACCTACTGGTTCGCAGGCCAGAGCGCCGAGCAGCTCTGGCGATGGCAGGTGGATCGTCGGCAACATCTCCGCCGCGCGATGCGGCTGGACCTCCCCACGGTCTACGCCCCCCCTCGCGCCGAGGCGCTCGACGCGTCGAATCGAAACGGCCTGAGGGTCGAGTTCCTCGCCATCGAGTCGGAACCGGACTTCTGGCTGCCCGTCTACGTGCTCAAGCCGCTTGGCGAGAACAACGGCCGGACGCTGATCGCCCTGCACGGAGAGGGGCGCGGCGCGGTCGACGTTGTCGGACTGGCCGAGGGCGAGCACGCACGGCAGCACATCCAGGAATATCAGTACGACTACGGCGCCGCCTGGGCCCGGGCGGGCTTCATCGTCGCCGTGCCGGAGCTGCGAGGCTACGGACGACTCATGCTGGCGGACGACCGCCAACGCCTGGACGGCAGCCCGGCCGAGCAGCTGTGGCGAAACTCCGTGGACCGTCTGATGGCCATCTACCTCCGCGTCGGCAGAACCTACGCCGGCTGCTGCGTGGGCGACCTGATCCGACTCATCGATTACCTCGAGAGCCGCCAGGACGTCGACCCCGATCGCATCGGCATTGGCAGCATGGGTGAGGGCGCCCGGGCGGTCAGTTGGCTGATCGCGGTCGAGGACCGGATGGCTGCAGCCGCCGTGGCCGCGCTGAAGCGCGCCGATGCAGACACGCTCCTGCAGCCCCGGATCAGCCCGCCAGCGATGGTCGACGCCCGAATGCTGGTCGACCACGCCTCCATCTTCGCCTGCCACGCTCCGCGTCCGCTCTGCATCCAGGCCGGTCAACGCGACAAGGAAACCCCCATCGACCACGTCGAGGAAATCGCCGGTCGCCTCACATACCTCTATCGGCTCTGTGGCGCCGAAGAGCGATTCAGCCTGGACACGCACAGCGGCGCCCGCGTCTTCCGCCACGAACGGGCGGCGAGCTTCTTTGAGCAGTGGCTATAGGCTCGGCATCTGCTTCTTTCGGACCTCAAGCGCCGCGCTCTGTAGGGGATCGGGGTCCGGGGTCCGGATCTGGAGTGTTGATGCGTTTGCCCGGAACCCGGGCCCCGGACCCCGGAACCCTAGCCCCTATTCCCGCTCAACGCCCGCCGCGATTTCCGCGGCACTCAGAGCCTTGGCATAGAAGGCGAAGTCGTCAATCCGCCCGATGAAGTGCTCGTCGCCGGTGTAGTGCGGGTTGGCGCCGAGCGCGAAGTCCAGGGCGGTGGACGTGAGCACCTTCGGGACCTGCGCCGTGTCGAACAGCTTTCCGTCGATGTAGAGCGACAGCGCCGAGCCGTGCTTCACGGCGGCCACGTGGACCCATCGGCCAACGTCGATCGGAGCTCCCTTGGTTCCGAAGGCGCGGCCCTCCTCGATCCGGGCGTGGACCTTCTTGTCGTGGAACGTGACGCGGAGCGGATCGTCCATTCCTCGTGCCCAGGCGCTGAAGACCTGCGCGATCCTGCCGGCCGGATGGGCCAACGGGCAAACCCAGCCGACGAACGTGTAGTCCTCCTCCGGGAACATCGGGATCTGGTACCGGAGCATGCCGTCACCGGAGAACTCGACCGCACCGCGCTCCTTGCCGTGACGATCGGCGGCCGGCTTGACGTTCCGGGCCTCGACGAGGCAACCGTAGACGGGCTTGCCGTCACCGTCGAGGGGAGAACCTGCCACCAACCCGTCATCGCGGTAGTCCAGCAGCGCGGGGTTGTCCACAAACGCGTTCTCGAGCGATGCATCCACGGTGAACGACCAGGGCCCTAGCTTGGCGGCCGGAGCGCCGTGCCGATTGCGGGCCGTCACCTGCCAAAAGTAGGTCCGCCCGGGCTCGAGCTTGTCGCGCATGATGTGCCACGGTCGGTCGACATCGGCGACGTTGACGACCGGATCGGCCATCGACCGATCCGTCGAGATCGCCAGCGTGTACGTCCTGTCCTTGACCCGTCGCGCGCCGGTCCATTCGAACTTGTTCGGGCCGGCAGGGATTCGGGCGGCGTCTTTGGGGTGGCGGAGATAGAACGGCGGCGGCGGCGTGTTGACCGCGGGCAGCCACGATCGGTACTCGGTCCCGTACGCGCCCGCCGTGGCGAAGTCGCACAGGTCCACCGCGCGACCGTCCACACCCTTGAACCGGAACAGGACCATCGGCTCGAACCGGCCTTTGGCCTCCCGCTTCGTGTACGCCAGGGCCTTCAAGACGATGGTCGGGATCGCGTCGGCGTCGAACGGGTTGAAGTGCTGGTCATACGCCAACAGCAGCGGACCGTAGTACAACGAGACTCTGTCGGAGCACGCGCCGTCGCCCACCCAGGCTCGAATGGACATGTCCAGATTGAGCTCGACCTTGTCGCCGGATTTCCACGTGCGCTTCAGCGTCAGGTACCGTCCGGGCTCGACGCCGGCGACGTTCTTGCCGTTAACGGCTACGGACGTCTTGGCCGACCAGTCCGGGATCCGGAGTCGCACGGGGAACTCAGCCGGTCGCGCCGGCGAGACCTTCAGGACGACGCGACCGCCCACGGGGTAGTCGGTGTCCTGCGCGATCTGCAACTTCAGGCCGTCCCGGAGCGTCAGGTCGGCCTGCATCGGGCCGTAGTAGTTGACGAACACGCCCTCACCGTCGGTCATGAGCGCCCACTCGCTGAGCACGCCGATGCCGCGTGGCGCGTTGACCGAGCAGCAGTTCAACTCCGGCGTGCCGACGCGGGCCTGGAAGACGATCGTGTGCGCTGAGGCCGCCCGATGGCCGTCCATCGGCGTGTTATACGTCCACCATCGCCCGGAGGGGTGCTGCGAACCGAGCACGCTGTTCCACGTCGACATCTCCAGCTCGTCGGCCGCCGTCGGGTCGCCCGTCAGCCGGAGCATGTCGACCGTCAGGGCCATCCACGCGGTCGTGCAACACGTCTCGATCGCGCCGGGGGTGTAGGGGTTGCCGATGGCCTGCTCGCCGGTCGTAAAACCGCCGGTGTTGTGGCGGTCGTAGCGGGCCATGCTCCGCCACAGGTTCGCCAGCGCCGTTCGGTAGTCGGCCTGGCCGGTGATCCAGAACAGCTCGGTCAGGCCCTGGATGTCGTGCAGGCTCTCCCAGCGCGGCTTCGGCGTGCGGTAGAAGTCCACGCCCGCCAAGCCCTGCCGGAAATAGTCGCCGGCCTTCTCGAAGTCCTTCTCGAACACCCGCATCATCTGGCGGTACCGCTCGTCGCCGGTGTCGCGGTAGAGCCACCCCAGGACGTGGATCGGGGCGAGGTTCATCTCGGGCGAGCCGGCCTGGATCGGACGGCGGTCCGTGTTGAGGTACGTCTTGCAGATCAGATCCGCGGCGCGGATGGCGCACCGCCGCACGGCTTGATCGCCCGTGTCCTCGTACCACATCATCAGCGCCAGCATGCAGTGGTAGTGGCCCCACAGGTCCCAGTGACCGAGCAGCCGCTCGGCCTTGCGGAACGGCCCCAGGTACCCGTCGTCGGCCTGGGTGGCGATGAACTCGGGGATGAAACGCCGCAGGTGTGCGTCGAGTCTCGGATCGTCGACCATCCGTCTGGCCTGGATCGCCGAGATCAGGTACTTGCCGACGAACTCGCCCGCCCAAGGCACCAGCTTTGGGACGGGCTTTCGATCCCGCAACCGGAACATCTCCAGCATCCCGGGATTCGCATCTGGCGCTCGCAGCAACCAGTTGTCCACGTTGACGGCCACGCGCCGGCCCATCGGGCCGGCAAACGCGAACTTCGCCCCTCGCACCCGATCGCAGGCGAGCCTACCCATGGCCTTGCCCGCCTGTTTGCCGCCGGCCCCAATGGGACCGGCCGCCGCGATGAGGCACACCATCCCCGACCATCCGAAAGCGATCACGGTATCGACTCCTCCGGCTTGCCATCGCGTCTGCCCCCGGTCTGCGACCTCGTTGTTGGGTCAACCGGTCGTCCTCGCACACGAGGCGGATTGTCATCAAACGTCTGAGGCAAGTAAAGCACTGGTCACGTACGGATGCGCCGAGCGGGGATGCGCGCCGCTCACCCCTTGGCGCCTGTCGTGGCGATGCCCTGAATGAATGTCCGCTGGGCGAGGAAGAACAGGATGATGATCGGAACGGTGAAGACGGTCGTGGCCGCCATCAGCAGCGCCCATTCGCCGCCGTACGCGCCCAAGAACTGCTGCAGGCCGTAGGCGAGCGTGTACTTCTCCTGATCGTTGAGGTAGATCAGCGGGCCGTTGAAGTCGTTCCACGTATACAGGAACTGAAACAGGGCGCAGGTGGCGAGCGCCGGCTTGGACAGCGGCAGGACCATCCGCCACAGGATCCCCCACTCGCTACAGCCGTCGATGCGGGCCGCGTCGCACATCTCGTCGGGGATCGTTCGGAAGAACTGCCGCAGCAGGAAGATGAAGAACGCGTTGCCGAAGAAGGCCGGCACGAAGAGCGGCAGATACGTCCCGTACCAGCCCAGCCATCGGAACAGCGCGAACGTCGGGATCAGTCGGACGTCGTGCGGCAGGATCATCGTCGCGATCACGATGCCGAACAGCACCCCCCGACCTCGCCAGCGGAGCTTCGCGAACGCGTAGGCGGCGACAGCGCTGGACCCCACCGCGCCTAGCACGTTGAGAAAGCTCAGCATCAGCGTGTTGCGAAGGTAAACCGGGAACGGTACGTAGCGCAGGCCTTCCGAGTAGTTCCCCGCCCGGATCGGCGTGGGCCACAGCTCCGCCAGGAACCCCGACACGGACGTGTGAATCTCCTTCGGGAAGACCTGGTCTTTGGTCTTCAAGCTGGTGCTGACCATCCAGATCAGCGGCAGGCAAAACGGCACGGCCAGCACGATCAGGATCGCGTGAATGGCGAGACGTGATTGCCAAGGAAGTCTTTGCATTGTTGCTCGTGCGCAGGGTTCAGGGGTCAGGGCTCGGGGTTCAGGGCTTGGTGGGCGGGAGCGTCGCTCACTTCGGGCCGCGATAGTCCCACAAGCCCAGCCCTGACCCCCGGACCCTAGACCCCGAACCCTGAACCCTGAACCCTAGCCTGCCGGCTTGGCCGGCAGGCGCATGTTCGTCAGCTC
This sequence comes from uncultured Planctomycetales bacterium, assembly GCA_964390905.1. Lineage (GTDB taxonomy): Bacteria > Planctomycetota > Phycisphaerae > UBA1845 > JAFGLZ01 > JAFGLZ01. The sequence continues at coordinate 19,284 of CAYMLO010000021.1, read as the reverse complement.
TCGCTTCAGATCCTTGTCCATCTCCTCCAGAGCCCCTGCCGGCGTCCACTCGCCGCGGCAGGCGGCGTCTTCGGCCCAGAAGAGCCGTTGGTTCAGAAACGCCTGGACGGGCGTGGGCGGGGTGACCTGGATGTTGGGCGAGGCCATCATCTCCACGAACGTCCGGAACTTCGGGTACTTCCGCAGGTACTCCTGATAGATCGGCGCCTCGGCGATCTCGGGGACGATGGGCAGCCAGCCGCCCCAGGTGTAGAACTCCGCTGCCCGTTCGGGCTTGTCCACGCCCGACCAGAACCGCATGAACTCCATCGCGCCTTCTTTGTTCTTGGCCTCTTTGGGAATGATCATGAAGTTGCCGTTCGACCAGCCGGCCAGCGGCTTGCCGCCCTTCGGCGTCGGAACCGGCGCGGTTTCGTAGTCGAGGTCGGGTGCGTACTGGCGGAGCTGCTCGACCCGCCACTGACCGTCCAGCACGATCGAATACGCGCCGGTGATGAACGGCCAGTTGGCAGCGAAGGTGCTGGGCAGACCCGCCTGGAACTCGAGCACCTGCTCGAACCCGTACTTCTCCCCATAGCTGGCCATCCACGTCAGCGCCGCGACGTTCCGCGGGTTCATGATCGTCAGGCGATCGCTCTGGTAGTCGTAGAGCGAGCCGCCGAAGATGGCGATCCAATGCCGCAGCTGGTTGGCCATGAAGCCGATCCGCCGGATCCGGCCCTGATCGTCGTAGCAGTAGAGCTCCTCGGCGATCTTGTCCAGTTCGTCGAGCGTCTTGGGGAAGTGGTTGGGGTCCAGGTCGGCTTCGATGAAATGGCTTGGCCGGTAGTACATCGCCCAGATGTTCATCCCCGTCGACAGGCCGTAGAAGTGGTCCCTGTACGTGCCGATCTTTCGGACGGCCGGGTAGAGACGCGCCTTCAGATCGACCCATTCCTCCGGCTCCATCAGCGAGTCCAACGGGGTAATCGCACCGCGTTCGGCCCAGGCGGGGATGACCATCTCCCACTGGGCCATGCAGTCCGGCGGGTCGCCCCCGGCGGTCGCGATCAGCGTCTTGAGGCTGCCGCCCGTGACGATCAGCGGGACGACCTCGTAACGATCCTGGCTCTTGTTGTACCGGTCCACGATGCGGTTGATGACGTCGGCCCAGTTGCTGGTCCACATGTGCCAGAAGACGACCTTTTCCCGCCCGGCGTAGGTGCGACGCTCCGGGGGAGTGTAGCCAAGAAAGAGCCAGGCCACGAAGACCGTTGCCGCAGCGGCCGCCGTGATCTGCACGCCGCGCCGAATCCGGCCGGCGCCTGTCGGTCGGCCGATCGGATCACCGTCCATAGTGCACCCACCGCCCCTGGCTCTTGAACACCGCCGCCGTGATCGCCACGACGATGACGAACAGCACCCACGCCATGGCCGACGCGTAGCCCATCTTGAGATACCGGAACGCCTGGTAGAACAGGTTCAGCGCGTAAAAGAGCGTCGAATCCAACGGCCCGCCCGCCGTCATGATGAACGCCTGCGTGAAGTACTGGAACGCCCCGATCAGGCCCATCACCAGGTTGAAGAAGATCACCGGCGTGAGCATGGGCAGCGTCACGTGCCGCATCCGCTGCCACGCGCTCGCCCCGTCGACCATGGCGGCCTCGTAGAGCGTCACGGGGATGTCCTTCAACCCGGCCAGGTAGATGATCATGAAATGCCCGACGCCCCAGACGGCCATGATGATGAGCGACGGCTTGGACCAGCCCGGGTCGTTCAGCCAGGCCGGCCCCTCCACGCCCACCAGTCGCAGCAGCGTGTTGACCAGCCCGATCCGCGGGTTGAGCAGCCACATCCATAGGACGCTGCTGGCCACGATCGGCACGATCGACGGGAGGAAGAACAGCGTGCGATACACGCTAAGCCCGCGGATGTTGGCGTCCAGCAGCAGCGCCAGGATCACGCCGAACGCGATGCTGAGGGGCACGGCGAAGGCCGTGTAAAACAACACGTTCTTGAGCGACTTCCAGAACAGCGGGTCCTGCGTGAACAGCGTGGTGTAGTTCGTCCAACCGATCCAGTTAGGCGACGTGAAGATGTCGTAGTCGCAGAAGCTCAGGTACAGCGACGCGAAGAACGGATAGACCGTAAACACCAACAGCCCGATGACGATCGGCGAGGCGAACAGCCAGCCTGTCAGGTCTCGTCGGTTGAACATGGGGCTCCGCGGGAAGGTCCCTTCGCACAGGGCGCGTCTGGACGCAAGCTTCCGCTTCCTCGCTCGGCGATCTGGTCACTATACTTGATGACGGCGTCTTCGTCTTGGATACTTCTTTCGCTATCCGACGCCATGTTGGTGCGCTGTGCACGGGTACGGTGTCCGAAAGCGGCGTCGAGCCCCCGCACTCCAAAATGGCAATCGTGCCCTGTTCGGTGTCGTCGTCCTTGCGGAGAACTGTGCGATGAACGCTCCTTCGACGGTTGTCCTGGTAACACTGCTGTGCGCCATTCCGCTGTTGGCCGCGCCGGCCAAGCCAAACAAGCCAGCGCCCAAGCCCAAGCAGGCCAGCGCGCTGTTTCCTGCCGAGCTGGTGGCCAACGCGCGGGCCAATGTCGCCAAGTATCCGTGGGCGGCCAAGGCGCGGGACCAGATCGTCGCGGCGGCCCAGCCCTGGATGAAGCTCTCCGAGAACGAGCTGTGGGGGCTGCCCTTCGCCCACACGATCGATCGGTCGTGGATGGTGTGGTCGAACGGCCACTGCCCGGCCTGCAAGAAGGGCGTGCCGATGTACAACTGGAAGATGGACGCGCTCGGGCGCCCCTGGAAGACGCAGTGTCCCCACTGCAAGCAGATCTTCCCGAAGAACGATTTCGCCAAGTTCTATGCGTCCGGGCTCGACGAACACGGCGTGTTCGACCCAAAGCGGGCGAACCGCTCGCTGCTGGTCAACCTCGAGCATCCCGATCCCGGCGACCCGCTGCACGAGTTCGGCGTCGATGATGGGAATGGGTACGTCGAGGGCAAGAAGCGGTGGCGGTTCATCGGGGCATACCTGATCTACGGCCAATGGAAACAGGCCATCGTCGGCGGGATCACGAGGTTGGCCGAGGCCTACGTGGTCACGGGCGATCCGGTCTACGCCCGCCGGGCAGGGATCCTGTTGGACCGCGCGGCCGACCTGTATCCGCCGCACGACTTCAAGAAGCAGGGGTGGGTCTACGAACGCCGCGGCGATCGCGGCTACGTCTCGACCTGGCACGACGCCTGCGAGGAGGTCCGCCAGATGGTCCTGGCCTACGATCAGGTGTTCGAGGGAATGCGCGAAGACAAGGGACTGGTCGCGTTCCTGTCCGCCAAGGCCAAGCAGTACCAGCTCGAGAACCCCAAGGCCAGCTTCGCCGACATCCAACGGAACATCGAGGACCGCATCCTGCGCGACACGATCCGCAACGCCCACAAGATCGCGTCGAACTACCCGCGGACGCCGGTGTCGGTCACCGTCCTGAAGGCCGTCCTCGATTGGCCGAACAACCGCGCGGAGATCAACAAGCTGATCGACGGGATCATCAAGCGGGCCACCGCCGTCGACGGCGTGACGGGCGAGAAGGGCCTGGCCGGCTACTCGACGATCGGGCCGAGGGCGCTGGCGACGTTCCTGGGACGACTGTCCCGGCTGGAGCCGGGCTTCCTGGCCGACGTCTACAAGCGTCATCCGAAGTTGCGCCAGACCTTCCGGTTCCACGTCGACACGATGTGTTTGGGGCAGTACTACCCGCAGTCGGGCGACACGGGCAGCTTCGCGTGTCGGATCGGGCGATACGTCGGTGTGGATTTCGATCGGTCCGCGACGTTGGAGCCGTCGGGGTACGCGTTTCTGTGGGCGATGTACGAACTGACGAAGGACGCGGACTTCGTGCAGGTCCTGTATCAGGCAAACGAGCGGAGCGTCAAGGGTCTGCCCTACGACCTGCTTTCGGCCGACCCGACCGCGTTTCAGCGGGCCGTCGCCGACGTCATCAAGCGTGAGGGGGAGGATCTGAGGCTCGGCAGCGTCAACAAGCAGCAGTGGCACATCGCGATCCTGCGCTCGGGTCAGGGCGATCACGCCCGGGCGGTCTGGCTGGACTACGACGCGGGCGGCGGCCACAGCCACTCGGACGGGATGAACCTGGGCCTGTTCGCCCGCGGCCTGGACCTGATGCCCGACTTCGGCTACCCGCCCGTTCAGTTCGGCGGCTGGCACGGGGCCAAGTTCAGTTGGTACACGATGCCGGCCTCGCACAACACCGTCGTGGTCGACGGCAAGCGTCAGACCAGCGTCGGCGGGAAGACAACGCTGTGGGCCGACGGCGAGCAGTTTCGGGCGATCCGGACCAGCGCGCCGAAGATGATCGACGGAAAGCAATACGAGCGGACCGTGGCGTTGATCGACCTGTCCGAGAGCGATTTCTACCTCGTCGACGTGTTCCGCGTCGTCGGCGGGACGGACCACGCGAAGTTCGTGCACAGCCATTACGGCAAGATCACGCCGACGGGCCTGTCGCTCAAACAGGCCGAGCCCTACGGCCACGGCACGCAGATGCGCAACTTCAAGTGTGACCCGGCGCCGAAGCCCGGTTGGCGCGTGGACTGGGCCGTCGACGACCGCAACAGATTCCTGCCGCCCGGCACGCAGGTCCATCTTCGCTACACCGATCTGACGACGGATGCTCAGGCATCCACGGCCGAGGGATGGGTCGTGGCCGGGATCTACAACTCCATCACGGAGTCGTGGATCCCTCGACTCATGATCCGCCGGCAGGCCAAGCAGGCCCCGCTGGCGTCGACGTTCGTGGCCGTCATCGAGCCGTACGGCAAGACGTCCAACATCGCCAAGATCCGGCGTCTACCGCTGACGACGCCGTCGGGGCAAACGTACCCGGATGCCCATGTGGCCGTCGAGGTCGAACGGACTGACGGCGGGCGCGACCTGATCGTGGCCGCCGACGTCGAGAACCCACTCGGCACGACGCCGTCACGGGCGAAGGATCGCGTCCTGGTGCAGCACGCCGCCAAGCTCCAGCTGGACGGTGAGCTGTGCCTGGTGCGACGAGACCGAGCGGGCAAGGTCAGACGGATTGCCTTGTGCCGAGGCACGTCGGTCACTGTCGGCGACGTCTGCCTGAAGCTCAAGGAGCAGGACGGGCGCGTCGAAGTGCGCTTCGACGACGAGCAGCGCGCACGCATCGTAGCCGGCAAGTCCGACGCGGTTGAGGCGATCACGGTCCAGGGCCGATCGGTTTGGCGACGCTGACGGCGACGATCCGGAGATCACATCTAATGGACGAGACCGGCCACATCCGCCCGTTCCGGGCTGAAGACTGGCTCGCGGTGCACGACATCGTCGAGCGGATCTGGGACATCGGGCTGTCGTACGTTCGCGAGGAGCGGTACGGGTTCCAGGTCGGCGGCCGGCCGTGGCAGGCACACAAGACCGAGGACATCCGGCGGGAGTTGTTCGCCGAACCCGCGCACAGTTTCGTCACCGAGGCCGGCGGGCGGGTCGTCGGGTTCTGCTGCCTGCACGTCGATGCGTCGACGGGCATCGGTGAGGTGGGGCAGAACGGCGTGCACCCGGACTACAAGGGCAAGGGCTACGGATCGAGACAGCTCGCGTTTGTCCTGGACGAACTCCGCCGACACGGCATGAAGATCGCGGAAGTCCAGACCGGCTTGAACGAGGGACACGCACCGGCCCGAAGGATGTACGAGCGTGCCGGCTTCGTACCCCTGATCGGCTACCAGCGCTACAGCATGGACCTTGGGAAGTAGGTTCAACACTTCGGCCTGCGCCGGGGGTTTTGACGGGTGGGCGGCTCTGACGGTACGATTGTCGGGCCGTGGGCGAGCTCCACGCCGGGAGAGGCCCGCGGATGAATCCGGCGAGGTGTCAACGGATCCGGCAGAAGGCGTGTGTGAAGCGATGGGATTGATTGTCCAGAAATTCGGGGGAACGAGCGTCGCGGATGCGATGAAGATCCAGCGGGCGGCCCGGCGTGCGATTCGGGCCAAGCTCGAGGGGAACCGCGTGGTCATGGTGGTCTCGGCGATGGGGAGCACGACCGACGACCTGATCGCCCTGGCCCACGAGGTCACACCCAAGCCACCGCGGCGCGAGATGGACATGCTGATGACAACGGGGGAACAGGTGAGCATCGCGTTGATGGCGATGGCCATCGACGCCGCCGGCCACGAGGCCATCAGTCTGACGGCCGGTCAGGTCGGCCTGATCACCGACGCGGCCCACACGCGGGCGCGGATCCAGCGGATTGACGCCGACCGGATCCAATCGCACCTGGACGCCGGGCAGATCGTGATCGTGGCCGGCTTCCAGGGGATCACCGAGGAGGGCGCGATCACGACGATGGGTCGGGGCGCGTCGGACACGACGGCGGTCGCGCTGGCGGCCGTCCTCGAGGCCGACGCGTGCGAGATCTACACCGACGTCGACGGCGTCTACAGCACCGACCCGCGCGTCGTCCCGGCCGCCCGCAAGATGGGCCAGATCGCCTACGACGAGATGCTCGAGCTGGCCTCGCTCGGTGCGAGCGTCATGCACAGCCGGGCCATCGAGTTCGGGTGGAAGTACCAGGTGCCCATTCATGTACGCAGTAGTCTGACCGACAACCCAGGAACCATGATCATGCCCGAGACCAAGGGAATGGAGAAGATCGTCGTCCGCGGGGCCGCCCTGAAGCGCGATCTGGCGAGCGTCGTGCTGGTCGGCGTGCCGAACGAGCCCGGCATGGCGGCGCGGATCTTCGCTCGGATCGCCCAGCACAAGATCGTCGTCGACGACATCATCCAGAACATCTACGAAGACCGGCGGCGGGCCAACATCGGATTCACCGTTGCCGAGGGGGATCTGGACGAGGCCCGCGTCGTCGCCGACGGGCTGGTCAAGGAGCTGGGCCTCCGCGAAGTAGAGATCGACGAGGCCGTCGCCAAGGTCAGCGTGGTCGGCATCGGGATGAAGACGCACACGGGTGTGGCTTCTCGCGTCTTCACCGCCCTGGCCGAGGCGGGCATCAACATCCTCAACATCTCTACGAGTGAAATCATGGTCGCCTGCGTCGTCCGCCAGGAAGACGGCGAGCGGGCCCTCAACGCCCTCCATACCGCGTTCGAGCTGGACAAGGAACCCGACAACGCCGGCGCGTAACGGGAGGCCTGCCAGGACCTGGAGGGCGGGGGCGGCCGACGAGATCTGAGCTTGCGCACGTGAAAGGGACCAACATGAACGGCAACACGATCAGGAAGGGACGAGGCGTTCTGGCCGGAACGGTCGTGGCGACGCTCGCCCTGGGCATCCTGGATCCGGGATGCGCGACGGCCGAGGAGAATGCCGACAAGCGGCCGAACATCCTGTTCATCTTCACGGACGACCACGCCTCGCACGCCATCGGCGCGTACGCCTCGAAGATCAACAAGACGCCCAACCTGGATCGACTCGCCAAAGAGGGCATGCTGTTTCGCAACTGCTTCTGCACGAACTCGATCTGCGCCCCGAGTCGGGCGGTGATCCAGACCGGCAAGCACAGCCACCTCAATGGCGTGATCGATAACCGCGTCCGGTTTGACGGTTCGCAGCAGACGTTTCCCAAGCTGCTTCAGAAGGCCGGCTATCAGACCGCCATGATCGGCAAGTGGCATCTGAAATCCGACCCGACCGGGTTCGACTTCTGGAACGTGCTGTACGGGCAGGGACCCTATTACAACCCCCCCTTCAAGACGCCCGAGGGTAGGGTCAAGCACACAGGCTACACGACGGACATCATCACGGACGTGGCCCTGGACTGGTTGAAGAACAAGCGCGACAAGACCAAACCGTTCATGATGATGTGCCAGCACAAGGCGCCGCATCGCAACTGGCAGCCCGGGCCGAAGCATCTGACGATGTATGACGACGCGACGATCCCCGAGCCGGCCACGCTGTTCGACGACTGGGCCAACCGCACCAGCGCCTGCAAGGTGCAGGAGATGACGGTCGCGAATCACCTGTCCGACTTCGATCTGAAGTTCAAGCCGCCGGGCAACCTGACGCCGGCGCAGCTGAAGACCTGGAACGCCGCCTACGACCCGAAGAACGAGGCCTTCAGAAAGGCGAAGCTCAGCGGCAAGGACCTGGTCCGCTGGAAGTACCAGCGGTACCTCAAGGACTACCTGCGGTGCATCGCATCGGTGGACGACAACATCGGCCGGTTGCTGGCGTACCTGGACGCGTCGGGCCTGGCCGCCAACACGGTGGTGATCTACAGCTCAGATCAAGGCTTCTACCTGGGCGACCACGGCTGGTACGACAAACGGTGGATGTACGAGGAGTCGCTGCGGATGCCCCTGATGATCCGCTGGCCGGGCAAGACAAAGCCCGGGTCGGTGGACGAGCACCTCGTGCAAAACCTGGACTTCGCCGAGACGTTCCTCGACCTCGCCGGGGTCAGGCCGCCGGCGGACATGCAGGGCCGATCGATCGTCCCGCTGCTGAAAGGACAGCCGCTCGACGACTGGCGGACGTCGATCTACTACCACTACTGGGAGTTTCCTGCCGTTCATATGGTGCATCGTCACTATGGCATCCGCACCGATCGCTACAAGCTGATTCACTACTATCTGCTCAAGGAGTGGGAGCTGTTTGATCTGAAGAAGGATACTCAGGAGCTCAAGAACGTCTACGGCGACCCCGCCTATGCGGACGTCGTCAGGAAGCTCAAAGTCGAGTTGACGCGGCTCCAGAAGCACTACAAGGACACCGACCCGGAGGCCCCGCGGTCGAGGTTCGGTCAGCGTCACCTCCTGAAGCGTGCGCGACAGGTCAAGCTCAAACAGGTGCTGGGCCTCGCGAGGCCCGACACGAAAGCTCGCAAGGACCTCGACCCATCGGCCAAGCCGCTGACGGTCGGCGCGCGGTGCAGGCCGAAGGCGGGCGACGGCGTGTTAGTTGCCCACGGCGGCGGGTCGCTCGGATACAGCCTGTACCTCAAGGGTGGTGTCCCGCGGTTTGCGATCCGAAGCGAAGGCCTCCTGGTCGAGGTGGCTGGCAAGCAGGCCCTTCCGATGAACCAGTCCATCCACGTTGCGGGCGTGCTTGACGTCGAGAGCAAGCTGCGACTGTACGTCGACGGGCGATGTGTAGCCCGCGCGGACGGACAGTTCATCGCCCAGAAGCCCGCCGACGGGCTGAGTATCGGCGCCGACGCGGGTTCGTTCGTCGCCAAGTACGAGAACCCGATGCCCTTCAAGGGGGAATTGACAGACATCCGGATCTACTGGGGCGCCCTGGACGACGCGTCGCTTCGCACGTGGGCTGCCCCGACGCGGTAACTCACACCGACCCCGGCATCTCCCGGGACATCGGCCTGTACTGGCTGTCTCGTTCCGTGGGGATCCGTCCGGTCTCGGCGATCAGGCGGCGAAGCTGATCGACGGAAAGGGTCTGTCGATCGGCCGGAGCGCCGTCACGATGCGTCACGTCGTACTGACCGACCGTGCCGTCGAGGTCGTCGGCGCCGAAATCGAGCGCTACCTGCGCCAGCTTGGGCGAGAGCATGGGCCAGAAGGCCTTGATGTGGACGACGTTGTCCAGCATGAGGCGGGCGACGGCCATCGTCTTGAGGATCTCGATCGCCGTCGGCCCGGGCAGGCGGGCCAGCCGGCTGCCGCCCGGGATGAACGGCAACGGCACCAACGCGGTGAAGTGCGCCCGCCGGCCCGCCATCGAGGCGTCCTGATGCTCGCGGAGCTTGATGAGGTGCCCCACGCGCTCCTGAGGCGTCTCGACGTGCCCGAAGAGCATCGTGGCCGTCGAGGGAATGCCCATCTCGTGCGCGGTCCGGTGCACGTCGAACCACCCCGCCTCGCCGACCTTGTTCTTGAAGGCCTCGGCGTGGACCCGAGCGTCGAAGATCTCCGCGCCGCCGCCGGGCAGGCTGTCCAGACCGGCCTGGACGAGCCGCTCCAGGACCGCCGCCACCGTCATCCGCGGGCGGGCGATCCGGGCAAGGTGGATGATCTCGATGGCGGTGAAGGCCTTGATGTGGATCCGCGGACAAGACTGGCGGATGCCGGCGACCATGTCGACGTAGTAGGCGAAGGGCAGCTTGGGGTGCAGGCCGCCGACGATGTGGACCTCGGTCGCCCCGCCCGCGTAAGCCTCGGACGCACGCGCGACGACCTGTTCGGCCGACAGCTCGTAGCCACCCTTTGCCCCCTGACCGTAAGGTCGGCAAAAGCCACAAAAGCTGCACCGCAGGACGCAGTAATTGGTGTAGTTGATGTGACGGTTGCGGATGTACCAACCCAGCCGACCGTTCTTGCGCCGCCGCACGACGTCCGCCAGCCGGCCGACCTCGTGGAGATCGTTGGACTCGAACAGGCGCGCGCCGTCCTCGAGATCCAGCCGCAGGCCAGACCCAACCTTCCGTGCAATATCGTCCAGTCGCCCCGATGTCGGCATCGTTTGCGCTCCGCCCGCGTGATCACCCAACCGCACCGGAGGATGATCATACCATAGGCGGCGGACAGGTGTCGGCAAGGCACTGCGCCGAGCGGCCTGTCAGGCAGGGAACCGGCCCATGACGAACGCAGGGCATTCCCGCAAAAGCCCTTCTCGCCCTGCGTAGGGGGCTTGACTTGGCCAGTGTTTCAATCCCTACAATGGACCTGAAAGGGACGCATCATTTCGACCACGTCCGGTTTGGGGACCCGCAAGGTGACTCGAGATCCCGAAGCGTCGGCGCACACCCGCTGGCCGCGACGGCAGAACGCTGTGGTGGCGGTGGCGATCTACGTCCTTGCCGTGGCCGTGCGACTCGGGTTCCTACAGGAGGCGCAGCACAACCCGCTCTACCAGTGCCCGACGATTGACGAGAGATTCCATGACACGACCGCCCGGGCCATCGCCAACGGCACGGCGCCCGCGACGCCCTACTTCCGCGCGCCCGCACACCTGTACTTCCTTGCGGCGATCTACAAGCTGATCGGCCCCGATTCGCTTCGAGCCCGATACATCCAGGTCTTCGTTGCCGCGCTCGCGCCGGTACTGTTGTTCCTGATTGGAGGACGGCTCTTCGGACCTGCAGTCGGCGTCTTGTCAGGGCTGCTGGGCGCGGTCTTCTGGACGCTCGTCTTCTTCAGCACCGAACTGCTCGACGTGTCGCTGGCGTGCGTGCTCTACCTGCTGCTGGCCTACGTCCTGATCCAGGCGGACGACGGACGATGGTGGAAGTGGCTCGTCTGCGGTGGGCTGATGGGCCTGGGCGCGATCACGCGCCCGAACATCCTGGCCTTCGCGCCGGTACTGGCCGTGGTTGTCGTTTGGGCCGCTCGCAAGCGCGCCCGGTCGGAATCCTCTACCGGCGTGCGAGGACGCCCCCTGCGGACCGGGCTGTCCCGGGCCGTCCACCTGGCGGCCGGATGCATATTGGCGATCGCCCCGGTGACCCTCAGGAACATCGTGGTGGCCGGCGAGCCGGTGTTGATCGCCGCCTGGGGATCCGGCGCCTTCTGGGCCAGCAACAACCCCGACACGGACGCGAAGCAGATGCTCCGTCCGTCATTGGACACGACCGACAGCCCCCTCTTGCCTGAGCTGCAGAAGAACCCCTGGCTGCGATCCGCTGAACTGTCCCAATCTCTGATCATCTACGCGGCCGAACACCTGGGACACGAACCAGGCTACCGAGAAGGCGAAGCGTTCTATGCCGGATTGGCAATGAGGTACATCCGGGAACACCCGGGTAAGTTCGCGAGCGACCTGTTCAAACGATTCTGCTACACGTTCAATGCCTTCGAGTTCCCGTTCAACAAGGATCTGTACGACTTCCTGGCGTTCAGCCGGCTTCTGACCGTACTGTCGTGGTTGCATTTCGGGGTGGTCTGCCCGGTGGGGGTTCTGGGGCTCCTGTTGGCGATCGGACGACGGACCGCACCGCCGGGCCTGGTCTACTACGTGGCCATGCTCCTGACGTTCGTCCTGTCCGGAACGCTCTTCCCGGTGATCTCCCGGTACCGGGTACCGATCGTCTATCTGCTCATGCCCATGGTCGCTTTCGGTGCCGTCGAGCTGGTCAGGCGATTCGCGCCGCCCATCCGCTGGCGCCGGGTCTGGCCGCCCGTCGGACTCCTCGCGGGGCTGGCGGTCTTCTGCAACGTCAATGTCTTCGGCTTTCGACCCGCCCACTGCGAGTATCTGCTGTTTCACTTCATCGGCGCCTGTCTCGCCGTGGATCGGCATGACCTGATCGCGGAAACGTCCGATAAGATCGAGGCCATCCTGAACGACCCGGCCCAGGCGCACCACGTCCCCGCCAAGGGCATGCTGCCGATGTTCGAGTACTTCCACGATCGGGGCGACTTCGCCCGAGCGGCCCGGTACGGGTGGGAGATGGTTCGTCGGCAGGAGCGGGCACCGCCGCGGACGCTCGACGCGGTGGTGAAGGTCTTGCTTCATTTCGGCCAGCGTGCCCAGGCCAGACATGCGCTGGACCTGCTGGAGCGGAACACCGCAGGCCAGCCGAATCTGCACCTGGCGCAGGCCCTGGCCCGGTACGGACATGCCTGCGGCGACCGGTCCGCATACGTCAGGGCGGCCGAGCAGTACGCAGCCCTGAGCCGTCGCCACCCCGAGGAGGATAGGTATCGAAGGGGCCTTACGGCGGTCAAGAGACACTTGGCGCGTTTGGACGTCCCGCCATCGTCGGGCCCCTCGGTTTCCCAGCCCGGATCGTGAGGCAAAATAATAATGGAAGCCCAGAAAAACTCCTTGACACCGTAAGATCAGGGGGTTAGAGTGCGGGTTGTGCGGTAATCAGGAGGGGCGCTGCCATGCAAAAGCCCGCCCCAATCACGTCGCGATGCTTCTGAACGGAGGGAGTGCGCAGAACTTCGGAGGGTCGAGCCATGAGGATAGGAAGCGTGGTGGTCGTGTTGTGCGTTGCGGTCGCACCAGCCCTGGCGGATCCCGTCACATACACCTTCAACGTCACCAGTGGGACGCTGTCGATGGACACGTCCCCGGACGGAGCCGTCGAACCTGATCCGTTGACAGGAGCGCTGGCGGGGACGTTTGCGCTGACGGTCTACCAGAGCAACGGACACATCGGCGAATCGGGCACGTTCATCCTCGAGGACGCCGCCTTGACGAACACGGAGCTGCTGGACTTCAGCCTGATGGGCCTGGGCCGATGCTCCATCTACCCGGACAGCACGCGGTTCCTCGACTTCGCGCCGAGCAGTCCGGGTCACATCGGCTCCAGCGGGACGGCCGTGGTCGACACGGATGCCTACGTCGAGTTCACCGTCCTGATCACGGGGACCCTCAACACGACCCTGACCACCGCGAATTGGGCTGGTGAGCCCCGACCGCTCGACATGACCTTCACGACGTCGGGGACGTCCAGTGACGTGTTGACGGTAGGCTTGGCCGGGACGTTGTTCAGCTATGACATCGGTGTCCGCGCCATCACCACGACGATAACCTTCGACCTGATCATTGACGTCGTGGGGACGGCACACATCGTACCCAGTCCGGCGCTGGGCGGACTGAGCGCACTGGGTCTTGCCGGCGCCGCCGCTTGGCTGCGTCGGTGGCGGTAGGCGTCTGGAGGATCGGCTCTGCGGGCGCAAACGTGCTCGCCTCGGGAGGATGGACGAAGTAGGAGGGCTGAACCGTGAAGACAGTAGGCATTCTGGTCGTGCTGTGCGTCGCAGCCACACCGGTTCTGGCTGATGCGGTCACGTACACGTTCGACGTCACCAGCGGGGCGCTCGGGCTTGACATATCCCCGGACGGCATCGCAACGGTTGACCCCTATTCGAAACCGATGGCCGGGACGTTCGCGGTGACGATCTACCAGAGCAACGGGCACATCGGCGAATCGGACACGTTCATCCTAGAGGACGCCGACCTGACAAACACGGGGTACGTGTCCTTCAGCCTGATGGGCCTCGCCTACGGCACGATTGACCCGGGCAGCGTGCGGTTCCTCGACTTCGCGCCAACCGGGCCGGGCCACATAGGCCCCGGCGGGACCGCCCTCGTCGACACGGATGTCTATGCAGCGTTCACGATCATCATTGGGCAAACGGGGGGCCTCATAAACACGACCTGGATGACTGCCACCTGGGCCGGTCAGCCGCAACCGCTTGACATGACCTTCACCACGTCGGGGACGTCCAGCGACGTGTTGACGGTGAGCTTGGCCGGGACGTTGTTCAGCTATGAGGTCGGCATGTCTGCCATCACGCAGACGCTCACGCTCGACCTGATCGTTGACGTGGTGGGGACGGCGCACATCGTGCCCGATCCGGCGTTGGGCGGACTGACCGCGCTGGGCCTCGCCGGTGGAGCAGCTTGGCTGCGTCGGCGGGGGTAGGCGCCCTTCAGCAGTGGCTGAGCGACATGCATCGCTGATCCCCCTGACACAGCTTGCGCGCATGCGCATCTCTCAGACCGATTGACCGTGCGGAACCGGGCGCCGCGGCTGCGGCGGAGACGCAGCATGGACATCTTGCCCGCCGACCATCACGGGCGAGACGCCCGTGCCACGGTTCGGCGGCTTCATGCACGGTCATGTGGCTGCGCGATTCCCGACACGATGCTGGCTCGCCGTAAAACGAAGGGGTATAGTCCGCGCTTCGGAACGTGCAGGGGTAGATCGATCCGTGAGAGGTGCTGCAAGGAGACGCGTCGTCATGTCGACCGTGGGCATTCTGATCGCGCTGGCGGGGGCCGCAATGGAAGCGTCGCCGGGAGGCCCCCTACCGGGTGTTGCGGAGGTGGTCGCCGCGTTTGAGGCGGCTGACAAGGCCTGCAACGACGGAAAGGGCAACTCCGAGACGGCGGACTCCGGCTCGTTGGGGTGGGGCGAATCGTCCTGGCTGCGGAACTACTGGGAGATGTACGAACTGACCGGTCAGACGCGGTGGTGGGACAAGATCATCGCGCACTTCGACCGGATGATCGCCAACCTGACCGACCCCGACGGGGACGGGTTCAAGTCGTGGCAGACCAAGACCTACAGCACGGCGCTGGTCCGGGCCGAGCCGCTGCACAATCGCAGCACCGCGACCGTCCGCCCGCACCCGGCCAAGATCATGAAGGGCAAGGATGCGCGTCAGGTCGCCGACGGGCGGTATCTGGTCGAGTTCATCGACGCCGACACGTACGCCGTCCGACAGGCCTCACCGGTCAAGGTCCTCGTCCCGCGGGCCGCGTACGCCAGCGGCAAGGCCATCGCCATCGTCCCGCACGTGGCCGTCGTCATCGAGGGCAAACCCGCCCAGGGCGACACGTTCTGCGTCTGGACCACCGCGCCGAGGCCGATCGAGTACGTGGTGCACCAGGGGATGGTGCTGACGCCCGTCGCGCGGTTCATTGAGGCAGCGTTAGAGCGCCCGGCCGACGACGGCTATCACAAGAAGGCCCAGGCGTATCTGGCCGTCATCGAGAAGCACTTCCTGCAGGGCAACGAAAAATCCTGGATCGACACCGGCGACGGCGCGGGGGCGTATCGGTTCACGCACGATACGACCGAGCGCTATCCGAACCGCATCCTGCCGCACAACCAGTACCTCGCGCTGGCGCGGACGTGGCTGATCCTGGCCGACGCAACGGGCAACGAGCTGTTCGGTCGGCGGGCCACGGCGATGGCCCGGAACTTCAAGCGGGCGCTGCGTCTGGCCGATGGGGCGTATGCGTGGCACTACTGGGACTGGATCGAGGCCGGCCAGCCGGGCCACAGCGGCGTGGAGGACAGCTCACACGGGCGGATTGACGTCGGCTTCGTGGTCGAGGCCATCCGGCGTGGCGTGGTCTTCAAGGACGAGGACGGCCGACGCCTGGCCAAGACGCTCCTGACAAAGATGTGGAACGGCTCTGTGACCGACCCCCGCTTCGGCGCCCGCGTCGACACGAAAGAGGGCAACGCCATGCCCGTCGTCGACTGGATCGACTTGGCCCAGTGGAATCCGAAGGTCTTCGACGTCGTGTCCACCGCGCTGATGACGCGCTATGAGGCCAAGCGTCGCGTCAGACTCATGCCCGCCGTGCTCGCGGCCAAAAAGCGCATCGGGGCGGAGTAGGCGATCAAGATCGACAGTGCAAGGGGACCGCGCACCATGAACGGTGCGGCTCGCGGAACGCCACCGGTCGTTGTCTTGGCGTTCTCTGCCTGCCAAAGCGGCGTCAAGCCACCGCACTCCAAGATGCGCCCTGCCGCGTACCCGCTCGACGTGTTGATGTTTCGACGTTTTGACTTCTCGACGTTTCGACGTTTCACGAACGGAGCCTACAAGGCTCCTTTCGTGCTCGGTACGCCCTTGCATCGCGGGTCGCGGGCAACGGCCATGGCGAGGGCCTTGCCGAGGGCCTTGAAGATCGCCTCGGCGATGTGGTGGTTGTTCGTGCCATAGGGGACGGTGACGTGCAGGTTCATCCGGGCGTTGTTGGCCAGCGCGCGGAGGAACTCCTCGACGAGTTCGACATCGAACGCGCCGACCTTCTCGCCGGGGTAGTCGACGCGATAGACCAGCACCGGCCGGCCGGACAGGTCCACCGTGACCTGGGCCAGCGTCTCCTCCATCGGGACGGCGAAGTGGCCGTACCGGAAGATGCCGGCCTTGTCGCCGACGGCCTGGTCGATGGCCTGGCCCAGGCAGATCGCCACGTCCTCGACGGTGTGGTGGGCGTCGACGTGGAGGTCGCCCTTGGCCTGGATGGAAAGATCGAACAGCCCATGCCGCCCGAGGTGGTCGAGCATGTGATCGAAGAACCCAATCCCGGTGGCAAGCTCGACGCGGCCCTCGCCGTCCAGGTCGAGCCTCAGGGAGATCTCGGTCTCCTTGGTCTTCCGTTCGATGGTGGCCTGTCGGTTCGGCATGGGGACTATCCTCTATGCTACAGCACGTTGCCTGGTGTCCAACGCGGCACGCGTCTATTGGTGCGCGCCGGTCTGTGGCTCCACGATCTCCAAGCCTTCCACGTGAGCGAAGTGCTCGTCAGCCGTTGCCAGCGGGAGGCCGTACTGGAGGCAGAGCGCTGCAATCCAAACGTCATTCTCGGGGATCGGCCTGCCCGCGCGTTTCAGACGAAGTCGAACTGTCGCATAGACGGCAGCCGTCGTCTCGTTTGCCTCGAGGACTCGGCACCGCTTCACGAGGGCCTCAACACGCACACGGTTGGACTCGGCCCGCCGCGAATTCAGCGCACCAAAGCGAAGCTCGCCGACGACGGGAACCGGGAGGTGGACCTCGGAGAAGGCGGCGATCCATCGCCCGGCGCCACCAGCGTTGTTCGGTACCGCGATGGCCTGACTTGTGTCGAGCGCGATGTGACTACCAATCACTGAGATTCACCTGCTCGAACTCGCTCTCGACGATCTGTCGGATCTCCGCCGCATCCTCATCCGGCAGAATGCCGATGCAGTCGGCCAATCCGTTCCCGCCCTGCTCTATGGCCTCGACGGTCAGATTCACCTGGGCATGTTCGGCGATGCCCTCGATCGCCTCGAGGGGACGCAGCACGCCGCCTTCGTAGATCGCCTTGATCGTCCGTCCCACGAGTCGGGCCTCCCTGGTCGCTTGGTCACATTGTACACCGAGCGCCTACGGGAAGGGAACGGCCGGAGATGCAGGAGCCAAACGCAATGCGCGCTACGCGATGCTGGCGACGTCGACCTCGCCGTGGGTTCGCATGGCCTCGAGGACGGCCAGCGCCAGTTGCAGGGCCTGCTTGCCGTGTTCGCCCGTGGCGAGGGGTTCGTTCTTGCCCTGGCAGGTCTGGATCCAGTAGGCCATCTGGTTAGCGAACATGTCCTGCTTGGTGAAGACCTCGGCGTGCGCGTTGTCGGCCGCGCCGACGAAGTAACCGCCCTGCGCCTCCGGGTCGAAGCCGGGCGGCTGTTGCTCCGGCGTCAGACCGCTGGTCACGCCGCCCAGCGGGCCGATGATGTCGTTGTGCGCGCCGCTCGCGCCCCCGGGCTTGCCGCCCCAGCTCCAGACGCTGACCCACTGATCGCCCGATTCGAACTCGACGATGACGCTGCCGGTGTCCAGACAGCGGTTGGCCTCGTGATCCCACTGCACCCCGACGGCCAAGACGCGCTTGGCCGGGCCGAACATCCGCTGGAGCAGGAAGTCGTAGTTGTGGACCGCGCCGTCCATCAGCGGGCCGCCGCCCTTGTCGTGGTCGTTGAACCAGGCCACGCCGGGCCGCCCATGCCCGGCCATGCATCGCCAGATCACCGGTCGGCCGACCTGATTCTCGGTGACGATCTTGGCCATCGTGCCCCAATCGGCGTCGTAGCGGCGGACGAAGCCGACGGTGAGCGTGGCCGACGACGCCTCGGCGGCGGCGAGCACCGCGTCGCACTGGTCCATCGTCCGGGTGATGGGCTTCTCGACAAACGTGTGCTTGCCGGCCTGGAGCGCGGCGATGGCGGGCTCGGCGTGGAGGTACGTCGGCGTGCCGATCATGACGGCGTCGAGGCTGTCGTACTCGAGCAGGTCTTCGACGTGCTCGTAACCCGCGGCGGGGCCGACCTGTTCGCGCATCTTCTCGATGGCCTGCGGGTTGATGTCGCACAGGGCGACCACGTTGGCGTCGTCGATGTCCTTGAGGTAGCTGGCATGGTAGTTCGTGATGCCGCCGCAGCCGACAATGCCGATGTTGACCATGGGGGTCTCCTCCGCTCAACCGGGATCGAGGCAGGCGGGCAGCATAGCGACCCGTCCGGACCGGGTCAAACCGTGACCGGCAATCCGAGGTCCAAGGGCATGGGTCGGTCCTGTCACCCACGATAGCGTAGCCGCATGCGTAACAGATTCGGCGGGCTGTCGTGGGGTGCCCCGTTCTTCGCTCCCTTTCGCGGAACGCGAGAGGAAGCGAAGGGCGGGGGACCGAATCGCGCTTCGAAGGACGGTTCATGGTCCGCTCCATCCCCCGCCCAAATCGTCACGTACCCCGCGTTGCCAGGCCGGCGGTCCGGCGCTTGACATATTGCCATACTCTGTGTATGGTTACCCATATGAAGACCACACTCAACATCGACAACACAGTCATGGCTGCCCTGAAGCGCGAAGCGGCTCGCCGAGGGTGCACGATGTCCGAGCTCGTCGAGACCGCGCTGCGCCTCTTCCTGCAATCGCCCAAGAAGCGACGGTCGCTGCCCGAGCTGCCCACGTTCAAGAGCGGCGGCGCGCTCGTCGACATCGCCAACCGAGAATCGCTCTACCAGGCAATGGAAGGCCGCTAGTGTTCGTTGTCGACA
>CAYMLO010000020.1:0-81862 GCA_964390905.1 uncultured Planctomycetales bacterium | reverse complement strand
CAGGTCCATCGCGTGGATCCCGTTGTTGCCGATCTCGCCGTTGCCGAAATCCCAGAACCAATGCCACTTGTAGTGCACCAGGTTCTCGTGATAAGGCTGCTTGCGGGCCGGCCCCAGCCACAGGTCGTAGTGGACGTGCTTGGGCGGCGTGGTCGGCGGCTTCGTCCCGATCGACTCTCGCTTCCGGAAGACCAACGATCGCGACATGTAGACGTCGCCGATGATGCCGGCGCGGAGCTGCGCCGCCGCCCTTCGGACGACCGCGTTGCTGCGGTGTTGCTGGCCGACCTGGACGATGCGCTTGTACTTGCGGGCGGCCTCGACCATCCTGCGACCCTCGCGGATGCACCACGAGACCGGTTTCTCGACGTAGACGTCCTTGCCGGCCTGACAGCCCCACACCGTCGCCAGCGCATGCCAGTGGTTGGTCGTCGCGACCGAGATGGCGTCGATCGACTTGTCCGCGAGCAGATGGCGGATGTCGACGTGCCCGTCGGGCTTGGCGCCGCCGCGGAGTTTGGCCACCTCGGCCCGTCGTCGCTCGAGGACCTGCTCGTCGATGTCGCACAACGCCACCACGTCCACGCCCAGGCGCTTCAATCCCAAGAACTCCCTGGCATGGCCGAAACCGCGCCCGTTGACGCCCACGCAGGCGACGCGGATCTTCTCGTTCGCGCCGGTCACCCCGTAGGCCGGTCCCGCGACCGTGGCGACCGCGGCCGCCTGGGCGGATGTCTTCAGGAAGTCACGTCGATTCACAGGCTGCATCACGCACCTCACCTCTGTTCTCGTCCCGGCCTCGAGGAGCCGGGACTACCTTCCCTTGCGCCCTTCAGACGTCCAAAGGGCACCTGTCAACGGGTTCAAAAAGGGGACAGGCACCTCGCCGTCATGCGATCTTTTCCAGAAGAACCGCGCGTATCTGGCTCGGAGCCAGTCCCCTTTTTGAACCAGGACGGACCCTCAACCGTATTCGTCCGCGCCGCGCTTTGCAACGCCTTTTGCACCGGGTATCGTGCCAAGGGCGCGTGACAGACTCGGCGGGCTATCGGCGGGGTGCCCCATTCTTCCCTGTCCTTCGCGGAACGCGAAGGGCAGGGAAGGGTGGGGGACGGAACCGCGCTGCAGAGGGCCCTTCGCGGTCCATTCCGTCCCCCACCCTCCAATCCGCTTCGGCTCTCGCCGAATCGTATTGGAGGATGGGGCACCCCTCGCACCGGGTATCGTGCCGACCACGCTGAGCCGGACGCACAAGGGGAATCGACCATGACGCTCAGAGCCTTGGCGCGTCCGACAGGGCGCTTCGTGCTGTCCGTCGTGACCGCGGCGCTGTTGGTCGTCGCGCCGGGCGTCAGCAGACTGTGGGCTCAGGATGAAAAGAAGGTATCCGCCCCCCCCGAGCCGGCCGGTCCCCCGGCCGGTCCACCCCTCAAGATCATCACCTACAACGTCCAGTTCCTGCCCGGACTCGCCAGCGTCATCAACCGGCGCAAGCACCCCAAGTACCGCGCCACCACCATCGGCAAGCACCTGGCCAAATTCGACATCGTCGCCCTCAACGAAGTGTTCGACGACGGGCCCAGGGAACTGCTCCTCGACCAGCTCCGCCGTGCATGGGGCAAGGACTTCAACGTCGTCCTTAGCCCCAAGCCCGCGGGCCGGCTGAGCGGCGGGTGCGCGATCGCGAGTCGGTTGCCGTTCCTGGCAATGCACAGCACGCTCTACAGCGCGTGCAGCCGTCCGGAGGAGTACGGCCTGCTGGCGGACGGCTTCGCCGCCAAGGGGGCCATCCATGCCCGGATCGCCCGGACCCGGACCGGCCCCGACGCGGGATTCGTCGACGTCTTCGCCACCCACCTGGAGAGCAAGGACAGCAAGGCACGCGCCGTCCAGTACGCCGAGCTGGCCGAGTTCGTCCGCGCCCACAGCGACCCGAGGCACCCGACGCTGATCATGGGCGACCTGAACACGCACGGCCCGGTGCGGGGCAAGACCCCCGAGCCCGCGTACAGCCGGATGATGTCGCTCTTCCGACGCGCCCGGCCGGCCGGAGACGTCCTGGACCTCTGGCCCCATCTCGAGCCCGGCGTCGGCGGGACCAGCCGACAGACCACACCCACCGGCGGCAGCCGCATCGACTACATCCTCCTGAGCAACCCCAACCAGGGCCCCCATCGCCTCCACCCGTTGGCCGTCCGGGTCAATCGATACCTGGACCCCCGCGTCGTCGCGCTCTCGGATCATTCCGCCGTCGAGGCCGATCTGCGGTGGGGATGTCGCTGATCCTGCCTGCGCGAGGTCGCCCTCCCCCCCTCCAGAAGCTGGCTCACAGGAAAGGGGGAGTCGTCGGGGGCGCCGCTGCACGGACTGAAGCCCGTGCCCAACGGGAGAGCCGGCTGAAGCCCGGCAAGGGCAATGTCGCCGTGGCGGAAGCCAACGGCGGTCAGAGGAACCCACCCCCGTTCAACCGAGGTCCAACGAGACGATCTCAGCGCTAACGGTAGTGAGTTGGCAACACCACGTCGGCCACCCCCCCGGGGGAATCCGCAGACGGGGTCGAGTCAGGAAGAAATCCACCCTCGGAGGTGTGCTGCTCGTAGGGAGCGATTGCTGGGCAGGACCAGGTCAGAGGGGGGAGTCTAACTTGACGTCCTCCGGCCTGAGACCCCGCTGGGCGAACATGGGCCCCATGAGGAAGTCGACGAAGACCGTGACCAGCTGCATCGTATCGCCCTCGATCTTGCGGTCCGGCAGCGGGTCGGTCTCCAGGGCCACGTGCCCGTCGTAGAAGGAGCAATTGCCGCTCAGGATGGGGGGCGTCTTCTCTCGGATCGAAGCCGGGACGAGCGACGAATACGTCGCCGCCCCGTGGTACTGACCCACCTCGTCCCCGCTCGCGCCGAAGATGGGGTCGATCGCCATCCACACCTCGGTAATCGCGTCTTGTAGCATCCCCTCGCCAGCACGGTTGAGCCGATCCAGCGGACCCGCGCAGTGGCGGTCCCAGCGCTCATCGAACATCATCCACATCTGAGACGCGCTGTAGATGTCGCTGATCTTGAGGATCGGCCCGGCCTGTCCGCACCAGTTCTCCGACTCGGGGTCCCCCACGTAGATGGAGGAACCATAGTAGCTTTCCGGGTCGCCCTTGTGGAACCACTTCCGCGCGAATAGTGTCCGGGTGTAGTTGAAGACGTTCTGCGTCTTGCCACTGTCGCCCACGCGCTCGAACGATGGGCAGCGGTAGAGGTTCTCGAACCGCGTATAGCCGAACAGCGTCCCGTACTTGGGCTGTGCGTCCTCGGGCCAGTCCTCTTGGACGTCCATCCAGAACCGGGGGAAGTCCGGCATCAGCCAGTCCTCCAGCATCGCCCAATCCATCAGCGTCATCCCCGAGCCCACGGTGTATTCCTCGGTCTCGAGGCGACCGGGCTCATCGCAGTCCTCCCACCCTCGGGCGAGGAACGGTGGGGTCTCGTCGTAATCATCGGCGTACAGAATGATGGCCTTGGCGAGCTGGGCGATCCGCGAGGCACACACCGTGCTTCGCGCTTGTGCCCGCGCCCGGCTCAACGATGGCAGCAGGATCGAGATCAGCAGCGCGATGATGGCCACGACGACCAACAGCTCGATCAGCGTGAAACCGGTCCGGCCTCGCTTGCAGGCAGTCGGATGGTGTTTCATGACGACCCCTTCGCTCCAATGTAGTATGGAACCTGCGGACCCGAATCGATCCGGGGAGGGAAACGCCCTCGGGATTGCTCCGATCGAGCCCTGGCCCGCTTCGTGCGTCCGCCCACTGCCGCCCGATGGAACGCCCCAGCACCAGCGGGCAATCGCCCCGCGCCCCACGGCTCCCTAGTCATCCTACGCGAATGACGTGCGGCAAACAATGGGCTAGTCTGCCAGTTTTTCGTGGTGTTTTTGTTGGGATAGCGCCGCCCCATCCCGGGTCGGCGAGTACCCAAGCGGATCTCCGCCACCGAGTACGCGCTTAGCGGGGCCGCGTGCGGCCCCTTTTCCGGCCGCACGCGGCGGGGCTAACCGAGGCACGACAAAGACGCACCACCCGACGGGGGGCGCGAGCGTTAGAAGAGGTCGTTAAACTGGATCTCGTCCGGCGCCAGGCCGCGCTGGGCGAAGATGTGGCCGTAGATCAACTCGAGCAGGCCTTGGGCCGCGAAGACCGCGGATATCCCCTCGCCCGTGTCCCGGTCGGGCAGCACGTCCAGGTCGAGCGTGACGTGCCCGTCGTAGAACGCGACGCTGCCGAGCTTGATCGCCGGGATGTCCTTCCGCCACGGCTCGGGGACGTACCGCGACATCGTCTTGGTGCCGTGATACTGGCCGATCTCATTGCCCCACGGGCCGAACATCGCGTCGATGGCCATCCACTGATGCTTGATCATCCCGTCGCCGAACAGTCCGGCCCCTGCGATGTGAAATCCCTCCGGGGGCCCGGCGCAATGCTTGTCCCACCGCTCGTCGAAGAACATGTGGAGCTGAGCCGGGGCGTAGATCTGGCTGACCTTCAGGACCGGGCCGGCCATGCCGCACCACTCGACGTGGTCGCCTGATGGGATCCAGATCGACGGTTGGTTCAGCTCCGGGTCGCCCCAGTGAAACCACTTCCGCCCGAGGACGGTTCGCGAGTAATTGAAGACGTTCTGGGACTTCGCCGGGTCGGCCACCCGGGCGAAGTCGGGGCAGAGATACGTGTTCTCGAAGCGTGTGTAGCTAAACAGACGCCCCCCGCGGAGCTCGGCATCGTCGGGCCAGTCGTCCTGGACGTCCATCCAGAAGTCCGGCATGTCGCGCATGAGCCAGTCTTCGAATCGCGCCAGGTCCTCGAGGGTCGTCCCCGAACCCACGAACCACTCGTCGCCGAGACGAGGATCGTCACAGTTCTCCCACCCCCGCCCGATGAAGGGGGGGACCTCGTCGTACTCGTCGGCGTACATCAGGACGGCCTTGGCGAGCTGGCCGATCCGCGTCGCGCACACGGTCGCCCGCGCCTGCGCCCGGGCCCGGCTCAGTGACGGCAGCAGAATCGAGATCAACAGCGCGATGATGGCCACCACGACCAGGAGTTCGATCAGCGTGAACCCCGGTCTGCCGCGTCGACGGTCGATCGCACGCATCGCCTCACGCACCCCTTTGCCCGGACGCTCCCCCTGCTCTGTTGGCTCCGTGCCCGGCAGACACCGCCCATTTGGTCCCACCATCTATAATCCTACGGCGATATTGCCCCATAGACAATGACGACTGGCCGCCGGGGTGTTGTCCGCCGCTCCGACCGGACGGCATTGCGTCTGGCCGCTTACAACAGAAACGCCACGGCTCACGGGCCCGTGGCGGTTGCGAGGATGGCTCGTGTGGACGGGTCGGGGACGGGCTTGACCCGTCCTTGCGTCAACCCGCGTCGGGATTGGCGGGCGGGGAGGTCCCCGCGACGCCCTCGGCGCCGGGGGTGCGCGGCGGTCGGCCCGGGGCTGCAGGCGTATCGCCGGCTTGCCCTCCGGGGTCATGCAACTTCTGTTTCATCAGCCGACCGACCTTGAACTTGACCGTCCGCTTCGCCGGCACATGGACGCGCTCGAGGGTCTTGGGGTTCTGAGCAACGCGCTCGGCCCGCATCCGACTCTCGAAGACGCCGAAGTCGCGAAACTCCAATCGATTGCCCTTTCCCAGCTCCTCGATGATCTCGTCGAGGAAGCTCTGGATGATCCGCTTGACCACGATGCGCTTGTTGCCGGTCTTGTCGGCGATCCGGTCAATCAGCTCCTTCTTGGTGATCGTTGCCATCAGCACGCCCTTGAAAACTCAGAGGTGAAAGCGTTTCCACTCGCTACGGTACCACCCGAGGCCGCAGCTCGGACCTGCACGATCCCATCGGGACAGCGGGATAGCTCCTAACGATTGCAAGTGATACTAATGCAACAAGTTCTAACCCGCAAGGGCTTTTTACATTTCCAGAATTTTCCTTCGACCAGGACCGGGCGACCGCCCAGACGACCCCCGGAGGGCCGCCTTTGACCTCGCAGATCCCGTCCCCGCCCCTCCCGACCTCGTTTGGCGGGGCCGCGTGCCTGACACTGCAGGCCTCAGGCTTCAGGCGTCAGGCCACAGGGCTGGCGCGACGAATCGGAAGCGAAGGCCTGAAGCCTGAAGTCTGGGGCCTGACGCCTACGGCGACCCGCAACTTCACGGGGGACTGACCACACGAGACATACGCCCCGCCCACCGCCCGATTCGGCGGATTGTGTCGGCGGCCCCCAGTGCCTACAATGGTGCCTTGACCACGGGCTCCAGAATTGCGGGCGTGATGCGAATCCTGGTCACCGCTGATCTACACTACGACATCCGGCGCAGCCGCGAGCCCACCGAGGCTCTCGCCGATGAGGTGTCGCGCCGCCCGGCCGACGCCTTGCTGCTCCTCGGCGACGTGGCCGGTCGGCAACCGGAGACCTTCGCCGAGGCGCTGCGACTGTTCGACGGATTCACCGGGCACAAGATGCTCGTGGCCGGCAACCACGACCTCTGGACCGACCCGGGCCGCGACAGCCTTCACCGTTACGAAGTCGAACTCGCCGAGACCTGCCGCCAGCACGGCTGGCACTACCTGGACGCCGGACCTGCCCAGTTCGACGGCGTCGCCTTCGTCGGCAACATCGGATGGTACGACCACAGCTACCGGGCCGAGTCGCTGAACATCCCCCTCCGCTTCTACCGCGCCAAGGTCGCACCCGGCGCCGCCGCCAGGATGCCGGAGCACATGCACCTGCTGGACGGTCTGGTGGACATTCCCGAATCGACGCTGGACATCACCACGCGGTGGATGGACGGGCAGCACGTCCGCTTGCCTTACGACGACGAGGAGTTCACCCACCGCCTGGCCGCCAAGCTCCGCCGACACCTCGAGGAGGCGGCCCAGCAGGCCCGCACGATCGTCGTCGGCATGCATCACCTGCCCTTCGCCGAGATGGTCGTCCGGACGGGCCATCCCGCGTGGGACTTCGCGACGAACTACCTCGGCAGCGAAATCTTCGGCCGAACGGTCCTGGGCGAGCCGAAGGCCACGCATCTATTGTGCGCCCACAATCACCGGGCCCGTCACATCGTCCGGGGACACCTGACGTGCACCAGCGTCGGATCGACCTACACCGACAAGCGCGTGATCGAAATCGAGTTGTCTGATCACTGAATCGCGCGGGGATCGTTGAACGGACGACGGCGGGCGTTCTGCGCGCTGTTCGCAGAACGGGCTCCGGGTCCCGGGGTCCGGGATCCGGGTCTGGCGATCGATGGGTTCCTGAGGCTAGCTTGCCTCGTTGTCGAGTCGGCGGGTATAAGGACGAATAGGGGACGCCGTCGGTCAGATCAGACCCAGAGGGGCTTTGCGCGCGAGACATTGGCGTCGTTCTTCGGGGCGGACAGGCATGCGAATGACCTCCGGCATCGATCACTGTCGCAGGGGCAGTCGTTGCCCTCATGCGATGCTGCTGGTACCGATCGCGGCTGTGGCCTTGGCCGGCTGCCGCCGCGACCCCGGGTCGGGGTCTGCGCCGTCGGCGGGTCGGGCCTCTCGGCGGACCGACCGTCTGGAAGCCGAGCCGGGCGCGCTTCGCGACTGGAACGTCCTGCTGGTCAGCGTCGACACGCTTCGGGCGGACCACGTCCGCTGCTACGGTCATCAGGCCGTCGAGACGCCCGTACTCGATGGGCTGGCCCGTCGGGGCGTGCGGTTCGCGCAGGCCATCGCGCCCACGTCGATCACGCTTCCCTCGCATGTGTCGATGCTGACGGGGCTTGCGCCGCAGCGTCACGGTGCCCGCGTCAACGGGATGTTCAAGCTCGGCCCGGGCGTCGCGACGTTGGCCCAGATGCTGGCTGAGGCGGGCTACCGGACGGGGGGGATCGTGTCGGTCGGCCTGCTGCATCGACGCTATGGTCTGGGGCGCGGATTTGGCCACTACGGAGATACCTGGGCCAAGCTGGGGGCCGCCGAGACGCCGAACCTCAGCGAGCGCCGGGCCGACGCCGTCACGTCGGAGGCCCTGGGATGGTTGGACAAGCACGGTCATGAGAAGTTCTTCCTGTGGCTGCACTACTTCGATCCGCATTTCCCCTACGCGCCCCCCGCGCCATTCAAGGAGCTGTACGGCTCGGCGCCGTACGACGGCGAGATCGCCTATACCGATCAGCAATTCGGCCTGGTGATTCGATGGCTGGAAGCGCAGCAGCTCCTGTCGCGGACGCTCGTGGTGGTGACGGCCGACCACGGCGAGGCCTTCGGCGAACACGGCGAGACGCAGCACGGCATGCTGCTGTATGAGACCACGTTGCACGTTCCGCTGATCTTCAGCGGTCCGGCGCCGATGCCGCAGGGGCATGTGGTTTCGAGCCTCGCGGGCCTCGTCGACGTGGTGCCGACGATCCTGGCGCTCGTCGGCCGACCCATCCCCGACGGCCTGGACGGCCGCAGTCTGCTCGATCCGCCCGCCCAGGAACCCAGGGCGCTGTACATCGAGACGCTGGCCAGCAAGTTCTTCCACGGATGGGCCCCCCTGTTGGGGGTTCGTCGGGCGGACTACAAATTCATCCTCGCCCCGCAGCCGGAGCTGTACGATCTCCGCAACGACGCCAGGGAACTCCAGAACCTGTACAAGACCCAGCCCGAGGTGGCAGGCGAGCTGTACGACCAGCTCCGCCGGGCGGTCGGGCGCGACCCCGAGCTGGTCGCGACGGTCCAGGCCAATCTCCCGCTGACGCCCGACGCGCTGCGGCAGCTCAAGGCCTTGGGATACGTCACGGACTCGGGGCACGCGACCACCCGCCATGGCCCCCAGACCAGCAGGCCGTTCGCCGAGCTGCCCAACCCCAAGGACATGGTCCAGCGCATACGGCAGTTTGCCAGGGCCCGCGCCTTGATGCGGAAGCGCCAGTTCGAGGAGGCGATCACGCTGTTCGAGCAGTACACGACCGCGGCGCCCGAGGACGGGGTGGCGCAGGTCTTCCTGGGCTTGTGCCACCGGGCGGCAGGACATGAGACGCAGGCGGCGGCGTGCTTCGGGCGGGCCGAGAAGTCGACCAGCCGGAAGGCGGACGTCGCCTCGGCGCTGGGGGGCGTCTACGCCCAGCAGGGCGACCACGGCAAAGCGATCGCGCACTTTCGCCGCGCGCTCGCGATCGACCGGGAGCACCCCGAGGCGCTCGAGCAGCTCGGGCGGTCCTACCGGGCGCTGGGGCGCGATGCCGAAGCGATGGCCGCGTTCGACAGGCTGAGCAAAGCCTGGGACGGGATCCGGGCCGCCCGGGCGCGCTATGAGATCGGTCGGACGCATCTGGCCCGGGGGCGGCGGGTCGAGGCCCAAAAGGCGTTCGCCCTCGCGCTGAAGGCCGATCCGTCCCACGCCGCAGCGGCCAACGCACTGAAGGCGATGCGGACCGGGCAGGCCGATCCGTCCAAGTAGATCGGGTCCGACCAGATCGAGACGCCGGAGCCAACCCGCATGCGAAACCTGCCTCCCACCCATCAACGGGGCCGGGCGATGGGCGTGCTCCGTCAGGCGATGTTGGCGGGGGTCCTCTTGCCGGCGCTCATGCTGCCAGCCGGGTGCCGACGCAGCGGCGTGCCTGGATCCGCCAAGCCGGGCGCTGCAGCGGGTCGGCAGGCCGATCGCCTCGAGATCGCCCCCGGGGCGCTTGGCGGCTGGAACGTCCTGCTGGTCTCGATCGACACGCTCCGGGCCGACCACGTCGGCTGCTATGGCCATCAAGGCATCGAGACGCCCGTCATGGACGGGCTGGCCCGGCGGGGGGTTCGGTTCGCCCAAGCCATCGCGCCGGCGTCGAGCACGCTGCCCTCGCACGCCTCCCTGCTGACCGGTCTGAACCCGCAGCACCATGGCGCCCGCGTCAACGGGATGTTCAAGCTCGAGCCGAAGGTGGCGACGCTGGCGGAGATGCTCGCCTCGGCGGGCTATCGGACGGCCGGCTTCGTGTCGGTTGCGCTGTTGGATCGTCGTTGCGGGTTGGCCAGGGGATTCGGGCACTACGGGGATACGTGGGCGAAGGTCGGCACGATCGACGGGCCGAGCCCCAACGAGCGTCGCGCGGCGACGACGACGGCGGCGGCGTTGTCGTGGCTCGACGACAACGGCCGCGAGACGTTCTTCCTGTGGGTCCACTACTTCGACCCCCACCTCAGCTACGATCCGCCCGAGCCCTTCGCCAGCCGGTACCCCTCGGCGCCGTACGACGGGGAGATCGCCTACACGGATCAGCAGCTCGGCAGGTTGCTGGAATGGCTCGACCGGAACCAGGTCCGATCGCGAACGCTGGTGATCGTGACGGCCGACCACGGCGAGGGGCTGGGCGAGCACGACGAGGCCGACCACGGCGCGCTGCTCTACGACTCGACGCTGCACGTGCCGCTCATCATTAGCGGCCCGCCGCCCGTGCCGCAGGGCTGCGTCGTCAGGCGCCAGGTCTGTCTGATCGACGTGGTCCCGACGGTGCTGGCCGCGGCGGGCCGGCCCGTGCCGGCGGGCCTCGACGGCGCGAGCCTGATCGATCCGCCCGGACCGGTTCCCAGGGCGTTGTACATCGAGACGCTGGCCGGCAAGTTCTTCAACGGTTGGGCGCCGCTGTTGGGCGTGCGACGACGCGACCACAAGTTCATCTTCGCCCCCAAGCCGGAGTTGTACGATCTTGGCAAGGACCCGAAGGAACTCCAGAACGTGTACGCGGCTCGACCTCAGGTGGCTGCCGAGCTGTCTGCCCTGCTCCGCCAGATGGTCGGCAGCGACCCGGAGATGGTGACCGCCGTTCAGGCCCACCTCGCCGTCACGCCCGAGATGCTCGAGCGGCTCCGGGCGCTGGGCTACGTTGCGGCTTCGGACCGTCCGACGACGACCCGACACAAGGACGCGGGCGTCCCCTACGCGAGCCTGCCCAACCCGAGCGAGATGATCGGCGAGCTGCAGCGGTACAAGACCGCCCTGGCGCTGGTTGGCCGGGGACACCACGACAAGGTGATCGAGCTGCTCGAGCCGTACGTGGCCAAGGTCCCGCAGGCGGGCAAGGCGTTGCTGGTTCTGGGGATGTCCTACGACGCGAAGGAACGACGCGCCGAGGCGACCGCCTGCTTCGAACGGGCCGCCAAGCTCGTCGACCGGGACGCCAACATCCCCCGGATGCTCGGCGCGGTCTACATGAAGCGCGGGCAGTATCACAAGGGCATCGAATGGATCCAGCAGGCGCTGCGGATTGACCCCGAAGACCCCAAGTCTCTGCAGCTGCTGGGGCAGATGCACCGCTCCCTGGACCGGGACGACGAAGCCCTGGCCGCGTTCGGTCGATTGATGACGGCCTGCAACGGGAGCTACGCCGCCCGGGCGCACTACGAAATCGGTCGGACGCACCTGGCCCGCGGGCGGCTGGGGCCGGCGGAGCGGGCGCTGCGTCGGGCGCTGGCGCTGTCGCCATCTTATGCCGAGGCGTCGAAGTGCCTGGCGGTGGTGCGGGCGAAGCGGGCCGATCAGGACATCGACCGCCTCAACCGCGTCGTCGCGACCCGCCCGACGACGAACTCGCTCGCTTCGCTGGGCCGGCTGCTGCGCGAGCGCGGCCGGCCGGCCGAAGCCGTTCCCCATCTGCAACAAGCCTTGAAGGCGGGCGACGCGCGGGCGCAGACGCGCCTCCAGCTCGGCCTGGCGCTCGAGGCAACGGGTCACCGAAAGGAGGCGACCCAGCATCTGCAGAAGGCGGTGCGGCTGGACCCGAATAGCGCCGAGGCCCATTGCGCGCTGGGCAACGCGTTGGGCCGCACGGGCCAGATGGGTGAGGCGCTGACGCACTTCAACCGCGCGGCCGAGCTCGACTCGACATCCGCCAGCGCGAGATACAACGCGGCCCTGATCCTCTGCCAGCAGTCTCAATGGGACCAAGCCGTCGTCCGGTTGCAGGAGGCGGTCAAGCTGTCCCCCCACAGCCTGGATTCCCATCTGCAACTGGCGCGGGCATTCGAGCAACTGGGCCGCTGGACCGAGGCCCTCGCCTGCTACAAGCGCGTCCTACGGGCCGACCCCCAACACCGGCAGGCCCGCGCGCTTCTTGAACGCGCCCGCCGCCGCCTGCACACCGACGGGGGTCCGTGACGCCTCCGGCGACCCCCATCAGAGACGCGACCGTGACAGGCTGTCGAAATACCTTCGATGAATAGCTGGCCATGTACGCTGGTGATGGCTGGCGACTCGAGGTTTTTTCGCGCGGCGTCGACCGGGTCAGATCAGCCCACTGTGGGTCAGGCGACGGCTGCGCGGGCGTTGGGCAGGGCACGATCATTGCGCAGGCCCACCCCCGGCTGCCTTTTAGAGCACGGCTCGCACCTCCTGCCAGCTACGGAGCAGAATGCCCAGATTCACCGCAATGCACGCGAGCGTCCATTCCGCTTGTACACCACACAGACCGCGACGCAGGAACCGGCGTAACCCCAGGTTCCGCTTGATCTGACCAAACCGCGGCTCCACCGTCTGACGACGGAGTCGGTAGCGCGAACGACCCCGCCCACTCGACATCCGCGCACGCATGCGTTCCCGGTGATCTTCGTATTGATCTCGGTTCACCGTCCGTCCCGTCTCGGGATTCTCACAACACATCAACGCCCGGGGACAACCCGCACACGCCGGGTCCCCTCGGTATTGCCTGCGAATCGCAGTCCCCCACTTCATCTTTAGTTGCCCAGTACCCACAAACCGCAACGCCGCCCCCATCGGACAACGGTACACGTCCGACTGACGACTCGAACGGATCTTGTTCAGCATCCCATACACGTACAGCGCCGCCAGATCCCGCGGGTGGAACGGCGGCTTGCCCTCTGCCAGCACATACTCGCGTTCCCACGCCTTGAACGTCTCGCTAAAGGCGTCCGATCGCAGCAGATCGTCGAGCTGCCGAACGGGATGATCCACCGGCAACGCGTCGTCGAGCCGCTGTTCCCACAGCACCAATTGGTCCCGAGGTATCTCTGGCTGCCGAAACCCAGCCATCTCAGTCGCCTCCCTGCCGAATGCGTTCACCCCCCCAAATTCCCTAACGAGACCCCGTTTGGCGCATTCTCCCGTTGCAAGCAAGAACAATTCCAGGTATTTCGACAGCCTGGTGAGGGAGCGTTCGGCCAGACCGATTCTGCCTGGATCGGTCTGACCCGCACGGCGAACGATGCAAACCGCGTCGGATCCGCTGTCCCGTCCGGTGTATGCAATCCGGGAACGCCAGCGTGACCGCCGGCGTGAACGCTCCCTGACGGTCGCGTCTCTGATGGGGCCGCCGGATGTGTCTCCGACCCCTTCCCCCCGGGTGTCTGGCGCCACGGTTGCGGGACCGGAGGGATTCTGCTTAACTAGAGAGTCCGTACCGATCTGGGGGACCGGCGCGTGCCGTGGGCGCCCCCGTCTGGAAGCAGGAGTTCGATCGAGGTAGTCCACCATGCAAGACACTACGCGTACCGGGGGCGTCGTGCACACCCTGATCACTGCGCTGATCGTCGTCATCGCGATGGGGTCCGCCGTTGGGGGGGCCTACTACGGCCAGAAGACCGCGCCGAGGCCCTGGGAAGAGGAGCGCACCAAGCTGTACGCCGAGCGACTCCATACCGTCAAGCGCATCCGCGCATACAGAGAGATCCTTGGGGCCAAGAAGGGGCCCCGCAGCACGTCGATCCTGAAGAAGAACCCACGCAAGGCAAAACCGTCGACCCGGGCCGCGGCCACCACCAAGCCGGCGCCCAAGCGCTGATCCGAGCGATCGCCCCACCGGTCGCGTCCCGCCGCCTACTGGTTCGACGTGCGGGCGGCGCCGCAACCGAGTCGTGGAGGCCAACCCGCCGATGAACTCCCCGGAACGTGTCGAGACGGCCCTGCGGCGCGGGCAACCGGACCGCGTGCCCATCGTCGAGTTCGTGATCGACCCGAAGGTCGCCCGGGCGGCCATGCCGGACTGCGCGGACGAGTCGGACTGCAAGGACCGACTGGGCATGGACTCGGTCGGCTGCGGGGTCCGGTTCGATCCCGTCGAGGAGCGCGAGGACGGGACGTACGTCGACGAGTGGGGCGTGACCTACCGCAGGAACCCCGAGGTCGTAGCCCATCCGGTCACCGGTCCGATCGAGACGATGGCCGACCTGCGCCGCTACGAGCCGCCGGACCCGAACGCGCCCCACCGCTTGGGGGACCTCGAGGACGTCGTCCGACGCTACAGGGGCAGACGGGCGATCATCTTCCACCAGCGAGCGGCGTTCATGTGGTCGGCCTACCTCAACGGGCTGGACAACCTGCTCGCCAATTTCCTGCTCGAGCCGGCGTTCTGCGAGGCGCTGCTCGACACGGTCCTGGAGGTGCACCTCGCCATCGCCCGCCGGGCCGTCCGCACCGGCGCCGAGGTCATCGTCCTCGGCGACGACTACGCCCACAACGCCGGGCCGATGATGAGCCCCGAGGCCTTCGACCACTTCATCCTGCCCCGCCTGACGCGCATGGTCGACGTCATCCACGAGGAGGGGGCACTGGTTATCAAGCATTCGGACGGCAACATGTACCCGCTGCTCGAGTCGATCGCCGCCAGCGGCGCCGACGCCATCAACCCGATCGAGCCGGTGGCGGGCATGGACCTGGCCACCACCAAGCGCCTGGTGGGCGACCGAATGGCGTTGGTCGGCAACGTCGACTGCGGGCAATTGCTCTCTCACGGGACGACCGAAGAGGTCCGCCAGACGGTCCGGCAGTGCATCCTGGACGGCGGCCCGGGCGGCGGGTACCTGCTCTGCTCGAGCAACAGCATCCACTCCAGCGTCAACCCGGCCAACCTGATCGCCATGGTCCAAGCCGGGCTGGAGTTCGGCACCTACCCGCTGGGATAAGCAGCCAGGACCGCCCGCGAAACGCGTCCCAGGCGATACAACCGGAGCGAACGACATGGCCAAGAGAGTCGTGTTTGCCGGCAAGCAGCAGGTCGCGCTCGAGACCTTCACGCCGGGCGCCGTGGGCCCGGACGCCGTGGCCGTCGAGGTAGACTACTCCCTGATCAGCACGGGCACCGAAGGGATCGTGTTCAACCGTCTCTTCGAGCCCGGCACGCACTGGGACGCTTGGGTCAAGTACCCGTTCTACCCGGGGTATGCCGCCGTGGGACGCGCCGTCGAGGTCGGCCCGGAGGTGGACTCGCTGGCGGTCGGCGACACCATCGCCACGCTCAGCAGCCACGCCTCGTTCCACGTCCTCCCCGCATCGGCCTGTCACCGGATCCCCGACGGCGTGGACGCCAAGCAGGCCACCTGGATCGCCCTGGGCAAGGTCGCCTTCATGGGCGCGCGGGCGGGCGGGTTCGGGTTGGGCGACCGCATCCTGATCATCGGCGTCGGACCGGTCGGCCAGATGACGGTCCGCTGGGCCAACGCCGCCGGGGCCCAGACCATCATCGCTGTCGACACCGTCCAGGCCAGGCTCGACCTGGCCCGAAACGGGGGCGCGACGCATCTCGTGGCGCGGCCCGTCGACGATTGCCGCGAAGAGGTGAAGTCGGCCTGCGGGGGTGAGCTGCCGCCCGTCGTCGTCGACACCACGGGGAACGCCGCCGTCTTCTCGGCTGCACTCGGGCTGGCCCGCCACCGCGGGCGCGTCGTCGTGCTCGGCGACACGGGCGCCCCTTCTCAGCAGCACCTGACCAGCGACGTGATCACCCGAGGTCTGACCGTCATCGGCGCCCACGGCACGCACGAAGACGCCGAGTGGACCGCGCACCGCATCTACGGCCTGTTCTTCGAGCTGGTGCGATCGGGGCGATTCGACCTGAACGGTCTGATCACGCACGAATCCGCGCCCGAAGACTGCGCCAAGGCCTACGAAATGATCAACACTCGCCGCCACGAGACCATGGGCATCCTGTTTGACTGGACCCGGGCCTGACGCTGAGCGCGTCACCTCGCTGGGTCGGGGGCACCGAATGCCGTGCGCGTTCGCTTGGCGAGCAAAGTGAGACTATAATCCAGGCGATGGGCTCGACCCGAGGCCCGGAAGCCGGCGGCGTGCCGAGCGAGAGGGAGGTCTGTGGCGGGTCTCTGGTCCAACCTGAAGCATATCTCCGCAATGGCACGGATGTTCGTGCAGATCTGCTCAACCAAGTACTTGCGTACGAAGGTTCGCGTCGTGCCGTTCGCGTATCTGGACGTGGTCGACCGCTGCAACTCCCGGTGCAGGACCTGCGACATCTGGCGGCCCAGGCCCGACAGCCCGCCGGAGCTCACGACCGACGAGATCCTCTCGCTCAGGCCCGCACTTCGCCGGCTCAAGACGCAGATCGTCTCCATCGGCGGCGGCGAGCCGACCTTGCGCCACGACCTGGAGACGTGTATCGCCGCGTTCCGGAAGGACGGGATGAGCGTGCACATCAACACCAACGCCCTGGCCATCGACCAGGCCCGGGCGCGGTCGCTCGCCCAGGCCGGCCTCTCGGTCGTCTACGTCTCCTGCGATCACCCCGACCGGGACGGGTACAAGGCCATTCGCGGCGTCGACGGGCTGAACCGGGTCGTCGCCGCGGTCGAGCACTTCCGGTCGCTGCCCGAACCGATCCCGGTGGGCATCAACGTGGTGGTCTCCCGCCTGAACCAGGACGCGCTGGAAGCCCTCGCGGACCGGTGCATCAAATGGGGCGTCCAGAAGCTGCAATTTATCCCCGTCCATACCTACCTGCGGTATCGCGAGATGGTCCAGGCCGCTCTCGAGCAGTTGACCCCCAGGCGCGAGGACCTGCCCGACATCAAGGCCACGATCGGCCGTATTGCCAGCCGGCTGCAGGCACTGGGCATCGAGACCAATTCCCGCTTCTACATCGATCACTTCGAGACGGCCTACGAATTCGTCAGACCCGTTCCCTGTCTGGCGGGATCGCTCTTCGTGATGATCAATCCGTTCGGGGACGTCTTCCCATGCTACCAGCAGCAGAAGGGCCTCAACATCCGTCAGATGCCGCTGGACGCCATCGTCCGCTCGACTGAGTTCCGAGCGCAGCGCAGGGGCGTGGTGGGCTGCAACCTGGCCTGCTGGGACGCGGGCAGCGCCGAGCCCAGCATTCGGTTTCACCTTCCCTACTTGCTGCGTCACCCGATCGAGGTCTATCGAGAGGCCCGCATGCACCTAGGATAGGCATTGCCCGTGCGAAAGAGAGACTACGCCCGACCCATTGGCCTCGTCGTACTCGCAATCGTGACCGCCTACGGGCTGTACGGGCTCTTCACCGGCGATTGGGCCACCGTCGTCGCGGACTGGCGGGGCAAGGTGCTCCTGTTGGCTGGCGCACTGGCCCTGGGCGTCCTGGACATGGCCTTCGAGGGCGCGTCTTGGATGTGGGTCTGCAGGCGGTTCGGTATCCGAGCGTGGGACCTGGCGGGTCTGAAGGTCTTCTTGTCGGGCTACGCCGGTCTGCTCTTGCCGATGCAGCTGGGCAACCTCATCCGCCCGGACGCGTTCAAGCGCTTGGATCGAGGGTCGCTCAGGCAAGGCGTCCTGGCCGAGGCCGTTGCCTTCTTCCTCGA
Organism: uncultured Planctomycetales bacterium; assembly: GCA_964390905.1. Lineage (GTDB taxonomy): Bacteria > Planctomycetota > Phycisphaerae > UBA1845 > JAFGLZ01 > JAFGLZ01. The sequence goes on along the minus strand of CAYMLO010000020.1, from coordinate 64,269 downwards.
CGCGACCGCCGCCCTGGCCGTTCTAATCGGCGTAGGCACCCTGATGGTCCATCCGGCGCTCAGCCCCATCGCCGCCCTCGTCGTCGTCGCCGCGATGCTGACCCTGGGCGATCGGCTCGGAAGCATGGTCTCCGGGACGCGCCTGGAGCTTCCCGCAGCCTTCTGGTGGCGATGGCAGACCGTCGGCATCGTCGCGTTGCGGAGCACCTGCTGGATCATCAACGGGGTGGCGTTGTACGTCCTGGTGCGCGACCTACCCGGCGACGTCGGTCTGGTCGAGACGCTGTTCTTCGCGCCGGCCTCGACCGTCCTCGGATCCGGAACGGGCCTGCCCGGCGGCATCGGCGCGGTCGAGGGATTCCTGGGGGTCAGTCTGAAGATCATGGACGTCCCGGCAGCCCACTTCGCCTTCGCCGTAGGCGCGTTTCGCCTGGCCACCTTCTGGATCTGGCTGCCGATCGGGTGGGTCGCCCTCGTCCTCATCAACCGCCAGGTCGCCAGACGACGATCGGGACCGCAAGACGCCAGCACGAGCACGTGACCCCCTATCCCGCCGGGGTCGCGTCTTCTATCCGGCCGCAAGCTTCTCCAACGTCCTAACCAGCCGCCTGAACCGCCGCCGGCTCAATCCGTCGTAGAACGGCAGGAGGACGGCGCGCTCAGCCACCCGCGTGGCGGTGGGGCAGTCGTCGGCGTCCAGCATTCGGCCGCAATCGTCCATGACCTCACTGCCGATCCCGACGTCCAGGCCCAGCCGCATGGCCCGCCGTCTCAGCGCCTTCGGGCCGATGGGGCTGAGCGCGACGAAGTTGTAGAACGCCGGGGTGCCCACGCGATCACGGACCTGCACGGTGAATCCGTCGGGGAGTTGACCGGCCAGCTCGTCCCAGCGTCGGTTAAGCCGCTCGTTACGGTCGTCGAGCTGGCCCAACCGGGCGATCCCGAGCCGGGCCTGGAAGCCCGTGTAGGCTCGCTTGACGGTGCGGAGGCGGTCGTGGCTGCCGCGGTAGAACCGCTCGAAGGTCCTGGCAAACTTCTCGGAGAACAGGATCCTGGCCAGGATCGCGTAAAACGGGCTGCGGATCAGACTCTCCTCCACCCACGTGGAGAAGGCCTTCTTGCGAGCCGCCCGTTCCGATCGCGGGCGAGCGTCCAGGGCGGCGGACACCGACTCGGCGATCTTCGGATCGCCGGTCACGATGATCCCCCCGCCGTAGGTGGGGACGGCTTTGTTGACCTCCAGGCTGAAGATGGCGGCGTCGCCGAACGTGCCGACCTTCCGGCCGGCGACACTCGCGCCGAACCCGTGCGCGCAGTCCTCGATGACGGCGACGTCGTGCTCGCGCGCCAACGCGCAGATCGCCTCGATGTCGCAGGGCGCGCCCAGCAGATGCGTGGCCAGGATGGCCCGGGTCTTCGGCGTGATCCGATCGGCCACGCGACGGGGATCGATGTTGAACGTGTCGGCCTCGATGTCGGCCGCCAGGAGCTTCAGGCCTCGAGCCTGCAGCAGCGGCAGGAGCTCGCCCAGGGTGTAGGCGGGCACGATGACCTCGTCGCCCGGCTGGGCCCCCACGCCGTCGAGGGCCAGCTCGATGGCGTCCCTCCCGCTGGACGTTGCGCGGGCGAACTCACAGCCCAGATAGTCCGCCACAGCCCGCTCGAACCGCGAGACGTCATCGGCAGCCGACGCGCCCCGGCGAACGAAGGACCTGAACCACTCGACGAAATCGGTTCTCGCGATCGGTACGCGCCGCCTGGGGATCATGCCACACTCCACGCCGACAGGGGCCCCCGCAAACGTCATCGCCTTCGCTTGCGGACCTGCCGCGTATGAAGCGCCGCCAGACCCAGCCAGCACAGGGCCCAGAACAGAGCCAGCTGACCCATCCCGACCATGGTCCCGCACGCCGGCACGACCACCGGATCGATCGGAAACTCCGCCGGGTCCTGTTGATTCGCCTGATCGAGGAAGACGGCTGTAATCTCCTTCGGGGAGTCCATCACCACGTTCAGGGGATTGTCCAGCAGGGCCTCGTCGCCGGTTGCCCAGAAGGCAAACACCCAGCCGGCCTCGGACCTCGCCGTCAGCTTGACCGTCTCCCCCTCGCGGTAGAGCCCGCCCGCGGGATCCACCTTCACCGTGCCGCCCTGGTCCTGGTGGACGCCGACGGTCAACGCATACTGATTGCCGACGCCCACCGTGACCGAAGCGGTGGCCCGCTGGTCGAGGGCGTCGGTCGTCGTGACCGTGTATTCCGTCGCCGTCGTCGGTGCCACCGTGATGGTCTTCTCGGTGGCGCCGTTGCTCCACGCGTAGGTGTAAGGCGGTCTGCCACCCGAGGCGGACGCTGACAGCTCAGCCGCTCCGCCCGCGATGACGAAGTTCGGCTCCGCCGACGCCACGACGCTCACAGGCCCCGTCATCGCCACCTTCACCGAGGCCTTCGCCGTCTGCTCGAGGGCGTCGGTGACCGTCACCGAATACGTCACCTCCCCCGCGGCCCCATTCTGACCGTTCAACGTGGGCCAGACCTGGATGGACATCCCCGTCTGACCATCGCTCCATGCGTACGCATACCCGCCGGCGCCGCCGGAAGCCCTTGCAGTCAAGACGCAGGAGTCGCCGGCCTTGATGACGTTCGGCTCGCAGGAGGCCGTCACACTCGGGGCGGATGCGACACCGACGGTCACCGAGGCCCCGTCCGAATTGCCCTCCGCGTCGTGAACCTCGACCGTGTACTCCGTGGTCTTGGTGGGGTGGACCGTGACCGTCTGGCCGGTCTGACCCGTGCTCCACGCATAGTCGCCGTATGGCGGCTTACCGCCGGAGGCAGACGCCGTCAACGTCACCGCGCCCCCAGGGACGACGAGATCGGGCGTGGCCGTGGCCGACGCCACCGGCCCCTTCGTCACCGTCACCGCCACCGAGGCATTCGCGCGTTGACCCAGATTGTCGACCACGATGACCGAGTAGGTCATTGTCTTGCTCTGCGGATCGGAGGTGTCTAACGTCGGCGAGATGGTGATGGTCTGCCCGTCTCGGTCCTCCTCGGTCCAGTGGTAACTGAAGGGCCCCACCCCGCCGGTCAGGACCTCTGCCGTCAGCTCGACCTGCCCGCCCGAAACGACGCGCGTCGGGTTGGCCGTCGCCTTCGCCGTCAGGCCGGCCACGACGCTCACCGTCACCGACGCCGTGGTCTGCTGGCCGACGCTGTCCGTCACCGTCACATCGTAGGTGGTCGTCCCGGTAGGACTCACCTGGGCCGTCCGACCCGCACGGCCTATAGGCCACCAGATGTACTCGTAGGGAGCGACGCCACCCGTCGCCGTCGCCGTCAGCGTGCTCTCGCCCCCCGAGACGACCGACGCCGGGCTCGCGGTGGCCTTGGCGGTCAGGCCGGTCGCCACCCCGACTTCCACGCTTGCCTCCGCCTCCTGACCCAGAGCGTCGGTCACCGTCACCGTGTACGCGGTCGCCTGCGTCGGCGACGCCAGCGCGGTCCGCACGTTCGGGTCGGCGATCGACTGTCCGCCATCATCGCCGGTCCAGCGGTATGCGTAGGGCGCTTTGCCGCCAGAGGTGGATACCGTCAGCTTGGTCTGCCCCCCAGGCACGACCACGTCCGGGGCGGCCTGAGCTGTCGCGGTCAACACGTCGACCACGGTAATCGTGACGGAGGCCTCGTTAGACGACTGACCGAAGCTGTCAGTCGCCGTCACCGTGTAAGTCGTCTTGTCCGAAGTGGGCGTGGCCGTGTAGGTCGCGCCGGTCCCCTCCGGGATCGTCTCGGAGCCCGTCGTGCTCCAGGTGTAGGTGTAGGGCGCCGCGCCGCCTGACACCTTCGCGGTCAGCAGGACGTTCTGCCCGGTGACGACCGTGCTTGGGTCCGCCACAAGCGCGATGCTGACGTTACTGGGGACCGTCACGGTGACCGAAGCCTTCTCCCGCTGTTTGAGCGCGTCTGTGACCGTAACCGAGTACTTCGTCGTCGTGGTCGGCGCGACGGTGATGCTCGCTTCGGTCTCGCCGGTGTTCCATTCGTACGTGTAGGGCGCCTTGCCCCCCGTGACCGTGACCGTCAGCGCGCTGGCCTGACCGGCGGCCACTTCCTCGGGATCGGCCTGGACCGCCACGGTCAGGGGCAAGGCAACCGATACCGTGATGGATTCCGTCGTGACCACGGGAGGGACGTCGCTGTCAGTGACGGTCACCGTGTAGGTATGGTCCCCCGGCTCGATGGGGCTGACGGTGATGCTCCGATCCGTCTGGCCCGTCTCGGCCCAGAGGTACGTGTAAGGCTTCGTGCCCCCCGTGGCCGTCGCGGTCAGCTCGCAAGATCCGCCCGGAGTGGTCTCTCCCGGGTCCGCCTTGACCGCCACCACGAGCCCCTCGCTGACGATGACCTTCACCGATCCGGGTGCGGTCTTGCCGCGATCGTCCGTGACCGTGACATGATAAGTGTGGGCGCCCGCCGTCGCGGGGATCACCGTGATCTGCGACGTGGTCTCGCCGGTCTCCGTCCAGTGGTACGTGTATGGCGGAAGCCCGCCGGTGGCCTCTGCCGTCAGTGTCGTCTCTGCGCCCACCGAGATCGGGTTCGGGTCCGCCTCGACGGTCACCACGAGGTTGGGGCCGAAGAAGGCCTTCACCTGGCGGTCGGTGTCCAGAACGATCGTCAGCGGATTGTTGGCGTCTTCGTCGGCGTGGGCCGGGTCCCCGGGGTGATTCGGATCGAACACCTGCCAGTGCCAGAACTCGTAGCCCGTTTCCGCGCTCGCCGTCACCGTGACCGCGGTACCCCTCTCATACTCGAACACGTTCGGATCCGCCGGCGCCGGATCGACGTCCACGTGTCCCCAGGCCTCGTTGTCGCTCTGAGCGTCCAACGTGACCGTCTGCGTGAGTTCGGGCACGATCCGGACCTCCGTCGTGAACTTGTGGGGGAAGTCCCCGAACTGCTGCAGGACCGGGTCGGTGTACTCCAATTCAACGAAGAACCCCCGCCACCCGACGTCCGGCACGTCGACCTGCCCCACATAGACGCCACCGCCCTGATCCTGGAGGACAGAGGCGCTCCAGATCTCGCCGACCGTTTGCCTGCGGAAGTCCCGGACGCCTCCCGTCTTGTCCGGATCGACGTAGCCCTGCCACAGCCTGACCGTGGGGACGCCACCCGACCACGGGGACGTCTCCACGCGGATGGCGTTGGTCCCCTCCAACGTCCACGTGAAGTGGGGGCGCTGCAGACCCAGCAGGACCGAAGCGTAGAAGGCGGCCAAGCTTTGCTCCGGCATCTTGTCGGGATCCTCCTCGCCGAGACCGGCCCCGTGATTGGTGTTGGGCACGTAGCGAAGCCACTTCGTGTAGTCCCCGGGCAGGTCGTGGAAGTAGAACTGGGCCGAGTCCGGCACGAAGAACTCGTCGCCCGGGGAGTTGATCAGGAACTTCGGCAGCGACGCGAGCCGGTCCCGGTACTCGAAGGGGTCGACAATCTTGAGCAACTGCTGGCCCATCTCCGTACGAAGCTGGTCCATCACGCCTTCGTCGACGTAGTCGTGGACGGCCTCGGCGTACTCGCCGCCGTACGCGAGGTAGTGGTGGTCCATCTGCTCGTCCAGGTTGAGCAAGTCGATGACCACCGGGGCGATCGCACAGACCCGGTTCTGACCACTGAACTGGTCGACGGCGGCGGTCAACCAGGTGGTCCAGCCGCGCTTGGACCCGCCGCCCACCACGAACTTCGAAATGGGGACCTCAGGCACCCCGGAAACGGACCCGCCCAGGAAGTCCTGAACCGTGTCCATCGCCCGGATGGCGCTCTTGACCATGGGCAACAAGGCCGGCCAGGTCGTGTTCGGATCGCCCGTTTGCTGGTACTCCTCCCCGAACTTCTTGAACGTGTGGGCGATGATGGCGTCTTCACTGCGCGTGTGTGTCTCGGGGGGAAACACCAGCGGCTCACTCGGCACCTGCAGCAGGACCGAGACCACCGACGCCGTGGCGGTCGCGATGCCGCCAAACTGGTCGAAGTACTCCTTCACGGCGCCATCGTTGGGGTCCGGGGGCGGATCGGTGTTGTTCCCGGCGTCAATCCACAGCATGCTCTTGTCGTCAAAAAGCAGGAAATCGGGGACGACGATGACCAGCCAGTGCTTCCAGAACGCCTTGTCCACCTCCTCGGGCTGATCTCTCCACGTCTGCGACGTCATCTCCAGGGCGTAGGCGGTGTACTGCCCGGGCTCAACCACCCGAAAGTTTGGATCGTATACGTACCCATAGCTCGGGTCCGGCGTGGCCACGTAGACGTCGAGCGGCGTGGCCCCCGCAGGCAGGACCGGCGGCTCGGGCGGGGCGCCTGTCGACAGATCGAAGTGAACGTACCCTTGACTGGGGGCAGGCTCGAGCCCGTTGGCGTAGGCGGTCCAGAAGTCTTGCGCCGTCGCGTTGTAGATCACGCTGAGCAGCGTGCTGCCATCGGCGGCCTGGATGGCCTGCGCGATCTCGATCGATCGCGTCCCGTCGATGTTGCCCCAGCGGGCGTCGATGGCGTTGTAAAACTCCTGGTTGCGGTCGCCGTTGTGACGCGTCCAGTAGACCAGGTCCTCCCGCGCAGGATGCGGATACTGCACCCCATACTTCGGGTGCGGGCTGACCGATTGATTCTCGGCGTAGATGTCGCAGCGGGTGTTGCTGGTCAGCAGCAGCCTGCCGGTCATCTCGCCGCCGTCCGGGCCGCTGATGCCGTAGTAGTAGTTGTTGGTTCGGGTGGACCCTTGCATCCGGGTGAGGGCCTGGGCAAGTGTGCTATCGTGATAGAGCGATTCCCGCAGCAGAATCGGGAAGGGAACCCCGTTGAGCGTCTCGGCGTCGTTGAACGCCCCCATGATCTCGCTCTGCGCGATCCCATGCTCGTTGATCCCCCCACCCACGATGCCCAGCGACCCGGCGAAGCCGATGATGGCATGCACCTCGCCGTCGACCGGCTCGAAGATCGCCACGACGGGGTAGTCCTGGACGCCAAAGCCCATTTCCCAGTCCAGATTGCGCAACTGATAGAGGTGACCGGCCGCCGTCCCGCTGCCCCACGCGCAGAACAGCGAACAGCTGACCTCGGTCATGTCGGGGATGAGCTGCACCCGCCGCAAGGTCTCGAACGTCAGCTCGGGATGGCCGCCAGCCCTGCATCCGTCCGCCATGCCCTGGAGCTCCTTCTCGTAGGCTTCGGTGTCGAAGTAGGCGGGATTCCACATGGCCGAGACGGCGTTGGCGTAGTCGCCCTCACTGAAGGGCAGCTTGCTCGTGATGCTCGCGACGCACCCGGCGATCTGATCCGCCAGCAGCCGACCGTACCAGAAGCCCATCTCGTACCGAGAGCCCCCCACCCTCAGCAGCCAGATCTCATCGGTGCCGCTGCCGCGCGTCTCGAGGGTCCCGTAGCCGCCCGCCAGGACCTGGCCCGCCGGGAACGCCGTCATCAAGACCATCACCATCAATAGCGTGTACGAAGCGCCGCTCATCCCGTTCAGTGCCGTTCGGCCTGGCATCTTCGCCTTCCTTTCTGGCCCACTTCGCGTCGCCGACGAGGGATTCGACGACGACCGCTGATGCAGGTGCCCTCGGACCTCGTGGTTCTGTGGGCGGGCCGGGGGCTCCAGAGTGCTGCAGCGCGAACCCGCAGCCCCGGAATCCTCAGCAACACGTCCGCCCGACAGCGGAGTAAACCCTCTCCGGATAGACCGTTAGCGCAACGAACGTCCTCAGCCGTGGTCGCCATCGCCGGGATGCATGGTCCCTCCCCGCGCACCGCCCCGCCCACCGGGGTCCGTACCCCATTGTAGGAAACCGGGTCGGCGTCGGTCAATCTCGTTTCAAAGGGAGCAGGAAAAACGGATACAGGATAGGTAGGCCCGCCCACAAAGACGGGATCTTGGGCCCCCGAGTGAAGGCATCCATGGACAACGTCCGTCCATGCCGGATGCTGTCTTGCCCCTTCGGGCCGGGAACGCCCATTCGCTCCCCGCCGATTCGATGAGCCCGGCCGGTCCCGATCCGCGCGAACGTCGGGAGCGCGACAAGCATCCAAATTCGTGGTATTCGGGGGTCTATTGACCGGCCCCGGAGCCTTCGATTCGAGACAGGACCGGGGGAATACTGAGGAGTCCAGCCCGATGGCGATTCATGGAAGCCCCGTCGCGTTGACGGCGCTCCTTTCGATCTTGCTGGTCGGCTGCCGTCCTTCGGGATCGGAAGGGACTGGCCCGGCGGCGTATCATGTGGCTTCCTTGGTTCCGGCCGGACACGCGAAAACGGCGAAACACATGAAACCGATCTACTCGAAGTCCCAGTACGACATCACCCCCCTGCCGCGCAAGCAGGTCGAGGCGCTGGCCGCCAAGCTCGACCCGGAGGCCTACCGCATCACGCAGAACGCCGGCACGGAGCCGAGCTTCTCCGGATGTCTGCTGAAGAACAAGGAAAGAGGCGTCTACTGCTGTGTCGTCTGCGGGTTGCCCTTGTTCTCCAGCGAGGACAAATACAACTCGGGCACCGGCTGGCCGAGCTTCCAGCGCGAGTTCGACCCCGACCACGTCACCCGCAAGGCCGACTACAGCCACGGCATGGTCCGCGCGGAAATCAACTGCGCCCGATGTGGAGCCCATCTCGGCCACGTCTTCGGGGACGGCCCCCGTCACACCGGCGAGCGACACTGCCTGAACTCGGCCGCCTTGAAGTTCCACAAACAGGGACAGCCGCTGCCCCCGGAGAGCCAGCCCATCCAGACCGAGGTCGCCTACTTCGCCGGCGGCTGCTTCTGGGGCATTGAGCATACCTTCGAGCAGGGCCCGGGCGTGATCGACGCCGAGAGCGGCTACATGCAGGGGAACGTCGAGAATCCAGCGTACAAGCAGGTCTGCAGGGGCGGGACCGGGCACGCCGAGACGGTGAAGGTCGTGTACGACCCCAAGCGAATCACCTACCGGCGGCTGCTCGAGGCGTTCTTCGCGATCCACGACCCGACCCAGCGCAACCGGCAGGGACCGGACGTCGGCTCGCAGTACCGCTCGGGGATCTGGTACGTCAATGAGGCACAGAAGCGCGAGGCGGAGGCCTACGTCAAGGAGCTCGCCGCCAAGAAGCGCTTTGGCGACCGCGAGATCGTCACGCAGATCGAACCGGCCAAGACGTTCTGGCCCGCCGAAGCCTATCACCAGGACTACGCCGCCAAATCGGGCCGGGCCTGCCACGCCGGAAACCCGTGGTGAAGGGGGAAAGCGGCGCGCCTGACGGCTGGCCCCGTGTCCATCCCGCCCGTCCTCGGGCCGTCGCACCCTCCCACCACGTCCGCGCGCCAGGAGCCATCGAGCCGGCCGAAGGCGGGCTGTCCCCCTCCCAGAACGGGCTCCCAGAACATGCTCAAGGCTCGGCCCCCGTCTGCCGAGGTTAGAGACGTCCAGCCCCCGCGGCGCGTCTTTGACTTCGAAGTCCAGACCACGACGGCGTACGGACGTGATGAGGGAGGCGCCCCTTGGGGGAGATCCTCGAACTCATCGGCCACCTGATTAGCCTCGCCGCGCGGCTCCTGTATATCGTCATCGCGACGCCCTTCGTCCTGGTCTGGCCGCGAAGCGACAAATCGATCCGCTACGGCAGGACCGTCTGGTCTCGCTACAAGAAGGCGTTGTCGACCGCCGCGGCTTGAGCCCTACCCCACGAGAAGACCACGGCCCCCGGGCAATGCCCTACCCGGCTCGCATTCGCCCGGCTCCTCCCTATGCGGGCATGCTATCGGAACCGCCGCGCCGCCGCATCGCGGTCCTGAGGGCCGGTGCTGAGTACCTTGCGTTCGCCGCTGCTTAGCGGTATCAACGGACACACGGTCGTTGCGGCCGCGGCGGCGTTCCGGAGGCGCGACCGCGGACACGGGGACAAACGTTTGCTGCGAGGAGTCACATGGGCAAAACAAGACCGATCACGGTAGCGGTGGCGGGCATGGGACGGGCCGGCTGGGACATTCACGTCAAGGCGATGCGCGGACGAAGGGGGTTCCGCATCACGGCCGTCTGCGATCCCGAGCCCGACCGCTGCGCCGAGGCGGCCGGCGAGTTCGGATGCGAGACCTTCGACGACTACAAGGACATGCTCAAACGGGCCGACTCTGAGGTCATCTGCATCGCGACCCACAGCAAGGACCATTGCCCACACACGCTGGCGGCCCTGAAATCGGGGCGTCACGTCATCGTCGAGAAGCCGATGGCCATGAACGTCCGCGAGGCCGACCGCATGATCGCCGCCGCCCGGGCGGCGCGCAAGAAGCTCTTCGTGCATCAAAACTACCGCTTCAACCAGGAATTCCGACACCTCGAGGGCGTCATCGACAGTGGCGTGCTGGGCAGGCTGTTCCACATCCGCGGGCACTGGCTGGGCTTCGCGCGGCGCAACGACTGGCAGACGCTGCGAAAGTACGGCGGCGGCGTGCTGAACAACACGTGTCCGCACATCATCGATATGGCGCTGCAGTTTGTCGGCTGGCCCGTCAAGAAGGTCTTCGGCGACCTGCAACACGTCAACGACGCCGGCGACGTGGAGGATCACGTCAAGATCGTCCTGCGTGGCAAGCGCGGCTGTACGGCCGATCTGGAGGTCTCGACCGCGTGCGCGTTCCCGTCAGCCAAGTGGACGCTGCTGGGCGACTGCGGCACGCTCGTCACCGACGGCAAGACGAGCAAGCTCAAGTACTACAACCCCAAGCGGGTCAAGCCGCTCAAGGTCATCGAGACGCCGCCGGTGGGGCGCAGATACGGCAACACCGACGTGCTGCCCTGGAAAGAGAAGGAAATGCCCGTCGCGTCCCGGGCCAAGGGGGACTACTACGACAACATCTACGATGTCCTTCGACATCGAAAGGCGATGGCCGTCACGCCCGAGAGCGTCCGGGAGGTGATCCGCGTCATCGCCGAGACGCGCAAGGGCACGAAGTTTCCGGGTTGACCCACCTACAGGCGCGCTTGCAGAAACCGCGGGGGCGTTTCCAGTCCGGGGAGCCGTTCTTGGCCCGGCATGACGGGGTCCGGGTCTCGGGGTCCGGGTCTGCGACTTGATGGACGCGTGCGCCCTGCGTAACATCGATGTGGGCGGCGGACCTGCGCGGGCTACGTGCAGGTATCACGGCCGTCCGCGAGGTCCGACCTTCGGGCGGAAAGGACGGGAGCTGGTGTTCCCACTGGTCTTCAAAACCAGTTGCGGGCGGATAGAACCGTCCGTGGTGGGTTCGATTCCTACCCTTTCCGCCATTTTCCTGCGCTGACTGCCCTGCGCTCCTGCATCCCGACGACGTCCTCACCGGACCGGTCGACTGCGAGGGGCGGGGCGTTGGCGCTTTGGAGACGCGTGGTGGATGAGGCCTGTCCAACGAACGGGCAATCGGCAGAGGCTGCGGTCCGACTGACGCAGCTGACCCACGCCGGCGGCTGAGCGGCCAAGCGGCCGCCGCTGGCCCTCGCGCGCGTGACGCGCGATCTTGCCGAGATGTTCACCCGGGCTGATTACCCGGACCTTCTGGTAGGGCTGCACACCTCAGACGACGCGGCCGTCTACCGGCTGGACGCGGAGCGCGCGCTGGTCCTGACCACGGACTTCTTCCCCCCGATCGTCGACGACCCTTATGACTACGGTGCGGTGGCCGCCGCCAACAGCATGAGCGACGTCTACGCTATGGGCGGGCAGGTGCTGATGGCGATCAACATCGCCGCCTTCCCGCCCGACCTGCCGGAGGACGTGATCCGCGCGATCCTCCGCGGGGGCGCGGAGCGTGTGCGTGAGGCCGGGGGCGTGCTGGTCGGCGGACACACGATCGACGACAAGGAGCCGAAGTACGGCCTGGCCGTCGCAGGGCTCGTGCACCCCGAGCGTATCGCTACGAAGGGCGGCGCGCAGGTCGGCGACGCGTTGGTGTTGACCAAGCCGCTTGGGTCCGGCCTGGTCACGACGGCGATCAAGCTCGGCCTCGCGCAAGTCGCGCACGTCGAGGCCGCCGTGGCGTCGATGACGCGACTGAACAAGGCCGCTGCCCAGGCCATGCAGGCCGGTCCCTGTCACGCCTGCTCCGACGTGACCGGCTTCGCGCTGCTAGGCCACGCCTGGGAGATCGCCGAGCGAGGTGGGGTCCGTCTGCAACTGCGCCTGGATGACCTGCCCTGGCTGCCCGGCGCCCTGGAATACGCAAAGCAAGACTTGTTCCCTGGCGGTACCTATGCGACCGCCGAGGCCTATCGCCCGCACGTCGCCTTCACCCGGTCCGTGCCGGAGAAGACGGCGTGGGTCCTCTACACGCCGGAGACGTCCGGCGGTCTACTCGTCGCCCTGCCCCCCGAGGAGGCCAACGCCCTCATCGCCCGGCTTTCCGCGGCGGGTGAGCCTGCCTGGCTCGTTGGGTGGGTCGTGGACGGTGACGCGGCGGTCGAGGTCATCTAACGGTGATACATTCCGCGCGCTCCCCGATGCGTTGATCCGCTGTCGGCTCCGATCTATAATAGCGATAGCATTTCCGAGCTGTCATATCTTGGGTCGGTTTGGCGCTGCAGCGCCGGGAGTGACCATCATGACCACGGGTTTCTACTCCTTGGAGGACACCAAGGAACGTCTGGGGAAGTCGGAACAGGAGCTGCGCAACCTGGCGGGAAGCGGTGCACTCAACATGATAGAAGATGGCGACGCCGTATGGTTCAGCGCCGCCGATGTGGACGATGCTTCGTCGCCCAAGCCTGAGCCCAACCTGGACCTCGACGTGGCGCCGGAAGAGGCTCCTGCCGCGCCCGCCCCAAAAGCGGAGGCCCCCCCGGACATCACGGAGGTCCCCATTGCCCTGGAGCCCGAAGACGTGAGCCGTGAGGCGGATGGCACGTCCAAGATCAAGGCCTTCGGTGGCACGGGCATTTCGGCGGCCAAGGGCGCTCTGGACACCTCCTCGCTGAAGCGCAACGTCAATGTGACGGGAACGGGCGCGACCCGTTGCCGGACGTTCCATTCGAAGCTGAACGACTCGTCGTTGGCCTACCTCAACAGCCAGGTCAACGAGTGGGCCGACGGGGACCCCGCCATCGACATTAAGTTCGCCACCAGTTCCGTCGGGGTGGTCGAAGGTAAGCACGCAGAGCCGCATTTGATCGTCACGGTGTTCTACTGAGTTGCGCACGCCCGTGGCGCGCAGGCGGTTTTTCCGCTTGCCCCTGCTGGGGCGGTATGGTAAAAGACAGGGCGGGTTCTCGCCAACCCCGATCAAACCGTAAGGTCTTTGGGCGCAGGGGGTTGGAATAGATCCGGGTCATCAAAGGGCCTCGCTGGCGCGGGCAAGCCTGGAGACAAACCCCCAGGGACAGATCGCCTCATGGACGGCGTAAGTAATACGGTCTGGGCGGACATCCTCGCCCACGTGCGCATTCACTACCCCGACCTCGTGCGCGGGTGGTTCAGCCAGCTGAACCCTGCGCGCCTCGAGCGCGGGGTGTTCGAGATTCAGGCGGCCAACGACAGCCAGCAGCGATACCTGAGCGATCACTGCCTCAGGCCCTTCACCGAAGCGGCCCAAGCGGCCACCGGCCGCCTGGTCACCGTCCGCTTCTACCAGTTGGAGTACCGCGAGCCACCCGAGCCGCAGCCGCATGCCCCTCTGGCCTTCGAGGAAGAGACTGATCACATCTTGCTTAGTCCGCTCTACACGTTCGAGCAATTCGTAACTGGCCCCTGCAACCGTCTGGCGCACGCCGCGTGCGTCGCCGTCGGCGAGTCCCCTGGCAGGGCCTACAACCCCTTGTTCATTCACGGCAGCGTAGGGCTTGGGAAGACCCACCTCCTTCAGGCAACGTGCCACCGCGTCCGGGAGGCATTTCCGGAAGCGCAGATCCTGTACCTGTCCTGTGAGTCATTCACGAACCACTTCATCGAGGCCGTCGAGCGCGGGGCGATGCACACGTTTCGCTATCGATACCGTCACGTAGACGTCCTTGTGATCGACGATATCCAGTTCCTAGCCGCCCGGGAGCGCAGCCAAGAGGAATTCTTCCACACCTTCAACACCCTCTACCAACTCCAGAAACAGATCATCCTATCTGCCGACTGCCCCCCGACCGAAATCCCAAGTGTGGAGGACCGACTCGTCAGCCGCTTCAACTGGGGCCTGGTCGCGAGGATCGACGCGCCCTGCTTCGACACACGGATCGCCATCATTCGAAAAAAGGCCAAGGCAACCGGGCTCGCCCTACCCGATGAGGTTGTCCACTTCGTTGCGAGCTGCATCACGTCAAACGCGCGCGAACTGGAAGGAGCACTCCTCAACATCCATGCCCTCGCTGCGCAGCATGACGGCCAAGTCGAGCTTGACCTTGCCCGTCAGGCCTTGGGTGAGGAAGCCCTGACCCAGCACAACCCCGTCAGCATCCCTGCGATCCTCGAGGCCGTCACCAAACACTATGGCGTCCGCCTCGCCGATCTACAGAGCCGGAAGCGGAGCAAGTCCATCGCCTTCCCGCGCCAGGTCTGCATGTACCTGGCCCGGACGCTGACGAAGCACAGCCTGGAGGAGATCGGCGGCTACTTTGGTGGGCGGGACCACAGCACGGTCCTCCACGCAGCCAGATCCATCGCCCGCCTTCGCGACGAGGACCCGCAGTTCCGCAATGCGCTTGACACCATCAGCCGATCCCTCCAGTAGCCGATCTGATGCAACAACCAGGTGTGGACAACATGTCTCTTCCGCCCCAAGCCCCGCCCGGTGACGCTATCGGGACGTCCTGCCCTGTCATCAGCTGTATCTCGCTGCCCCGTCCTAAACAGGGGTACCGACAGCTGGTCCACCCCCCTCCCAAGCACCCCTGGTCCAATCAAGTCCAGCCCACCCACGACGTTAGATCAGTTGCGTCCCGGAACCTCAAAGATACAACAAGCGCTGAGAGTAAGGCGCTGTTCGTTATGTAAGACTGGTGGTATGATGGTTGGAACTGATGAGAGATGGCAATGTGAGTGAGGTGCACCATGAAACTCAACTGCAGCCGTGCAGCCCTTGAGAATGCTCTTGGGATCATCACTGGGGTTGTTACGACGCGCACACCGAGGGAAACCCTCAAGTGTGCGGAGTTCGTGGCGAAAGGCGAAGAGGTTACGCTGGCGGGGACGGACTTGGAGGTCAGTGTTCGGTGTGCGATCTCCCAGGTGGAGGTGGAGCAAGAGGGTCGCGTCTTGCTTCCGGCGGGTAAGCTTAGCCAGATCGTGCATGAGCTGACGGATGAAGCTGTCGGGTTTGAGCAAACTGATGAGACGGTTCATATTCGGGGGCAGGGCAGCCATTTTCAGATCTATGGGCAGGATCCCGCGGAGTTTCCGCCGATCCCGGGTTTCGAGGGGGAGGCGGAGGTCCTGATCGCCAGTGGGGTTCTGCGCAGGCTCATTGAGCGGACGGTTTTCGCTGCCGCGAGGGAAAACACGCGTTATGCCATTAGCGGCGTTTTGTGGGAGGGCAGTGGGAAGAAGCTTCAGCTGGTGGCGACGGATGGGCGGCGCCTGGCGAAGGCGGTGGGATCGGCGAAGCAGGCGATCAAGGGTGGCTTTAGCGCAATTGTCCCTGCCAAGACGATGTCCCTGCTGCTCCGCGTGATTCAGGGGGATGGTAGTGAGCAAGTTGCCCTTAAAGTAGCAGGTAACCAGGTTGTGGCTCAGGCTGGGCCGGTCACGGTGGCCTCTGTACTAGTGGAGGGGCATTTCCCGAAGTATGACGATGTCATCCCCCGCGATATCGAGGCGACGGTGACGTTCAACACGGCAGAGCTTCACGGCGCAATCCGCAGGGCGGCGCTCCTGACGAGCGATGAGTCGAAGGGCATTCGCGCAGATTTCAGCCAGGGTGGTTTGGTGCTCTCCAGCCGTACGGCAAAGGAGGGAGAGGCCACCATTGACATGAAGGTGGCATACGACGGCTCGCCGATGGCGATCGGCTTCAACCCTGGGTTCCTGACGGATGCGCTGCGGGTGGTGGAGGCTGAGCAGGTAGACCTGAACCTGAGCGGGGCAGACAAGCCGGGTGTTCTTACGGCGGGCAAGGAATTCGTGTACGTGGTCATGCCCGTGAGCCTGTCGTAGGAGGTCCCTGTGGACGAGCGCAGGCTGCAGCAGGCTTGGCAGAACAGGCTGAAGGCACGGCCGGCCCGAGCGATCGGTGATCTGGTGCATCGCGCCGTGCCCCAGGCGGCCCCGGAGCAACTCCACAGGTTGGTGGCCCTGGGGGATATGTGGGAGCGTGTACTGCCCAGGCGGCTGTCCGCCGATGCGTGGGTGGGCGGTGTTTCGGGGGGCGCGGTCCGGATCGCCGTGAGGAGCGCGGGGAGTCAGTTCGAGGTGGAGCGTACCGTGGCCCCGAAGTTCCTCCGGATGATCCAGCAGGCGTATCCCCAATGGCGGATCACTCGTGTGGTGGTGACGTTGGCGAAGGAGGCAGGTGGCTAGCAAGGTTTGTGGTGTGGGAGTGATTAACCGCAGATGGATTCTGATCTGAAGGAAACGTGGGTCCCCGAACCGACTCCGGCGGCGAGCAGACCCCTAGGGGAAACGGATCGTAGACAGGAAGTCCCCGACGCGAGTGCCTACGATGAGAGCACCATCAAGGTTCTCGAAGGGCTAGAGGCCGTCCGGCGCCGGCCGGCGATGTACATCGGCGACACAAGCGGGGCAGGTCTTCACCACCTCGTCTATGAGGTGGTCGATAACAGCATTGACGAGGCCATGGCGGCCCGCTGCACGAAGATCGACGTACGGCTGACGGCAGGGGGGGGCTGCGTGGTAACCGATAACGGCTCCGGCATGCCGGTCGGGCCTATCGAGCACGAGAACCCCCAGATCGACGGCAAGCCAGCCGTCGAGGTGTGCATGACCATTCTCCATGCTGGGGGTAAGTTCGAGCGGAAGGGATACAAGGTCTCGGGGGGGCTACACGGTGTTGGGGTGAGCGTGGTAAACGCCCTGAGCGAGACGCTCGAGGTGGAGGTCCGTCGGGAGGGGGGCGTGCATGTCATGCGGTTCGAGCGCGGCAGCGTCGTCTCCGGGTTGGAGTGCATCGGCGCCACGCGGCGAACGGGGACGCGGGTGGAGTTCCGGCCTGACCGTGAGATCTTCGGCGAGGCCGAGTTTCGGTACGAAGTCCTGGCAGCGCGGTTGCGCGAGTTGGCCTATCTCAACGAAGGGGTCAGCATCAGCATTTCAGACGACCGTTCCGGCCAGGAGGACACCTTCTCCTTCCGGGATGGGCTTCGCGAGTTCATCGCGCACATTAACGAAGGCAAGGCCCCGCTTCACCGCGTGGTGCAGCTTCACGCGGACGACGAGGGGCAGGGCCTGATCGCGGATATCGCCTTGCAGTACCACGACGGGTTCAGCGAAAGCGTCCTGTGCTTCGCCAATAACATCCACAACATCGACGGCGGGACGCACATGTCGGGGTTCCGCAGTGCGCTGACGCGGACACTCAACTACTATGCCCGGCGATCCGGCCTGCTGAAAGGAAGCCTCACCCCAACCGGAGATGACGTCCGAGAGGGCCTGACCGGCATCGTCTCAGTGAAGGTCCCAGAGCCGCAGTTCGAGGCCCAGACGAAGGTGCGGTTGATGAACCCGGAGGTCGGGACCTTCGTAGAGCAAACCGTCAACGAGCAGTTGAGCAACTGGCTGGAGGAGCACCCCGCCGACGCGAAGCGGATCGTCACCAAGGGCATCCAGGCCGCTCAGGCCCGCGAGGCCGCGCGAAAGGCCCGCGACTTGGCCCGCAAGACGGTGCTGTCGGGCGGCAACATGCCCAACAAGCTGTGGGATTGCTCCAGCCGCAAGGCCGACGAGACGGAGTTGTATCTGGTGGAGGGGGACTCGGCAGCCGGTCCGGCCAAGCAGGGCCGCGACAGCCGAATCCAGGCGATCCTTCCGCTCCGGGGCAAGATCCTCAACGTCGAGAAGGCACGAATCGACAAGATGCTCAGTAACGAGGAGGTGCGGCACATCATCACGGCCGTCGGGTGCGGCGTGGGGCAGGACGACTTCGACCTTGAGAAGCGTCGGTACGGGAAGATCATCATCATGACCGACGCCGATGTCGATGGCAGCCACATTCGCACGCTGCTGTTGACGTTCCTGTTCAGGCACATGCGGCCGCTGATCGAGGCGGGGCATGTCTTCGTCGCCCAGCCGCCGCTCTACCAGATCTCGCGGCGGCGGCGGCGCGAGTACCTCTTAAACGAGCGGAGCCTCTACCGGCGCCTTGTGGAGTGGGGGTTGGCCGAGGCGGCGCTCGTGATCCGGGACGGGGCCGGCGAGGAACGGCGCTTGGGGAGCGAGCAGCTTGAGCCGTTGTTGCTCGTCTTGGGACGCATTGAGCGTCAGGGCCGGGTCCTGCAACGACGAGGCCTCTCCTTCGAGGAATTTGTCCGCCGCCACCGGGACCCCGACAGCGGGGCGCTGCCGGTGATCCGAGCGGTCCTCGAGGGCGAAGAGCACCTGTTCTACAGCGAGGCGGAGTTCGCCGCCTTCCAGAGCAAGGCCGAGGAGCGGTTTGGGGAGCTGATGGTGGCGGAGGCGGGTCAACTCGGCCAGACCGCAGGCACCCGCGGGCGGAACGGAGGCAGCCCCAAGACGCTGCTTCGGTCGGAGCTGAGCGAGGCGACGGTGCTCAAGGAGCAGTTCGCCGCGCTGGAGGCACTCGGGCTTGGCGTGGAGGACTACTTCGCCCAGCGACAGCGCCAGGTGACCGGGGAGCTGGAACCTGCCAAGTTCATCTTGTACTCGGGCGACCAGGTCGCCAGGGAACTCAACAACCTTGCCGAACTGGTCGCCGGGGTTCGCCAGTTGGGCAGCCAGGGCGTCCAGATCAAGCGGTACAAGGGGCTAGGCGAGATGAACGCCGATGAACTGTGGGAGACCACGATGGATCCCGAGGGGCGGGTGCTCCTGAAGGTCATCGTCTCCGACGCTCGAGGGGAGGAGGATCCCGAGCAGTTTGACATCGACGCCCGGGAAGCCGACCGCATCTTCAGCATCCTGATGGGGGACGACGTGGAAGCCCGCCGCGGATTCATCCAGGCAAACGCGACCACCGTGCGGAACCTGGACGTCTGAGGCGCCCGGCGCGGGGGGCTGCCTGGCCGAGGCGTCGTCTTACTCGCCCGCTGAGAATTCAAACAGTTCGCTGACGCTCGTACGGTGATGGATGTTGTGGATGGCCCGCGCGAACAGCGGCGCCACGGAGGCCACCTCCACCTTGTCGGGCAGGGGGCCGTCACGGCGTTCCACGGTGTCGGTGATGACGAGGCGCTTGATGGCACTGGCTTGGATCTTGGCTGGGGCGTCGCCGGGCAGGACCCCGTGCGAGACGGCGGCGAAGACGTCGGTGGCGCCGTGCTCGAGGAGCATGTCGGCCGTGGTGATCAGCGTCCCGCCGCTGATGACGAAGTCGTCCACCATCAGACAGGTCTTTCCGCGGACGTCGCCAATGATGCGGAGGGCCTTGGCTTCCTCATCGTGGCTGGTCCTTGTCTTCTCGCTGACCACGTAGTCGATGCCGAGCGCCCGTCCGAACCGGCGGGCCTGCTCGCCGAATCCCACGTCCGGCGCGACGATGACCCAGTCCTCGTGGACCTGTTCGGCGAAGTGCTGGGCGAGCACGGGCAAGGCGTACAGGTGATCGACGGTGATTCGGAAGAACCCCTGGATCTGCGGGGCGTGCAGGTCCATGGTCAGGACCCGGTCGGCCCCCGAGACCTCCAGGCAGTCGGCGCAGACGCGGGCGCGGATGGAGACGCGGGGTTCGTCCTTCTTGTCTCCCTTGGCGTAGCTGAAGAACGGGATGACGGCCGTCACGGCGTTGGCCGATGCGCGGCGGAGCGCGTCGACCCAGAAGAGCAGTTCCATGAATTGGTCGTTCACCGAGCCGCTGAGCGTTTGGATGACGTAGGTGTCGCGCCCGCGGACGTTCTCGAGCACCCGGACGAAGGAATTGCCTTCGCTGAAGTGCCAGGCCTCACACAGGCCCGGCTCGATGTTGAGGATCCGGCAGATCTCGGCCGTCAGCGCCGGACTCGCCGAGCCCGGGAAGACACGCAGGTCGTCATGGTCCCTCGCGGCGATCCCGGCCAAGCTATCAGCCTCCTTGCGATACCCTCGGCCCCCTGCTGCTGGAGATTGTGCGGCGCGGGGCGCGGGTTGTCAATCTGATCCGGCGCTGCACGGCGGGAGGCCCGCACACACGAGATCAAGGCGTCTGGGGATTGCGGTCGGCCGAGGACCATGGGGGGCCCTTCAATTGCCATCGGTCGACGGCGCGGTCTTCCGTGTTGATCTGCTGGAGCGTCAGGCCGTCCGGGGAGACGTCGACCAGCGTGAAGCAGTAGTCCTCGTCGTAGGCGACCACGAAGAGGTCGCCTCGCTGGTCGGGGGGCTTGGCGGGATAGCGCCGGGCACCGCCCGCGCCGCTGATGATGTAGACGGTGCCCCGGCCGTCGTCGACGGGCTTGCCGGAGCGGATGGGCCGGGACCGCTGGTATAGGTGATCGTGACCGCTGAAGACGATGTCGACCTGGGCCTCCTCGGCCGCCGGCGCGAGCGTGCGCTGCACGCCCTCGACCGCGCCACGCTTGGCGCAGCAGGTGTAAGCTGGGTGGTGACAGTAGACGAACCGCCATCGGTTCTGCGCGGAGGCGAACACTTTCTTCAACCAGGGCATGACTGTTCTACGGAGGGTCCCTTCCTCGCCGTCGGTGTCGATGGCGACGAACCGGGCGCAGCCGAAGTCAAACCAGTAGTGACGCTCGGGATCGGCCTCGGGCGGGCCGTTGCGGGGCAGCACGAACGTATCGAGCAGCGGCTTGCCCCGCTCCGTTTCGTAATCGTGGTTCCCGATGACGGGCATGAACGGGACGGAGTGGATGATGTCGGCGTAGGGCCGGAAGAACTTGTGGGGGTAGTCACGCGCCGCCCCGGTCTTGTAGACCAGATCGCCCGTGTGGATGACCAGATCGAACCGGTAGGCCGCCATCCGGCGGGCCAGACGGTACTGTCCCCACCCCCCGGTGCCCGAGTCTCCGAAGGCCAGGAAACTGAACGACGCCGTCGGGCCCGGGTCGGTCTTGCAGGTCCAGGGCCCGCTCGACGGCTGATCGGTTCGGTCCTGGCGGAGGCCGACGCGGTAGGTGTAGGTCTGTCCCGGCTGCAGGCCCGTGACCGCGGCGACGTACTGTCCGTTTTCGACCTCCGCCGGGACGCGGGCCACGAGGCGTTCGCCATCCCGGACCTCCATCCACCCCTCGCCGGACGATGCGTCCCGCCAGACGACAGCGAAGCCGGTGGGCCCGACCCGCTGGACCAGGGGTCCGGTGTCGTACCAGTACGTGAGCTTGAGGTACGTCCAGGCCCCAACGGCGGCGAGCCCACAGACCGCTACAGCAGCCAGGGTCCATCGTTTCGTCCTACGTCGCATGCCTGCTGACCGTATGGCCTCGGCCCCGACGCTGTCAATGCCGATTCGGCTCGATTCGCTTGTCGGGTCAGCCGCGTTGCGATATAGTGACGGACGGAACACGTGTTTTCAGGAACGACGAGAGATGGCTGACGAGAACCCCACCGAGGCCCTGCAAGACCTGTCGGCCCGGATCGTGGCGATCCGGGACTCCCTTTGACTTGCCTACCAAGGCGCAACGACTTGGCGAACTGACGCGCAAGATGGGCTCGCCCGGCTTCTGGGAGGACCGCGCCGCCGCCGAGGCCGTCGTCGACGAACTCAAGGCCCTCAAGGCCGTTGTCGAGCCCATGGACGCCCTCAACGCCCAGGCCGAGGACATGCAGGTCCTGCTCGATCTGGCGGAGGAAGAGAAGGATCCGTCCGCCGTCGCCGAGGTCGCCGAGTCGCTGCCGGACATGACCAAAGAGCTGGATCGGCTCGAGCTGATGACACTGTTGTCCGGCCCCCACGACGCGGCCAACTGCTACTTCAAGATCCAGGCCGGCGCGGGCGGCACAGAAAGCTGCGACTGGGCCGAGATGCTCTTGCGCATGTACCTGCGTTACTTCGAGCGGTTCGGATACAAGGCCGAGGAGCTCGGCCGGAAGGACGGCGAGGAGGCGGGTATCCAGTCCGTCGACCTGCTCGTCCGCGGGACCTACGCCTACGGGTACCTGTCTTGTGAGGCCGGCATCCACCGGCTCATCCGGCTCAGCCCGTTCGACACAGGGCACCGCCGACACACGAGCTTCGCCGCCGTCGACGTCATGGCCGAGCAGCAGGAGATCCAGATCGAGATCGATTGGACCAGCGACGTCCGCGAGGACACGTACCGCGCCAGCGGCGCGGGCGGTCAGCACGTCAACAAGACCGACTCGGCCATCCGGCTGACACACAGGCCTACCGGCATCGTCGTGCAGTGTCAGAACGAACGGTCTCAGCACAAGAACCGGGCCGTCGCCCGCAGCATGCTCGCCTCGCGGCTGCTCCGCCACGAGGAGCAGCAGCGCGACGCTGAGCTGGCCGCCTTGTACGACGAGAAGGGCGAGATCGCCTTCGGCAGCCAGATCCGCACGTACTGGCTCCACCCCTCCCAGCGGGTCAAGGACAACCGCACGTCCGTGGAGGTCACCAACGCAGAGCAGGTCCTCGACGGAGACCTACAGCCCTTCATCGACGCGGAACTCCGCCGCCGCGCCGCCCATCGATCGAACTGACGGCTGACCCGGGCGCCCCGAGTTGACACGGGCGTCGTTCAGCGTTACGTTAGGATCAAGCCAGTCTTCTAGCCTCCGGACAAGATGCGTCATGCGTCTGCGGTCGGCTTGGGGGTTCTTGTCGATGTCCGATGACTCGGTCCGATTGGGTTGGCTGCAACGGGCTGCCCGCAGGCTCTTGTACGTCTCCTGGGTGTGCGGTGCGGTGCTGATCGTGTTTGGGATCTACATGTGCGCGGCCCTGGAGATGGTCGGGGCAGGCCTCGGAATGATCGCTGGGGGCGCGTCGTTGATCCTGCTGTTCGGGTTGGCCTTCGGCGTGATGGTGGCGATCGTGCACACGCATGCCGAGGTGCATCGGACCCGCCGCGCTCTGCAGACCCAGACCGAGATGAACCGAGCTCAATATGCACAGCACCAGGCACAGCTGGAGCTCATCGTCCGCAGCGTGGAGCTGTCCGACGCCGCCAAGTCGCTCGCCCACCGGGACAAGGAGCGCGACGCCCTGCGGGCGGCCATCCGAGAGGACATTACCCGCGAGGAATGGGACGCCGCCTACTCCCTGATTGACCAGATGGCCAACCGCTTCGGCTACCGCGAAGAGGCCGAACGCTTCCGCGAGGAGGTCGAGCAGAGCCGTCGCGACGCCGTCGAGAGCAAGGTCAACATGGCCGTCCAGCAGGTCGAGGAGCTCCTGGCCACCTCCGAGTGGGAGCGGGCCCGGGCCGAGGTGCGGCGGCTGCTGAGCCTGTTTCCCGACCACGAGCGGATCGCGGCTTTGCCCCACCGGCTCGAGGGGAGCTTCATCGAGCGAAAGGGGCTGCTCAAGCAACAGCTGTACGAGGCGGCGGAGCGCAAGGAGGTCAACCGAAGCGTCGAGCTGATCAAGGAGCTCGACTCGTACCTCGGTGCCGACGAGGCCAAGGAGCTCACCGAGACCGTCCGCGAGGTCTTCCGCGACAAGCTGGACAACCTCACCGTCCAGTTCGAGCTGGCCGTCCATGAACAGCGATGGCTCGAGGCCGTCGACGTCGCCAAGCAGATCATGACCGAGTACCCCAACACCCGCCGTGCCCAGGAGCTCCGCGACGGCGCGTTCGAGTCGCTGGCCAAACGGGCCGGTCTGACCAAGGCGTAGCGCCGGATGCAGCGACTCGATCCCGGCGTCCCGCTCCTGTAAACTCCCGCAATCGAAGAACCAAACGGTCTACTGTATGGGCGCGCGTGCGCTCCTGGGCGACGCGACCGTGAACGGAGAACAGCTGATGGACGAACCGCTGCGACATCAGGCAGTCCGACTGCTGACCGAATTCAAGGGGGACCGGTATTCGTACGGCCCGGGCGCGATGGATCGGCTGGGGGAGTATGTCGGTGATCTGGGCCGACGGGCGGTCGTGTTCGCCGGCAAGACGGCTCGGGCCATCGGGGGGGTCGATCAGATCGCAGAGGCCGTCGCGGCGTCCGGCGGCGAGGTGGTGAGCGTGTTGGACGCGGCCCGGCCGAACGCGCCGAAGGAGGACGTGCAGGCCATGGCCGACGGGCTGGCGGCCGCCGGCGAGGTCGACTGTGCTGTGGTCGTCGGCGGGGGCTCGGCCATTGACGCCCTCAAGGGCGCCGTCGTGCTGCGATGCCTGGGCGGCGAGCTCGAGGCCTACTACGGCGTGGGTTTGGTGAGCAAGACGCTCGCCGAGCGGGGGGGAGCGCTGCTGAACACCGTGGCGGTGATGACGGCGGCGTCATCGGCCGCCCACCTGACGCGATACAGCAACGTGACCGACCTTAAGCGCGGGCAGAAAAAACTCATCATCGATGACGCCGTCGTGCCTCCGCGGGCGGTGTTCGACTACGCCGTCACCACGGGCATGGGCAAGGCCTTCACCCAGGACGGCGCCCTCGACGGGATCGGGCACTCGCTGGAGGTCTATCTCGGCGCCACGGCCAGCCCGGACTACGACCAGATCGAACGGATTGCCCTGACGGGCATCGAGCTGATCGTCACGCACCTGAGCGCCGCGGTGGACGAACCGGACGACCTCGAAGCCCGAACCGCCCTGGGCCTGGGCACCGACCTGGGGGGCTACGCGATCATGACGGGCGGCACGAGCGGGCCCCACCTCAACTCGTTCTCGATGGTGGACATTCTGTCGCACGGCCGGGCGGTGGCGATCCTGAACCCCTACTACACGGTCTTCTTCGCCCCCGCGTGCGAACGGCAGCTCCGGCGGCTCGCGGATCTGTACGCCCGCGCCGGCCACCTTCAAGGAGAGACCAGCGCGCTGCACGGGCGCGACCTGGGCCTGGCTGTGGCCGACGCCATGCTTGCGCTGGCCGAGAAGGTCGGCTTCCCCACGCGCTTGTCAGCGGTGCCGGGATTCAGCGACGAACACGTCCGCCGCTGTCTGTCGGCCGCGAAAAACCCGCAGCTGAGAAGCAAGCTGGAGAACATGCCCGTCCCGCTGTCTCCCGAGGCCGTCGACGAGTATATGGGCGCGCTGCTCGAGGCCGCGGTGAATGGTCAGCCGCAACACGTCAAGAACCTGTCGTAGGAGTGTCCAGCGTTCCGGTCGGAAGGGCCAGCCGCAGGGCGTGGGTCATCTGCCCGTTGCAATGACGGGGCGCTTCTTGGCGCCCTTGCCCGGTTGGGTTGCCGGGCCGCCTTCGACGGCTTCGTAGTAGCCGACGTCGGCCTTGTAGAAGCCGGGCTTGTCGCTCACGCGAGCCGCGTGCAGGACGAGCTTGCCGCCGGCCGCCTTGAAGATCTCCTCGATGGCTGCGCTGTCGTGCGGGCGGTGGGCCAGCACGCCCTTGCAGGCGCATAGCTCGGTGTGCCATCTGCCGCGGTCCAACAAGATCGCGGTCTGAGGCGAGCCGCCGACGAGCCTGCCGAAGACGGTCAGACCCTCCCCCAGACTCAGCTCATACTCGATCGGCGCCTTGCCGGTCTTGGCGTCCCGCTGCATCTCCCGCGCGGCCCGGCCGATGGCGTCCACGACGGCGGCTTCCAGGGCAGTCGCCCGTCGGGCCACGCGCCCGCCCGACTTGGGGACCGCGCCAAACCCCGTCACCAGGAACGTGAACCTCCGTGCCGGCCAGGGGCGCTCGAACGGCTCGATGAACTGGACGGGTTTGCTTCCCGCTGTCTGGTCAACCTGGACTTCGATGGGTTTGGGTGCGGGGGGCCCGGGCTCCTCGGGCACGGACATCGAGACCGGACCGGGCGGGCGCTTTTCGCGATAGCAGCCCGCAACCAGCGCACCCGCAACCAGGATCAATACGCATCCGGCTCGAAACCCCAGCGATCGCACGCCCTTTCCTCCGCTGTGCCGGCCATCACTATAACACGCCGCCCCCCGTCGTCAACGAGCCCATCGCCGCCGTGAGGCGTCCGGGCGCGCGCCCGCGAGCGTTTGCGGATTTGACAGCGGCGGTCACATCCGTTAGCATCGCGACGCAATCGTGGGCGCGTGTGGGGTAAGCCCGCCATTTGCAGGTGTGTCGTTGGCGGCCGTCGCCATCATCCCAGCCCGGTACGAGTCATCCCGATTCCCAGGGAAACCTCTCGCCAAAGAAACGGGCAAATGTCTTATCCAGCATGTTTTTGATAACGTCAAGCGGGCCAAGAAGTTAGGTCGCGTCATCGTCGCCACAGACGACGAGCGGATCCGCCGCGCGGTGGCCGAATTCGGCGGCGAGGCGGTCATGACCCGCCCCGATCACGTCTGTGGGACCGATCGAATTGCCGAGGTGGCCAACGGGCTGGACGAGGACATCGTCGTCAACGTTCAGGGCGACGAGCCGGAGATTGATCCGGCCCACATCGACCTGCTCGTCGGCCTGCTCGAGCGCGACGGCGACTGCGAGATGGCGACGCTGGCCTGCCCGTTCGAGACGGTCGAGGACGCGGTCTCCCCGAGCACGACCAAGGTCGTGCTGGACGCGTTCGGGCGGGCGTTGTACTTCAGCAAGGCCGTCATCCCCTTTGCCCGCGACGACGGCGGCGAGGTCAAGGACCCGGGCCAGTATCTGTTGCACCTGGGCATCTATGCCTACCGCCGCATCTTCCTGCTGAGGTACTCGAGCATGCCGCCCACGCGGCTGGAGCTGACCGAGAAGCTGGAGCAGCTGCGGGCGCTCGAGAACGGCTGCCGGATCGCCGTGGGCATCGTCGATCGCGGCAGCATCGGTGTGGACACGCCGGAGGAGTACGCGACGTTCGTGGCCCGGCACCGGGCCCAGGCGAGCGCGCGATCGTAAAGGAGGGCCATCGCATGGACGCGGAACGCCTACTGTCGTCGGTCAGTAAGGTGTCCGACGACACCGAGTTCTACACACCCATGCCCGCCGGCTACAAACCGGGCAAGACCAAGTACGTGGTCGTCTTCGGCACGGTGATGAGCGGGTTGGGCAAGGGCATCTTCAGCTCGTCGCTGGCCAAAGTGCTCAAGGACAAGGGCCTGACCGTCGCGCCGATCAAGCTGGAGGGCTATCTCAACCTGGACTCCGGGACGCTGAACCCGTACCGCCACGGCGAGGTGTTCGTCCTCGACGACGGGATGGAATGCGACATGGACCTGGGCACGTACGAACGGATGCTCGACCAGGACCTGACGCGGCTGAGCTTCACCACCAGCGGGCAGATGTACACGCGTGTGTTGGAGAAGGAGCGCAAGGGGAGCTACCTCGGCCGGGACGTCCAGATGATCCCGCACGTGACCGGTGAGGTGAAGTGCAAGCTCCGCGAGCTGGCCGTCGCCTCGGACGCCGACGTGGTCTTCGTGGAGATCGGCGGAACGGTGGGAGACGTGGAGAACGCGTACTACATCGAGGCCGTCCGCGAGATGGCGTTCGAGGAGGGCCCGGACAGTTTCTGCTTCGTGTCGCTGACGTACATCATCCACCCGCCGGCGTTGGGCGAGCAGAAGTCCAAGGCCGCCCAGCTCGGCATCGGCAGGTTGTTGGCGACGGGCATCCAGCCGCACATCATCGCCTGCCGCGCCCAGTCTCCGGTGACCCGAAAGGTCCGCGAGAAGCTGGCGCTGTATAGCAACGTCCGACTGGAGAACGTCTTCTCGATGCACGACCGCGAGACGGTCTACGCCATCCCCGAGATGCTCCGGGAGGCCGGCATCGATCGGGCGGTCCTGGACATCCTGCGGCTCGGCGATCGCATCGACGAGGCGGCCGAGGCCAAGGCCCGACGGACGTGGCTCGACTACATCGACCGGTTCCGCGCCGCCGCCCGTCCCGTCACCATCGGCATCACGGGCAAGTACACGTCGCTCCGCGACAGCTACGCGAGCATCATCAAGGCGCTGGAGCACTGCGGCACCCACCTGGGCGTTCGCGTGAACATCGACTGGATCGACACCAGCGAGTTGGACGATGCGTCGGCCGCCGAAGCGCTCAAGGGCGTGCAGGGCGTGATCGTGCCCGGCGGGTTCGGCGCGCGAGGCGCGGAGGGCAAGATCAGCTGCATCCGCCACGTCCGCGAGAACCGGATTCCCTACCTGGGCCTGTGTTACGGGTTCCAGCTGGCGGTGGTGGAGTTTGCGCGGAACGTCTGCGGCTTGGAGGACGCCAACAGCACCGAGCTGGACCCCGACTGCAAGCACCCGGTGATCGACATCCTGCCCGAGCAGAAGCAGATCGAGGGGCTGGGCGGCAACATGCGGCTGGGCGGACGCGACATCATCGTCAAGCCCGACACGCTGGCCCGACGGATCTTCAGCAACGCCAGCGAGGTCCGAATGCGGTTCCGACACCGCTATGAGGTGGACCCGCGCTACATCGAGCAGCTCGAGGCGGGCGGCCTGATCTTCAGCGGGCACGCACCGGACTTCCCCATCATGCAGATCCTTGAGCTGCCGCAGGACGTGCACCCGTACTTCGTCGGCACCCAGGCGCACCCGGAGCTGATCAGCCGGCCGCTCCGCCCCGAGCCGCTGTTCCTCAACCTCGTAACCGCCGCGGTCCGACGCGCCTACCCCGAAGGCTTCGACGCAGCGCCCGCCTCTCCGGCCGATTCCGAAGCAGTAACGACCTCGTAGCCCTCGTCTTGGGACGTCCCCCCCGCAGACCTTGGCAGGAAGCCCCCAACGTGCGAAAGTCGGACGTAAATCCTGGCGGAGGATTCTGCGGTTTCGACTAAACGCATGCCGCGCCCGGCGCATCTTCTTTAGACAAAACGAGGAGCGCCAGTGGATGATGCCCCGGTGGAAACTCGGGCCGGTTCGTCGCGGGCGTCGTCGGCCCACGAGGCGTCCCCAGACGATGCGGGCCTGGCGTCTCCCTCCCGTGAGCGGCTCTTCCGCCTGGCCTATCGCTTCCTCTGGGACCCCCACGATGCGGACGACGCCGTCCAGGACGCGCTGGCCCAGGCTGAACGGTCGGTCGGGCAGCTTCGCGACCCGCGCAAGAGGTGGGCATGGCTGTATCAGATCGTGATCCAACGCTGCTTGCTACATCGTCGCCAACAGGCCGCCAGGCGACGGCACGTGCCGGGCATCG
The DNA here is from genome assembly GCA_964390905.1 of uncultured Planctomycetales bacterium. Lineage (GTDB taxonomy): Bacteria > Planctomycetota > Phycisphaerae > UBA1845 > JAFGLZ01 > JAFGLZ01. The sequence continues at coordinate 35,021 of CAYMLO010000020.1, read as the reverse complement.
TCGCCGCTCAGGCCGCACGGCAGGCGGACGATCCCCCCGCGGCCCCGGCCGAGACGCAAGAGCTGGCACAGATCGTCAGGGCGCTGATCGCCGAGTTGCCGCCCGGGCAGCGCACGGCGCTCGTGTTACGGCATCTGGAGAACATGGACTACCGGACGATCGCACAGGTCATGGAGGTCACCGAGAGCACCGCGCGGGTCCACGCGCGCGACGCACGCGAGTCGCTCCGCCGGATGATGCTGGACCGCTGCCCCGAATGGACCGGGACCGATGACAGATAGACGCGCCGACACGCTGAGCTGCGCAGAAGCCCGAGCGCTGTATCACAGCCGCCTCGATGGGCTGACCGGCGAAACGGGTCTGGAGGCCCACTTGGCCCGATGCGCCGATTGCCGGCAGTACGTCGCGCAGATGCAGGCCCTCGGCGCGGCCTTGGATCACCTCCGTCGCGAGTCCGCGGCTGTCACGCTGCCTGGAGGGATGACGCGATCCGGCCGGCGTCGGTGGGCGCTGTATCGAAACCTGGCCCGGGTGGCCGCGGCGGTGGTCCTCGTGGCCGGTGCGGGCTGGTATCTGATGGGCGTGCGACAGACCGGCGACGGCGGTCTGGTTCAGCGGGGGGCCGATCGGTCGGTCCCGGCCACGTCCCCGGCCTCGCAGCTGGCCGAGCCGCCAGCGATCCAGGCGGCGTCCCTCGAGCTGACGGACCGATCTGCGTCCACGTACATCGCCGTTCCTCGGGACTCCGGGCGCCCGACGGTGCACCTGTTTGTCCTCTACCCGGTCGCCCACGGGGCGTCCGGAGGCGACAAGTTGTGAAGCCGTATCTCACGTATGGAAGGAGATCATCGCATGCAACGCTTCATCACAGCAACGAGCCTCGTCGTGAGCGTCTGCCTGGTGCTGGCCTGCCCCGTCGTCGGCCAGGGCGAAGGCCTCAGGCGGATGATGGCGGTCAAGCGAGCCGAAGAGGGCGGGAGGCTGTCTGAGCGGGTGACCAGGCTCTTCAAGCTGAAGCACGCACGCGCATCAGACACCGTGTCGACCGTCCAAACGGTGATCGGGGCGCGGGCGATCGCGACAGCGGACGAGCGGTCAAACAGCATCGTCGTCGCCGGCAGTGAAAGGGAGCTCGAGATTGTCGCGAAGCTCGTCGAGCAGCTGGATGCAGAGGCGCCTGACAAGGCCAAGCAGCTTACGGTTCGGATGTATGAGCTGCGCCATCGCTCGAGCGCTGAGGCACTCCAGGTAATCCGGGACTTGTTTGGCCCGGACAAGACGGAACAGACGCTGTGGATCGCGACAGACGACCAGGCGGGCAACATCATCGCTCGGGGCGCACCGGCGGAGCTGGACGCGCTCGAAGAGTTCGTCACCGAATTCGACGGTGCACGCCGTGCTCCAGAGACGCTCATCCTGAGGATCAAGCATCGGGAGGCGGGCGAGGTGTTCAACCTGCTCGGGCCCTTTCTGGCAAAGCAGCTTGTGACCGTCCAGTTGGACAACGCGACGCAGAGCATCCTGATCCGGGGCCTTGCGGATCGGATCCAGGCCGTCAAGAACGTGGTCGAGCAGCTTGATCGCCCCTGGCCGATGCTGACGTTGACCTGCTACTTCATCAAGGACGACGCGCCCGGCAAGGGCGATCGGACAGTGCCGACGTCGCTGGCCCCTGCGTTCCAGGCCTTGGGCAAGTACGGGTTCGCGCGGCCGACGTTGCTGACGACGGTCCTGATCCGCTGCAAGGCCAACAGCTCGTTCGATTCGAGCAGCGGGCTGACGACGGCGACCGGTGAGCTAGATGTGAGCGTCGAGGGACAGGCCAGACTCGACGAATCGGGCAAGGTCGCGCACGTGGACCTCATAGCCGCCGTCACCCCCAGGCAGCAACCCCAGCCAACCACCCGCAGGGCCCCAATCCGAGGGGGCGGATACGGCGGCAGGGGCGGATCCACGGGCGGATACGGCGGCGGAGGCTATGGCAGCAGGGGAGCCGTCCCGAAGGCCTTCAGCGTCGAGTCGGTCGTGACCGTGCCGCTGGGGCAGTACGTCGTCATGGCCGCGGCCCCGTGTGAGCGGGTCGCGCCGAGACTCGCGGTCATCCTGCACATCGACGCGCCCACGCCGGTGAAGCATCCCGCGGCGCCCGCGAAGAAGTGACCGATCTGTCTCCCCCGCCCGGCGCCGTACGACGGGCGCGGGTGCCCCATCCTCCAATGCGATTCGGCCAGAGCCGAAGCAGATTGGAGGGTGGGGGACGGATCGCTCGGCGAATGGGCCCGAATCCGGCGCGATCGGCCCGCCCGGTAGCTGACGATCCTGCGGCCTGTGAGTGCGGACCTGCTATGCTGACAGTCGGCGTCGCAGGCCCAACAGCCCGACGCTCAACAGCGCGAGCGTTGCCGGCTCGGGCACGACGCCGAGGGCGAACGGCGAGAAGCTCGTCGTCGTCACGCTGATCGTGTTGCCCACCGTATCAACGATCCCGTCGAGCTGGACCCATTCGTCACCCTCATAGTGGAAGATGCTCAACAGGAGCTCTTCCTCGAGCAGCAGATCGGTATCGTCGTAGGTGAAGACCAGGTCGACGGAACCCTCGAACTCGCCGTCGAAGTCCATCTCCCAGGCCTGCATTGTGTCGCCTGGGATCGTGAAATCGGCGATCGGCAGGTCTTCGGGCCTCAGTGCCACGTAGGCGGCTGAAAAACCACCACCGACCGTAGTGTGCTCAAACGTTGCCTCGATCCAACCGGGCTCCCCCGGATCACCCAGAACGGCGACGGTCTGATCGGTTCCCGCGGATACCGGGGCTTCGTCCTCCTCTCCGGCCACTCCGGGGCCGTCCGGGGCTGTCGCCACCTCGAAGGAACCCGAGAGAGCGTTGGGCAGGAGAACGCTGGTGAATGCCCCTTCATAGGCAGTCTCGCCAACGTCGAGCATCGCACCGAAACCCGAGAGCGTGTTGCCATCGCCGAGGCCCCAAGGAATGCTGCTGTTGTGGGCCGATAATTCGGCGATGGGTTCAGCATAGTCGTCGGTCCAGAGCTTGGCCCAAAGGAAGTTCCCGAACTGACCCAATTCGACCTGAAACACGGTTCCGACACCAGATTGGGACACAGGCGACGGGCCGTCAGCTGTCTTCGTCGTATACTCGTATCCGTTGACGACGCGGCGCAGACTGAAGTGCCCGCCGGTGCCCGAAGGCCTTGAGGGTTGAAGGTCAATGAAGTGCACGTTCTTGCTGGTGATGTTCCCGGCGATGAAGAGCTGCTTGCGCAACCTTAGTGCGTACTCCTCAGGGGACCAAACCAGCGCACCACGAACTCTCGTATAGGGCCCGTCGAAATCTGCGTTGACGTGCGCCATGGCAGAGTGATACCAGGAGCCATGCCCATCCGGCAGTTCCAGAGCAGAGACGGCTAATTGCCCGTCTCCGGCCGTTGCTGTGGTTGGACGGATGACGGGGCCCTTGTAAGCATCGAAGAAGGTCCAGTGGGCCTGGGTATAGCTGTTGTCAGTGAAGTCGTCGGTGAAACCCGAAACTTGGGGGACGGTTGAAAGCAGAACCACACTGACGACCACGCCGGCCAATTCGCTTGCGCCCTGCGAGTGCTTCATCTCCACTGCTCCCTATGGTCGGCGTGGCGAGAGCCATCCCCCGGCCGCTGCTAGGCCGCAAGATCCACTGAATGCGTCAAGAAAGGAGAGCTTCCTGCCCCATCTCCCTCACTGGGAACAACGTATGAGGCAACCCTTTGCCCATAAACGCGTTCCGCAACTCACGCCAGTGTAGCCGACGCGCGGGGCCCCCGCAAGAAAGAAAAACCAGAAGTAAGGGAATTCAGGGGCACCTCCGGAACATCGGGCGAGTACGGCATTGGCCGCTTGAGCGCGCGGGTGCCCCATCCGCCAATGCGATTCGGCGAGAGCCGAAGCGGATTGGAGGATGGGGGACGGATCATACGCCGAACGGGCTCGTTTCCGGCCCGATCGGGCCGCCCGGCAGCTGACAATCCTGCTGCCTGTGAGTGGGGACCTGCTACGCTGACAGTCGGCGTCGCATGCCCAACACCCCGACGCTCAACAGCACGAGCGTTGCCGGCTCGGGCACGACGCCGAGGGCGAACGGTGAGAAGCTCGTGGTCGTTACGGTGATCGTGTTGCCCACCGCATCAACGACCCCGTCGAGCTGGACCCAGTCGTCGCCCTCATAGTGGAAGATGCTCAACAGGAGCTCTTCCTCGAGCAGCAGATCGGTATCGTCGTAGGTGAAGACCAGGTCGACGGAACCCTCGAACTCGCCGTCGAAGTCCATCTCCCAGGCCTGCATCGTATCACCGGGCACGGTGAAGTCGGCGATGGGGAGGTCTTCTTGCTCCATGGCGGCGTACGCGACCGACAGGTCGCCGGCGGATGTGGTGTTCTCGAACGTCGCCTGGATGTAGCCGGGATCTCCGGTGGTCCCCAACACGCTCACCGTTTGGCTGGTACCAGTGGGTACGGGAGCTTGGTCCTCCTCGCCCGCCGCGCCCGACCCATCGGGACTCGCAGCAATCTCGAAGTAGCCGAGACGACTGTCCGGCAGGAAGACCGATTCGAAGGGATCGTAGTGGGTGATTGGTTTCATGCGGAACCCGCAGCCCGCCAGCGTATTCCCGTCGCCCAGGCCCCACGGAATGTCGCTGTTGTACGCTGATACCTGGTAGACGCCGTAGTTGGGGTCGTTCGTCCAGACCTTGGCCCACAGGTAGTTGCCGAACTGCCCAAGCTCCACGTCGTAGGCGACACCAGGTTGGACGAACCCACCATCTCCGCCGTACTTGGTCAGCGCGTCACTCCCGCCGACAATCCTGCGCAGGGCAATCTCGCTGCCCCCGGTGACCGGATCGCCGGGCATGATGTTGAAGTAGTGGAAGTTGCGAGTATCGAGGTTGCCTCCTACGAAGAGCCCTTTGCGCAGACGCTGTGAGTACTCGAACTCCGACCAGGTCAGACTACCTCGGACGACGGTGTATGGCCCATCGAAGTCGGCGCTCGAATGCGCCAAGACGTAGTGTTCGCTGAACCCATCCTCGCTGGACACCCCGAGGGCGGAAACGCTCAACTGCCCGTCCGCGGCCACGCCGGAAGTGGGCCGGACGAGCATCTGAGAGGGCTTCCAGGCTATGTCGAGGAAGGTCCAGTTCCCCTGCGTGTACCCGTTATTGGTGAAGTCGTCGGTGAATCCCAGGGCTCCGGGGACGCTTGAAAGCAAAACCACGCCGACAACCACACCAGCAAATCCGCTTGCGCCCTGCAAGTGCTTCATCTCCATTGCTCCCTACGATCGGCCTGGCGAGGGCCATCCCCCGGCCGCTGCTAGGCCGCAAAGCCCCCTGAATGCGTCAAGAAAGGAGAACTTCTTGCCCCATCTCCCTCAACGGGAATAACGTATGAGGGAACCCTTTGCCCACGAACGCGTTCCGCAATTCAGCCCAGTGTAGCCGATGCCCAGGGCCTCCGCAAGGAAGAAGGACCACAAGTATAGGAATCCCGGGCGACCTCCCGAGCATTGGGCGTGTGTGGCATCTGCGCGGGGGCCCCATCCTCCAATACGATTCGGCGAGAGCCGAAGCAGGTTGGAGGGTGAGGGACGGATCACACGCCGAACGGGCTCGAATCCGGCGCGATCGGTCCCCCGCCCTTGCCCTCCGATCGGCTGCCGCCGCCCGCAGGGCAAGGCGGGGGCACCCCCTGCAGCGCGCCACGGATCTGCCGACGCCTTGCGACGGGCTTGCGCAGGGCTCGGTCGGCGGTCACTTGCCGTGCTTGTGGACGTGCTCGCCGCCGCCGAGCTGGTCCTTGCCGGTCAGCTTGGTCTTGGCGGCCGGCGTCAGGTCGAGGCCGAGCTCCGTCAGTTGGTCGGCCGCGACCTCGGCGGGGGCGTCGGTCAGGGGGCAGGCGGCCCGCTGCGTCTTGGGGAAGGCGATCACGTCCCGGATCGTGTCTAGACCCAACAAGAGCATGACGAACCGGTCCAGGCCCCAGGCGATGCCGCCGTGCGGCGGGGCGCCGTACCTCAGGGCCCGCAGGAGGTGCTCGAATCGGGCGTGGGCTTCGGCCTCGTCGATGCCCAGGATTCGGAAGACCTTCTGCTGGATGTCGCCGCGGTGGATACGGATACTCCCCCCCGCGACCTCGATGCCGTTCAGGACGATGTCGTAGGCTTTCGCCCGGACCGCACCGGGGTCGGTCTCGAGCTTGTCGACGTCCTCGTCACGCGGCGCGGTGAACGGATGGTGCATGCTGTACCACCGTCCGTCCTCTTCGCTGTACTCGAACAGCGGGAAGTCCAGCACCCAGCAGAAGCTGAACGCGTCCTTGGGAATCATCCCGCGCCGCTCGGCCACGACGTTCCGCAGCCAGGCCAGGTACTTGCAGACGTTGGCCTCGGTGTCGGCCGAGAAGAAGATCGCGTCGCCGACGTTCGCACCGGTCGCGGCAATCAGCTCGTCGGCGAGCGACCCGGCGAAGAACTTGGCAATGCCCGTCTGCAGCGCGGGCTTGCCTCCCTCGTCGATGACCTTGGTCAGCGGCAGGCCGCCCGCGCCGATGCCCTTGATCTCCTCGGTCAGCCCGTCGGTCTCCTTGCGGGTCATCTCGCCGCCGCCGGGACAGACGATGCACCGGACCGCGCCGCCGGCCTGGACCGGGTCGTTGAAGACCTTGAAGTCCATCCGCCGGGCGATGTCCGTCACGTCGATCAGCTTCATCTCGAACCGCGTGTCGGGCCGGTCGATGCCGTAGTCTCGCATGGCCTCGGTGTACGTCATCCGCGGCAGGGGCAGCGGCAGATCGACGCCCAGCACCTCTTTGAAGACGTAAGCCATCGCGCCCTCGGTCACGGCCAGGACGTTCTCCTGCTGGACGAAGGCCATCTCCACGTCCACCTGTGTGAAGTCGGGCTGCCGGTCGGCGCGGAGGTCTTCGTCGCGGAAGCACCGGGCGATCTGCATGTACCGGTCCATGCCGCCGATCATCAGGAGCTGCTTGAAGAGCTGCGGCGACTGCGGCAGGGCGTAGAAGTGCCCCGGCTGGACGCGCGACGGGACGAGGTAGTCCCGCGCCCCTTCCGGCGAACTCTTGGTCAGGAAGGGCGTCTCGACGTCGAGGAACCCCTCGCGGTCGAAGTAGTCGCGGATGGCCTTGGTGATCCGGTGCCGCATCCGCAGTGCGTGCTGCACCGGACCCCGGCGGATGTCCAGGAACCGGTAGCGGAGCCGCACCTCCTCGCCGGCCTCGACGCGATCGGTGATCTCGAAGGCGGGCGTCTCGCTCTTGTTGAGCAGGTCGACCTCCCGGCCGTTCACCTCGATCTCGCCCGTGGGCAGCTTCGGGTTGACGTTCTCGCCCCGCAGGGCCACGTCGCCGCGGATGGCGATGCAGTCCTCGTTGCGGAGGTGTCGGGCCGTGGCGTGCGCGTTCGGGTCGGTCTGCGGATTGAACTTGACTTGCGTCAGTCCGTCGTGGTCGCGCAGGTCGATAAAGACCATGCCGCCATGATCCCGGTAGCTGTTGACCCAGCCGGCCAGGACGACGTCCTCGCCGGCGTCCCGGGCGGTTAGTTGACCGCAGGTGTGTGTGCGTTGGTGATACGGAACGGCCACGGTAATCTCCTTTTGCGCCCATGTCGGCCCAGACGTCGCGCATGGCGCAAACGCCAATTGTGGCGTCCTGCAGCCAAACCGTCAACGCCCCTCGCCTCGCCGATCGTCGGGCGCCCGACGAGGGTGCGGGCGACTTCTGGCAGTTGGCGGGGGCGCGTAGAATGTCCTCCCGCGTGTTTGTTGTAGGGTGATACTACTAATTTCGTGTCAGGGAGGACATTCCAACGAGGCTAAGGCTGCAGGTTAGCGTTGAGGGCGGTGAAAGTCGAGAGGTTTCGGCCGAGATTTCGGGGAGCCTGTCCCAACGGGAAGATCAGCTGCGGGAGCTGTTTCGGGAGGCCGAAGCGATCGCCCTGGAACAGTCGCTGCGGTTGGATCAGCCCGAGGTAGCTCGCCCGCACTGCTGCGGGCGTCCGATGAACAAGATCCGTCTTCGGAGTCGACAGCTCCTCACCCCGGCGGGGTGGGTGACTTGGACCCGCCGGGTGTACGGCTGCCCGCAGTGTGGTTTGCGTGTGATTCCCCTGGATGACGTGTTGGGGGTGCCGCGCGGTCAACTGAGCCCCCGCCTGGCGAACGTGAGCATGGACTACGTTCAGGTTCAGTCCTATGACCAAGCGATGGCGCAGCTTGCCCGACATCATGGGGTGACGCTCCCGAAACGTACGTTGGTGAACCTCTCTTGGGAAGTCGGGCCGGTGGCTGCGGGGTTTGAGGAGCGTGTGGCCCCGGCAGATTGGCCCAAGGACGGCGTGGATCGGCTGTATGTGGGCTGTGATGGGGTGATGGCTTGCAGCAACGTCGTGGACGATGAGGGCCGTCTGGCTTGGCGAGAAGTGAAGGTTGGCTGTTGTTTCTGGTACGACGTGAGCGGGGCGCTTCACAAACGCTTGCTGGGGCGGATCGAGTCGGCTGAGACGTTCGGTCCGCGTCTTCGGGCGTGGGCGGAGCAGTGCGGATTGTGCAAGGCCAAGGAGGTGGTTTTCATCGGGGATGGGGCGGAATGGATCTGGAACATCGCGTCGGCGTACTTCAACGATGCCCGTACGACGTGGGTACTGGACTGGTATCACCTGAGCGAGCACCTGTGGGAAGCCGCTCAGAAACTGTGGGAGGACGACCCAATGCATCAATCCGAGCACGTGGGTCGGTGGCAGGAGATCCTTGCCAAGCAAGGAGGACGATCGTTGTGGCGGAGGCTGGTATCGCATCAACAGCGATTCGCCGAGGGATCCACCCGGTACCAAGTCCTGGACAGGTTGCTAGGCTATCTGGGTCCACGCTTGGATCAGACCGATTACGCGGCCTACCGAGAGAGGGGGTGGTGTATTGGGTCGGGGGCGGTGGAGTCGTCCGGCAAGCAATTGGTCGTTCAGCGTGCCAAAGGCCCAGGGATGCATTGGACGCCAGAAGGCCTGCAGGCGGTGCTCTCACTCCGTGCGATCGCCCTCAACGGTGACTGGAAACGCTTCTGGAAAACCGAACCCCTTCGCACCGCCGCATAGGCCATCGGAGGTGCCAAAAGATATCCACGCCCGGGGGAAGGGGTCGGAGACACATCCGGCGGCCCCATCAGAGACGCGACCGTCAGGGAGCGTTCACGCCGGCGGTCACGCTGGCGTTCCCGGATTGCATACACCGGACGGGACAGCGGATCCGACGCGGTTTGCATCGTTCGCCGTGCGGGTCAGACCGATCCAGGCAGAATCGGTCTGGCCGAACGCTCCCTCACGGTCGCGTCTCTGATGCGGGTTGCGTCTCTGATCCGTCCATTCACAAGGACCGTGCGGTGTCGCCAAGGCAATGCGTCACCCGCTCGCGCCGATTTTGTCACGGACCCGGGGGGAAGCGGGGGGAAACGGGTTTGTGGAGGGATTGGATCGTGGCGGTTAGCGCACGGAGGGGTTGCCGGTATAGTCGTGCCCATCGTCCGTCGTGCCGGACGAGTTGCCGGATTCTGGGACCTACTACTCCGATGAAGGAGCGCACGATGATGGAAGTCAGCACGTCTCCGCGCGTCCGTGGCGTTGGCGTTCGCATCACCGCCGCGGCCGTGCTGTTGGCGAACGGGCAGATCGCACTGGGGGCCGAGAACGTGAAGGGGCCCTGCGTTCTGTACGTGGCCACAAACGGCAGCGACCATTGGTCGGGCAGGGCGCCTGCGCCTAGCCCGGACGGGACGGACGGCCCGCTTGCGTCCATCGAGTGTGCCCGCGATGAGATCCGCCGGATGAGACTTACCGGCCCGCTGCCCGACGGCGGGGCGACCGTCTGCGTTCGTGGCGGCGTCTACGAGCTGTCGGACACGCTGCGTCTGACGGCCGACGACGGCGGCACGGCCAAGACGCCGATCGTGTATCGGGCTTACAAGGACGAACCGGTCCGACTCATCGGCGGCAAGGGGGTGACGGGGTTCAAGCCCGTCACCGACAGGGCCGTCCTCGACCGATTGGACAAGGCCGCCCGCGGCAAGGTCTTGCAGGCCGACCTCAAGGCGCTGGGCATCACCGATTATGGCAAGCTGATGCGTCGGGGGTTCGTGTGTGCGGGCCATCCGGCCGCACTGGAGCTGTTCTTCCAGGACAGGCCGATGACGCTGGCCCGCTACCCGAACGAGGGCTGGCTGAAGATCAAGGCCGCCCCGGCCGGTCAGAAGGGCGGCAAGTTCACCTACGAGGGCGACCGACCCAAGCGCTGGTCGAAGGCGGACGACATCTGGGTCCACGGCTACTGGACGCGTGATTGGGCCGACACCTACGAGAAGGTCGCCTCGATCGACACGAAGACCCGCACGCTCACCACCGTGCCGCCGCACGGCGCGTACGGATACAAGCCGGGCCAGCGGTTCTACGTGCACAATCTCCTTGAGGAGCTCGACGCGCCGGGCGAGTGGTACGTGGACCGCAAGACGGGGATCTTGTACTTCTGGCCGCCGGCGCCGATCGAGAAGCACAAGGCCTACGTGTCGATCCTGCATACGCTCGTGTCCATGGAGAACACGGCGCACGTGACCCTACGCGGCTTTGCGTTCGAATGTTGCCGTGGGACGGGGGTGCTGATCCGCGGCGGGTCCCACAACCGCATCGCCGGCTGCACGCTGCGGAACATCGGCGGCTACGGCGCCAGCATCCGCGGCGGCACGGAGAACGGCGCCGTCGGCTGCGACGTCTACCACACGGGCGACGGCGGGATCGGGCTGTCGGGCGGCGATCGCAGGACGCTGAAGCCGGGCAAGAACTACGCGGAGAACAACCACATCCACCACTTCGCCCGGTGGTCCAGGACGTATCGACCGGCCGTCAGCATGGGGGGGGTGGGGAACCGGATCCGGCACAACCTGATCCACGACGGCCCGCACGCGGGGATCCAGGGCGGCGGGAACGACCACCTGGTCGAGTTCAACGAGATCCACAGCATCTGCCAGGAGACCGGCGACGTCGGGGCGTTCTACATCGGGCGGGACTGGACGCAGCGGGGCAACGTGATCCGGCACAACTTCTTCCACCACATCCGCGGTCCCTACACGCATGGGGCGATGGCGGTGTACCTGGACGACGCGGCAAGCGGGGCGACGATCTTCGGCAACGTGTTCTACCGGGCCAGCCGGGCGGCCTTCATCGGCGGCGGGCGCGACAACGTCGTCGAGAACAACATCTTCGTCGACTGCAAGCCGTCCGTGCATATCGACACGCGGTGCATCGGCTGGGCGAAGAAGTACGCCGTCGAAGGCGGGGGCTGGAAGATGCGGCCCAAGCTCCACGCCGTCAACTACAAGAATCCGCCGTACAGCACGCGCTACCCCCGGCTGCCCAAGATCCTCGAGGACGACCCGCTCCTGCCCAAGGGCAACGTGATCGTCCGCAACGTCTCGTATGGCGGGCGGTGGATGGACGCGCCCGAGATCGCGCGGAAGCTGGCCACGATCAAGGACAACCTGATCGCGGATCCTCAGAAGCTGGCCGCCACCGACCCGCGCTTCGTCGACCCGGGCCGGATGAACTTCCAGCTCGCCGACGATTCGCCCGCTTACAAGCTGGGCTTCAAGAAGATCCCGATCGAGAAGATCGGCCTGTACACCGACGCGTTCCGCCGGTCCCTGCCCGCCCCGAAGCGGGATTGGAACGACTTCGTCCCGCTCTCGAAACGGCCGAAGCCGAAGCCCAAGTCGAAGTGATCTGGTAGACCCTCTATCCCGCTGACGTGTCGGCCGATCCCCCGCCGCGATAGCGTCGCACCTCTGGGCATTTCGTCGTCTCTGCTGTCTGCATCCCATTGGCGCAGTTGGCCTTTCGATTTAATGTCCTCCGATTATGGATGAGAGGATGCGATATCGAGAGACCTTTGGTTATCTAGCACAGATGCCGGGGATGCGCACCCGCCAAGCTTAGGAGAGACTGCAATGGCTAGGGCAATCCAGTGTAAAAAAATTGAAGTATCCCTTGACTCCAGCCTATCCTTGTGGCAACGTTAAGTTATGGGACGTCAGAGCGGGTCCATGACGGACCCGATGGCGAGCCGCTGACGCCATGGAGGGAGTAGGGATCTGGGCGTAGGAGAGGGGCCTTCCCATCGGGCAAGCACCCATTCCACCCTACATGCCAGGGCTCTAGGCAGCGACAATTAAGGTCTCCCTCAAATGACTTGGAGGGCCGCACGTCTGACGTGCTCGGGAAGCAGGCAGTTTAGGCGTGCGCGCCATGGATACGAACGCCGGGGCGGTGAACACATCACGGAGAGAGTGAGGGCACCGGGCAAGCGCCTGCAACGCACGAGAGCTTCGAGATTCAAGAATGCATCGAGGCCCGGGGAGCCGTGTCATAGCCAAATGGGGGAGAGAACAGGAGGCGGGTCATGAGAGTAACAGGTCTCGCAGCGGTCGTTGCGGTGGTGGCGTCTGTCGGCGTTCCAACGTTGGCGTTGGGCGACCAGTGCCATTTCACGGGGTGGTGGCGGGGTTGGTGTGACCCCAATTGGTGGACTCCCCACGCGCCGGGTTCAGGCGACATGGCCTACGTCGGGAGTGATGCCGGCCTCGACACCGCCTATGCGTTCGTCTCTGGGGATTGCAGTGCCGTCTGCGAGTGGCTGGACGTTGGCTACAACCCCAACTGCGTGGGGGTCGTCGAGGTGTCCGGCCCGAATGCCTCGCTTGATGTGTCCCGCAACGCCTACGTCGGGGCGAGCGGGGTGGGCTACATGGTCCAGACTGGAGGAAACGTGTCGATCGGGGACGTGCTGATCCTGGGCGACTACGAGGGCGCAAGCGGAACGTACGACCTGCAGGGAGGGCAGCTCTCGGCTGACATCGTGGAGGTCGGGCGGGAGGGGAGGGGCGAGTTCCTGCAATCTGGCGGGACGAACACCTGTTCTCTTCAGATCGTACCTTGGGCGGGATCGCCCGGGGGCACCTACGGCCTGTCCGGGGGAACCTTGCAGATCGGTAGCCGACTCGATGTCGGCGGGATCGGGGGTGGGCAGGCGACGCTTGCGCTATCGGGCGGGAGGATCGTGCAGGAGCCCGGTGCCCCCGGGGACGCCTTCATGTACGTGACTGAAAACAACGGCGAAGTGAGGGGCTGGGCGGAGCAAGTCGATCTGCCCGGTTTTTTGGATAACAGCGGGAGGGTCATAGCCGACGGCGGAGACCTGGATCTGTCCGGCTTCGCTGAGGTGCGCAACTTCGTGAGCAACCCGGCGGATCAGGGCAACGGATGGTATGCAGAGAACCAGGGGAGGCTGACGCTACCGCCGGTGTACATGGACCCCAACGACATACCGGACGATGGGAACTACCCGACGCCGTGCAACTGGGGCGAGCGGGCTGACGACGGCGATATCGATCTGGTCAACAGCTTCCGGGCGGAGTTCTATGGGCTAGAGGCCCTAACTCCCAACGACATCGGCTTCACTTGTACGCTGCTGGACCCGTGCGCGATCGACGTCCCGAACGCCCCTGGTCTCCCGGGGAGCTGGGGAACGCTTGTCGGCGTGTGGGACTTCGAGGAAATCGGCGATTGGGACTACGACCATGTGGACATGATCTTCCGATACGACTCCTTGAGAGTCGAGGAACTCGTGGCAGAAGGATTAAACATTGACGAGCTCGCGCTATACTACTGGGACCCCAACGGTCCGGATCCTAATTGGGTCCTTGCGGACAACCAGAGCTACGACGGCACGCACTTTCGGGCAACGTATACTCACCAGAGCAGCGTGTTCAGCAGAATGTGGGCGATCTACATCCCCGAACCGGCGACGCTTGGGTTGCTTGGTTTGGGTGGGTTGGCCTTCTTACGGCGTCGGCGGTGATCGCGGGAAGGGATGAGCGAGGAGCCCGGGGTCAGAAGCCGGGGGTGAGAAGCTTGCTTGGTATGGCCCGGTGGGACGACCTGCCGGGCCGTATCTTTGCGCCCGTGCGGGCTATGGCGACGCGCGGGGGTCCAGTCAGGATGCTTCTTTGGGCGGGGGACGCGCTCGGGTACACGGTCGCACGCCGTTGTTGCCGCGGGGGTCGCTTCGTAGAAGAAGACGTCAGGCGGGCCGGTCGTGCAGGTATCTGAAAACAGTGTAGGCGATGATGGCGGCGAGTAGGAGGGCGCCCTCGGCGCGGGCCAGGCTTCGGCGGGTCCACATGAGGGGGAGCACGACGATGGCGGCGGCCACCGCGATGGGGATGTCGACCCGAAGGCAGTCGGGCGGGACGGGGAGCCCGTCGCGGACGATCAGCGCGGTCAGGCCCAGCACCAGGCCGATGTTGAAGATGTTCGAGCCGACCACGTTGCCGACCGACAGGTCGGCCTGACGGCGGAGGGCGGCCATGACCGAGGCGGCCAGCTCGGGCAGGCTCGTGCCGAAGGCCAACACGGTCAGCCCGATCACCAGCTTGCTGACGCCCATGCCCTCGGCCAACACGACGGCATTCGTGGTGCACAGGTATCCGCCCAGCCCCAGCCCGGTTGCGCCGAGAACCACGAACGCCGCCGCCCATAGGCGCGATCGGAGCTCTGCCGGTTTCTTCTCCATTTCCGGCAACCGCGCGAACTTGTAGCAGTAGGCCAGAAACACCAAGAACAACGCGAGCAAGACGCAGCCGTCAGCGCGACTGATTTGTCCGTCCAACGCCATCAGCCACAGGACCCCCGAGACGACGATCATCATGGGCATCTCGTAGCGGACGGTCTGCGACTGGATGCTCATCGGCCGGACGATCGCGGCGAACCCCAGGATGGCCAGCATGTTAAACAGATTGGACCCGACGACGTTGCCGATCGACACGTCGGTGTTGTTCTGGAAGGCCGCGGTGAGGGACACCACGAGCTCCGGGCTGCTGGTGCCCAGCGCGACGATGGTGAGCCCGATGATGATCGGTCGGAGCCCGGCGCGCACGGCGATGGACGCCGCCCCGCGGACGAGCAGCTCGGCGCCCGCAGCCAGGACGATCAGTCCGAATACCAGGCCCACCAGGGCCATCAGCATCTGCATCTGCCTCCAGATCGGCGATTAGGCGACGGGTCGGGCGCGCGACATTCAGTGTCGCCCCGCCTTTCCGCCGAGCCGGGCCGTCCTCGGCCCGATCCCCGCCGCACGCGACGGGGCTAAACTGGAACAGCGCTGAACCCAACGCGAACGGCGCCGAACAGGTCCACCGGGACTTCGTCTGATACTGCGCCTGGCACGCAGATGCAAGGTTGTGTCATTTGCGTCGATACAGATCTGTTAGTTGCGCTGCTGACAGGGCTCGGTCGTAGATCCGCACGTCGCTGATGCAACCGTTGAAGTAGTCGTGGGCGCCGAACCCGATCTTGAGGGGCCTGTTGTTGGCAAGATCGAAGTCGGCGGGCTTGAACGTCGTGGACGTGGCAACGGGTATGCCGTCGACGTACAGCTCGAGCCGGCTTCCGTTCCGGATCGCCGCCAGATGCCGCCAGCCGGGCGCGAGCTCGCGGTCGTAGGTGACGCACTTGCCGGCCTCGATGCTCAGGACGTGGCCCGACGGGAGCGTGCCGCAGAAGAGCCTGCCCCGGTAGACGGCCATCGACCAGGCCCGCCGGTACTTCACGTCGGGCGTCTTGTCCAGTTGGCCGGTGCAGGTCCACGTCGTCCCGCCGTCATAGCGATAGACCTGCCCCAGCGGCAGCGTGCCGGCGTAGAGCTTGCCGTTGTAGACGGTCATGGCCATGACCTCCAGCTCGTCGCCGAGACGGCCGATGCAGGTCCACGTCGTTCCGCCGTCGTAGCGAAAGACGCTGCCGTGCGGCCAGGTGCCCGTGTACAGGTTGCCTTCGTAGACGAGGATGGAATAGGTCTGATGCTCGGCGGCCTGCTTGCCACAGTCGCGCCACGTCGTTCCGCTCTCGTACCACCACATGCCCGCCCCGCCGTTGCCGGTGTTCCAGAGGTGACCGTTCCAGACGCCCAACGCCATCGATCGGTTGTCCCCGGGCGTGCCGATGTACTTCCATGTCGACTTTCCGTCGAACTCGAACACGCCGGGCGAGTACATCGGGATCGCGTACAGCCTGCCCTTGTAGACGACCATGGCGTAGACCTCGTTGGCGTCGCCGAGTCGGCCGCACGCGACCCACGTCTTGTCGCCCTCGTATCGGTAGACGCAGCCGCCGGGCGTGGTGTTCTTCGAGTCCGGCAGCGCCGAGCCCCGGGCGCGGTAGCTGGCCGTGCCCGCGTAGAGCTTGCCGTTGTACTGGGCGAGGCAGAAGACCGCGTTGGCCTTGTCGGGACTGCCGCAGTCGACCCACGCCTTGCCGCTGGCGTATCGATAGACGTGGCCGGTCTCGTGCTCGCCCGTCTCGAACGTGCCCGCGTAGAGGTGGTCGTCGTAAACGGCCAGGGCGCAGACGAAGATGTTGTTGCCCGGCCGGCCGCAGTCGGTCCACGACGGCTCGATCCGGGCGTTGTCGATGCCGAACTCGACGTTGCGGTAGTTCGCCTGCGTCGACGTGACGCCCTGGTGGATCTTGATGTTGACGTTGACCCCGCGCCGCTTGGCGGGGTCGTACTTGCTGACGACGTCGCCCAGGACGTCGTCGAGGTCCTTGTCGGTATGGACCCACGCGGCGATCGTGAAGTCCTTGGCGCCCAGCGCGAGCGACGGGCTGGACGGGACCTCGACCCAGTCGTCCCGGCCGTCGAAGCTCGCCGCGCCGTTCGCCTTGCCGTCGGGCCCCTTGGCGGTCAGGTCAACCCCGTGGTTCCGCCCATGGTTGCCGTTCCGCGAGTGATCCCGGCAATCGCCCGCCAACGGCCAATGTCCGATCAGTCCCGAATCCGCCTGCACGACGTCTGTCGTCATGAGAATGCACCCCATCAGGATCGATATGACTGCCGCCAAGCTACGCACGTTCATGGTCGTCTCCCACCACTCGGACCCGAGGCCCGGTCGACATTTTATCCGAAGCCCCTATCCTACGCCGCGGCCTCCCGGGGCCAGATCGGCCATCGCCAGGCGACTGCGGGGGGCGGGCTCCACGCCCGGCTTCTGCCCAGCGAAGCTCACTTGGCATGTTCAGGTGTGATATACTTCATTCATGACGCCTTCGGTCTACGTGGAAACGAGTGTCGTCAGCGCCTATGACGATCAGCGGGATGACCCGATCAGTCAAGCGCAGCGGATCATCACCGTGGACTGGTGGCGGAACCAGAGGCCGCACTTCGATCTGTACTACAGTCAGGCCGTGGTGGCTGAACTGACCCGTCTGCGGTTCCCCGGACAGCAGGCGGCCTTGGGTTTGCTCGACGAGATGACGCTGCTCCCAATTACAGCAGAAGTTGAAGGGGTGGCCGAGACCTACCAACGTCATTTCGTCATGCCGGCAGGCGACATGGGAGATGCAGTCCATCTCGCCGTCGCATGTGTGCATGAAGTGGACTATCTTTTGACATGGAACTGTCGGCACATCGCCAACACGAACAAGATCCGGCACGTGCAAGCCATCAACATGCGGCTCGGGTTATGCACGCCCATGATGCTGACCCCCGAGATGTTGGTGGGATCGGAAGACGGAACATGAGCGACGAGACAGACAGCCCGATCGTGCAAGCGGTTCGCAGGGCCCGCCGGGAAATCGCCGAGGATTGCGGCAACGATCTTCGCAGTCTGCTCGATTTCCTGAAACGGGGTGAGAAGGCATCCGGCAGGCCCACCGGGAGCCCGCGACACGCCGTGGACCGACCCGGGCAGGACCCGGCTGGATGAGAACGCCGACCACCTAGCGGCGCGGCCCATTGCACGGCGCGCCTCGTGCGGGTGCCACTCGGATCCTCCCCCTACTTCATCGACGGGATCATGATTCCGCGCATAGGGCAGACACCAGGCTCAGCACGATGATCGTTGCGCGAGAGGGGCGTAACGCTTGCATGGGGCCCGCCCTCCGCTACAATGCCGCGATGCGCATGGCCAGCTGCCTGACGTAGAAGGATGTGCAGACGTTGCTGACCGCCAGCGAAATCCGGCAGCAGTACTTGGAGTTCTTCCAGGAGCGAGGCCACACCATCGTGCCCTCCGCGCCGGTCCTGCCGATTGACGATCCGACGCTCATGTTCACCAACGCGGGCATGAACCAGTTCAAGGACGTGTTCCTGGGGACGGGCAGCCGACCGTATCGTCGGGCGGTCGATTCCCAGAAGTGCATTCGCGTCAGCGGCAAGCACAACGACCTGGAAGAGGTGGGCCGGGACACGTATCACCATACGTTCTTCGAGATGCTGGGCAACTGGTCGTTCGGCGACTACTTCAAGGCCGAGGCCATCGAATGGGGCTGGGAGCTGCTGGTCAAGGTCTGGGGTCTGCCGGCGGACAAGCTCTACGGCACCTACTTCGGGGGCGAGGAGGCCTTGGGCCTGGAACCCGACGCGGAGGCGGCGGAGCTGTGGAAGCAGATTACCGGCCTGCCGCCCGAGCGGGTGCTGCCCTTCGGCAAGCAAGACAACTTCTGGCAGGCGGGGGACGTCGGACCCTGCGGGCCCTGCAGCGAGGTCCATATCGATCTGGGCGAGGGGACGTGCGCGCAGACGCATGACGGTCCGTGCGGCGTGAACGTCGAGGACGCCAAGGGCAAGTGCAGCCGGTTCTTCGAGTTGTGGAACTACGTCTTTATTCAGTTCAATCGTCACCCGGACGGGACGCTCACGCCGCTGCCGGCCAAGCACGTCGACACGGGGCTGGGGTTCGAGCGGACCTGTAATGTGCTGCAGAACGCGGGCAGCAACTACGACACCGACGTCTTCGCCCCGCTGATGGACCACATCGGCGATCTGACGGGTGAGCGATACACCCGCAAGCTCGACCGCGAGGTGGACGTGGGCTTCCGCGTGGTGGCCGACCATGTTCGGATGTTGACGTTCGCCATCGCCGACGGCGTGGTGCCCAGCAACGAGGGACGCGGCTACGTCCTGCGTCGCGTGCTGCGACGGGCGGCGCGGTATGGTCGGCAGCAGCTCGGCATGGACCGGCCGTTCATCCACAAGCTTGTTCCCACGCTGGTCGACACGATGGGTCATGCCTTTCCGGAGCTGAAGGCCAACCCGCAGCGGGTGATGGACATCATCGAGGACGAGGAGGTCAGTTTCGGCCGGACGCTCGACCGCGGCATCCAGTTGTTCGAGCAGGCGGCGGACCGGGCGCGGTCCGCGGGGGGTATCGTCAGCGGGGAGGATGCCTTCAAGCTCAAGGACACGTTCGGCTTCCCCTACGACCTGACGGTGTTGATGGCGACCGAGCGGGGGATGAGCGTCGACGAGAAGCGGTTCGCCGAGCTCGAGGCGGAGGCCAGGGCGCGGGCCAGGGCGTCGGCCAAGACCCACGCTGCGCTGGCCTTCGACGGGGAGCTACCCGGCACCGACGATGCGCCCAAGTACGCCGGACAAACGGCCACAGGCGAGATCCTGGGATGGGTCAGGGACAACGCGCTGATCGGCGACGGGCAACTGACCCCTGACGACGGCGAGGTCGGCCTGGTGCTCGACGCGACCTGCTTCTACGCCGAGGCCGGTGGGCAGGTCGGCGATGCGGGCACGATCACGTCGCCCCGGGGGACATTCGACGTCGACGACACCCAGAGGCTGGGCGACGGTATCGTCCATATCGGGCACGTGGCCGATGGGACCCTGGCGGTCGGCGATGCGGTCGAATTGGCCGTGGACGCCGCGCGCGAGGACACCCGCCGACACCATACGGCCACGCACCTCCTGCATTGGGCGCTGCGTCGGGTGCTGGGCGAGCACGTGTTCCAGCGCGGGTCGCTGGTCGCGCCGGACCGGCTGCGGTTCGACTTCGATCACAACCAGGCCGTCACGCTCGAAGAACTGGCCGAGATTGAGCGGCTCGTCAACGAGCAGATCTACGCCGACCACAAGGTGGTGGCTCGCCAGATGGCCCTCGAGGAGGGCAAGGCGCTCGGCGCGATGGCGCTCTTTGGGGAGAAGTATGGCCAGACCGTTCGCGTCGTGAGTGTCGGCCCGCCGGACGAAGAGGATCTGGCTGGGGCGCTGAGCAACGAGTTCTGCGGCGGGACGCACCTGGACCGGACGGGTCGGATCGGCCCGTTCAAGATCACCGGTGAGGAGGCGGCCGAGAAGGGCGTCCGTCGGATCTACGCGGTGGCCGGACCGGCCGCCGTCGCCCACATCCAGTCGATGGAGCGGAGCTTGCGCGACGCGGCCGCGGCCGTCAGCGCCCCGGTGGAGCTGCTCGCCGAACGGATCGCCGGGCTGCAGGCTCAGGTGAAGGATCTGCAGCGCCAGCTCCGCAAAGGAGCGGCCGCCGACCTGAGATCCGTGCGTCAGGGTCTGCTGGAGGGGGCGGAGAAGATCGGCGGGGCCGTCCTGATTGTCGCCGACGTCCCCGACGCCCCGGTTGAGCAGCTTCGCGAGATGGTGGACTTCCTCCGCGAGCGCGCGGGCAGCGCCGCCGTGTTACTGGCCTCGGTGGGGCAGGACAAGGCCCTGCTGATCGCCGGGCTGACCGAGGACCTGGTCAAGCGGGGACTCAAGGCGGGCGACTGGATCAAGGCCGTCGCCGGCGTCATGGGGGGCGGGGGCGGGGGGAAACCCACGATGGCCCAGGGCAGCGGCAAAGACCTCACCAAGCTGACCGACGCCCTTGACGAGGCCCGCGGTTGGGCGGCGGGCAAGCTGAGCTGACGCATCGGGCGATTCCCTCGCGATAGACACCCCTGTTCTGGCGGCGGGCGACGCTTGCCGTTGATGAATTCGGGTCCGCTGGTACAATATGTCTGCGGCGCGGGGCATCCAAACGATAACATGGATGTGGGCCCTGCTGACGGCGGGTCCGCCTTGCGCCGACTTCGATTTCGTCGGTGGCCAGGCCAGACGCGCAGTCCGTCGGTCAGACGACGCTCGACACCGGGCCAGGAAGGTGACACACCTAGGGAAGGGGTCGGTGATGAACAAGCACCTGAGAAGAACGGTGATCGGCGGGCTGGCGATTGGGGCCCTGGTGTGCGGCGGGCTGTGGATTTACTACGGCCACTTCTACACCCCGAATTTCTCGGTCGTTCAGGAAGGCGTGCTGTATCGCAGCGGCCAGCCTGACCTGGGCGACATGCGGCGCCTGCGCGATACCTATGGCATCCGCACGGTGGTCAACCTGAGACGTGAGAAGGAACAGGACGGCCGGGAGGGACCGTCCATCGACGAGGAGCGCGCCGAGGCCGACCGGCTTGGGATGCGCTACGTCCACATGCCCCTGGATGGCGACAAGCCCGTCGACCCCAACGCGGTGGCGCGATGGCTCGAGATCGTCCGGGACAAGGCCAACGCACCTGTCCTGGTCCACTGCAAGCAGGGGGTGGATCGGACGGGCCTGCTGGTGGCGGCGTTCAGGAAGACCGTTCAGGGCTGGTCGCCCGAACGCGCGCTGGCTGAGGCGGTCGAGCACCGGATGGACGCCGGAAAGAAGTCACCTATCAAGGATTACATCCTGGCCTGTCCCAGCCCCCAGTAGACGGAAACCTACACCTTTCGCAGGGCCTTTTCGCCCATTCCCCACAGCGCATCGCCCCGATCCCCCACGCCCGCGTCGTGCCGCGCCCTCTGGTATTGTCCGGGTTGGGTGTGTACACTTTGAACCCTTAACCGAGAGGCGCGGGAAGCGAGAATCCAAGGGAGACTCCAGGAATGGCCGATTACGGTGCGATGGTCATCGGGCCCGGGTGGGTGGCCGGTGAGCACATCAAGGGATACTGCCAGGATCCGCGGACCGAGATCCGCGCCATCGTCGGGATGGTGCCGGAGGACAAGGCCCGGGCCGACGCATACATGGAGATGCACGGATTCAAGGCGGACTACTACGAAGACCTGGACGCCGCCCTGGCCCGCGACGACGTGCAGATCGCGAGCGTTTGCACGATCAATTGCATGCACTACGAGCAGACGCTGGCGTGCATCGAGGCGGGCAAGAACGTGCTGTGCGAAAAGCCGCTGTGCTTCAGCCTCGAGGAGGTCCGTGCGCTGGTGGCGGCCGAGAAGAAGCGCGGCGTCAAGACGCAGGTCGGGCACGTTTGTCGGTGGTATCCGGCCGTGGTCGGGCTGAAGAACTTCGTTGACGCGGGCGGGATCGGCGACGTGTTCTACGTCGAGGCGGACTACTGGCACGACATCCACGGCGCATGGAAGGTGGCCAAGAAGACCGGCGGCAGCGCGCTGACGATGGGCGGGATCCACGCGGTGGACCTGATCCGCTGGATGGCGGGGGAGGACCACGAGGTCGTCGAGGTGGCCGCGTTCAGCCAGAAGGCGACGTGGCGCCCGGAGTTCGAATACGACCCGACGATCGCCTTCATCTGCAAGTTCGACAACGGGGCGATCGGACGGGTGAGCACGTCGCTCGAGTGCAACATGCCTTACGTGTTCCACCTGCAAGTGAACGGGTCGAAGGGGTGCATCCGCAACAATGGGATCTACTCATCGACGATGTTCCCGCAGTCGGGCGGGTTCATGAGCATTCCGGCGACGTATCCGGACGACTGGAACGTCAGCCATCATCCGTTCCCGGAGGAGGTTAGCTTCTTCGTCGACTGCGTGGCCAACGACACCGAGTCGCACGTGAGCATCGGGCGTGCGAGCAAGACGTATGAGTTGACGTTTGCGGCCGAGCTGGCGGCCGCCGAGGGCCGCGTGGTCAAGCTGCCGCTGCCGTGAGGGCGACCAGGGACACGGAGCAGAAGTGACTGGTAGTAAGGTCGGGTCGGGCTCGGCCATTTGGGGGCAAGCATCCAAGGGGTTCAATCATGGCGATTATTAGCGCGTTTGCCGACGAGATCGACGCCGATCCGAAGGTGCAGATGGACACGCTGGAGGCGCACGGTGTCAAGCACATCGACCTCCGCGGCGCATGGGACATGAACGTGATGAAGCTGTCCGATGCGCAGTGCAAAGAGCTGAAAAGCATGCTGGACGATCGGGGGTTCGGGATTCCCTGCATTGGCTCGCCGATTGGCAAGGTGCCGGTGGACAGCGATCTGGACGCGCATTTCGACGAGTTCAAGCACGCCTGTGACCTGTCGGACTTCTTCGAGGCCGGCCGGATCCGGATGTTCAGCTACTACCCGCCCGAAGCCGGCGGGAGCGTCCTCGATCACCGCGACACGGTCATTGAGCGATTGCAGCAGATGTGCGACTTCGTGGTTGACCGCAACATCACGCTCGTGCTCGAGAACGAATCGAGGTTGTACGGCTCGTTGCCGCCCCAGTTGGCGGATCTGTTCGAGACGCTTCGCAGCGACAAGCTGGTGATGGCGTTCGATCCCGCGAACTTCGTGAACGACGGCGCGCTGCCGGTGTTCGAGACGTGCTGGGAGCCGCTCAAGCAATACGTCGGGTTCTTCCACATCAAGGACATGGTGGCGGGCTCGACGGGCCCGTGCGTGCCGGGCGGCGAGGGCGACGGGGACATCGAGAAGGTGCTGGCCGGCGCGAAGGCGATGGGCTACGACGGCGTGCTGACGCTGGAGCCGCACCTGGCGGCGGCGGGTCAGTTCAAGGGCCACACCGGCCCGCAGCTTTTCGAAAGGGCAGTCACCGCGCTGAAGGGGATTTGCGACCGCGTCGGTCTGAGCTACTGAGTGCGTCGGTCCCCGGCTCGCCACCCGCCCGTTCCAGACGACGCGTCGGTTCGACGATCGCACGCAAGAGCCGTCCTCAGGCGAAGGGTCCCATGATCACAGACGACTACAAGCTCTCCAGCCCCGAGGCCCTCCACACGCCCTGCCTGCTGGTGTTTCCAGCCGTCATCCATCGCAACGTCGATCGGATGGCGGAACTGCTGGGCGGTCTGACGCGGATCCGCCCGCACATCAAGACGCACAAGTGCCGACAGGTGATCGAGCTGTTGATCGGCCGGGGCGTCGAGAAGTTCAAGTGTGCGTCGGTCAGCGAAGTGCAACTGCTGATCGAGAGCGGGGCTCGCGACATTCAACTGGCCTATCCCCTGGTCGGGCCATCGGCGAAACGACTGGCCGCGTTGCTCGCCAGGCATCGCAACGTCGCCGTGCAGGTGACGGTGGACGACGCGGGTGCGGCCGAGGCGCTGAACGAGGCGTGCGCGCAGCATGACCGGCCGGTGGGCGTGATGATCGACCTGGACGTCGGGCAGCATCGGACCGGGATCGCGCCCGGCCCGGGGGCGGAGGCGCTGGCGCGGGCGGTCGCGGGAATGTCGCACCTCCGCTTGCGGGGCCTTCACGCGTACGACGGGCACATCCGCGAGAGCGACGTGGCGGCACGCCGGCCGTTGGTCGAGGCCGCGATGGCCGGACCGTTGCGGATGAAGCGATGGCTCGCCGCCGAAGGGCTGTGTGACGGCCCGCCGCAGTTGAGCACGTCGGGCACGCTGACCTTCATCGTCGCGAAGGATATCGACGGCATCGACGAGGTGACGCCGGGCACGTGGGTCTTCTGGGACGGCATCTACGAGGAGATCGACGGGTCGCGGTTCGAGTTCGCCGGACTGGTGGCGTCGCGGGTGATCAGCCGGCCGGGCGAGAAGCGGGTGACGCTGGACGCCGGGTCGAAGGGGTTGGGGCGCGACATCCCCGGCCCGCCCATCGTGATCGATCGCCCCGGGCTGGTGCCTGGCGGGGCCAACGAAGAGCACCAACCGTGCGAATGGCAGGGCGACGGGCCGCTTCCGTCGATCGGTGAGGTCATCCTGTTCGCGCCGAGGCACATCTGCACGACGGTCTACCTGTACAGTCATTTCCACGTGATTGAGCACGGCGAGGTGGTGGATCGCTGGCCGATCACGTGTCGTCACGGCGACGCCTGACACGATTCGAGACTGCGGGGTCTGCCGGGGGGGTGGAGGACGACGAGATGACAGGTATGTGGGCTCAGGCACACCGGGCGGCGTTGGGCGTGGTGTTGATGACGGGGGCCGCCGCCGCCGCCCCTGCGAAGAAGGCACCCGCCAAGCAACCGGCTGTTGGAGGCGCGGCCGGGCAGGCGCGACTTCGCATCCTGGTCGTGACGGGCGGGCATGGATATCACAAACCGACGTTCAACGCGATGTGCCGCAGTCTGGAAGGCATCCGTTGCCGAACGGTCGCCCATCCGAAGGCCGGCGACGAGTTCGCGTCGGACCGTCGCGACGGCTTCGACGTCGTGGTGCTCTACGACATGGTCCAGTACGTCAGCGACAAGCACAAGAAGGACTTCGTCGACATGCTGCGGCGGGGCAAGGGGCTGGTGGTCCTGCATCATGCCCTGGCCGCCCGGCAGGGATGGGACGAATACGCCAAGATCGTGGGGGGAAGGTACCACACGAAGGCGGGGGCGCGTGCCGCCGACAGGAAGGTGACGAAGGTCTCGACCTACCGCCACGACGTGCACATGAACGTCAAGGTGGCTGACAAGGCCCACCCGATCACCGCGGGTATGCCCGACTATGAGATCTTCGACGAGGTCTACAAGCTGTACGACGTGTACGAAGGCGTGCACGTGCTGCTGACGACCGACCATCCGGAGAACGCGCCGACGCTGGGGTGGACGAACACGTACGGCCGGAGTCGCGTGGTCTACCTTCAGTTGGGCCATGGATGGGGAGCCTACAACGATTCGAATTACCGCGAGCTGCTGGCCAGATCGATTCGATGGGCGGCCCAATCGCCCGATGATCGCGTGGCGACGTCGGGCTTCAAGCCGGAAGCGGGCAAGCCGGCCCCGCAGGCCCTCGCTCCTGACGAGGCGAAGGGCTGGGTCCAGTTGTTCAACGGCAAGGACCTGGACGGCTGGGAGGTCATGGGCGACCGGGCCGGGTGGGAGATCCTGGGCGGCGGCGTTATCCGAAGCGACGGGGCAAAGGGCGGCAACTGGCTGCGATACGCCAAGCAGGAGTTCGGTGATTTCATCTTGCGGATGGAATGGCGGGTGAGCCGGGACGGCAACAGCGGGGTGTTTGTCCGCGCGAAGTGCGAAGGCCAGCCCTGGGTGACCGGCCACGAGATCCAGATCAGCAACGCCCCGCGCGACGACGCGCACTGCACGGGCAGCTTGTACGGGAGCGTGGCGGTGAATCCCAGGCCGGACGAGTCGCCGGGGCGGTGGCACGCGTTCGAGATCCGGTGTGAG
This sequence comes from uncultured Planctomycetales bacterium, assembly GCA_964390905.1. GTDB lineage: Bacteria > Planctomycetota > Phycisphaerae > UBA1845 > JAFGLZ01 > JAFGLZ01. The sequence goes on along the minus strand of CAYMLO010000020.1, from coordinate 8,772 downwards.
GGCGAGCACATCGTCGTGCTCAGCGACGGCGTGACGATCATCGACGCGACGTACGCCAAGCATGAGGCCCTGAGAAGCCGGCCGCTTCGCGGCTGCATCGGCCTGCAAGATGCCCACGCCGGTCCGGGCAAGTGGATCGAATGGCGGAACATTAGGCTCAAACCGCTGGGCAAGTAGCCATGTGCGGTCGGGCGACGGGATCGAGGCGGGGACCCGCGCCGGCCCGGCGTCGACGGCAACGGGAATGGAACTGACGTTCCGATGACAACGGTCCCCTCGTCAGAGAATGCGCTTCTGCCTAGGATCGGTCGTGTTCTGCTGCTGCTGATGACGCTGTATGCCTTCCTGTTCAGCATCAAGCTGATGGGCCATTCGTTCAAGATGTTCGGCGAGGACACGGCCGAGCGGCTGATCGCCACGACGCAGAACCCCTTCATGGGGTTGGCTATCGGCATCTTCGTGACGAGCCTGATCCAGAGTTCGTCGACGACGACGTCCGTGGTGGTGGCGTTCGCGGCGGCCGGGGGGCTGACGCTGCAGAACGCCATCCCCATTATCATGGGGGCGAATATCGGCACGACGGTCACGAACGCCATCGTGTCGTTGGCGCACCTGACGCGTCGGAACGAGTTCCCGCGGGCCTTCGCCGGGGCCATCATTCACGACTTCTTCAACATTCTGGCCGTGGTGGTCCTGTTCCCGCTGGAGACCCACTTCCACCTGATTGAGAAGGCGGCGCGGTGGCTGGCGCACGAGTTCGCGGGGGTGGGCGGAACCAAGCTGTTCAATCCGCTCAGCGTGGTGATCAAGCCCGCCATCAAGGCGGCCGACCACGCGTTTGCGGGACTGCCCTATGCCCACGTCTGGCTGCTGGCCCTTGCGCTGGTGTTGCTGTTCGTCGCGCTGGGCGGAATGGTCAAGACGCTGCGATCCATGATGGTCGAGAAGATGCAGGTGCTTCTGGGGGGGGTCCTGTTCCGGAACGATTTGGGCAGTCTGTTGCTGGGGATGGTGCTGACGGCGTCGGTGCAGAGCAGCTCGATCACGACGTCGCTGGTCGTGCCGCTGGTCGGCGCGGGGCTGCTGACGGTCAGGCAGATTTTTCCGTACGTGCTGGGCGCGAACGTGGGGACGACGATCACGGCGATCCTGGCGGCGCTGGCGGTCGAACAGGAATCGGCCGAGATCGCCGTGACGGCGGCGTTTGCGCACCTGATGTTCAACGTTTTCGCCATTGGCATTCTGTGGTGGGTGAAGTTCATCCCCATCCGCCTGGCCGAGAGTTTCGCCAGGCTGGCGGTTCGGTCGAAGAAACACATGGCCGTTTGTCTGATGTGCTATTTCACGTTGTACGTCTTGCCGCTGCTGCTGGCGATGCTGTAGGAGGCGCATGCGGGCTGATCTGAGGGTATGATAGTGCGAGGAGAGCTGCGAAGCCGTTGGCCCCGCGTCGCGCGTGCTTGCGCGTTTGTCGGGTCGGCGGGGGAGGCGTTTGGATGCTGAGCCGCATCTTGGAGCTGTGGCGAGGCAAGAGCCTCATCGGCCAGATGCTCGACGAGTTCGTGGAGATGCTCAGTCTGAGCAAGTCCATGTTCGATGTCGTCACGAGCGCCGGGCTGAATGGGGGCGACCTGGAGGCCATCCGCGAGGATTTCTTCGCCAAGGACGTGGCCATCAACCGGCTGGAGCAGTCGATCCGCCGCAAGATCGTCGTGCACCTGAGCGTTCAACAGAGCACGGACGTGCCGGCCTGCCTGGTTCTGATCAGCGTCGCCAAGGATGCCGAGCGCCTGGGGGACTACGCCAAGAACATCTTCGACGTCCTCGAGCACTCGCCGCGTCTGGGGACGGGGCTCTACTATGACCTGCTCGTGAAGCTGTCGGCGGAGATCTCGGCCACGTTCACGAACGTCGGGGACGTCTTTCGGAACTCGGACGTTCAGGCGGCCCGCGAGCTGCAGGAGGCCAGCTATCGATCGGCGAAGCAGTGCGATGCCGCCGTCCACGAGCTGCTAGGGGGCGCGGCGTGCGAGGGGGCGGTGGCGTACGTGCTGTTGTTCCGTTTCTACAAGCGGATCCTGGCCCACCTGGGCAACATCGTGAGCAGCGTGGTGATGCCCGTGGACAAGATCGACTACTTCGACCCGGGCAGCCGAGGGCCGGGACAGGCTGCCGCGTCCTCCGATTAGGTACATCACCATGGACTGTAGATTGCGTGTTGGGAAGATTCGGCTGCGCGGGGCGCTCGCAGTGCTCGGCGCGTCGACGCTTGCGGCGTCAGCGGCGCCCGCGAAGGCAGCCGCGCCAGCACCGCGCACCGCGGTGGCCGCCAGCGCTCCGACCATCAACTGGCACGACCCGCCGCAGGGGATCTTCGAGGACTATTGGTACGCGGTGATGATCAACGGCAAGCACTGCGGGTACAGCAGGATCGCGACCAAACGGGTCGGTCAGACGATCGAGTCGCTGAACTTCATCGAACTATCGATCCAACGCGGGGCGGTCCGGATCAAGATGACGATGAAGAGCAAGCATCAAGAGACGTTGACCGGCAAGCCGCTGGGCTTCGAGGCCGAACAGAAGATGTCGTTGGTGAGCCTCAAGATGAAGGGCGTGGTTCGCGACGGCCGCGTCTACATCACGACCACCCAGCAGGGCCAGACCACCAAGTCGGACTACGCCTGGGACCCGAGGGGCAAGATGGCCTGGGCGACGGCCCTGGCCATGCGCGACGAGCCGCTGAAGATCGGCAAGACGTTCGACCTGTGGGTCTACGACGCCCTGGCGCAGCCGGCCAAACCGATCCGGACGAAGACCCGCGTGCTGGGCAAGAAGACGATCGACCTTTTTGGCCGGCAGGTGGAGGCGTTTGAAACAAAGACGACCACGCAGCTGGTGGTTCCTGTTACGTCGGTCTCCTATGTCGACGAGACCGGTGCGGCGCTGAAGATGACGATGGACCTGGGGATCATCGAGGCGGAACTGATCGCGTGCAGCGAAGAGGCCGCCCGCCGACGCGGCACGCCGCCCGAACTGTTCGTCCAGACGTTCGTCGAGTTGGGCCGGGCGTTGGGCGCCGAGGATCTGCGGCGGATCCGGTACCGCCTTCGCGTCAGCGACAAGATCAACGACGACATGTTTCCGGCGACGGGCATGCAGAAGGTGATCCGCCGGACCGACCAGGAGGTCATCCTCGAGGTGACGCGCATCGACTGGCCCAAACTGGGCGAGGCCAAGACGGTGCCCGTTCCCGACGACGTCCGGGCGTGCCTGAAGGCCAGCACGTTCCTCAATGCCAAGGATCCGGTCATCATCAAGCTGGCCCGCAAGGCGGTGGGCAAGGAGACGAACCCGGTCAAGATGGCGGGGCTGCTGCGCCAGTACGCGACGGAATTCGTCCGCACGAAGGACCTGTCGGTCGGGCTGGCCACGGCGGGCGAGGTGGCCCGGAGCCGGCAGGGCGACTGCACGGAGCATGCCGTGCTGCTGGCGGCGATGTCGCGGGCGGTGGGCATTCCGGCGCGGTGCGTGGGCGGGATGGTGTTCGTGTCGCACATGGCGGGCAGGGACAATGTGTTCGGGTTTCACATGTGGACGCAGGTGTGGATCGCGGGTCAGTGGGTCGACGTCGACGCGGCCCTGCACCAGACGGACTGCGACCCGTCGCACATCGCCATGACCCTCATGCCCCTAAACGAGGAGGGGATGACCGACATCGCGGTCGGGCTTCTGCCCTTCATCGGCAAGACGCGCATCGAGATCCTCGAGACCGACAAGAAGGGCGAGTAGCGTTCCGCGCCGCTGTCGTAGGGCGCGTCTGCGGCAGTTCATAGGGCACAACGAGGTCCTCGTGTCAGACCAAGCGACAAGACGCCCGACGCGGTTGGTCCAGGTCGGATCGGTGGCCATCGGCGGCGGCGCGTCCGTGTCGATCCAATCGATGACGAATACGCCGACGCACGACGTGGACGCGACGTTGGCACAGGTGAATCGGCTGGCCGAGGCGGGGTGCGAGCTGGTCCGCGTGTCCGTGCCGCGGCGGCAGGACACCGAGGCGTTGGCCGACATCGTTGCCGGCTCGCCGGTGCCCATCATCGCCGACGTGCATTTCCAGCACCAGCGGGCCATCGAGTCCGTCGAGGCGGGCGCGGCCAAGATCCGGCTCAATCCGGGCAACATTAGCGATCCCCGGCAGATCGCCCGCGTGATCGACGCCTGCCGCGAACGGAGCGTTCCGATCCGCATCGGCGTCAACGAGGGCAGCGTCGTCGAGCGGCGTGACAAGAGGCGCCGATCGGCCGAACGGACCGCGCTGCAGTCCGACTACCGCAGGCACCTGGTCGAGCTGATGCTGGCGCGGCTCGCGTCGCACGTTCGTATCTTCGAGGACCGCAGCTTCCACGACATCGTCCTGGCGGCCAAGAGCAACGACGCCCGGCTGACCATCGATGCCTACGAGGCGGTCAGCCAACAGTTCGATTACCCGCTGCACCTGGGCGTGACGCACGCCGGTCCGCGCGAGACGGGCTGCATCCGGTCGGTGGCGGCGCTGTCGACTCTCCTGACCCGGGGCATCGGCGACACGCTGCGCATCAGCTATGCCGCTGACCCCGTTGCCGAGGTGATCGACGCCAAGGAGCTGCTGTGGTCGCTTCAGGTCCGCCCGCGAAGCGAGCCGGAGCTGATCGCGTGTCCGACGTGCTCGCGGGTAGAGGTGGACTTGCTGCCGCTGGTCGAGCAGGTCCGTCAGAGGCTGGGCTCGATCCGCGCGCCGATCAAGGTGGCCGTCATGGGTTGCATCGTCAACGGCCCGGGCGAGGCCGACGAGGCCGACGTCGCGCTGTGCGCCGGCAAGGGCCGGGCCGACATCTACGTCCACGGCCAGAAACGCCGGACCGTCCCGGAGTCCGACATGCTCGACGCGCTGCTCGAGGCGTGCGATGGCGTTGCCCGAGAGCACCAAGACGATTGACCGTGCGTCCGCCGTTGGGCGTCCGCCTTCCTCACCGACGCTCCGTTAATCAATGTAGCCAAGAGACCGAAGCCGCTTTTCGAGGTCGTCGCTCAACTCGAATCGCTGGGGCGGGACCTTGACGCCTTTGGCAGCGGCCCGTCGCCACTCGGTCAGCCGCTGCGCGAGCACCGCGTCGACGGACGGGTCTCGGCCGATGATGTTGCTCTTCTCTCCGGGGTCGGCCGCCAGGTCGTACAGCTCGTAGGTCACCGGCCCTTCGAGGTGGGCGATCAGCTTGAGCGACCCGGTCCGGAGCGAGGCGAGCTTCCCGAACAGGTCGCCGAACGCCACGATGGGGCGGAACGTTTCGTCCGGTTGACCGGTGATCAGGGGGAGAAGATCCCGCTCGGCGTGGCGGGTCCTGGGCTCGGGCGCGCCGAATACCGCAGGCCGCTGGAGGCCGCAGAGCGACAGGATCGTGGGGGCGACGTCCATCAGCCGAACCTGCTGCGGGACCGACTTGCCCGTCGGGACCTTCTTGGGGTATCGCAAGATGAGGGGGACGACGATGGTCTCGTCGTAGAGGGCCTTCTTGTGGCCCTTGTTTCCATGCTCGAAGAACTCGTCGCCATGATCGGCCGTGATGACGAGGACGGTGTCATCGAGCAGGCCCAGGTCCCTTAGATAGTCCAGCAGCCGTCCGACGTGGAGGTCGGTGAATCGGATCTCGCCATCGTAGAGGGCGACGATGTGCTCGAGGTCGCGCGGGTCCATGTCTTTGTGGACCTGTCGAGGGCTCTCGTAGCGCTCCGCCGTGACCGTGCCGCGGTAGTCCGGGTCGAACATCGTGTCATAGGGCGGGGGCGGGGTGTAGTCGTAGTGGACGTCCCACATGTGCAGAAAGACGAAGAAGGGCCGGGCCCGTCCCTTCAGGTCCCAGATCCCCAGCCACTCCCGGACGAGCCGCACGAGCTTGGGCGAGGTGATCCCCTCGTGCGAGGCCAGGTGAGACGCACGGGCCACGCTGTGATCGTCGTAGTGGTCGAAGCCCCTGGCGAAACCGTACTCTGCTTGCATATAGGGCCCGGAGACGAACCCCGCCGTTGAATACCCCGCCTGCCAGAGCACCTGGGCGAGGGAGACGACGCCCTCGCCGAGCCGCATCCGGTCGCCGACCACGCCGTGCCGCTCTGGGGGCAGGGACGTGAGCAGCGTCAGGTGCGCCGGCAGGGTCCAGGAGGTGGACGAGACGACCGTTTCGAACCGAACGCCCTCCTTGGCCACGGCGTCGAGGGTGGGGCTCGTTTGCCGGGCGTAGTTGTAGCAGTGCACGTGATCGGCGCGGAGCGAGTCGATCGAGATGAGCAGGACGTTCGGCAGCCCGTCCGCCGGTGCAGGCTGGCCGGTGTCGGGGGGTGCGGGACGGATCAGCAGGCCGACCGCGCCGCCCACGAGAAACAGGAGGATCACGGTCGTCCCGGAGACCGCACAGGCCCTGACGAGTCCTCGCAAGGCTGCCGGGCGTCGGAGGATCCGCATGAGGACGGCCCACAGAATCACGGTGGTTGCCAGCGTCAGGCCTATCTTGATTGGCACCTGCCCTTCGCCCAAGACGTGCCGGATCGCGCCGAAGATCGGCAACAAGGCGAACGCAACGGGGACCGCGAGGGGGTACGCCCTCGACCAGAACCACCCTGTCGGGCCGTGCCGCGGTGCCGGCGGGCTGATTTTGGCGGCTGCCAGGACAACCGGACACACCAACGCCGCGGGTCCCCAGAGCAGGAACAGATCCGCGAGGACGGCAACAGCCAGGAACTGCAGCAGGCCGGCGACGCCGGTCAGGTCGAAGGGCCAATTCAAATGGGCGGGCAGGCCGCCCACGATGTCGATGCCCTGCCTCTCGAGAAGGGCGGACGGGTACCAGAATAGGAACAGCTCACGGATCCGTCCGAGCCCCACGGTCCCCGTGAACCAGGCGGTCTCGGTCGCCGCGAGGATGACGGCGATGACCCCGCTGCCCACGAATAGGCACGGGACGGGACGAGCCCAGAACCCGCCGGGCACGGAACCGTTGATGGCGGCCCCCCCCTGGCTCGGGATGTCGGTGTCTGGCTTCGACACAGGGCGGGATCCTTCGAGACCAGGCTGACCTGCACGTCGCGGCCGGAGGCGGCGGACCGACGGCCCAATCCTCAGCGTAACGTCTGGGTGGAGAGATGTCACTTGACTTGGCGGACCCGTCCGCCGAGAACACGTATCGGTCCCCCGCCGCACGCGGCGGGGCTAAACGAAGCACGCCAAGCACGTGCCCGGACCGTCCCGAATCCGCCAGATCTACGGGAGACCCCTCGCATGCCGGACGCACACGACCTGGACGCCGACGCCATCCGCCGACGAACGGCCCTGGTGATGCCACAATGGTTCCCGGCCGAGTTCGATGCGGCCCACGCTGAGCGCGTCCTTCGGGCCAACCTGGACGGCGTGGACGCTTTGGTGCAGCCCGCGCGCGTTTGCCTGGTCGTCGATGCCTGTCCCGCGGCGGCGGAGGCCGTGGCCCAGCTCGAGAAACAGCGGGCAGCGGATGGGCTGGAACCGTACGTCGTCGTGAGCAACGAGGTGAACCTTGGACAGGGCGGTTCGCTGGTCCGAGGGTTCCGGGCGTTGATCGAGGTCGGGTGCACGGCCGACTGGTACGTGACGCGCGACGCGGACGGGGACCATTTCATCAACGACCTGCCGCACCTGACCCGCATGGCCGACCAGATCGCTTCGGCGGTCGATACCCCGTGCACCATGGTCATCGGGCGGCGCGTCAATGTGCGACGGCCGATGACGTGGTTCCGCGGCGAACTCGAGGAGTTGGTCAACCGCACGCTCATGACTGCCCTGACGTACCGGCTGGCCCGGCGCGGGCAGGTGATCGACCAGCGATTCATGCACCCGGACGGCGCCTGGCCGGACACGCAATCGGGCTACAAGCTCTACTCGGCCGATCTGGTCGGGCGGGTGATTGACGCGTACGACGAGCTGGGAGAACCGCCCTGGGGACCCGACACGTATCGCTACGTCGGGCAGGTGGCCTTGTTCTGGATATGTATTGATTCGGGGGGCGTCTGCGGCGAGGTGATCCGGGCAAGTCTGAGCGATGAACAGACATCGTCCTTCGGCCCGGAGACCTTCCGACGACAGTTTCGGGCCAAGCTGCACTACGTGCTGAAGCAAAGCGAGCTGCCCGGGCCCGTTGCCCGTCAGATCCTGGCCAACGGCATGCTTCGCAGCGGCGTGTGGACGCACCCCGATGGGCAGGCGCTGTGTCGATGGTTGTGCTGCGACCTGGCCGACGACCTGGACCTCGGCCCGGACGACCCGCTGCTCGAGCCGACGTTTCGCTGATCAGTCGCTGTGGTGGGCGTCGTCCCGGTGGCTGGGATCGACGTCGTCGCTGGGGGGATCTTCCTGGACGGTTTCGGTGTCGGCGGGCGCCTCGGCCGAGTCGTAGGCCTTGTGGGTGTCGTCCTCGTCTTCGGCGGCCTCGTCGGGCGCATCGAAGGTCTCGTACGTGTCGGCCTCGTCGACCGGGTCCTCGTCCGGGTAGCCGTACTCGTCCTGGCCACCCTCATCGGGACTGTCCGCGCCGTACTCGCCCTCGGAACTGTAGTCATGCTCGGCGTCGTAGTCGTCCTCCGTGCCGGTCTCGCTGGAGGAATCCACCGTGCTCGTGTCGGTGCCGTAGTCGGTGCCGGCCCGATCGACCTCCGACTCCACGTCGGCGATGCCCTTCTTGAACTCGACGATGCCCTTGCCGAGCGAACGGGCCA
>CAYMLO010000019.1:0-81951 GCA_964390905.1 uncultured Planctomycetales bacterium | reverse complement strand
GTTGCCGCTGGCGCACACCGAGGCGCCGACGGCGGGGTCGGTCATCCTGGCCGGCATCCTGCTGAAGTTGGGGACGTACGGGTTCATGCGGTTTGCCCTGCCCATGCTGCCCGAGGGTGCGGTGGCGTTCGGGCCGTTTATGGGTGTGCTCGCCATCGCGGGCATCATCTACGGCGCGCTGGCGGCCTGGGTCCAGGACGACGTCAAGAAGCTGGTCGCCTACTCGTCGGTCAGCCACCTGGGCTTCTGCGTGCTGGGGATGTTCAGCCTCAAGACGGCCGGGCTGACGGGCTCGCTGATCTACATGATCAACCACGGTCTGAGCACCGGCGCCTTGTTCCTCGTGGTCGGCATGATCTACGAGCGGTATCACACGCGGCAGTTCAGCGACCTGGGCGGGCTGGGACGCAAGATGCCCATCATGGCGTTCTTCCTGATCGTCTTCACGCTGTCGAGCATCGGCCTGCCGGGGCTAAACGGGTTCGTGGGCGAGTTCCTGGTCCTGCTGGGGACGTTCACGTCTAACGGGCCGCTCGGGATTCCCTACGCGGCCGTCGCGGCCACGGGCATCATGCTCGGGGCGGTCTATATGTTGTGGATGTGCCAGCGGGTGCTGTTCGGCCCGGTGGTCGAGCCGCCGCACACGCCCGATACGTCGCACGGACTCAAGCAGGATCTGACCGGTCGTGAGATCGGCGTGCTGGCGCCGATTGCCGTGGCGTGCGTGGTCATCGGCGTGTGGCCGGCCTCCGTGACCAAGTCGATGCAGCCGGCGCTGGAGCGGCAGATCCTGAACCGCGTCGTGTTCGAGGGTGGGCCGCAACTGGCTGAAGGCCATGATACATGCCGAACCAGCCCTGTAGACGCACGGGTGGCCGTGCACGATGCGGGGAGTGGGGCGGATGCGGATTCGGATCAGAACGCAAAGACGTTGCCGGTTGGGCGTGCGAAGACGACGACGCTGGCGGGCAGCGCCCTGATGACTGAAACGGACGACGAACGTGTTGGCCAACGGATACATTGAAGCGCTCACCCCTGAGCTGATCCTGACCGTCGCGGCGATCGCTGCGCTGTTCGTCGGCGTGTTCGGTCGCGGGCGGTTGAGCGGCCTGGTCTTCCTGCTGGCCGCGGTCGGGATCGCTGCGTCGGCCTACGCGACGCTGGCACCGACCGGCGGGGGGTGCCCGTGCTGCGAAGAGACCGCCCTGACCGGCATCAAGCTGGGGCCGATGGCCACCTACACCCGTTTGATCACCTTGGCGGTCGGCGCCCTGCTGCTGCTGATCTGTTGGCATTTGCCCGAGGCCGCCAACCGCGGCGAGTTCTTCGGTATGGTCCTGTTCAGCATGACGGGTGCCATGCTGACCGGATTGGCCGACGACCTGGTGGTGCTGCTGATCGCCCTCGAGTTGGTCAGCATGCCCACGTACGTCCTGGTCGCGACGGGCCGCAACGACGTCCGCGCGCAGGAAGCGGGGGTCAAGTACTTCTTCCTGGGGGCGATGGCGTCGGCCTTCGCGGCGTATGGGTTCAGCTTCCTGTACGGCCTGGCGGGGACGACGGCGATGTCGGCCGCCCACGCGGGCCAGCAGGCGAGCATCGCCCAGGCGATGATCGGACACAGCGGCGATTTCGTCGTCGTGGTCGGCTTGGCGTTGAGCATCTTCGGTCTGGCGTTCAAGGTGGCGGCCGTACCGCTGCACTTCTACGCCGCCGACGTCTACGAAGGGGCCGCCGCTCCCGTCACGGGTCTTCTGGGATTCATGCCCAAGGTGGCGGGGTTCGTGGCGCTGGCCAAGATTCTGGGCACGGTGGGCAGCGAGATGCCCGAGGTCATCTTCTGGCTGATCTGGGGCCTCGCCGCGGCCACGATGCTGATCGGCAACGTCCTGGCGCTGATGCAGACCAACGTCAAGCGGATCCTGGCCTACAGCAGCATCGCCCACTCGGGCTACATGCTGGTGGCTGTGTTGGTCGGTCCCACCGTCGCCGCCGACTCGCCGATCCGCGATGGCGTCGGCGCGATGCTGTTCTACATCGCCATCTACGGCGTGACCAACCTGGGCGCGTTCGCCATCGTCGGCCTGCTGCGGGCACGCGGCGGGATGGAGGGCGATCAGCTCGACGATCTCGCCGGCCTGTCGCGGTCGTATCCGGGGATCGCGCTGTGCCTGGCGATCTGCGCGTTTAGCCTGATGGGCATGCCGCCGACGGCGGGTTTCATGGGCAAGGTCTACATCTTCGGATCGGCCCTGTCACTCGAGGCGGCCAGCCCACACAAGGTCTCGATGATCCTCCTGGCCGTTGTCGGCGTGCTGACCTCGGCGATCGGGGCGGTCTACTACCTGCGGATCATCGCCGCCTGCTATCTCCGCGAACCGACCGCTGAAGTGGGTGCCGTTCGTTGCGGCCTGCTGAAACTCGGCGTCGGCCTGGCCGCCGTGATCGTCATGCTCGCCGGCCTGCTGCCCGGTCGTCTGGTCGCCGGAGCCCGTCAGGCCGCCGGCGACGTCGTGCCCCCCAAGGTTGCCCCCGCGGATCGGACCGCCGATGCGTCGCCGCTGCCCTCCCCGGGCTCTTCGGTCGCCAGAGAACAGTAGCAGATTCCTCCGCTTGACTTCAATCCGGAGCACTCCAGTCGGGACGTCCCTCCGCTCGCCATCATCTTCAGACGGATTGGCGTGTTCCAAGAGAGTCACCATCAGACAATCGGTTGAATTGACTGAGCGAATCCACACAAGCATAATCATCTTCAGGCTGACAGCCGGTCGGCAGAGAGAAGTCAATCAAGCAGGACGGCGAACGCGCTGGGAGAGTCTCGTGCCCGAGGATCGAGCGACTGTCGTGCGATCGTTGGCGATGCAGGACAGCGAGGAGGTGGACCTAGCTGTCCTTCGAGGGCTGATAAAGTGCCTCACGCCCGGGGAGGTGTGTGAGGCACTCGACACCGGACTGAGGCAAGCCAGCAGGCATCGCCGGCTGTTGGTGGAAAGGGTGGCGGCTGACGCTCGAGAGTTGCTTCTCCCCTGCCATGAGCAACTGGCGCGAGACCTTCTCCGACGGTTCGCCGTTCTTCCTTACCGAAAGAAGCAGAGCTGCGCGAGCATTATGGACGCTCTCTACGAGTGGCTTCCGGGCGAACTCCAGCGAGAGATCCTCAGCCTGTTCTTCACATCACGCTACAGAGCTATGAGGAAGCGTGGGCACAAGCGCCTTCGACAGGAATCCGACTCCCGACTGCGCGATAGTGTGTGTGCGGGTTGGGAGACATTCCGAGACGAAGAGGCGGCGCGTGCCGTCATTCAGTTCGCCTCGACTGAGGCCATCGAGGCACGATTCAGCGAGTTGGAGTCGGTGGTCGATGGGTCGTGGCTCCAGGATCGGCTCTACTGTCGAATGGCCGAGGCTGATCCTGCCTTCCTGGATCTGCTGAGAGATCGTGATGGGATTGCGTTTGCGTACGCATGCGTGAAGACGTCGACGCCGATTCCCGACCACCTGGCGTTCCGCCTTCACGAGCAGTACCGGGAGGACGAACGCCTGGGGTTGCTCGTGTGGTGCTTTGGCGAACTCCGGATGTGGGACGTTCTTGTGGCCCTGACAGAGGGCACCAAACACCGACATCATCGCTTGTTGCCCGAGCGGTTTGGCGTGGAAGATGGCTGAGGAATGGGCGCCGGGCTTAGTCGTCTGAATGTACCTTCCTTCCCCGGGGCAGCGAGAGACCGTGATCCGCAGGGCCCGCCTTGCCCGATCGTTGTCTTTCGCTCTCAGCATAGGAGAACTTCAGGATGATGACAGAAGACGCGGGGCATACCAGGCGCGAAACGCCTACCTGGGACATGGACAGGGAACGAACGCACATGGAAGGGCTTCTCTGCCAGAGGTTCAACTTCTTCCTGGTGGTCTTTGGGATCGTCGTTGCCGGGTCCACCCAGGCGAGAGACCCCCTCGCGATCCTCTCCTTCGGGGCTGTCCTAGCGATGCTCTTGTGGCATCCCATAGCTCGCGCGCAGCAGAAGCTCGATCTGAGTATGGGCCTTCTGCAGGAGAGAGACCCCGAGCATCCCACGAAGGAGCTGACAAGATTGTGCGAGGAGAAGTATCACTCGCAGTGGGTTTGGTACCTGATCCCGCCCCTCGGGGGTGGGAGTAGGCGCGCGCTCGTTGGGTATTGGATCCCGGGACTGTGCTGTCTCACGCTGGCCCTGGGCACAGTCTTCGCCCTGTACCGTAAGCTCTTCGAGTGAAGCCTGAGGCGTATGGAGCGCTGGTTCGCACCGCGTTCTCCCCCGTCGTGAGACGCGAGACCATGGGTCGAGAACACACGACTGTGCGTGGATCGAAGAGATCCGAGGATGGTGTTGACAGATGCGTATTGTGAGGCGTGGGCATCGCTCTACTCAGGCAGTGCGGCCGGATGCCAGGCCCTGGAATGCTGGAATGGGGTATGCCCCCTGCCCAGTGGGCGGAACAATGCGAAGTAGTCGAGAGGGGGGGCCTGGACCCATGGGAATCCTGAGTCATCTCCGTGCGATCCTGCTCCTTCCCTTCGTTTCGACGGTCGTGATACCTTGTGCTGTGATCTTGACAGGCTTCGCAGGCCCCGGGTGGTCGGTGGGATGGCTGTTGCGCTGGATCCCGCTTGCTCTTGGCGGCGGCTTCGTCCTGATCGGTCTTGTTCTCATGGTCAAGACCGTCAGGCTGTTCGCGACCGTCGGCGAAGGCACGCTCGCCCCCTGGGAGCCGACGCAGAGACTCGTGGTGCGCGGCATCTACCGGCACGTTCGCAACCCGATGATCACCGGCGTGAGTTGCATTCTGCTGGGCGAAGCTGTGGCGCTGGGGTCTGTCATCTTGCTGGGGTGGTTTCTGTCGTTCTCCGTCGCCAACGTGATCTACATCCCGCTGGTCGAGGAGACCGGCCTGGAACGGCGATTCGGCGAGGACTACCTCGCCTACCGGCAGAACGTCCCGAGATGGGTACCTCGCCTGAGGCCGTGGCGTACCGAGATCGCCGACGCCCCAAGCGGCTCGACCGGCGCCTCGCCGACCGACCCGTGAAGCGTCCTTCTCACGTGGCGCGAGTCGTCCTGCCCTGCCCCTATCCTCTGTACTTGGCCCGCGCCAGCGCGGCCAACCCGAGCATGCCGAGCATCATCGGCATCAGCGGGGCGACGCCGCTGCCGCAGTTGTCGCCGCACTCGAATACGGGTACGACCATCTGATCCCTGTCCATGAGCAGTGAGATCACCAGGTTGCCGTCCTCGATGGGGTAGTTACCGTCGTTGGCATCTTGCAGGTTATAGATCAGCCAGTATCTAAACGAGCCCGGGTGATTGGGATACTCCTCGGCCGTCAGCGTGACCGCGGTATCGATCGGGAACATGTAGTAGGGGTGGTTCGGGTCACTCGTATCGACCACGAAACTCCCCGATTCCGTCTCGACCGTGACAGTTCCCAAGGCGTCTCCTGCCAGCAACAGCGCAAGCGAGCGGGATTCGATGTACTTGCGAAGGAATTCGTCCCAGTGAGTGTCTGCGCAGAAGGCCAGGTCCGACGGGGTGCCGCTCTCGTTCAGGTAGTTCCGGTAGGTCATCCGGTCCGGCTCCAGCGTCGATTCCGGAAAGAAGATCGAGACGCCATGCGTGCCCAACTCGAAGTTGTAGATCCCAATCTTCAATTCCGTGAACGAGATATAGAACGGGCCGAGCCCCGTCTGGTGCAGCTCCCAACTCACCAACCCGGCGCCAACGTCCCCAATCGCGTCGATCACGGCGGTGGCGGCGTCGTTGATCTCTGGCATGCTCGTGACGTGGTTGTTGATTTCTTCGCACAGGTCCTTGAGATCCAAGAAGACGTTGGATTGGGTCGCCGTGTAGAAGCTGTCAAAGTAGGCCATCTTCTGTGTCTCGCTGCGGGCCGCCTCGATGCCGTTGCGAACCGTGTGCAGGTGAACGTTGTTGACAAGGGTAACCGCCAAGGCATCCACGGCGTTGGAGACGGCTTCGGTCTGCGCCTGGTCGACCACCGAGATCGTGTAGCCCTTATAGTTGAAGATGTTGGGGTCGAAAATGTTGGGGTCGAGAATATTGGGGTCGATTCCGAGCGGGTCATCCATTTCGTCCGCGTAGGCGCCGGCGACCGCGATCGCCATGGACAGCGCGTTCGGCTCGTCGGGATCGCCGGTGATCTGATCGAGGTAGCCGCCCTCCCAGCTAGGCGTTACCCACCACCCCTCGTTCTCGCAGGCCACCACGTACTCGCAGGAGTTTCGGACTTCGTGACTGATCTCGATCATCTGCATGAGGCACGCGTCCAGGTTGAGGACCTCGAACTTCCGTCCGATCTGCGAAGCCAAGTGCGCACACGACTGCCCGAGCCCCTTGACGGAGAGATAGCCGTTCGGGTCGGCGTCAAACCCGATCCCCGTGAGCCCGTAGTCCTCCATGTCCTTCGTTGGGTGTATCCCGCCGCCGTGGTTGAAGACGACCAGCAGGTAGTGGCAGTCGTTGGGCTCCCGGGCTACCACGAAATCGACGAACGCGTTCAACGTGTTGGGATCGCCCGTGGCCAGTTCCGGGTCGGCCAGTCCCAGGTCGGCCGGCGTCCAGTAGTCCACGTTGTGCGTATAGCCGTTGATCCAATCGGTCTCGTTCTTCATCTTGAAGATGCGGTCTTCCCCGTCGACGTGGTCCCACAGCAGATAGGCGACGAAGTTCGTGTTGCCGGCCGACTCGGCGACCGCCGTGAACTTGACTTCGCAAGCCCGTTCGAGGTCGCTGTATTGCCCCTCCCCGTTGCACATGTAGTACATCAAGACCCACGTCTGACCGGACGCCTGCGACCCGACCAGGAACACCGCACACACAGCCACCACCAGACCCGTCCGCACCTTCATGGCTCTGCCCCTTCCTGTTAGGTTCCCACCTGAACTCGAGCGGGCAAATGGATGCTACAAGCGCACTCCACGGACTTACTCACCCCTAGCGATCCTTTCGGCCGCCCACAGACACCTTCAGATGAGTATACAGATCGACCCCGTTGGCGCCAATCGGCTTGGGCAGGCCCCCGGCGCGATGGGTGCGTCCAGCAAGTCACGCCGTCGTCTTGGGGGCCGAATGCGGCTCGGGTGTCCTTCTGTTGTGCGCCCAGCAAGAGCGCCTGTGCAACGGAAGACGAGATGCGCACCGGGGCGATGTGAAGGCGTCGAGGATCCGAGGGTTGGGGCGGTCTCGTGCTATTGCCTCCCCGGCGGGAACAGCTGGAACTCCCAGATGGTCGGGACATCGGTTGCCTCCAGGATGTTCAGTCGGACGTGCCGTGCGGTCACCCGACTGAACTGCTTTGAGTAGCGCTCGCCGATCTTCGTTCCCCGAAGGCAGGTTCGCCATTCGCTGCCGTCCTTGACCTGCAGCTCGAATCGCCGAGTTCGATGGTACGCCTCCAGGATCTCGACCCGGTTGATCGCGGTCGGCTTGCCGAGGTCCACCTCCAACCAGCCGCTTCGGGTGTTCGCGCCGGCTCCCCAGCGCGTGCCAGGATCGTCATCGATCGCTCGGGTCGGCTCATAGCCCGGGCTGGGCCACACACTGGAGGCCGTGATCTTCTTGCCCGCCACCACCGACCCGGAGGGCAGCGAACACGGCGGAATCCCGCTCGCCGGGCTGTCCAGCTCGAGTCTGACGATGGTGTCGATGGGATGGCGGTGTTCCGGCGCCACCGTGATCGTGACGCCCTCCTGGTTCTGTTTGACGCAGGCGTTCCCGCCGGTCAGAAGACCGCTGGCGACGACCTTCTTTGGGATAGGGGGCAGCACCAGGGCCCGCCCGCCCCAATTCAGCACGTGAAGGTAGAGGGTCTTGCCCTTGTACGTCGATGCGCCCCAAGATCCAGGCCTGAACGGCCCGCCGCGCGTTCCGTAGACGCTGTCGCCGAACCGCTTCAGCCACCCACCGATCTGCCTGAAACGGTCTGCCTGGCGCGGCTCGATCCGGCCGTCTGGCATGGGGTTGGTGTTGAGGGCAAGGTTGCCGTCCCCGCCCGTGCATCTGACGAGAATGTGGACGCATTCTTTGAGCGACTTGATCCGGTCGTTCGGCTTCCACGACCACTGCGTGCCGAGCGTGATGCAGGATTCCCACGGTCGGTCAGCCTGAAAGTGACCGATTCGTTGCTCGGGCGTGTCGAAGTCGCCCCGCAGGCCGCAGCGGTTGTTGATGATCAGATGCGGCTGGATCTGACGTGCCATTCGAAAGAGGGCCTCGGCGTCCCAATCCGCCGCCTTGCCGCCCAGGCCGTCGAACCAGAGGCCGTCGATCCGCCCGTAGTTGGTGAGCAGCTCGCGGATCTGGCCATGCAGGTACCGGATGTAGCGAGCGTGGGTGTCGGTACGGTAGTCGGGGTGGTGCCAGTCGGGTTGGGAGTAGTACACGAACAGCTTCAGGCCTGCCTCGCGGCAAGCGGCCGAAACGTCAGCCATCACGTCCCGCCGCCAGGCGGCCTCGCGGCTGGTGCTCTTGTAGTCCGTCAGCTTCGTGTCATAGAGGCAGAACCCGTCGTGGTGCTTGACCAGGAAGATCATGTACCTGGCCCCAGCGTCCGTGGCGACCTGGACCCACTGACGGGCGTCGAACTTCTTGGGCTTCCACCGCTTGTAGAGGGTGTCGTATACCTCGACCGGCGTCTTTCCCCTGCCCTTGCGCCCTCGGCGCTCACCGCCCCGCGACCACCCGATTTCCTGGCCCGTCAGCGTCACGGGACCCCAGCAGACGAACATCCCGAACTTCATCGCCCGCCACCGTCGCATCTCTTCAGGCCGGGCCTGCAGATATGCCTTGCCTTCCCCCGCCGCACCCATCGCCCCGCTGGACGTCAGAATCGCGGCGCAGACGGTGGCAAGACACACGACTCGTGAGCGCCTCTTGACTTGCATGAGCAGACTCCTCCGTCAGACCAAGCGTTGGCTCATCGCTTGCGGCCGATTGTCGAAGATGTGGGCCACACGCTCAAGAGGGATCTCTTCCTGGGAAGGCGCTGTGCCGTTGCCGCAGGTGGGTCACGATCCGTCCGCGTCCCAGATGATTGCGGGGTCTGGCGGGCGGGCCTCTGGACCGATACCATTCTGCGGGAGCAGGCCGCCAGATTCGGGCAGGTGACTGCGGCACACTGCAACAAGACAGAGAAGCGCGTCACGATTGGGCCAGTGCAAGACCGACCGAGAGGGGATCGGCAAGCGCAAAGGCCCGGCGTGGGCCGCGCCACGTCGCGACGCAACCCATGGGCGTGAACTGATGACGAGAAAGGAGAGAGCTGTGGATGACTTCATAGAAGGGCAGGACCTCATGCGTCGGTATGGCCGCAACCCGATCATAAACGGCAAGGACATTCCGTTCCCGTGCAACACGGTCTTTAACGCAGGGGCGGCAATGCTAGGCGACGAATTCATCCTGCTCCTGCGCGTCGAAAGCCAGGCCGGGTCGTCGTGGTTCATGGTGGCTCGGAGCAAGAACGGGATCGATTTCGAGGTCGACCAGCAGCCCTTCATGATCCCTGCCCAGGAGGGCGAGTTCGCCACGTTCGAGAAGAAGGGCGTTGAGGACGCTCGGATTACCTACCTCGAGGGGTGGTACTACATCACGTACACGGCCGCCTCTAGCTACGGGGCGAGGATTGCCCTGGCCAGAACCAAGGACTTCAAATCTGTAGAGAGGGTGGCGATTGTCTCTCAGCCCGAGAACAAGGACGGCGCGCTGTTCCCGAAGAAGTTCAACGGTCGCTACGCGAGGCTGGACAGACCCATCGCGGGCGATCAAGGCAATATATGGATCTCGTTTTCGCATGACCTGGTGCATTGGGGGGACTCGCACGTTCTCGTGGAGATGCGCGACGGGGCATGGGATTCCTTCCGCCTCGGCGCGTCCGTGCCCCCGATCGAGACCGACTACGGCTGGCTGGAGATCTACCACGGCCTGAAGATGACCTCATACGGGCCCATCTACCGCCTCGGCGCCGTGTTCCTCGACCTGGACGACCCGACGAAGGTGACCTGCCGGACACCCAATCCGCTGCTATCGCCCCGTGAGGACTACGAGCGAATGGGGGATATCCCCAACGTGGTGTATTCGTGCGGCGGAATCAGGGTCAGCGAGGATGAGATTTGGGTCTACTACAGCGGCGCCGACTCGTGCGTCTGCCTCGCGTCGATTACCATCTCTGACACCATGACGTTGTGCGGCGTTTGCTAGGGGGTAGCAGGAAGATGGCCAAGAGGATTCCTCATAGGTCCTTGTGTGGCGTTGTCGCTGTCGTTTCGATGTGCGTTGCGGCTGACGCACAGGGGGTGACTTCATCGCAACCGTCGCGGTTCTTCTACAACGACGACGGCGACCGGCTGATCTTCCTGCTGAAGGGTCCATTCCACCAGAGGCAGCTGCACGATCCGGTCGACGTCCTCGTCGGCACAGGCGTCACGACGCTGGTCTTCTGCGCCAACATGGGGTCGGACATCGCCTACTACCCGTCGAAGGTCGCTTCGGCGCCGAACTGGCGGCAGGTCGAGAACCACCGGCGAAACGCCCGCTACACGTACTTCAACCGCCTCTACGAGGTAGGGGGGGGGCTGCGGAAGCAGAAGATCGACGCTTTGGGCACCGTGATGCGGCGTGCGAAGGCGCAGGGGCTGGAGTTCGTCCCGTCGCTTCGGATGAACGACGGCCACTTCGCGCAGAAGGTGCATCCAAACGAGCATCCCCTTACGGGCGAGTTCTGGATGAAGAACCAGGACCTGATCATCTGCCCCGGCAAGGCGTGGAGCCGGGAGGCTTCGTACAAGGACTTCGTGCTCGACTTCCAGCACGAGAAGGTCCGCGCGTACCGTCTCGCCCAGATCTTCGAGCTCATCGACGGGTACGCGGCCGACGGCTTCGAGATGGACTTCACGCGGCACTACTGCTTCTTCCGTCCAGGGCACCAACGCCCGGAACTGATCACGGACATGGTTCGCAAGACACGGGCGAGGCTGCATAAGAAGGAGCAGGCGGCGGGCAAGGCGCTGTTTCTGATCGTCCGCGTGCCCCACACGCTCGCGGTGTGTCGCGAGTTGGGCTTGGATGTGGTCCGATGGATGCAGGAGGGGCTGGTGGACTACGTCGTGGCCTCGTCGCCGAGTCGGTACTTCCAGTTCGACATACCGCTCGAGGAGTTCATTCGCGCGGCGAAGGGAACGACGTGCCGCGTGGTTGCCAGCCCGGACTCATGGAAGGCCACACCGGCAATGTACCGAGCGGCCATGGCCAACTACTTCGGCATGGGCCAGAAGGACACGTACCTGTTCAACTTCTTCACCGCCCGCGCGGAGCAGCGGGACTACTATCCGTTTCGGGATGAGGACTACGCGCTGCTGCGCGATCTGAAGAGTCCGGTGACCTTGTGGGGCAGGCCGAAGCACTTCATGTCGGATGGCTGGTTTCCAGGCCGGAGCGTCAGTGTCAAGGAGCCGGGCAGGACGTATGAGGTGGGCATCTACATTGGGGATGACCTGGCGGCATGTCGCGATGCGCGGATCCTGAAGGCAGCTTGCCTACGGGTGCACCTCCGCGGAAGGAAGACGGGCGACCCCGTGAAGATCGCGCTTAGCGGCACGCCGTTGCCGATCGAGGGGGCCAAGGATGAGGGCGGCGTCATTGGATTCGATCTGACCGGCCGGCTGCCCAAGGCGGGGCACAACACCGTATCGGTGACGGTTGAGAGATTGCCCACGGGTTCGCAACTCACCGTCACGCTTGCTGAGCTGCTGACCGACTACGACTTGAGGGGCATCCAGTAGGCTCATGAATGCCGGCAAGTCGCTCTGAGCGCATCTGGGTATGGGAGACGGGTCCGGTGAAACCTCTTGCTTCCTGCGTCGGTAGAGTACTTGCCGCTCTGCTGGGCCTGGTGGTCTGCACGCACCGTGTGATCGGCGCCACCACGCAGGAGCAGTACTTTGCCCATCCGGCTGTGGAAGACAGGCACGGCGTCATCGCGCCCTGGTACAGAGGCCAGAATGGGCAATGTGACTTTCGTGTCCGGATCGCGGCCGAAACGCTCAAGCGCTACCCGTGGACAACGCTCGACCGGGCTGTGGCCATCGCGCCTGAGTACGCGTTCAACAGCACGTGGCGGATCGCCCCGGACGGCACGATCACCGTGCCGCCGATGAAGGATTGGACCTGTGGCGACCGGGGCCAGATGTGCGCGCGGGTGATCTTCGGCTGGATTGAGTACTACCGCTACACCGGTGATCCGGCGGCGCTGGCCCACGTTGAACTCGTCGGCAAGACGCTGCTCGACCACAACCTGACCGGCGCGGATCACCCCTGGCCCAAGTTCCTGATCAGCGTACCCGTTCGGGGCAAGCCCTATGGCAAGGCGGACCCGAAAGGCTGGATCCAACTGGACATCGTCGCCGAGGCGGGCTTGGCGCTGTTGCGCGCCTATCAGCTCACGGGCAATAGGCGATTTCTCGATACCGTCAAGCACTGGGCCGATGTGCTTGCGGCGAAGCGCAACCGAGCTCCGGACGCCGCCCCATGGCCGCGGTACGCCAATCCCGACCAGGTCCGGTGGGGCAAGACCAAGACGGGCAACGTCCAAACCGGCGGGCTGGTGTATCAACTGGCGATGCTGGACGAGCTGATTCGCCTCGGGTACACGGGGCCGCAGAACAGCATCGCAGAAGCGCGCGATGCCGGAAGGGCCTACCTCGCCGGGACGCTTCTGGAAGCCTGGGCGGTCGATGACACGTGGGGCCGGAACTACTGGGACTGGGAGGACCCGGTCCAGGCACAGACCACGACCGACTGGGCGGTCCGGTACCTGATGGACAACACCGATGAGTTTGAGAACTGGAAGAACGACGTCCGGAACATCCTGACGCTGTTCCTGAACCACGCCAGTGTCAGTCCGAAGTCGCGTGGCGAGGTGTACAGTGGCGCCTGGGCCTTTCCCGAGTCGTCGGGCTGCTGTGGGAGATCGCTCGCCTGGGGGCCGATGGAGTTGGCCCTGGATTTCGCCCAGTACGGCGTGGTAGCCGACAGCGAATGGGCCAGAGAGCTTGCGCGGCGGATGCAGATCCTGGCGACCTACGACGCGCACGAGACGGGGGTGGTCGAGGACAACATCGACGGCGGCGCCATCGCAGCCGGCGGGTGGCTCAAGTCGGCCCATCCCTCGGCGCTGAACTGGGTGCTTCGCACGATGGGGTGGCTGCCGGAGGTGCTCGGCGCCAGTCGCGAGAACCACATCATGCGGAGCACCGCCGTCGTGAACTCGGTCGTCTACGGCGACGGGAGGATTGCCTACACGACGTTCGATGCGCCCGAAGCGACCGTCGACGTATTGCGACTGGCCTTCGAGCCTTCTCCCGTCACGGCCGAGGGTTCCCGTCTGGCTGGACGTACCGATCTGAAGGCGAATGGCTACACGGTCAGGCCGCTGCCGGACGGCGACTGCATTCTCTCGATTCGACATGACGGTCATACCGAGATCGTTGTGCAAGGCGACGATCCGCAGGTCGTCGTGGACGATCCCGAGTTGGCGTATGACGACAAGTGGACGGTGCACCCGCAGGCGGGGGCGTTGGGCGGTGCGATTCACGTGACGTCCGAGAGGGCCGCCGCCGCACGTTTCTCGTTTCACGGCAACCAGGTGCGGTTGATCGGCGCCGTTGGCCCCGACGGCGGCCAGGCCGACGTCTATGTGGATGGCGTCAGGCAACGAGTCGGCGTAGATTTCTGGAACCCAAGGACCCTCCAGCAGCAGGTGGTCTACTACAAGAACGGCCTGGCCAACGGCACGCACACACTGAAGATCGTGGCGCGCAGCAGCAACAACCCGTTGTCGAAGGGGAGACGGGTGGCTGTGGATGCAGTGCAGTGCTCAGCCGCTGAGGGCGGAAGCGATCACGGGGCAGGCGGGGGGGCCACTGGCCCGCAACGGCTCGTATTCGGCTTCGTGGGGCGCACAGACTACGTGGACACCGAAGGCCATGCCTGGCGGCCGGGGACGGAGTTCGTCGTCCGCACGGGACATCGAACGGACGCCGTGATCGAGACCTGGTGGACGTCCAGACGAGCGCCATCAATTGGCGGGACCTCCGATCCCACGCTCTACCAGCATGGCGTTCATGCGCGCGACTTCACGGTGAACCTCACGGTGGGACCCGGGCGATACGACGTGCGGTTGAAGTTCGCCGAGACCGAATACGCCAAGCCTGGTCAGCGACCCATGACAATCATGATCAACGACGAAAAGGTGGCCGAGGAGATCGACGTCTTCACCAGCGCAGGCGGCGCCAACAAGGCCATGGACCTGCGCTTCGACCGAATCGCGCCGAAGAACGGCGTCATCGAGATCCGCTTCGTCGGCGGCGTGGTGGGCCGTACTCAGTGCGAGGCCATGGTACAAGCGATCGAAGTCCTCCCGAGCCGTCGATAGGTGTGGCATGCTCGCGCGCTTCCTCTACATGCACGCCTCCGCCTTGCCCGCTGCGCCCAAGACATGAAGCTTGCGTGTGACCATTTCCTTGACGGCCGTGCGGGCCGGGCCGAGGTACTTGCGGGGGTCGAAGTTGAAGCTGGGTTGCGTACCGCCCTCGTCGGACTGCATCCACGCCAGGACGTTGAGGTTGTCGTTCGCCCAGACCTCCAGGATGCTGGCGGTCATGCCCAGGCGGATGTCGGTGTCGATGTTGACCTTGCACACCGCATATTCACGGGTCGCCTTGCCGATCTGATCCTCGGGCACGCCCATGCTGGCGGGCATCTGCTGCCACTTCACGCCGGCCTTGGCGAACGCGGCGATCAGCGCAGCGTTGCTGTTGTCGATCACGGCGAAGCGGTTGATCTTGTCGACGAACTCCTTCGGGACGCTGCTCGAGCCGTGCATCACTAGCGGCAATCCCGGACACGTCTTCATGATCTTCTCGATCCGGTCGAAGGCGAGCTTCGGCTCCTTCTTGAACTTGAACGCGCCGTGGCTCGTGCCGATCGCGACGGCCAGGCTGTCCGTGCCGGTGGCCTTCCAGAACTCGGCCGCTTGATCCGGGTCGGTCAGGTACTTCTCGATGTTCTCTTCGTAGTCGTCGGCGCCGACCACGTCCTCCTCGATGCCGCCGAGCTGGCCCAGTTCTGCCTCAACCGAGACGTAGGGATCCTGGGCGTGGCCGTGCTCGGCGACTTCCTTGGTCAGTCGGATATTCTCCTCGAAGGCGTGGTGCGAGCCGTCGATCATCACGCTGGTGTACCCGTCGGCCACGCACTCCTTGCACAGATCGACCGTGTCGCCATGGTCACAGTGAACGGCGATCGGGATGTCGGGATACTCGGCGACGGCCGTGTCGATCAGGGCCTTGAGGTACCGGATGTTGGCGTACTGTCGCGCGCCCTTGGAGATCTGCAGGATCACCGGCGCCTTCTCGGCGGCGATGGCTTCCATGATGCCCTGGATGATCTCCATGTTGTTGACGTTGAAGGCCCCAACCGCGAAACCCCCGTCGATGGCCTTCTCGAACATCTTCTGGGTGTTGACCAATGGCATGGTTCGACTCCTTGGCACGTCCGGGCGACCCCGCGCGACCGTGGCCGAGCCGGGGCCCGTCGTCTTGGACCGGCGCTCCTTCATAGTTGACCTGGTGGGCCGGCGACGAGTGGGCCCACCGACCGCCAAGTGACGGCTGGCCGAGCATCAGCCCTTATAAGTCCGTCAGGGGCCCGGGACAAGCCAAATCCGCACAAGATAGCCGATGAAAGCCTCAGGAATGGGCCTCCCTGCGTGGCGAATCTTGGGTTGCCGCGAACGGGCGATACATCCGATAATCATGATTCAGACCGCGAACGCAATGGATCGCGGCATGGATCGTTGTGCCTGATAGAACGGGATCTCGATGGACCCAGCGCAGTTGGCCGACGTGATTGCCCGGGCCCAACGCCGCGAAACGGGGGCGTTTGAGGCCTTGATCGAGGCCTACAGCCACCGGCTGTACGGGTTCCTGTATCGGTTGACCGGGCATCGTGACGACGCGGATGATCTGCTGCAAGAGGTGTTCGTCCGCGTCGTTCGGATGATCGGGAAGTACGAGGACGACGGGCGGTTCGAGGCGTGGCTGTTCCGGATTGCCATGAATCTGGCCCGCGACCGGGTCCGTCGGATTCGCAAGTCGCCGATTGTCCTGGCCGCCGAACCCCGATCGGGCGGGGAGGAGGGTCGGCCTGCCGACCCCCTCGATCCGGCCGATGGCGATCGGCTGGCGCCGGACGAGGCACTCGAGCTGGCCGATCAAGTCGACCGACTTCAGCAGGCCCTGGGCCAGCTGGGCGATGCGGAGCGAGAGGTCATCATGCTGCGTCACTTCTCGGCCATGTCGTTCAACGAGATCGCCGAGATGATGGGCACGCCCTTGGGGACGGCCCTGGCCCGGGCGCATCGAGGCCTCAAGCGGCTCCGCCGGATCATGGAAGGTCTGACGGATGGTGGTGATGATGAGGGGTAGCGCACGATGACGAGCGAGCGCGACATGCGGGACGAGATCGAACGCGACGAGCGGTGGTTGGCCGGTCTGCTCGAGGCTACGCCCACGCCGTCGGCTGAGGTCGCCGCTCAGGTTCGCCAGGCGGTCGCCGTCGAGTGCGAGCGCGCCGTGCTCGATCGCTTCGAGGATCCCACGCCCGACCCGTCCGCGCTCGAGGGCGTCCGAGTGGCTGTTCGCCGCGAACTCCGTCGCCCCGTGCTATGGGCGGCGTCGGCGCGGACGTTGCGGATCTTCGGCGCAGTGGCCGCTGCGGCTTGTGTCGTCATCGCGGTTGGCCTTGTACACTTTGTCGTCTCCGGACCGACGCGTCCATCGGAGCGCCTCGTGGAGAATACGCGGACCGGGGGACCCGATCTGGCGCGCGAACGGACCAAAGAAATCGTGGAGGACATGAGCCTGGCGTTCCAGTCGGTCGGATCGCGTCGCGAGGCGGCCTTGTCCATCCTGGCGGACGAGATTGACCGTTTGGCAATGCCATCGCTCGACGACCCCGCTGACTCCGTCGACACGGAGTTGGGGGTGATCGGGAACGCTATCGAAGACCTGTTCGCCGAGTCGGTGCAGCCGTCAGAAACCTAGCGTATGGCGGCCGCACAACCCGCTCGTCACAAGACGCGCGGCGACGCACAAGTGCGAAGGAGCAGATTCAGTGGTTGGTCCAAGCACACGATTCATGGCGAGATGGGTGGCGGCGAGTGTGATCGGCCTGGGCGTCCTGGGTTGCCGGCAGGCCCTTGCTGCTGGTGAGGAGACCGGCCCACGCGAGGATCGGGTTGGCAGGCCCGACGGCGCCAAGCCACCTCCCCCGGGCCCTCCTCCCGCGAAGGCGTTGGATCGCCCTCTGGCTGAAGCCCGCGAGGACGACGACATCGGCCGCGGTTCCCGTCGCCGGACCTCACGCGGGGGGGGGCGAGAGGGATTCCCAGGGCCCGGTAAGATAGGCCCGCCGCGTGGGCGCCTGGGCCCGGGCCGACACGGTGGGCACAGGCGGATGCCGTCCGAGACCCAGATCGAGGAGGGAATGGCTTTTCTCAAGGAGCACTGGTCCGAACGCCATACGCTGATGGAACAGCTCCGGATCGACGATCCCGAGGCCTTCGGGCTGGCGTTTCGCAACATGTGGCCGCAGTTGGCCCGGATGATCGAGCTGTGTCGGGAGTACCCCGAACTGGGCCAGATTGAGGTCGCCTTGGTCAAGGTGGAGTTCAAGGTCTTGCGCGCCACCCGTGCCTATCACGCCGCGTCGAAGCGCGAGGACGCTGACCCAACCGACCCATCCGAGAACAGGGGTCCCGCGGCGGAGGACGGACGCGAGGCGCTGCTGGCCGAGCTCGAGACGGCCGTGGGCGAGCGGTTCGATCTGCAAATCAAGCGGTCCGAACTGAGGATCCAACAGCTGGCCGATCAGCTGACGCAGCAGCGCGAGCGGCTGGAGGAACAACGTCGCAACAAGCAGGAGGAGGTCGCCGACGTTGTCAAGCGGCTGACGAGCAAACGGTTCTCGCCTAGACACCTGCGAGGCATGCGATCGCGGGGCCTGCGCGGCAAACCGAGAGACCGTCATCGCCCCGGGACCCGTGGCGATTCGGCGAGGGGGGGGCAGTTTGGCCGCGATCTGTCTCCCAGGACGCCGCCGCCCGCCACGAAGCCCGCCGAGTAGTCCTGCTCCCGCCTCCCCCCAGGGGTAGCGGCGCCCCGTGCTGGGCGTCGGGCGCTAGGCGGTTCGGCCTTCGCCCTAATTCCTTTTGTAAAATAGGTTTATGTGAGGAGCTTGTCCCCGGTGACGAGAGGGCCGGCCGGATCATGCGGTAGCCCGGCCAATCCGCCTCCGGTCGGACCGCAAACACTTGCCCGAAGTCTCAAGTGCGCCTCTGTCGGGTGACGATATTAGGGCAGAGGTTATCGGACATTGTCCGGCGGCGGATTTTCGCATCCGCCATGTTATCCGACCCCGGCGCCGAACCGATAAACATCCGGGGACAGGGCAAGATACGAGCGTCTGTGTCGATGCACGACCCGTCGCGTTCGCCTGGGTTCATAGGCAAGGAGCGCAAAGTCCATGTCTAGCACGCGCCTACCGGCAACCATCGCAATGATCTGGACGGCGGCCCTAGGCGTCATGGCAGGGTGCGAGGCCGCCAAGCCGACGGACAAGGTCAGTGCGGGGACCAAGCCCACCCAGTCCAGCGGGGCTCCGGTGGCCTCCCCGGCGGTGCCCGCCAAGGCGGCGCCGTCCCCGAAGACTTCGGGCATCAGCCTGTTCGGAGAGTTGGGTGATGGCGGGCGGATCCCCTTCGCCACCCAGGCCGCCCGAGGCCTGCAGCAGCACACCTTCACACGGGAAGGGGGAGACTTCGATCCTGATGTGGACCCGAGCGGGCGACTCTTGATCTTCGCGTCGACGCGTCATTCGCTTCGGCCTGACATCTACGCCAAGGCCATTGGGGGCTCGGCCGTCACGCAGCTCACGGACGATCCGGCCAGCGACGTCCAGCCGGCGATCAGCGCGGACGGCAAGTGGGTGGCCTTCACCAGCGACCGCAGCGGCAATTGGGACATCTGGGTCACCTCCGTGGACGGGCAGAACACGCGTCAGCTGACCAAGTCCCCCAAGGCGGAGGTCCACCCGAGCTGGTCCCCCGACGGGCAACAGCTGGTCTATTGCGCATTGAACCCCAGGACCCGTCAATGGGAGCTCTGGGTGGCGGACCTCCGGCGACCTGGCACACAGAAGTTCGTCGCAGCTGGGTTGTTCCCGAATTGGTCGCCGAAGGAAGACGTCATCGCCTTCCAGCGGGCTCGGGCCCGGGGTGGACGGTGGTTCAGCGTCTGGACGATCCGGTTGGTGGACGGTGAGCCACGATACCCCACCGAAATCGCGTCGTCGTCCGACCAGGCCCTGATCGCCCCGACCTGGTCGCGTGACGGGACCAAGATCGTTTACTGCTCGGTGCAGCAGGCTGGGACGGCCAGCGACGGCGCCGGAAAGATCATGAACGCAAGGGGAAACGTCTGGATTACGGACGCCAACGGCTTGGGCCGGATTCGCCTGACCAAGAGCGATGCGGTGAACTACTCGCCTGTATCTGCGCCCGACGGGCGCATCTACTTCACGAGCAACCGCAGCGGGTACGAGAACATCTGGTCGATCGTGCCGATGGCATCGTCGGCTCCGATGGCGGATGCCCGGTCGTCGGGCGAGAGCGCCGGCCAGTAGCCGGCGGACGGTGATTCTCTTGGCTTGACCAAGGACAGCTAAAGCGGGTCGCGTGCATAGCCGACTCAACCGAAGCAGCCACAAGGATAAAGGGACGGATTGCGA
Source organism: uncultured Planctomycetales bacterium (assembly GCA_964390905.1). GTDB lineage: Bacteria > Planctomycetota > Phycisphaerae > UBA1845 > JAFGLZ01 > JAFGLZ01. The sequence goes on along the minus strand of CAYMLO010000019.1, from coordinate 62,059 downwards.
ATGGTCCAGGCCAGAGGGCTTTCAGGCATCGAACTCATGCCGTGGCTGGCGTTTGCGTTGGCCCTGATTGCCATTCCTGGCTGCGGCGGGCCGAACGTCAAGACGACCGACATCCCGGGGCCGTATCAAAGACCCAAGCTGATCGCCGTGGCGCCGGCCATAAACTTCAGCGGCTCAAGCGACTTCGATCCGATCCAGGTGGCCGATCTGTTCGCGAGCGAGCTGACGATGGTGGAGGGGGTCGACGTGGTGGGTGTGAACCGCGTGATGGCCGTTCTGTCACGCCAGGGGACCACCGAAGTGGGGTCACCGAGCCAGGCGCTGTCGATCTGTGAGACGATCGGCTGCGATGGGATCGTGGTGATGGCCGTCACGGAATACGATCCGTATACGCCCGTGGTCGGATTGGCCGCACAGATCTACATGACATCGCCCGAGGGGTTTGCCAGCCGGATGGATCCGGTGGCGGCCTCTCGACAGGCCTCGCCGTTTCCTGTCGATGCGGCGGAGGATTCGCCGCTCATCCCTCGTGGCCAGGTCCAGCGGGTCTACAACGGCGCCCACGACGCGATGGTCGAGAAGGTCAGGCGCTTTGGCGAGGACCGCGGGGGCAAGGACGGGGCCTTGGGGTGGCGGAGGTACCTCAAAAGCCAGCGGCTTTATCTCAGGTTCTGCTGCTGGTCGGCCATCAAAGAGATGATGGGCCAGGAGTACCACCGGCAGATGGCGGGAGCCATCGCAAAGGAGTGATGGAGATGGACGTGGTGAGGCAGCTTTCTCTGGTCAAGGGGAGCCATCGGTACGTGTTCCGCTACAGTTCGGGACGGGAGGCGGACGTGATTGAGTCGTTCGCGTCGATGGCCACGGATCCGGAGACCCCATTTGATTGGTTTGACGCAGCCGTCCTCAGCTATCAAATGGGCCGCCGACTCGAGATGGAGATCGATCAGCTGTCAAGCTAGGCGCAGGAGGCCGACGTAACGAGCCAGGTTGTACGAAGTTGGAATTCGCCGCGCACAAGACCGGACGAGCAATGAACAGCCAAGACCATCTGATCGCTGAGTTCCTCAATTACTTGAGGTATGAGCGACACTTCTCGCCTCACACCGGCAAGTGCTACGCCGCGGACCTGCACCAATTCTGCGGCTTCCTGCTCGATCTCCAAGACCACGGCGATGGCGGGGACACCAACGTCGCCGCCGAACCGGGCGGGCTGGGCATCGGAACGCCTGCCGGGGCGAGTAGCGCCGGGTACGCGAACGGGAACGGCGGTGTTGCGGTCGCGACGTTGCCGGCGGTGGCCTCGTCTACTGCCCAGACGTCGGAAGCGCCGCAGGCCTCCCTGCGGGCGAAGCTGCTCGCCGTGGACACGGCCATGATCCGTCAGTTCCTCGGCTTCCTGACCCAACAGGAGTACAGCAAGGCCACCGTTGCCCGAAAGCTGGCGACGCTTCGAAGCTTCTACAAGTTCTGCGTCAAGCGCGGTTACCGGGACGCCAACCCGGTCGCACCGATCCGCACGCCGAAGCAGGAGAAGCGGCTGCCCAAGTTCCTCGAAGCCGACCAGGTCAAACTGCTGTTGGAGGCCCCCAACGGCGCCACCCTGCTTGGAAGTCGAGACCGGGCGATGCTCGAGACGCTTTACTCGACGGGTATCCGGGTCAGCGAGTTGGTGGGCCTCAACATCGAGGACGTCGACTTCCTCGGTGAGGCCGTCATCGTTCGCGGCAAGGGCCGAAAGGAACGCGTCACGCCGATCGGGGGCACAGCACTGTCGGCGATCCGCAGGTACCTCGAGCTGCGTCAGCGGGACAGCCGCTCTGGCGATTTCGACCAGCAGGCCCTCTTTGTCAACAAGCATGGCCAACGGCTGAGCACCCGCAGCGTTCGGCGCAAGCTGGACAAGTACCTGATCCAGGTCGGCCTGGACCCGAACATCAGCCCGCACACGCTGCGGCACACGTTTGCGACCCACATGCTCAACGCCGGCGCGGATCTGCGGAGCGTGCAGGAGCTGTTGGGACACCAGTCGATCTCGACGACCCAGATCTACACGCACCTGACGACCAACCGACTCAAGGAGGTCTATGACGAGGCCCACCCGCGAGCATAGGGCCTCGCAAGCGCCCGCCCGTCGGCGAACGACCTGCGGCGGGCCGGCGACTCAACCCCATCCGCCTGAACCAGGGCGCCACCGTCGGGTGGGGCCCTTTTTGCGTTACGGTGATGGTGAGCCGCCGCTCGCGTCCGTCTTGACATCAGGAAACGCCGGAGCTAAGAATGGAAGATGTCGCCCAGCGAAGGCGCCGCTAGCTCAATTGGATAGAGCGTCGGTCTACGGAACCGAAGGTTGCAGGTTCGAGTCCTGCGCGGCGCGTTACACAAGTCATTTCTGCCGAGCGCCTTACGCCTTGGTGTTTCCGTCCTGATTTGTCTCGATATGTGTTTTTCGCGAAGTGGGCCCCGAAGTGAGCCCCTTTTGTGGAATCAGGCGGTCCTCACGGGGCGGGCTTCGACCGATTGCGGCCTTCCCTTGCCAGTCACCGACAGCTCGGCAACGCGGCTTGCTGCGGCGATCTGATCCCGGCGGACCTTGGAGTAGTACTTGATGGTGGTCTCGAGTGATGCGTGCCCCATGATCTGCTGGACGGCATGCGGGGCAACGCCCCCCTCCAGCAGGTTCGTGCAGAAGCTTTTCCTCAGGCTGTGAAACGCGCACCGCGGTACGTTCGCGGCCTTACACAGACGGTTGAACTTCTGTAGGACGTTGTTCAGCAGCCGTCGCCATTCTGGCCACTCCCCCGCCCTGTACTTCGCCATGACGTGGGCGTGTCGGGCGTCCGACAAGAAGACGTAGGGGTTCTCGACAGGCCCGTGAGGCCGAAGCTCATGGAGCACCGCTTGCGCCACCGGCGCGAACGGAACGATCCGGCGTTCGTGGTCCTTCGGCCCCCAAGCCACCGTCGTCTCGCCGGCCTTCTTCGGGGCGATCGTGATGAACCCCTCCTCGGAATCGAGGTCCGCCCATGTCAGGTTCTCCAGTTCTCCTAGCCGAAGACCGGCGGTGTAGGCGAGCGTCAGCATCCCCTTGAACGCCAGCCAACTCCGGGGGTCGCCGCGGGCGTTGCCCTCGTTGGTGATTGTTTGCTGCCGCTTCGCGTCGACGGCCGCCAGGAGTTGTTGGAACTGCTCTCGACTGTACCAGTGCCAATCCATGGTTTCGCACTTCAGTTGCCTGCGAAGCTTCTTGTCGACCCATGGGTTCGGACTCAACTGAGCGTCGTACCAGACCCGCCTGAGCGCCGCTACCTCTTTCCACACGGTGGATGGCCTTATGCCGGTCCGTAGGCGCCCCTGAACGAACCGCTTGACGGTGCGGTGATCTACCGCGGCGGCCGTAGCGGGGCTGGCTACTTCTTGCAGCATCTCCATGGCATGACGGATCTCGCGAAGCGTCCTTTCGCGCACCGTCCCCCGCGTCTCCTCCATATAGTGGTCGATCCATTTGGCGAAGGGTGTCGTGGCCGGATCGCTGACTCGGACCTCTTGTGCCGGTTCCGGCTGACCCACGCGACCCTCTCGAAGATCGTTTCTGCGTTGGACCTGGATCTCCTGGGCTTGCCTCTCCGTAAGCCGAGGCCCCTTGCTGTGCCGTGGCTGCCAAGTGTCCTTAGCTGGGGCATACCAACCGATGACCTCCGAGTTCTCCTTGGCGGCATCGACAGACCAGTAGCGAAGGATCCACGTCCAGTGAGCCCTATTGCCGTCAGGCGGGTAACGTTTCTTCAGTTTGACCGTGTGCGCCATGCCTGACTTCACCTTCGGTCCGTTCAATCTAAGGAGAACCCGCTGCGCGCTCCGTCGGCGTGAACCGCCCGCCAACTCAGGGCGACGGTTCTCTCGGTCCTTCGCAAACGGCTAGCTTCTCCTTGTGGGACGGAGCTCCAGGCCCAGAAACGCTGCCAGCCTCCCGGCCGACGGGAGCGTCAGCGTCCGCTGCCGATTCATGAACCTCAACAGCGAGGCCACGTCGATGCCGGCCCCCTTGGCGATCGCGTGGGCCGACATGCCCGACTTCTCGACCGCGAGTCTGAGTACCTTCTCCAGCCCAGTCGGTTTCGGTTGTCGTCTCTTGCTCATGCCTCCACTCATAGCGCGAAGGCAGTGCGCTGTCAAGTGTCAGCGCACGGATTCGTGCGGGTTCATTCTGGCATGGATGCCTGCGATAGCTGGGGCTCAGCTGCATGAGTCCACGTATGGAGACATCGTCAATCAAGATTTCGAGCCTCCGGCTCCACTATCCAATCCCACCAAAGCGATCATCTTCGCCCACGCCAGGTGGGTCTTTGGCCGGATTGCTGGGCCGTTCCCGCGGCAGCGGCGTGGGGAGTCGCGCCATGCGTTCGAGCAGCGATCCACGCTAGTACCGCTTCGCGGGGGTACCTGTAGACTCGCTTGCCCTTCAGCTGGAATTGCACGTAGGGCAGGCCTCCCTGGCGTCTCAGATGCGCGATGTGCGCCTCGTCGTGCTCAATCTGGAACACGTCCCTGGCCAGCTGTTCCGGTGTCAACAACAGCGGTAGTTCGCGTTCGCTGGGGGTTCTGGCCATGGCTGCCGTTGTCCTCGGTCATAAGGCAGGGTTGGGCAACTGATCATCATCTCCATGGTTTCCCGTTACCGCCTGCCGCTCCCGCCGTAGCAGGACCTTTGTCACGACTCACCCCACCCGAATGCTCTGAGCAGGTCGGCTGGTCCCTCGGGTCTCTCGGAGCGAACGTGCCATCGACCCGGTCCTACGATCAATCCTACGGCGCGAGTCAGCCACCAGATTGCCGACCGGCTGACGGCACGATTGCATCGGCAGGCCGCTGCTTTCCTCCGGCCAGACATCACCCCTCCTCCTCGATCCAGCTACACACTTGCGGGTCGCAAAAAGACGCGAGCGTCTCCTTTGGACACGTACGGAACCCCGAGTACTTGACGGCAGTCCGGGCCAGCCTGGCCAGGTACCGGTCGTCACCGATGCTATGGCGGCTGTCGATCTCGGTCAGGCGCCGGAGGATCTCTTCGGGTGCAGCGCCGACCGTGGCCATGAATCGGGCGTACTGGAAGTAGGCCTCATGACGGATGCCGTCTTCCAGTGTGCAACTCTCGATCGCCCTGATGCAGGGCGGTAGGATCCAAGGCGTCCCGTGATTGCGTCGCCTAAGGCGCGCCCGCTCTCGCTCCCGCCTGACCCATTCAAGACCCTTGTGCACCCACGCAACCGCCTTGCAGCTCTCGGTCGGGACAACCATGCAATCGTAGTCACGGGGTTGGCGCGCTAGGTCGAGGGCGTAATCAAGGCCCAGGTCAGTGAATTCCTTGTACTCGAGTGGGATCTTGTAAAGGCCGGTCTTGGAATTCACCGAGTTGGCCAGACGCCACAAGCGGCTCTTCTGGTAGACGGCCAGGTCCAGGTGTGACAGACCTTCTTTGGCCATCCGTGACGCCGTGGAACGCCAGAGCGCCATGATGTCGGCTGCGACCGGGTCGCCGAATACCAATCGTGGCACGACCACATGAAAGCCCTTCGCGCCGCTGAAGGATAAGTCCAAGGAGTCAGGATCGACACCCAATCGGTCAATCAGGAGCTGGCAAGCGCCGAGGGCTTCCTGTCTGGCGAGCTCAAGGTCGTTCGCGTCTACGTCGAGGAAGAAGTCGCAAACGTACTCGCTGCTCCTATCGCGGTCCTTGAACCTACAGATAGAACCGTACACATCAGTGTTGCCATGACGCTCGCGCCAACACCGGATGGCTTCTCCGTCGTCTGCACGCACGTATTCGTTGCGGGCCATGCCACCCTTCGGCAGCTTGGCTGCGAGCTCAATCCAGCCGTACTCGTCTTGTTCTCCTGGCACGGCTACCTCGACCTATCCACACTTGCTGTAGCCACATGCATCGCACACGAAACAGCCTGCTTCTTTACGAAGCTTCTTGCCGCAATCTGGGCAACTCCTCTTCCGGCTTGGCTGCTCCGCACCCACGGATTCACCCCACGCTTCCTCCATCGCCCTGGCGATCGCGTCGGGGCAGGAAAGGACGTCCACGTCTGCGTCGCGCTTGCGGGCGGCACTCAGGCACCGAATACCCCTGAGTTGCTCGATGAAGACCCGTGGATCGACACCAGAACGAAGTCCGGCAGAGATCGCACGGCAGGTGGCCTCGGTCTGCGCCGGGCAGCCGCCGGCTTTGCCCAGGTTGGCAAAGACCTCGCACGGTCCCCTCTCGTCGCAATTCGGCGTAACGAATAGCGTGCCGCAGCCCATCCGGAACTTGAAAGTCCGACCGGCAGTGACACGGGCGCGAGGCCTGGGATGACCTGGCGCTATCGTGGGTGGCTTGTCGGTGGACGTTGCGACGGAGAGTGTTTGACCTTCGCGTGAACCGTCTCGATAGACCGTGATGCCCTTGCAGCCCAGCTCGTAGGCCAGGCGATAGATCCTGTCCACGTCGTCAGTCGTTGCGTTAGCCGACAGGTTGACGGTCTTCGAGACCGCGCTGTCGATATGCTTCTGGAAGGCGGCCTGAACGCGGACATGCCACTCGGGCGCCACTTCGTGGGCTGTGACGAGGACATCCGCAAGGTCGTCAGGAAAGCCGGCAATGTCCCGGGGTCGGACGTCCTTTAGCAGAGCAGTCCTGATGCGATCGTTCATCCAGCCATCGCGCCCACCGAGCTGTTCGAGCAGCGGGTGCACATGCACGAATTCCTGGCCGTCGAGCGCTCGGCGCTTGCCGGCAAGGCTGAAGATCGGCTCGATTCCGGAGCTGCACTCCGCGATGATGCTGATGCTGCCGGTGGGCGCGATCGTCGTACAGGTGGCGTTGCGCATCGGCTTGTGGTGTTGAGTATCCCAAACGCTGCCCTCCCAGTTCGGGAACGTCCCACGCGTTTGGGCTAGGCTCTCGCTGGCGTCACGGGCCGCTTCAGCCAGTAACTGGCCCACCTTGCCCGCGAACCGAACGGCTTCTTCGCTGTCGTACCGGATGCCAAGCAACACCAAGGCGTCTGCAAACCCCATGATGCCCAGGCCGATCTTGCGGTTCCCCAGCGTGGCCTCGCGAACCTGGTCGATCGGGTAGTGGCTGGCATCGATCACATCATCGAGGAAGCGGACCGCCAGATGGATCGCCTCTCCCAACGAGTCCCATCGCACGCCCTGAGTCTGCACATCAACGAAGTTGGCGAGATTGATGGAACCGAGATTGCAGGATTCGTACGGAAGCAGGGGCTGTTCACCGCAGGGATTCGTCGCCTCGATCCTGCCAACATGGGGGGTGGGGTTCGCGTCGTTGATCCGGTCGATGAAGCAGATCCCGGGCTCACCGGTTCTCCAAGCGTTGTTGACGATGAGGGCCCAGATGTCCCGCTTGGTATAGACCTTGCCTTTGTGGTTCGCAGGCAGTGGGCCCACCGGAATCGGCGTCTGGCTATGCGTCGACAGGCAACTATCAGGCGGCTTGGTGGCCGCGGGGATCAGCGATCGGATGTCGTAGTCCCATATCTTGACGTCCGTGGGAATATAGTAGTCTTCCCCGGTCCGCGGGTTCCGGACGATGTGGGGCGAGTCCGGATCTTCGATGAATTGCTGCATCCATTCGTCGGTGAGCTTCACCGAGATGTTGTAGTTGGCAAAGGCGCTCGTGTCCTGTTTGGCGTGAAGGAACTTCAGGACGTCGGGGTGATAGGCGTACATCATGCCCATGTTGGCGCCGCGACGGAACGCGCCCTGCTGTATGGCATTCGTGGCCTCGCTGAAAGCCCGCCAGAAGCTAATCGGCCCGGAGGTCTTCCCACCGCTCGACTTGATGTAATCTCCTGTTGGCCGGAGCTCGTCGAAGGCAAAGCCCGTGCCACCGCCCGCCTTCTGGAGCAGAGCCGTGTGTTTGATCGAGTCGAAGATCCCGTCGATGCTGTCCTTGACCGGCAGGACGAAACACGCGCTGAGCACGCCCATCTCTCGCCCGGCGTTCATCAGCGTGGGGCTGTTCGGTAGGAACCGACGGTCGGCCATGGGTTGGTAGAACTGCTCCTGCAGGACCTCGATTTCCCGTCGCGCAGCACCGTACCGTGTCTCCGATTCAGCGATGGCCGTGGCGACGCGACGGGACATCTGCTGATCCGTCTCGACAACTCGGCCTTGGCTGTCCTTTCGCAAATACCGCTTACGGAGCATCTGATGGGGAAGACTCAGTGCTAGTTGGTCGTCTTCTGCGATCGTGTTTGCATTCGTCGTTCGATCCATGGCCACTCGATCCGGCGAAAAACATGTCCCGTTTGCCTTCACCAATTAGACCAGACAGCCAAGTGCTGGGGCTTGCGGCGGCCTGACGATCTGATGACTTGCGATTCGATCTGATGGTGACGCGTCAATCGATAGGGTAGGGCTGACCAACGTCGAGGAAGTGGGCAAGCTCAGCCAGGACATGAACTGAGCTTGCCCAGATAGGGCGTGCCAAGGAGGTGGCGAAAATGAGAACATGTCCGACATGTGGACTGCGTAGACAAGAAGAGGCCTTTGTTGGAGGGCAATGTGACCGGTGCGACAAGATCGCTGGTGATGCGATCTCTGAGATCGCGAACGAGTTGGCGCTGCAGGCCAGTCCCGGTGCGGCGGGGTGGTCAGGATGAAGGGACACGAGGTCAAAAAGCAGACAGAGGAGGCCCTGGACCAATTGGCGAAGGCGTTGGATCAGGGCAAGAGCGAGCAACTCAAGCAGTACCTGAGCGCGATGGGGAGGTTTCGTCGGTACTCTCTGGGGAACATCCTGCTGATTTCGTTTCAGCGGCCTGGCGCGACGAGAGTGGCAGGCTATCGAAGCTGGCTGCGGCTGGGAAGGCAGGTCAAACAAGGCGAGCACGCCATCCGGATCCTGGCGCCGATCCTTCGACGAAAACGGAGGGAAGATCAGCAAGAGAACGGAGAAGACGAACTCGTCAGCTTCCGCGGTGCATGCGTCTTCGACATCGCCCAGACCGAGGGCAAGCCCCTTCCGGAATTTGCGAAGGTGCGCGGCGATCCTGCCGCGCATCTTGAGCGGCTGAAGACCATGGTGGCCGAACGCGGCATCACGCTTGATTACAGCGACAACATGAGAGCTGAAGGCCTGACGAGCGGAAACAAGATCGTACTTCGAAGCGGGCTGACGCCGGCCGAGGAGTTCTCGACGCTGGTCCATGAGTTCGCGCATGCGAGGCTTCACTTCGGAGACGAGGAGAAGCGCCGGCAGGCCAGCAAGACGGTCCGCGAGACTGAAGCAGAAGCTGTGGCGTTCGTTGTATCGCAGGCGATCGGCCTCGACACGAACACGGCCAGCGCGGATTACATCCAGCTCTGGGATGGTGATAGGGGTACGCTCGTCCAATCGTTGGAGCGGATACGGTATGTGGCGGGTGAGATTATTGAGGAGATCCTTCCCGAAGCGGATTCGAGTGTCGAATCTGACGGGGACACCGGTGGGATCAGTCAGGCCCTAGCAGCCTAGTTGACGGATGCGCTCTTGTGCTGCGCGTAATGAAGCCCGCCGGTTGACACCACCGACGGGCCTGGTGAGAAGTGGTGGCATCGATACCTCGTTCCAGGTCATGCGGCCCTGGCCTCGGTTTCGTATTGCTTCAGGACGATGAATACGTACGCCTGGACCAGCAGGACCACGAGACGGGGTAGCTCTTCGAGGAAGTAGTATGGGGTGGGTCTGAAGTTCCCTTTGGCGTCCTTGTACTCCTTCTCGGGCTTGATCGAGAACCTGTACCTGGGTTTGCCCTCCTCCGCTTGCTCGACCTCGTTTTGCCAGATGGCAACTTCGATGAGGCCGATTCGGAAAACCTTGATGGGTTGTTGGGGCGTTTGCTGTGACATCGCTTTCCTCCTTCCTGCACACAAAGGTCTCATCCCTGTCACCCGGCAGCTTCACGCAAGCTGCCGGCGGGGGTCATGAGTTCGCTACAGCCACCCAGAGCAGCAGATCCTGAACGACGACCACGCTGGCGATCGTAATTGCCCAGGGCAGCCAGCCTGGCACCGGCCGTTCGCGACCGGCATTCAGACGTCGGCGAATGGCGTTCGGGATCAGATCGGTAACGGGTTGGAGAGCCTGGCGGGCCCGGACAGCCGGGCCCGTCTCCCGAAAGACCAGGATGCACCGAATCAGTATCGCCGCCAGGTACAGGTCGGTCATAGATGCAAGAATCACCGCCGGTCCGACCGCGACGTTGTTCGTGAAGATGATCATTGTCGTGCTCCTACGTGCCAACAGTCGTCTTACGGACCATCAGCGAGACCGCACATCGAACGTCCTCGCGCCAAGTCCACGTGGTCGTTGTCCCGGCAGCGAAGGCAAGCCCTGATCGCTCTCAGTGCCAGGCCGAGCTCTTCTACGTGGTGCCGCTCCCGGTCTGAGAGCAGACTTTGGCCCCGTGCCCTGGCCATGCTGGTCTCGATCTCGATCAGCCTGCTCGGCAGGTCGCTTAGGGCCATGAGATCATCCTGTGCAGCGACCGCGCCATCGGCAGGACGGACGACGATTGGGCCATTTGCTGAATCAACATGGCCAGCCAATACCCCATAGGTGGCTTGTGTGGTGAGCACCAGGTTGCCCAGGCACACCGCTCCATGGCGTACACCGAGGTTGACCAGTGGCGTGAGCGCGGTTGTAACCTGCGCTAGCATCGCTCTCAGAAACCCAACGCACTGGCTTGGCGATTCCAGGAGCACAGATCGCCAGGCATCTTCCAGGGCGGCAGAGACCGGCAGGGGCTCGACCAGGTACGCGCTGCCTGCTGCCACAATGACCCCCGTGAACCGCGACAGAAACGGCCGGGTGAAATCTGGCGGATCCGTAGTGCTCAGATTCGGTGCCTGGTCGATGAGGGTCCCGGCGGGGCGAAACCGGTGCAGCAGGACAGGCAGACCATCGCAACGGCGTAAGGCGCGGAAGCTGCCTGCACTACCGCATGCACCCACTTCGGCATGGCGCTGAATCGTGAAGTCGTGAAGTGACAGGAACTCAGACGCCATCACGTAGGGCCTCCTGACGAGCAGTGGGCGCGGCGTCCTGCCGACATGGCTGATCGTCCCCCAAAGCCATGACGCCCGCCGGTCCGCACAAAGGGCAATCGTCGCGTCGTGCTGTCACGGCCGTCAGTGTCTCGGCGGTCAGTTGGTTGTAGTAGGCGTAGTCCCAGCTGCCGAAACGCTCGCCATGGACCAGGGCCAGAAAGGCCGTAATACCGAGCTGGGCGATCGTCGCGTTGAGGTTCGCCACCGAGGGGGTAGCCTCCTGGCGACCTCCCCTCACATATCCCCGGGCGGCATGGACCGCGGCTGCCTTGTCGTCCATGAGTTCGATCGCGGCGACCGCGGGATCGTAGCCGCCGGAACAGACAAGGCAGGCGTTGGAGCCTGGTACGGAGACGCGGACTTGGCCGCCTGCCTCTACGCTAGTCCCGTCAACCTGAATGTCGCAGCCAAGGTCGATGTATGGAATCAGATAGCGGACGCTGAGTTCGCTGCACACCTTGCGAAGGCCGTCACCGTCGCCGGCGCCGATGATGACGCTACTGGCTTTGATCTGGTTGATCGCAGCACGTTCCGTCACGGAGCAGGGGTAGGGGTAGAACCTCACCTCCGGGTTCTTCTGCCCGGCGTACCGGGCCGCAATCGTAACCTTCGGCTGGCCCACGTCGCCGGGTTGGGCGTAAGGAATGCGCGGCAGGTTGGAGTGTTCAATGAGGTCGGGATCGATCCCGGCGATCCATCCCTCGGTGCCCGCGCCGATCGACACAAGGGCCTGAAGGACATGAGCACCGTTCCCGCCGGCGCCGACGACCGCGATCCGCTGCCGCGAGATCGTTTGCTGGTCCCAGCCAGGGATCATGGTCTGCCGGCTGTAGCGGGGATCGTCCTGGTCGCGGGATCCTTCGTCCCGACGGGTGGGCAGGATGTCGATCTTGCGGCCCAAGATCTCGATACGGTCGATCTCCCGATGTGCGCCGAGGGAGCGGTCATAGATCACGGCGTCGTGGGCCTTGGCAGACCGATCAAAGACCACCATGACGTGGGTGATGGGATAGTCGAATCTCTCTGAGATGTAGCGGGCGTTCTTCGCGGATTCCGTATGGTCGGTACCACTGAAACGAGGAACTCCGCGAGAGAGATGGGTGTGAACGTCCATGATTCCAAGCCGCGATTGCTCAGCCAGCAGGTAGGCCGTGGCTTGAAAGGTCTTAGACGGCGACACGCCGCCGCCGCTCTGCTCGGCCAAGTCGCCCTCCTCAGGCAGGAGGAGATCCCGGACGATCAGCGTTGTGCCGTCCGATGTCTTGTCCCGACTGAATAGACAGAACGCGAACTGCTCGCGGTGCGGGTCTTGGCGAAGATGCGAGGACAGGACGTCGAATGTGCCTCGGGCAAAGCGTATCGCGACGGACCGTCCAAGCGTCGAGCCCTCAATCGGGACTGTTCGGGTCATTTCTTCTTCCTCCCATTCATCGGGTTGCCGGGTTCGTGAGATCGGCGCGTACCATCTCCAAGAACTTGATGAGGTCATCCTCGAACGGATCCCACTTGACCCACTGGTAGCAGAACCAAGCCCACCCTTGCACCCCGGGCGTGACGTTCTCGTAGAGGTCCTTCAGACGCCTACCTTGGTACCGGAGCTTGGCCGGCAGATAGATTCGGGATGAACCCACGCCCGGGGGGCTCAGGGGGTAATCGACAGGGATCTCCAAAAACACGTCGCTGTAGAACCAGCTGAATCCGGGGGGCAGCTTGAACTCGTGGACCCTTAGCCAGCTGTAGTCGTTCGCCATGGTCAGCGGATATGCCGTGGACAATGCCCTCAAGTGGCTCGTCAAGATCTGAGAGAAGGCCCTCATCCACGCTCTCCTCGTCGATGCACGGGCATGTCGGCGAAGTGCTGACCGGGGCTCACCAGAACATTCGTGCCCGGGTTGACGACCTGATTGCTGCCGTCCGGGCGCATGAGGACCAGGGGGCGTTCGCCGGCAATGCCCGCGGCCCGACGCAAGACATCCGAACTGATCGTCCCGTCCGCGTTCGTTGGGATTTCATACTCCTGCCCTCTAATCATGTGCCTCATCGTTCATCTCCTTGTGCTTGATTGGTGTTGGGCTGCGCCACGTTGGCGACAGCTACTCTCCTGCTCCTGGTGGTGTGACCGGCGGGATCGGTCCATCGACCGCCCTTGTTCGCGTGTGGTCACTGCCATTCGAAGTCGCTCTCGATCTCGTCGTGCTGGACACGCGCCCATATGGTCCGTGACATAGAGTTCTGTCCCCAAGAGATAGCGAGACAACGACGCCCCGTCCCTCGGGGCCGCCGGGCCTCGTGGTCTCTTATGCCACCAGAGGATGCGACGGCCATCCGTCACTTCTCTTCCTCCGACCACAACACCTTGATCACCAGTAGTGCCCCGACGACCACGAGGCCCAATACGACGGTCTGGCTATATCGTTCGCGGCTGCGGAACGGCACGTGGATCGCGTCCATGGCCTGGAGCCACGAGATGCTCGGCTCGATGTTGTTGACGACGAAGGCAACGAGCGCGATCGCCGCCAGGACGCACAGGATCCACCACCGGAAGTGCCACCCCGGCTCCTCGGGCGGAGGATCAGGACGCACCGGCGTCTGCTGTTGAAACTGCTGGTTGGGATTGGGCATTTGCGTCATGCGTGCACCTCGATTTCATCACCACCTACCATACCCTGGCGCTCCTGGGTTCGGCCGACGCCCCGATTACGACTTGATGTCCCTTGACCGGCCGGCACGCTGACGCCACGATCGCCCGGAGGTGTCTTGGGCCTCACTCACCGATCGCTGCGCATGCGCCTCAACCGGCCGTATCCCCAAAGGCCCAGTCCGATCACGATGAACGACGCAAGATCGTAGAGGCCGGCCTCGTGCCCACCTCCGAACGGCAGCACCTCGGCGATATGGAACGTCTCGCCGGTGCGAACGAAGTTGATGAAACACGCAATGACCAGCACGACGACGACAATCCAAAACAGTCTCATGGCCACAGCTCCTTCATGTACGTAGCGATCACTTCGAAACGGATGCGATTCAGAACCGGCGACATTGCGAACTGCGCCTCGATCACTGGACGAATCGCGTCATGCATCCTGCGTTGCGCGGTGACGATGGTGAGCGTCGTAACGGCATCGGATTCGACGAAGCATGCATGAAGGTGCGATGCGATGTTGTCGAGGCCTGTTACGACCACCTCAAAGACGTGTAGACCGCTGTCGATCTCCCACGCGACATCGACGGCGTGGTTCGTTTTGGGCACGATCAATTCGGTTTCCGCGCGATAGCCGCGCTTCTCACCAACCATGCGGATCCATGCAGAGAAGCTGCTGTGTTCGATGCCTCCCCGACTGAGCTTCCAAGAGGGACGCTTGTTCAACAGCTTCCAGCCCGGGTCCAGGATTTCGATCAAGCCGGTGTTCTGCTTAGATGTGCGGACATCCTTGAAGCGGGCGAGCTTGTCGGCGGTGAGCCGCTTTCGGACGGCTTTCTGCGTGGAAGCGGAGGGCTTGCCGATCCGGTCCCATACCCGTGCGACGGGCCAGAAAGGAAGCAACGAGGACATGTCCAGGAATTCCCTGGCTGCGGAAGGCAATTCCTTCCTGGCAGCGCGGCTCCTGTGGAATTGTGCGGGCACGTGGCTGTCGATCTTCTTCTGCAGCCGCTCGGCGAGTTCCGGCCACTCGGACAGGCGTTTGGCTTCGATATATGGGTGCGTGTCAGGAGTTGGTCGGGATCCGCGGTAAGGTTCGACATAGTCAACATCAACCAGAGTGGGGTGCGGCCAAGGCGAGAGTGACTGTTTCATGATCGCCTGACCACGGTGAAGGGTCGCGACCTGCTTGTACCCGCCGGCGGGCAGCAGCAGTGTTCTACTCGCATCGAGCACTGACTGGGCGTCTGCCTGATTGAACATGACCTTGTCCGTGGTGTTCGCGAGGATCATCGGGCTGACGCCTGATAGCACCGACGCGGTCAGCCAGAATGCGATCCCCGGCTCCCTGCCTTGCTTGACCGCCCGCTGTAGCATGGGGAGCTGGGTGCCAAAGGCCTGTTCCTGCATACGAGATATAAACTCGTCGGATTCGTCTATCGCCATGACCACCTCAGTCGCGTCGATCTTCCGGTGTTCGAAAAGCCTGCTGAGGAACACCTGGCTGACGAGTAGATCCACAAGGAAGGCCCTGCCCGCAGGCAACGTGAGACCCTCAAGGCCTATCACCACGTGCTTACCTTGCCAGATGACATCCCTGACCAAGCAAAGGCCCCGACTACAGCTGAGTAGCTGGCCTGTGTTCTCGACGATGTCGACAAGGGCCTGCTCTAGCGTCTTCAGGTACTCTGCCTTGGACCCGAAGAGCGTCTGAGGTGCCGCGCGCAGAACATCAAGAACCAGGACCGGGGTGGGCCAGTGATCCTTCAAGCCGAGGTCGTCTTGGATGACCTGACACAGCCACCGCAGGATGGAGGCCAGCGGGATCCTGGCTGAAACCATCCCACATCTTGCGGCCAACGACGTAGAGATCGCCGCGATCCAGGCATCACGCGAGACGTGGGGAGG
The DNA here is from genome assembly GCA_964390905.1 of uncultured Planctomycetales bacterium. Classification (GTDB taxonomy): domain Bacteria; phylum Planctomycetota; class Phycisphaerae; order UBA1845; family JAFGLZ01; genus JAFGLZ01. The sequence goes on along the minus strand of CAYMLO010000019.1, from coordinate 46,407 downwards.
GTTCTGCAGCCCCACACGCAACGTCGTAGCGGCATCGAAGTGAAGCCAGTCGCCCGGAGCGATGCTTGGGATATCGCTGAAGTCGAGCTTCGGGTCGATAACGATGATTGAGCATCGTCTGTTCTTACTTTCGATGAGTTGGCTCAGCTTGAGGATTGCGTTTCGAAGGAAGACCGTCTTGCCCGTCCCCGTAGCCCCGCACGCCAAGAGGTGAGCGACTTCTCGTGTAGGACGCCTGATTCCGACCCGGAGGTTGTTCTCGGTCGTGCCCAGCTCGATCTCCGGCGGGCCATCGGCGTAGAGAGATTGCTCATCGGGCAGGAAGGTGACGTTGGGCGAGCGGAAGATCCGGTCAGCGATCTCAGCAACTAGCGGAAGGTACATTCTGGCAAGTTGCTCAGAGAGGAGGCCGTATTGATCTGCGCCGAGGACCTGGCCGACCAAAGGGTACCTGTCGATGTGAGGGGGACGGTGAAGGCCGTTTTGGTGGATCAGCTGGAGAAGCTGGCTTCTGAATTGGCTCATGGTTATCCGCCCTCCCGCCTGAAGAACGGCCAGAGCAGGATATCCGTGAGCGTCCGACGGGTGGCGCAGTCGACGCACCGCCAGGCCCCATCGCCCCAACGTCTGTGACTGGCGCATACGAAGACATTGCACGAGGCACACCACGCGCCGTGATTCTGGGTGGTGATCTCGCCGCAGTGGCTGCATACGGCCAGATGGATAGGCGTCGGGCCGCGCGCCATGGCAGGATGCCAGGCCGTGCCGTTGGGCAGAATCAAGGCACCCGCAATGTGTGCTTCTCGGATGCCGTCGCGCCCGACTTCCAGGAATTGGCCACCGGAATCCATGGCGAGCACGGGATTGCCATGCTGATCCCAGACGACGTACTGATAGATCTTGCGGTGTGGCGGCGGGGTGAATTGTGTGGCCATTAGAGCACCTCATACGCCAAGGGCCTTGGAGATCGTAACGGCTGCGAACACGACCAGACGCAGGGCTATGATTCCAAGGCCGACTACGAGCATCGCGATGCCGCATCGGATGATGGCCAGCGCCAGCGTTCGAATTCGGGGGCCCAACCGGCGAATCTGCCCCTGAGTCGGAGGCTTGATCCGAGGCGGTTGGAGTGTCGGCATCGAGCTGTTGAATGGAGACTGGTTCTGGTTCATTTCGGTTCCTCCTTGTAGGTTGTTGGTTAGACCGCCAATCGGTCATTGGTTGTTGATTTGCGCTATTCGATTCTCGAGCTACGTGGTAAGAGTCTGCGACGCCTTGTGCGTACGCCAGGAGATGTGCAGCGGGTGGGTCTTTCCTGGAAGAATCAAGGGCATGGGCAGTCGGTACGTAGCTCCAGAGCAGCATGCCCATGGTGGCGAAGATCACCATCACCGCCACCATGACGCCCCTCCACTCTCTGGGACCCAGCATTCTGGACATGTCAGTGAGATCCCCGTTGAACCCGGGTCCCTGGCTCGAGACCTTGCAGCGAATCGCTAGGTGCCTTGGCGTCCTGATTGCTGAGTGGTTGGCTGGCGGTCCCTGATTCATTGTTGTTCTCCCCGTCGATTGCGATGAACGCGGCGATCCTCGATGCGCCTTTCTCACTGGGCTCGAACCTGGCGCCGACGACGGCGCCGACCACAGCATCGAGGTCGATGGTCTCCCCGGCTCTAGGGTCGAAGCCGCATGCGCTCAGGAAGTCCGCTGCGGGGCCTTCGGTATGCAGGGGAAGGGGGAAGGAAAGGAATTCGGTCCTCCCCAGCTGTTCGAGGTCGAGATGCCTGACCGTGACGTAGAGTTCATCGTGCTCCTGGTCGTCGCGGACCTCGACAACGTCAAGTCGATAGGTAACTCCTTGGCGTCGGTCCGGGAAGGGCTTGATCTTCAGCAATCGTCTCTTCTTTCGGGGCATGGCAGGGCTCCTTGTGTCTTCCGACAGCGGCGGGCTTTGGTGCATTCCAAAGACGGCGGAAGCCATTTTCGTATGACGGCGAATCGGATGTTTCTATACGGGGACTACTCTTGGCCGACGTCTCGATGGCGCGAGATCAGCCGCGCGTGGGCCTGAATGTGCCAAAACGGTTGTCGGGCGGCTAAGGCCGGTGTTCAGGCATGAGGATGCGGCGTATTTCGTCGAGGGCTTGGCCGTCGCGGGTGCATCGGCTTACTGAAACGCCCAAGCGGCTACCTTCCGTGGGGCGTCTCGGGCGTTTGGTCAACGATAACTGGCGTTACGGCTTGGTGTTCGGGGCGACGGTCGGGAACTTCCGGACTCGGTCGATCCAAAGCCAAGTTCGTTCCTTCGGCCACCTGATCGCGTAGTCACCAGAAGCCCTGGTCTGGATGAACCTGTCGGGGTTTCCCTCGTGCGCCCGGCGAAAGGCGTAGACCCTCGCGATCAGCACCCCGTTCCTTACCAAGGACCCAATGCCTGTGATCTGCGCGATTTCTTCGGGAGTGAGGTAGTCGCCGGGATTGAGTTGGATGGCCCTGACGAGCGGGAGCGTAACCGGCCCGATGCCTTCCCATCCATCTTGGTGCTCGACCCACCTGCCTCCCGCTGCCCGGTAGCCTAGGACACCCCAGCATGTGGAAATGTAGTAGTCGTATGCCTGAGGTTTGTAGAGGCGGGCCTGTTTGGCTGTCGCGGCTCGGGCGATGACTTCACGGCCGTCATATCGCGTTACGTCGTACTTCTTCTCGGGCCTTGCTGGTCTGTGCATGGTTCTCCCTGCCTCCTCGCATATTGCTCGGGCCTACGCGATTCTGTCCCAAAACGAACAGGAGCCGGTCGTCTAGCAGAACTCGCTGAGTGTCTTTTAGGATCTGTGACATCACGAAGGACGGGGGTTCAGGCCTGGTGCAGACTGAGGCGGCACGGAGTGTCAGCTTGCCGTGCTCCGGGTCGGGATCGAAACGCGCCATCCTAGCGGTGCTCTGCATCCGCAGGAGGCAGGCCACCTGCGGGGGCAAATCCACGGTGATCGGCCCGAGGTCTACCGACATTGTGATGAGCCCAGAGCACAAATCGTACGTCAGACGAGCCGTGTTCCCGTTGCCGTCCTTGCTGAGTAGCACCCCTCGGGCAATGTGGTTGGTCTTGTCGACGTGGAATACCTCGAACGCCGGTCTTGCAGCGCGGACGACGCGGCTGAAGTACCTCGCTGGTGGAGAGGGATCTCCGCGCATCATCTCGGTCACTGTCACAACGCTTCGGTTTGCCTTTGGTTCTGGGCTCCCCGCTGGGTCAACGGACATTGCTCTACTCCAAGCTTGACATGGCCTACCCCTCGTTGAGCCCCGTTGGCACGTTCCGTGTCCGTCCTTCGTCTCCCGGGGGGCAGGCCTCGTCCGGGATGCCCATCAGTCATCCCTCCGCCGCTGGGCTTCCACAGGCAGTAAGGCTTTCCGGGGCTGGAGGGGCAAGAAATTCTGCTGGCGATGTCAAATTCCCAGGTGGTGGGCCGAACGATAGCCTTTACTTACGTCAATAGGGACAGATAATTAGAGTGATGAAGCCGCCCATGGGCAACGCATGAGAACGTGGCGGATGGCTCAGCGATAGGTGAGCCGGCCCTGTCGGTCTGTTGCAGGCATGTGTCCTTGTCAGTAGGCCTGCTGTCGATCAAAGCTGATGAACGGCGAATGTCAGCCTGATGAACTCGGAGATATGTTGATTGCGGCGCGCCGCGGCGACCAGGAAGCGGCATACGACTTCTACAAAGGGGCGTGCTCTGTTCTGGTCAAGTTTCTTTACGTCCCGTGGGGGGACGCGGAAGACTTGGTCCAGGAAGTGATTATCAAGGCGTTAGACCCTAGGCAGCCATTCATTAACATGGGTAGGACAGCGGCGTGGCTAAGGCAGCTAGCCAGGCGGGAACTGGTTCGGCGAAGACGTGCTGCGGTCTGGGCGCTCGAGTCGCTGAAATCGTACCCGCAATCGGCTGATTGCGATCCAGGTTCGGACGAACTCATACAGCGACTTCAGGCGGCGCTGAAGGAAGCGATCGATGGGCTGGATGAGAAGCACCGGGATGCTATCGTACTAAGAGAACGTGGACGCTCCATCAGGGAGATCAGCATGCTTCTAGGGCGCCCCGAAAGGACAATCAAACACCACCTGCGTACTGGGCGAACCAGGATTGCGCTATACCTGAAAGGACACTATCCGGAGGTATATGCGTCCTACGAATGGTATCTAGGCAGGTTTCTCGAGGTCAGTGATGAGTGAACGGCTGGTATTCCCCGAGGATGACGAAGTTCAGCTCGAGCGTGATTGCCGTGACCTCGAGCGCATCTTCCTTTCGGACTTAGAGGCGCACTGTTGTTGGTTGCGGGCAATGCGCGAGACACCGTTGTCGGTGTCGATTCCAGAGTCCATGGAGGAATGGACCGAATCCGAAAACAAGGCGATCCTACTACTTGGTCCATATCTTGCCTACAAGAAGGGCCTGGTTTCCGCTTCGTTGCTGCGCAAGCTTGCGCACGACCCCGACCTGCTGACCTCGCTTGGTAGGAGGATAGATGAGGGGGCTGCCGACGGTGAATGGCCCGGGCCGGATGTCGACGAGGTGGGTAGGTTCTCGCCAGAAGCCTTGGCTAAGGAATTCACGGATCTTCTTCGTGCCGAGCTAGCCTCGAGTGAGTCGTGTGCCCAGCCGATCCCTCCTCCGCAAATCGAAAGCTCGGGATTACGCCGCACGTTCGAAGGTGTGTGGACGCAAACACCTGGGAGGTATAGCTACGAGATTGAGGTCCGCTTGGCGGGGAGTACAACGCTTTCATTGCGTTGGAGGGACCGCACTTGGGGCAAGGTGCTCGTGGCGCCAAGCTCCTCCTTACTGCCGCGAGTGATCGCCCGTACTGGGGTGTTCCTAGTGTATCAGATTCTTGCCCCTAGTCCGATGAGGGTTACGGTAAATCGCTCTACTGAGAACCACGGCTTCGCACTTGGGTGGATGTGGCTAAGTGGCAGCCAAGACCGTATCACGGTAACGATGGAGATCCCCAGGGGGGCCGACTAGTACACGGGGGGCCGCACACCAGCGTACGGTCCTTGCTACCGCAAAGGTGCAACACTCTGAAGCGTCGCGTTGTTTGCTTCACCGAGGATGGGACAGCCTGCCTTTCGCAATAGGAGGTACCGAGCACGACCATTCGTCACGCTGCTACGATGAAACCGTAGCCCGTGGACCTCGTCAAGTGTTCTCGCTGGGCAGCTGCTCATCGTCCTACTTGACCGTGTCCCTCTTCCACTCAGGCGACGCACTAGTGAGGCTGCAGTTTGCCGTCGAGGGCAGTCCCCGCAACACCCAAGTTACCGAACAGGCGGCCGCTCGGCCCTGGTCCTACTTCGCCAGCAGCTCGCGATACTCCCTCAGCCTCCCCTCCGCCTCCTGCTTCGCAGCCTTGATCAAGGCCGCCAGTTCGTCCAAGGACAGGTTCTTCAGCCCGAACCGCGTCGCGATCGCAGGTGGACGACCGCCACGCTTCGCTACGGCTTTCTTGCGGCGCTTCTTCATGACCTTCTTCTTCTCGGGCTTCTTGTTCGCGCCGTGCGTCGCGGACTTGTGCCTCGCGAGATGCGCAGGCATCGAGAACTTCTTGCCGCAGAGGTCGCACTTCAGCTTCTTGGCTTTGGGCATGCGGGCGCTCCTGTTCGGTTTCGTGTAGTTTGCCTGTGCACGCGTGGGTCATTGTAAGGTTCGCCTCCGTCCACGCAAGACTGTCATTCTGCTGAGCTTGTGCGTACAGCGTCCAGCCTCCCAATTGAGCCTGGCCGCTGTGGCTGGGGGAGGTAGCAAGATGGATTCAATCAGAACGCTCATCCTGGAGTACGTGGATGGCAACGGCGCGAGCCACGTCCGGGAGATACACGTTGAGATACTCAGGGCCAAGCCCGGGACACCCGAACACACGATTCGGGCAAGGCTGTCGGAGGCAGTCATGGATGGTGTGCTGAGCAGGTTGGGGGACGGTTTCTATGATGTATACGCCGAAGACGAAGACATGACGTCGGTCGTATCGTATCCAACCAGGTGTGGGTTATGGGGCGACTCTCGATTCAGGGGCAATTGTGACGGGAGGCTGGTGAAGAACCTCGTCCTTAGGTATGGCGCGGCCAGCGTGGCAGATCCGATGTCGGGGTCGGATACCACGAGGGACGTGGTTGCCGGCCTGAACAAGTACAAGAAGAAGGGCATCAGGTACTGGGGCTCGGACCTGAAGCAGGGCTTTGACCTGACGAAGCAGGCCATCCCGGGAACGTTCGATTTCGCGTGGATCCACCCGCCGTACTGGAACATCATCCGGTACAGCGACAGGCGAGGAGATCTGAGTGCCTGCGAGGATTACGAGCAGTTTCGGGCGGTGCTGATGGTTTGCCTGAAGCGGTGCTACGACGCGCTGGTGCCTGGCGGCAGGCTGGCTGTTCTCATCGGCGATGTCCGTCGCAAGGGCAGGTACACAGCCATCATCAAGGATGTCCTGAACTTCCCGCACGGCGAGATTCGAAGCATCATCATCAAGGTCCAGCACAACTGCACGAGCGACCGAAAGCGATACGGGAAGCTGGAGGATCCGCCGATACGGCATGAGTACTGCGTGGTGTTCAGGAAGGCGGCGGTTGCCACCCGTATTGCTCGCGAAGCCTCGTCCGCCTGACGCAGCCGATTCCCAAGCAACGGTACCGTCACGGCCTGTTGCACCAGTATTCAAGGTGGTACCATCAACAGGCGCACGTCAGCCAGAACTGAGGAACGATGACCTTGGATTGATGGGAGGGCCGGTCAACATGCCTCGCCGTCCGTCAAAGAAACCGCCCCGTTATATCCGAGTCGAAGAGCATGCCCAGCTGGAAGGATGCTGCATAGGAACCGTGGATATGATTCCGAAGCTCCTGGTCGAACGCTTCGGCAAGCCCTCTCCGGGAGACGGTAACAAGGTGTCCGGCGAGTTCATCTTCGCTGATGAACATGGCGCCGAGTTCTACATCTATGACTGGAAGCTAACCGGCGACTACAACCCAGCATGCTCGCCTGAAAGGCTCTGGGACTTCGACGACATCGTTCAGCTGCAAGTTGGCGGATCTCCCCGAAGACGAGGGTCGCTCCGCAGGTTCCTGACTTGGTTGGACAGCGCCCTTGCTGACGGCTTGCAGTCGGATCAGGATTGGTTGGCCGCCCTTCCTGCTGGGCCCTGTCCGCCGGAAAGCCAAGAACGGCTTCTGCAACTCTTGGAGCACGGTGGTTCCAAGACGCAACTCGCCGCTCTGGAAGCCATTCGCCGGATAGGCGAGCCGATTGCTGCTCCGCAGCTCCTGATACAACTCCTGCAGCTATTGGACCTAGGGCAACCAGTTCGTCCGGCCACACTTGAGGCGATGTCTGTCTTCACCGAGTTGTCTCACTCGAGTTGGGTTCAATCATCCATCATGGAACAACTCAATAGCGAATTCGTGAGCACGCGGCGTAATGGCCTTTCGGCGCTCAGCGCTCTGGGGCCAAGGGTGTGGACCGATGTGGTTCTTGCTCGATTTGCTGAGTTGCTGACGGAGGAACCGACCGCAAAGGCAGCGCTCTCCGTAATGAGCGGGATTCTGGCTGGGCTGGGACGCACGACTCCGCCGCCTACACCAGAGATTGTCTTGCGTGTTGCCCTTCAGCTCAGCAGCCCTGATGGCGCCATCCGACGGTCTGCTGCCCACGCAGTGCCAGCATTGGGTAAGGCTGCGGCCGTTCCCGAAGTGTTGACGCCGTTGTTTCGCATGTTGGGAGAAGCGGACGTCCAAACGCGAGTCCCTGCGGAGATGGGTTTCAAGAAGCTGGGACAGCTTGCAGCAATTCCTGGGTTCCTGTCGCACCTCTGCCAATCTGTTCAGCCAGAGGACTTTCTGGTTCAGGCCAGCGCGCTGAGGGTGGTCCGCAACATCGCCAAGGCCACTGGTGAATCGGACGCCGGTCGCCGCCTCCAAGAGATCATTAGGTGCTCGAGGTCGAGGTAGCAAATCGGGCCACCTCGGAGCTCATGCAGGCGCTTGAGCCCCCGCCTCAGCAGTGCTACGCTCTCGCGCCATGAATTGTCCGTGCTGTGACAGCCCGAACCCGCTCTGGCTGCTCAGGGGCAATACCGTTGCATGCAGCGCAGGACACAGGCTCGTGATCAAGCCAGTGGGGCAGCGCGGTGATAGGGTCCTGGTACTCGTCGCCAACACGGCGGACGGCCAATACGCCAAAGGGACCGAGTTTCCCACCCCGAAAGAAGTCACTTTCCGCAAGCGGCCGGCTCGTGGGTGATGGTGGGCGAATCGTGCAGAGAAGGCCGTCGGTAGCCCAAACACAAGGCCGGCCCTGCCATCTGTCGTCCCGCCACAACCCAGCCTGCCCCGGCTTATCCCGATAGCAGTTGCGGATCACTCGGACAGTTGCTTTCCCAGAACGGTCTGGCCTTCGATTCGTCCAAAGGGACCAACAGCTGGGCGGATACAGCGAGTCCGCGGGGGGACGTCCAGCCCAGTCGACGACGCCAACAGGGCAGTCCGGTATGGGTGCGGGTACTTGAAGACGCTTGCTCCCTATCTGCCGGGGCGCACGACCAGGATCATGAAGGTATCGGGTTTCGGGATGGGACGGCCCCTCGCATCACGCTTCTTCCCCAACTCTGCCGTAGGGAGGAAGATCGTGTGTGCTGTGGGATCGATGTCCATGGTCTTTGCGCCAGGCTGTGTCTTCAGGGACTGTACGGACTCAAACTTGCCCGCCGATGTCTCCCGGGCGACGGCAAGGGTGCCATCACGGCAGCTCGCGAAGATGTAACCGTTGTCGAACCGGGTAGCATCGACGCTGGCTCCGATGGGCAGGTCGCCCAAGATCTTGCCGTCGTCAGCGCTCATGACGATGAGTTTCTGTGGGTCTCGGCAACCGACAAACAGGCGCCGGTGCTTGGTGTCCATCGACATGCCGATCGGGGCCCCGCCCGGCGCAGTTGGCCACTTGTCCAGGACCTTCATCGTCCTGGTGTCGACCACGGCGACCTGGTTCTTGTCCTCAAGGGCGACGTAGACCTTCCCCCGGCCATCGGCCACGAGGAACTCGGGCTTGCCGCTCAAGGCAACGGCGGCATCCGCCTTGCCAGCCTTGGGATCGACGTCAGGCGAGATGGGAATCATGACATTGGCGTCCCCGCAGCTCACCAGGACCTTTCGGCTGGCCGAGTCGTAGATGATGCCGTCCGCATCGTCGGCAGCCTTGATCTTGCCGAGCGCCCTATGCGTTTTGATGTCGAAGACGGTGACGGAAGCGTCGTTCCCGTCGCTGATGAAGCCACGGCCGACGTTGGGGACGAGAGCGACACCGTGGTTACGCTGTTGGCCGGGGATATCGGCAACGGTCTTGCCGGTGGCGGCGTCGATGACCATCATGTGCGTCGTACGCGGGACGTAGAGCAGCTTGCGCCCCGAATCGACCGTGATGTAGTCCCAGCCGCCTTCGCCTCCGATGTGGAAGACCTTGGCGATGTGATAGGGGCCGGCGTCGGCCGACTTGGGCGCAGCCTGCGTTTGGACAGGCGAGACAGCGAAGAGCGCGACCGATGCCATAGAAACAATGTACGTTATCTTGCTCATAGAAACCTCCGATACGTTGCGAACGCTGCTCGCCGCCACTCCCGGCAGACCCTATTCCAGGATCTCTCAGATTGCCCCGCCTGAGTGCGCTGTTGGGCGATCTGACATTGCACAGCGCCCGCGCTGTGGCAGCATAAGATTTTAGGGTAATGATGTCGTTGTAGTCCACACGAGCGACCTCGTGTCCGACCGAACCGTCGTCTGCAACGTCGACGGCAAAGGGCGCCTATTGCGGGCCCTTCCTCAGGAAGCATCGAAACGCCGCATCATCTTCAATGACCAGCGCCCGCATAGCCGTTCATCCTAGATCCGCCACCGTCTCAGTGGAAGGCCCCGGACAACATTACAGTCTTTTCATCTAGGCGTAATCCTGCCGTTAGGACTGATTCGTAGACTTGCGGTCAATACCATACGATCTGGGACCACAGCGATAACGGGCAACGACTCCGGTCAGCGAGGCCGGTGGGCGGGGGCTTTCTTGGTTGCCGCGTAGAAACCAAATCGAGGAAGGCGTCGGCAACGCATCGCTCATCGACCTCGCTGAGGTCGTTCTGTTAGGGGGGATGTTGAAGGGCGCGAGACACTGCTGCAGTCGGGCGCCCGCATGATGTTCACAGCGGCACCTGGGTACGGTAGGATGTTCAGCTGCACGTTTCCATTTGCGGACGGGCCGAGGTCATGCCCGTTGCGTCGAGTGTGATGGAATAGGGTCCATGCGGTTGCACTTGATAAACCCCGCTAACCGGCTCGTGGCGCTGGCCAAGGTCAAACAGAACTGGTGGAACCGCTACCGCAGGTGGAAGCCGCTCAGCCTTCTGGTCCTGGGAGGGCTGACCCCACCCGAGTGGGAGGTCACGATCGTTGACGAGAACGTCAGCGTGCCGGACTACGCGACCATGCCGCGTCCGGATCTGGTCGGCATTACGGCGTTCACCTCCCAGGCCAACCGCGCTTATGAAGTGGCTGCCGAGTTTCGCCGCCGGGGCGTGCCCGTGGTGATGGGGGGCATCCATGCGTCCATGTGCCTGGAGGAGTCCTCGCAGCGCGTTGACTCGGTTGTCACGGGGGAGGCGGAGGGCATCTGGGCGCAAGTCTTGGAGGACGCCCGGAACGGGAACCTGAAACGTGTCTACGCAGGCGAGCCTGCGAACATGGACGAGGTCCCGTTGGCCAGGCATGACCTGCTGCCGTCCGGATACGCCCTCGGGGCCATCCAGACCACGCGCGGCTGCCCGCTCCATTGCAGTTTCTGCACCGTGACGGCCTTCAACGGCAGGGAATACCGGCAACGGCCCATTGACGATGTCGTGCGGGAATTCGGGTTGATCCGGGAGAAGCGCGTTCTGATTGTGGACGACAATCTGATCGGCACGTGCGATGAACATATCGCCCGCGCCAAGGACCTGTTTCGGGCCATGATCCGGGCGGACCTGCGCAAGGAGTGGGTTGCCCAGGTGACGATCAACATGGCCGACGACGACGAACTGCTGATGTTGGCGTCCAAGTCCGGCTGCAAGGGCGTCTTCATCGGCTTTGAGTCACCGACGGCGGAAGGGCTGTTGGAGGTCGGCAAGAAGTTCAACCTCCACGCGGGGCGAGACTTCAAGGCCTCTGTCGATCGGATACATCGGCACAAGATCCTGGTTGTCGGTTCTTTCATCATGGGACTGGACACGGACGGGCCAGGCATTGGCAAGCGGATTGCCGACACGAGCAGCCGCTACGGGGTAGACATCCTCAACACGTTATTCCTAACGCCGCTGCCCGGCACGCGCCTGTGGAAGGATATGGAATCACAGGGTCGCATCACCGCCAACTCCTTTCCAGAGGACTGGAAATTCTACACGCTGTTGTTTCCAGTGGCCTGCTACAAGCATCTATCCTCGGATGAGATGTTTCGAGAGATGGAGGAGTGCGTCGGGACCTTCTTTTCCCTACCGCGCGTCCTACGCCGGTTTTGGGGGAACTTGTGGCGAATGCGGAGTCCCATCTTCGCGCTGGCGATTGACCTTTCCAGCAGGAACAATCTTGCCCTGAATCGCAAGACATACCGAGAATTCAGTTTGACGCACGACGTGGAGGAGTAGACCCTACTGCAAAGCATCGCATCCGAAGCCGTCGCGGTCGCTGGCGGGTGCTTTTGGGTACGCGGCGTAAGGAACGGGCTGGGTTGGGAACCCCTTCTTGTGACAGAGCCCGCCCGCGGTGCTCCGCACGTCACATCTCCACTCGAAAGAAGGAGAACGGATCATGATGTTACCAAGGAACACGCGAGACAGAATCCTGATGGTTGTGGCGTTCGCCGCGCTGTTGCTTCTTCTGGGCGTGGTTTCCTCCGAGTCCGCAGCAAAGGAGGGAGAAGGCGAGCGAAAGGTCACGGTTCAGTCATCTGAGCTTCCGGACAACATACGGCAGGCCATCCGGAAGGCCGTGCCGAACGGAAAGGTCGTGAAGATCGAGAAGGAGGTTCAGGGCGAAGACCCGGGCCAGTACGACGTGGTCATACGCCTGAACGACAAGGTGTACGAAGTCGAGATGTCTCCAGAGGGAAAGATCATCGAGGTCAAGGACAAGGCTACCGATCGGGAGGTATCCCTGGGGCAGCAGGAGAAGAAATGGACGGACACGTTCCATCATGAGGACTGCACGTTCGCCACGACCGGCAGGAACCGGTTCTTCATTCTGGAGCCCGGCTATAGGCTGGTCCTCGAAAGTCGCAAGGAGAAGGTCGTCATCACCGTTCTGGACGAAACGAAAAGGATCGGCAACGTGATGACGAGAGTTGTGGAAGAGCGGGAGGAAGAGCGCGGACAACTGAAAGAGATCTCGCGCAACTTCTTTGCCATCTGCAAAGAGCACGGCGACGTGTTCTACTTCGGCGAAGAAGTGGATATCTACAGAGACGGCAAGGTCGTGAAGCACGAGGGTGCCTGGCGAGCTGACGCAAAAGACTCCAAGCCGGGCATCATGATGCCTGGGACCATCCTCCTTGGCGCTCGGTACTATCAGGAGATCGCGCCGAACGCGAAGGACAGGGCCGAGCACATGCGCGACGACGTGACTCTGAAAACGCCCGCTGCGAAGTTCAGGAACTGCCTGCTCGTGCAAGAGACGTCCGCCATCGAGGATGAGCAGGAGTACAAGACCTATGCCCCAGGTGTGGGCCTTATCCAGGACGAGGATGGGTGCGAGGCCGCAGCCTGCCGCAACAATGCACAATCCCACCGCGATACCAGTGGACAGCAGGCGAATACTCATGAGACCAACCCCACGATTACGAGACGGCGATCGTTGGCCCGCATCATTATTCTAGCGTGAGAGACCAGCGAGGCCATATCAGACTCCCTGGCACGAACCATCCCGCTTGGGCAAACCTACCTACCATCCCAGAGAAGCTTCCACGCAGCCGAGCGACCGCCTCTTCCCATGGTTGAGAAGAGGCGGTTCGCAAAGACGAGCTGTTTCGGAGGTGGTGTAGATGGCACCTATCAAAAAGTTTCGCGCAGGAAGCATTTCTTGTGCGTTGTGGGAAAACGAAGCGACGGTGGAAGGCCGCAAGATCGACATCCTGAAAGCTACCGTCGAACGACGTTATAAGGATCGGGATGGCGCCTGGAAATCAACCGGAAGCTTCAGCAGGAACGAGATACCTCTCGTGATTTACTGCCTGACCCAGGCGTTCGCTGCGATGGTCGGCGAGAAGGGCAGTCCGGATGAGGAGGTGGAGTAGATGAGCGTGCGGTCCTGGTGCAGGGCCGCGGTTCACTTTTTCGGGCGCGTTCACAGGCGCAACAGGGAAACAGAGGGCGCGACCTTACCGAGGAAACCGTCGGCCAGCCAACAGCTCGCGCTCTGCGATCGTGGCCAGGAACCCGGGCAGCGAGTGTGGCGCTGCCGGGTCAAGGGATGCGACTTCAGCATGCCGATCGCTGAGGATCAGGTTGACAGCGTTGGCTTCTGCAAGGTGCATCATCTGGTCAAGCACCATGGATTGGCGCCGGCAGCGGTGATTGAGGCAGAGCCCGGGCTTGCGGGTGAGGTTGAGGCGTATTGTGAGGGGCTGGGGTTTGGGTGGTCTGCTTGAAACAGGCCAGCTCTCGTTCCCCGGAGAGCCGCCTTGTTCTCCTGAGGTGAAGCAAGATGAACGGACTCGATGATGTGGTTTCGGTGCACGCGAAAGCGCTGTGGCTCGAGCAGCAACGTGACGAGATTGAGCGTGCGATCAGGAACGTGAAGCGCTCTACTTGGGATAAATGGTTCAGGAGGGAGTGGTATCGGGCCGCGTGGCAGATCGCTAAAAGGCAGCGCCCCGGGGCCGGCAGCAGGCGTGATCGGGGGCGAGGCCAGGCTCCGTCCCGCCCTTTCGTGAGCGGCACGAAGCCGTGGAGGTGGAGAAGATGAACGAAGGCAATGCCGCAAGATGGCAGGAGGAGAGGTCATTCGATGCGTGGTTGGAGGCTTTCGAAGATGGGCTACCGACGAGGAGGTCGACGCCTATCGGAGAGGGGTGATGCAGGATGAATGAGGAAGAAGCGCGGGAGCTGGCCTTTGCCATGCTGATGGACTTCGAGGAGGTCCTTGAGGAGTACGATGTCACGATTCCGTCTGCGGACCGGGAAGGCACGCCTGAAGAGGCCCGGCTGTACGGGACGGAGTACTACGACCTGGAGGATGCCATCACGGAGGTCCTCAAGAAGAACAACAGCAGGCGCATCGGGCTGCGAGACGCACGGCGCTTGTCGTTCCTGATTCTGGAAGAGATTGAGGAGGCGCTCCGTGAGGCCGGGTGCAGCCTACCGCCAGGCCTTCGCCAGGGCCCGTATGGCTATCCGCGGGTCGGCGAGCAGGAATGGGACCGGCTTAGGGCCATGATCATCGGCGTTCTGACGCGTTGGGGGCACCGTCCTGAACGCGGCAAGCGTGGATGGTCGGGCCCCGACGATGAGGCCAGGGCTGCGGTCGAGCAGATGCGCCAGAGGATGGCTGAGGCGCCGGCGGGGATTGCGCGGAGGGGATGAAGATGTGCGTAAGGCCCAGCTCTGAGTCCCCAACCGAGGAGCTCGATCAGGTCCTGTGGAAGCTGTTCAGGATGTGGGAGTCGTACACATCCCCCCACACCGACAAAAGCGGCAACGGCGTCGAAGAGTTCTGCCGCTGTGTGCGGGCCCGGCTTGAGAAGCTGCTGAAGGAACGGGCGGAGACCGGACGTGCCCGGCGTCAACAAGGGGTGGGACAGGACAAGGAGGCATGATGATCAACGGGAATTCGAGCCACCAAGACGTGTCCCTTTGATGTTTCCGGCGTCGGTGAATTGGCGTGAATGCGGGCGCTTTCTTCGGTGCTTCGCCATGACAGGTCGGCGAAATGCGGATAGGATCCCCACTCGCCAGACCGGGGGCCGGCAAGCGGATGACAGGGTCCTGCTGGGGGGCCTGGGGGTCGGACCCGGTGCGAGGATACGTGGAAGGGCAGGTGGGGAGTCATGCCGTTCACATGCTCAACGCGGAAACATGGGGGATTTGCCCAGAGTGTCGAGCTTGCGTGTGGTCTGATCGGCCGACGGTATAGCTCCCATGGCGCGTTTCGGTCTACCTCTGGCCTGTTGTCAATAACGTGTCTGGCGCTGATCCCTGGGCCGCTCGGCAGGTGTCATTCGGAACAGGAACAGGGCAGCAGGGGTGTTCCGGTTAGTTCGCTCTCTCACGCCGGCGACTACTCTTTCGGGTATTATCCTGACGGTTGGCGCCGGCCGCAGGAGCGCGCCCCGATCCGCTTTGCCGTCCAGACAAACCGCTACGGTCTGTTGCTGAATGCGTCGCGGGCCCGGATAGAAAGATTGGGGCCGGTTGCCGCACCTCTCGACGGCGCCCTGGCCGCCATCCAGGGTAACGAGGTGCTGGCATCATTACCTGCGGCGGAGTTGTCGTTCGCCGTTATGTGCAACGGGCGCGCATTTCCGGTCGCTTCCGGCGCTGGCATTTCGGAGCAGGTGCGGCTCTATCGGGTGGGGAAGTACCTGCAGCACTTCGACATTCAGACGGTGCAAATCGGAGGTGGGGCAACGGGCCCGGCGCTGGAAGGCGTGAACGGGTGGATGGAGGCGTACTGCTGGACCGACCGGCTGGCCGTGCAAATGCACGTATCTTCGTACCGGAATCATCTTGCGCCGGTTCAGCAGCTCGACAAGGTTGTGCTCGCCGCTTCGCTCCAGATTCCGACCGAGTACAGCATCGTCGAGGTGCTCGGCCCGGACAACGTGTGGCGGACCGCCAGCCCAGGGGATTCCTGCGAGACGGCGATTGCCGTACGAAGCCCGGCGGGTGCCGGCATTGCACTCCTTGGCGGTCCCGGCGGCGGTCAACACCTTGGGATCGGTGAGGACCGCTGCATCAGGCTGGAAACGTCTCCACTCCCGCTTCCGGCCGAGGGGCTGACGACGCTTGCCTGTATTGTCGTGCCCTCGACAGATGTCCGCCGGGACGCCGCGCGAGAGGTTCGGCGAATGCGCGCGGCGTTGGATTCCCGTCTCCGTATCCTGGCGGTGGGTATGGCCCCATACACCGACAAGCTTCGGGTCGACTACGACCCAACCAGGGGTTGGCACCAGGTCACGCTGGGCGAGAGCGCCGACCCGACGACGTTGGAACGTGTGCGCGTGACCATGGAGAATGCGGACCGTGAGCCACACACCGTCCGCCTCAATTTTGCGAAGGTCGGCGGGGCATACTCGATTACCGGAATGTCGCCAGTCCTGCGCGACGCGGACGGATATCCCATCGGACTGCCGGTTCAGATCTCCAAGAATTGGCACTGCGTACCCTCATGGTTTAGCGGCCTGACCATGATTGAGCTGCCACAGGGTCAGCATCTCGAACTGGAGTTTGACCTGGCCTATGCCTTCTGGGGTGGCGTTCCAGCGGTCTCACACGCGCAGCTCTGCCTGCTGGGGTACGGCGGCAATCAGGTCTGGGATGAGATGGCCATCGGATCGTTCGGCGAAAGCATCTGCTACGATCCGGACGTGAACCTGAATCGGTCGATGGTGGATGACATGCGGCCGCTGATGGTCTGGGGCATGGGGGCAAGCGCGAAGACAAAATGGAGCTGGACGCACAATGTTGGTGGCTGCGATTTTCTGACGCTGTTCCTGAAGGGCAAGCCGAAACGGCAGTACCTCGTACGGCAGAAGACGCTTTACAGCAGCTACGGTCCCGTTCTCACCGACGTGTCCTACGCCGGACAGACGCCGGACGGCGGGATTCAATCGCGTGTTCGCACACAGAGCTGGCAGTCGGACGACTACGTGCGAGCGCTCTACACCCTACGCTACGATGCGGTCAAAGGGGTTGATGAGATTGATCGCCTCGCGTTCTTTCAATTGGGTGCCGACCACTACAACGGGCTACAGTATCCGAAGGTTGCGCGGGGGTCGCTACGGGGAGTTGAGGAGGTTTGGGGTTCGATCATGGGGGGGCTCAAATACAGTCGCCGTGGTGAGGCGTTGGAGGGCCCATTGCCATGGGTCGGTCTGTACGGTGCACGCAAGACGCCGAAAACGGGTTTTGACAAGGCCGACCAGGGCGCTCTTGCCAACAAGGCGATGATCGTCCGCAGGTGGAATGCGAAGCTGAACGGGGCTGATTGTCCTCTGCCGCACTACTCGGTCTACGGTTCGGCCGACGGGGTCGCGAGTGTTCTGGTAGAGCTCTCTCCTCCGAAGGGCGTCGAGCATTTGAAGCCGGGCGACTTCCTGGACGCGCAGGTTGAGGTCCTTATCCTGCCTCAGCGGGCGGAGGATTACTACGGGCCGAACCGCAACCTGATCGCGGCACTCAAGGCGCGCCCGGAAGGTTGGGCCCTGACCCATCGCGAGGCCGCCTGTTCGAACATCGACGTCAAGGCCCGGGTAGGAACGGTAGAGCAGGCATGGCCCGTACGAATTCGCGCCGAGCAAGGTCGACGAGCAGAATTCACGATCACCGGTGGCGTTGGTTATACGCCGATTACGATCACCGGGGCGGCCGACTACCGTACGTTCAATCTCCAGCGACTGCGGGGGGATGGAGAGGCAGAGGCGATTCCCGAGTCCAAGGGAGGCAGGGATTGGTGGCAAGCGCAATTCGATTCCTCGACCGGCAACTGGGAACTGACCTTCACGCTGTGCCTCGACACGCCCGAAGATAAGCGAGGGCCACGGACGTTTCTTTGGACGTTGGCCTCGAATCCTGCATCAAACGGCGGGATCGGGCGGTTATGAGAGGGCTTTCGATTCGCGGCGGGAACCTCTTGAAGTCGAATCGGTCCGGAAGTGGACCGAAGGTGTTGACCGCCGCTACGAGAGAGCTGTGGAAGCCAAGGCCCTTCGGTTCTGCGCGAGACGAGGGTTCCTTTTCGCCTACCCAAAGGGATTCGAGCTGTTTCCAAGAAGGGTCCTTTGGAGCCCGTGGTGGGGGACCTGGCGGTTCGCCTAGGCGTGGGCGAACCGCCAGAAGAGCGGTGCAGCCGGTGGTGTCAGAATGAAAGACGATACGGTGTTGAGGTTCCAATCCCCGCGGCGTTTGCCAATCGTGCTGGTGGACGGCGTCGACTGGTTCGTTGATGCTCGGCTCAGGCAATTCAGGGAGGTCACGAATCCTCACAACTTTGTTGATTTCAATTCCGAGGTGGGTGGAAGAATGCTGGCTGAACGGCCGCGTTGGGGGGACTGGGAGCATTAGGCCCGAAAGGGCCGGATGCGTGGGGCCGGGCAAGGGTAATGCTTCGGGGCCACGCAGACCCCCGTCGTAAGTCCCCTGCAGGGTCGGCTTCGCCTAAAGGCTTATCGAATGGTTCGCTCAGTAGTAGGCGAACCGCCATTAGGGGCTGCAAGGCCGGAGGTGATACCGTGAAACAAGCAATCGAAAACGTTGCCGGCAACTTTGACCTGGGCGAATGCTTTGCCGATGTCAGATGCCGCCATGGGCATGTCTCGAGGTTGTTCAACATCGGCAGAGGTCACTACGTTGCGTGCGACACGTGCAGGACGTTCGTCTTCGTTGGAAGCAATCTGATGAGCTCATGGCGCGAGGAGCAAAGGGGGACCTGGCAGCGCAATCGCGACAGCATAGAGGGATACGAGGAAGTCCGGGCGTAGAGACAATTCCCTGGCCTCTGGCCTTTTTCGGCGGTGGTTCATTGAGGACCGGAAGGAAGCCTTACGGGTCATGGTTGACTCCGGGCCACGCAGACCCCTTATCGTAAAGCTTTCCCCTTCGGGTCGGCCTGACGGCCTAAAGCTTTATCGAGGGGTCCGCTCACCGGCCCTCCGCTGGCATGGTTGAGTTGCGTGGCGGTTCGCAAGAGAACGGGCGACCCGCCAAATGAGCGGTGCAGCTCGGAGGTATCAACATGAAAGGTACAAACGAAGACGAAGGTGAGTGCGACGTCGACGGGTATCCGGTTTCGGCTTTGCTCTCGTCTGAGTGCAGGAATCCGTACGGGAGCGTTCCCGGGCTTGAAGAGGATGAGTTGGCTGACCCGGATGAACTGGAACGGCAGGTCTACCGGGATTATTTCGAGCCGGTTTTAGAGCTGCCAGTGCGGGGCAGACGTGCGTGGGTACCATGGGCGGTTGACGGCACAGGCGGTCTAGACTGGGGAGCGTTTGGCACGGTGGATTTCCAGCGGACGATGCCGGAGTTCGACAAGGCCAGGTACAAGGCCGAGAAGCTTCGCGAGAAGCTCAAGGACGTGCTCATCATGCTCGGCATCGTCAAAGAGCGGCTGCCTGGCAAGGCGAAGGACCTGGTGCTGAAGCATCTGAAGATGGGCGTGATTGGCCTGGACCACATCACGAACGGGGACATGCTCGATGTGGCTCAGTTGTACCTGAAGGCCAGGCGGCTTCAGAGGGAGATTGAGGAGTTGCGGGACGCAAGCCGGGCCTGGCGGGGACGGCAGAGAGCCAAGATGCTGGCGTGATTCCGGGAAGCTCATAGGTCTCGGGAAGGGCTCGCAGACCCGGCCAGGGGGTGAGCCGGTTCTTCTCGGTTCTGTGTTGGAGGAGTTGTCACAGGATGCTGCAGGCAATCTGTCGCGGGCGATGATTCGAACGGTGGCGGCACAAGTCAGGCTGACCTATCTGCTGGCGGGAAGGGCTTGAAGGGTGGGTGAGGACCGTAGCAAAGGGGTTCTGTCGAGGGATGAGTTGGTGGCAGGAGACGGGTTCTTGTTGGGATGCGTGAACGCTTGCTCTGAGCAAGCGTTGGCGGGCATTCATCCTTCGGATTCAGCCCACCTGTCCGGCCCTTCGGGCCGGCGGGGCCGGGGGGAAAGCATGTTGATGAAGGGGGCGGTGAGATGGCATGTTTGTACAGGGAGGCGGTCATGAAAAGGCTCTCTGGCATGCCGGGCAGTGGAAGAATGTGGCATGAGAGGTGATGGTGTTCTGCAGAAGGAACGGGGCTGAATGGGGACGTGTGAGGACGAGAAGACGGGGAGGGAGGACGGTCGAGGGGGTAGCGGGGACAGGCAAGAAAGGGCGTTTTGGGGATTTCTGGAAAGCGAGTCTGACAAGTGACTGCAATTGGGTGAGTTGTGAGTGAGATAGAGTTGGGACTAGGGGTATATAGCAGGAAATCCGAGCTGGAGTCCGAGCCCCAAATCGACTCCATGGCCGGCCTCAGGCGTCGAGAACGTCCCGGCAGCTGTCGGCCAGCCAGCGCTCGAACGCGATGCCGGCCTGAACCGCTTCCCGATCCTGGGCGCCCCCTTTAACGAGCTCAGAAGCGAGCGCCGCCAGCCGCCGACGGGCGCGGTTTTCGATCCCCATCAAGAGCTGATTCCTGACCGTGTCCATGTACCTCACCTCATGGGCTGGGAACCCGCGTCAATTCATAAACCTTCCGCTTCGGCGTACCCACTCGGCGGTGGCAACGGCACCGCAAAGCTTAAATAGGAGTACCCCGTTACCACCCCCAAGTGAGCCCTTCGGAGGTGGTCCAATGAATCCTAGCATTCCCCCAAACGGCCCCCAAAACACCGGGGCCTACGTACCGTACTTCTATCAGTCAGGGCTCTATCTGTGGCACGATCGACCCCGCCATCCTGTCCCGGCGAGCCCCTCAGCACGTACCTACGCAACGTATGATTTCTCGTCAGATGGCCGCATTACGAGGCCCTTCTCCTACCCCCAAACCGTCGAGCAGGTCATCGCTCGCGGCTACCTGGCGATCCCCCAATCGGATCCCGAGACGGCCATCTTGACCGACAAGGGCCACACGTCCTGGCTCGGCCTGGATGACCTGATCGGCCAGGTTCGAAGACGCTACGAGATCTACCAGACGAACATGGAGGGCATCCAGGAAGCCAGACTCTCGTCCGC
Source organism: uncultured Planctomycetales bacterium (assembly GCA_964390905.1). Lineage (GTDB taxonomy): Bacteria > Planctomycetota > Phycisphaerae > UBA1845 > JAFGLZ01 > JAFGLZ01. The sequence continues at coordinate 25,420 of CAYMLO010000019.1, read as the reverse complement.
CAACTCGATGCATTCGGTTATCGCTTCTCGTGGCAACGTCGCGGTCAATAGCCGCGAGGCCTACAGCATCAACAAGTCGCTTCGGGAGCTCTATCAACAGGAGAGCGACGAGCGCGTCCGGCTCTGGCAGGACGTATCGAAGCTCAGGCTGCTGCTCCCCGAAACCGCTCAATCGTACCTCTCAGCGCACCGGAAACTGTCGATTCTCGGTGCCCCACCGGGTGATGCCCCATGATGCTCCGGGCGCAGGAGCTCTGCCGGAAGCTCAAGCCTGTTCTCGGTGCAAAGGTCGACCGATTGTGGGCTGCGTACCTGGCGGAATCCGAGCTTGGAGGAAAGGCCGACATCGAGCAGACGCTTGAACTGTTGGCAGCCAAGTATCTCGGCCAGAACTACGAACCCGATCGAAATCCGTTCCCACCCCCGAGCAGGCTGTTCGCTACCGCGGGGGATCTGCCCCTCGGCAAGATCTCTTATGCAGATCGAGAGCTGTACCCGTTCTCGCTGAAGAGCGGCAGGTTGAAGGAGCATCTTCTAGTTGCCGGTAGATCTGGATCCGGTAAGACGAATCTCACATTCATGCTCATGCTGGGGATGATGAAGCAAGGCATCAAGGTCCTCGCGATGGACTGGAAGCGAGGATACCGGGACCTATTCTCGCTCGAACCCGGGCTCCGCGTGTACACGATCGGCCGCGATGTCGCGCCGTTTCGGTTCAACCCCTTGATCCCTCCACCAGGCTGCGAGCCGCACGTCTGGGTCAAGCTTATCGTCGACGTGATCGCCGGTGCCTACCTCGGCGGGGAGGGCGTCATCAGTCTTCTTGTCGCCGGCTTGGACCACCTGTACCGAGAGATGGGCGTCTTTGATGGTACCCCCACGCGCTGGCCCACGGTCCAAGACCTGCTCGCGTGGCTTCGTACCGTCAAGCTCAAAGGCAGGGCTGCCATGTGGCAGGCCTCGGCCGAACGAATCCTCCTTGCGATGGGCTACGGTGAGTTCGCCGCAGTCGTCAACACTCAGGACAACTCCCATGTCCGCGAGCTTCTCGACCACAACGTCGTCCTGGAGATGGACGGCCTGTCGAGCAATTCGGACCGTGTCATGTTCTCCGAAGCCCTCACGTTGTACCTCTACCGCTACCGTTTGGCCCAAGGCCCGCGAGACCAGCTGACCAACGTGATCGTCCTGGAGGAGGCCCACAACCTTCTCCTCGCCAAGCAGCTTGGCACCAAGGAATCCATCCTCGAGACCTCGATTCGAATGATCCGACAGTACGGCCTCGGCTATGTCTTCGTGGACCAGTCGGCTTCCTTGCTCAGCAAGGTGGCGTTTGCCAACAGCTACGCGACGCTCGCCCTAAGCCAGAAGCTTCGGGCTGATGTGCAAACGATGTCGGGTGCGATGAACTTGACGGACGAACAGAAGGACGCGCTCAAGACCTTGCCCATCGGTTCCGCGGTCGTTCGGCTTGCGGACGAGCATCCCGAGCCGTTCCTTGTCAGAATCCCCCGTTGCCCGATCCGGGAGGGCTCCGTGTCGGATTGCGAGATCCGGCAGCGGATGTCAACCTATCTCGGCGATTCCACGCAGCAAAACGCCCCCGAGAACCAGTCGACAGCAATTCCGGCCGTTCCGTCCTCAGATAGAAAACCTGAAATCATGATGAAGAAGAACTCCCACCCACCATCCCCCAAGGAAGCTATCGTAACCGCACCAAGAGGAGCACCGACGACAGCTTCCGGTACCGATCCACCCACGCCAACACTATCCAGGGAAGCGACACGCTTCTTGTCAGATGTAGCCAGCCGGCCGCTCTCGACAACGGTCTCGCGGTACCAACGGCTCAACCTGTCCCGCCGCCGTGGCAACGCCATCCGGCAGGACCTCGTCAAGGCTGGCCTGATCGAATCTGTACCCATCGCCACGCGCGCTGGTCAGGTCGTCTTGTACCAGCTGACCGACTACGGGCGGTCGTTCTGCTCCGACGTCGGGATCGATCCCGGTCCCCCGCCGCGCGCCAGTTTGGAGCATTCGTACTGGGTCATGAAGGCCGCGCGGCACTTCGAGAACGAAGGTTACGAGGTCGCCCAGGAGCACGCCGTCCGCGGCAACGGCACCGTTGACCTCCTCGCCGAGCGCCCTGGCGACCGCGTCGCTGTCGAGGTTGAGACTGGCAAGTCCGACATCAAAGGCAACCTTGGCAAACTTCAAGCCAAGGGCTTCGATCGGGTCGTCTTCGTGGCCACGTCGCCCGCAGCCGTGAGCGCTTGCAGGAAGGTCATCGATGGTTCTGCGCCCCGCGATGAACTTGCCGTTGAGCTGCTGACCTGGCTGGATGTGTCCTAAACCGCACTGTACCTGGCGCCCCATCATGTCGGCGAGCGGCTCGGCTGTAATGATCTCTTGGCACGCGTAATCGGCGATTTCCTGGCGACAGCAGGAAATCATCCGCACGTCGTTGGGATCGTCGACGTTCCGCCGTGTGTTCGATTTATACTCAAGTGAAAGCCCTGACGGCGAGGCCCCATCTACTGAGGTCGGGGGATGACGGGGTGCCTGCGATAGCGGCACGCAACTGCCCATCTGACAGACTTAGGGCCTCGCCGATGGGATTCCTCGTTCCGAGAAGCGCGTCCCGCTTGGTCTGACGGTTCAGAAGGGAGGGCAACCATGAAGGGCTCACCGGAAGGCGGAGTCTCGGTACTGCCGAGAATCCAAGGCGCTCGTCGACGTTCTTCCGTACCGATTGTCCACCACGTTGTCTTCATCTGCGGGCTCTCATCCGCTGGCAAGGACTCCTTGTTGTCACGCGCAGCCGTACTGCGCCCGTTGTCTCAGTGTGGCCGCTTCCTGAGCAAATGGACCACCCGCGGTGCTCGGTCCTCCGAGCGCATTCGCTCGGACGGCACCAGCCTACCGATCCCCTATGGCATCAAGACCGCTTCCCACCACCAGCTTTCCTCTCACGGAGCGTACTTCGGCTTCTTTGCCAAGTACGGCAACCACTACGCTTTCTCCCGAGCCGAGCTCATATCCTGGCTCCGCATCGCCTCCCCGAAGCTTATCGTTGGCATCTACAGTGGAATCGATTGCCTGGTATCGATCCGGCAGGAGTCCGGGGCACTCTTCCACGAGATGACGGTTGGGGCTGCCAAAGGACGGATGCGGCAGATTGTTCGGGTCCAAAGCCATTGGGCTCTCGTGGACGCACCTGCTGACCAATGCCTGGAGCGCGTGGACAAGAAAGGGCTTGATGAACGGACCTCCCGTTTGAAGAAAGATGCCATACGTCGAGAGGCCGAACTGATTCTATTACTGAAGAACGAGGGGTTCTTCGATGTCGTCATCGACAACTCGGCCGGGCGCTCTCTGGATGCGGCGGTTCAGGGCTTCGTTGAGTTCCTCCGGGGCCTCGAGGTGCCGTGCCCGTAAGTCGCGAATGTAGGTCCGGCCTCACTAACCATCCCCGATGGCGGCCCGGATCGCCGGGCAGCGAGCCAACTTCGTCCATTTGCCATCAGTCTATCCATAATCGGTCGGCATCGCTCGATCTCCGCACACGCACCGATGTGCGCTCGCGTGCTGCCCCGCTTGGTACACCTTCCTGATCAGCTTCTCCGGCCAACTCGGCCCCCTCAACTGCTCCGGATAGACGAACAACGCTGGGATCTCGTTGGCGCGATAGACCCGCTGCTTGTGGCGAATCCCGGCCAGGTACTCGGGCACATCAGGCATGCCGGCGTACTCGATGACCAGGTTGTTCAGGCTGGGAACCGTATAGTCGGGATGCCAGATCTTGTGCCGGCCGCGGTCGTAGATGAGCGTGGGTTGCTCGTAGAGAAAGGGCAGCCCGCACCGGTCCAACAGGCGCCCGACCTGGGCCTCGCCGCGGGATCTGTAGGGCGGTTCGTGCGGGCCGAGTTGGTCCTCGAGCCGAGCCTTGGTGGAGCGAATCACGCACGCTTCACCTCGCGCGCTTGCTTGGCGATCCGGAGACCCGTGGACAGCAAGTGTTTCTCGGTTCGCTCAATCGTTCGGATGAGTCTGGCGTTATGCCTTTGGAGCTTCTCGGCTGCTTCGATGACGGCCGGGACATGTTGATATTCGTGATTGGCCAGGTGCTGTTGGGCTCGTCTTGTGAGCTCTCGGATCCGTCGCTCGTTCTCGGCCACGGCCTTGTCCAGGCGCTCGATACGGACGTCGAGCTTGAGCTCTTTGTACCGACGCTGAAACTGGATCGAGAGCTTCCGCTTCTCCAACGGCGGCAGCTTGCCCGACACGTGCTGTAGCTCCTCCATCTTTGCGGTGTGGCCGTTTCGGATCTGATGAGCCTTGGCACGGAGCCTGGCCATGCGCTCGGTAAGCCAACCTTCCGCCGGCAGCATGCGTCGGAGCTGGAGCATGACGTCGCCGGCGCCCTCCGGCCTTTCGAGAAGCGTGGAGGCCTCTTTGCGGGCGCGCTTGAAGCCTCGTGTGAGTCGATCGGCCACCGCTCGGTCCTCATAGATATCACTCATGTCGTGACGGATGTCACCGAGGTCCGCGGAGTTCGGAGAACTGGTCGGCCCTCGCCGGTGCATGAGAAACGCGATGACGCCGACGCCCAGCACGATCGTCACGATGGTCTGCAGCGCTCGCTCATCAACGGGCCAGTCAATGCCGATCATCCATCCGATGAGGATGCTGGCTCCGAAGGCGATGCCCGCTCCGGCCCAGCCACCGCCGACGTGACGGATGGCCTGGTACAAGACGCCAGCCAATAGGATCATCGCGAAGCCGGCGGCCAGCGGACCCAGGTCCCGGATCGACCTGCCCGTTTGGTACTCCCACCACACCAGGCCGATCGAGAGCGCTAGGCCGAGTGCAGCGGACATGGCGATGGCGGGACGCTTGTTCCCGAAGCGCCTTTCCAGAACGGCGAAGACGACGGCAGTGAAGAACGTGAACGCCAGGACGAAGTCAGGCAGGTAGGACTCGAACAGGTCGTGGTAAGGGAACCAAGTGAAGGGGAATCCGTATGCCATGGGGCCTGTGTGGGGCCCGGAGTATTTAAGCCTTTCGGCTGTGTAGGCCAGGCAGGCTTCGCGCCGGAACGCTTGCGCGACATGTATTGGATCATTCGATGTGCGTAACCTGCCAACCTTGTTGCGAGAGATATTCCGCGATCAGCGCGCGATGACACCTGGCGGGATCGCGCTCGGCACACAGCAAGCAGATGGGCGTGGGGAGTTCGAGAAGCCTCCTGGTCAGTAGCTCGCCGGCGAGTTGAAGGAGGCGCTTGTACGGTGATTCCCAGTCTTCGTGTTCGAGGAAGATGTTGCCGAGTTCCGGAAGCGAGCGGTAGGTGATGGTCGCGTCGGAAAACGTCTTCTCGATGCCCCTGTCGGCAGATCGCGCCTTGACGAAGGCGCCGGAGTAGGCTCGGTCGGGGCGGAGCCTTACATCGACCACGGTCTGGATATCGTTCCGCACAAGGATGGCCACGAGATCCCGGGGCTCTCGACCGCCGTAGCCGATGGTAAACAGCTCCATGTAAACTCCTCCACAGCAGCCTGCCGATTCTTCGCGTCGCGCGGCATCTGCCATGTGCGGTGACGGCCTGATACTAGCATACTGCCACGCGCTTCCCTGGCGATGACGCCCCGGTGACAGGAGGCACGTATTAGGGAAAGGGCGTTGGCTGCTGAGACGCCGAACCGCTACCGGTCGGACTTTTCGTTGATCGCGGTCGGGGGTGGCGGTAAGATTGTATACGGTCGGTCCAGTTCGCCTATGTTGCGTGCTCTTGAGCATTTGGGAGAGGAGCCCGGTTGCCTTGTCGCGCGGAGCCATTCAGGTGGTGGGCACCTTGGTCGGTCTACCGGCGGCAGCCGATCCCTGGTTGGCAGAATATGGCTTCTGGCTCGGAGGGGGCGATGCTCTACAGAAGCGATCACGTCTTGGTCACAAGCGGTGCGCCACTGCTTGCATCATGTGGTGGATTTCCGAGCGCCGTTGGGTTACCCGTGGCGGCGGCCAGTCTGGTTGACCTGCGGCCTCAGGGCCGTAGCGTTGAGGTATTCTGAAAGGGTAGGACATGCTCTGCTTCGATGTGATTCGTACCGGAGCTTTGATAAGGAGCGCCATGATGAGCGGTGATGGTATGGTTCGGGATGTGCCTAGGAGTGTTCTAGGAAGAGCTTATGATTATGCTAGAAAGAAAGTCTCAAGGACAATTACTGGCGCTAAATATGCAGCAGCAGGACTTGCGATTCTCACTGCATTAACTGCTATAGAAAAAGCACACGCTGCTCCGCTTGGCGATCCATTGCTTTCATTGCCAGCTGAATCAATTCCAACTGGTGGTTTTGCTGCACCAAACACAACTCTTTATGGTAATCTGACAGGCGCAGACGGTGATGTTACTTCTCCAATCTGGTACTTAGTTACAGATGACGGTTATATTCACACATGCGAAGGGAATAACCTGAAACCGGGTGTTGATCCAATATTTACTGGTGTAACAGGTGCCTCTGGAATTTGTATAACTCCAAATGGATTAGCAATAAGCCAAGGCACAGACATCTATGAAGGAAGAATTGTCGGCGGAGCATGGATCCTAGACGATATTGTAGGTTTAACAGGCTTCACATCAGACACAACAGATGTTGACTGGTTTAATGGCAGTTATTTTGTGAGTACTTTATCTGATGGAATAAGGAGAGTTGAGAGTGATGGGAGCACTACTCATGTGGGAAGTGGAACTGCTTATGCGGTTGATTTTATTGGATTTCTTCCAAATACATATGATAATTTAATGCAGCAACTTACTGGTGAATTTTTCAATAATGTGGATGAACAAGGTAACCAGATTGGTGGATCAAAAACTGTGGACATGAACAATGTCACAACAATTCAAGCTGTCGCATACTATAATGGAGGAATGGCAATTATCCAAAAACCTGGAGTAAATATTCATAATCCTCTAGCATACCACCAACATATGGCACCAACAGTTGTATTATATAATCTCTCGGCAAGCGAACGTAACGGCACGATGGGCAACATCGAAGTCTACCTCTATGGCGATCCCAATCTCGTGGAAGACCCCAACCTGACCATCGCCGTTCGGTCCGGAGGACAAGCCACCTTCACCGCCGTGCCCAATCCCGACCGCAGCTTTCGCCACTGGGAGATCTACGACAATCCGAACCTCGCAGGCGACGCGAACTACGCTGACATCGACTCCAACAACCCCATGACGATCACCATCGACAGCGACATGCACGTCATCGGCGCCTTCAAATGCGGCAGCGGCCTCGAAATGGGCCTGCCCCTGCTGGCCGCCCTCTGCTGCATGAGCGTTCTGCCGAGGCGACGTCACTTATAGAACCAAACCCGCACACCCATTCACTTGTCAATAGAACGTAAGTCTATGTAGTTATCGGCATTACGTCAAGCTCTGCATCAGTAAATTTGCCGATGCCGGCTCGACGGCCAGCCCGCCAACGGTCTGTCCTACTGACCACCCCGAAGGGGCCAACCCCCGGTCAGCCGAGCGGCAATCCCACCCGCCCACCCGATGCCAAGGCCAGGTGCTTTTCTTAGACCACTGGCTTCTCCTCCCCTGCTCCGCTCGACATGGGACTCGATCAGCATTCACGCAAGCTCAGCGAATGGATGAGCTGAGCTTGCCCTTGAGAGGCACGCCAGCGGAGGTGGTTGAAATGAAGAGATGTGTAACTTGCGGTCATTGGGCGCCGGACTCAGAGTTCCTGGCCTACCAGTGTGACCATTGCGAGAGGCTGCAAGAGATCGCCTCAGCGCGGTCGGAGGTGAGAGCATGAGACCCTGCGGCGTTTGCTTGACGCTGTACCCGGGCATCTGTCCAGAGGCAGACGACATCTGTCTGGAGTGCAGATCGGAGGATGACTGGATCGAAGGTGATCACGTTGACTGGGCCGCGTGCTGAGCGTCAAGCCGCCGACCGAGCAAGGGGCTCAGTCTTGGCCGGCTGTGACCGATGCCGGATGCTGGCGCGGTGCCCCGTCATCAAGAGAGCCGACGGGGCCCGGAACGCGTGCGTGGGCTTCCGTTCGGCAGAGGAGATTCGGTGGCGACGTCGCATCTCAGCATGGTGACGTGGTCAAGATCGTCACCCATTGCTGTGGAAGTCACGGGCAGAGGATATGGCTACCACTGGCGGGGGGCGCGAAAGGTTTAAGTAAGAGCCCGGTTTATGCGTGGGGTGGAGTTGATGCGTCTCTATGAACATCGCGGCCTACCTCCGTAAGCGGAAGGAGCACCTTGGCGAGGAGTCGAAGCAGGTGAAGGACTTCTCGGTTTTCGATTTCAACTACATCCCCGACCAGCCAGTGATGCGGGACGAGGCGAGAGCGCTCATCGATTCGATGCTCCGATTCGAGATGACGGGCATCGCCACGCATCAGGCCGTCATCGGCAGCCGGGGCTCGGGCAAGACGCTGATGCTGAAGTTCCTGCAGCGGATCATCCCTGAGCAGACGGGGCTATCGCTGGTCTACGCCAATTGCCGACATCACAATACAAGCTTCAAGGTCCTGTCGCATCTGCTGGGCGGTCGGACATCCGGGGCGAGTATGACGGAGCTTTATCAGCGGTTCCTGGGCAAGCACCCCGGCAAGACGGTGGTCGTACTCGATGAGGTCGACCTGATGAGCCCGAAGGACAAGCGCCGCGAGATCCTCTATATGCTGAGCCGCAGCGAGCAGCCGTACATGGTCATCATGCTGTCGAACAGCCCGCACGTGCTCAAGCAGCTCGATGCGGCCACGCGGAGCAGCCTGCAACCGGAGCTGGTGCACTTCCGCAACTACGATGCCGAGCAGATCGGGATGATCCTGCGAGATCGCGCCAAGCGGGGACTCAGGGCCTGGGACGACGCCTCATTGGCCGAGATCGCAGCCCTGACCGTTCGCAAGACCAATGCGGACGCGAGAGTGGCGATCAAGACGCTCTACTACACGATGACTGAGTCATCGGGAGAGGTATCGGCTTGTTTCGAGAAGGCCCGGCGGGACATCGTGGTGGATGTGGTCAACGACCTGTCCGACGCGAACTTGATGATCCTCTGGGCGGCGGCTACCGGCAGAACCGACCTGGCCAAGGACATCTATCAACGATACTGCCGCTTGAGCCAAGCCCAGGGCGAGAAGCCTTTCAGTTACGTCTACTTCTACTCGAACCTGAGCTACCTCCAGAGCGTGGGGCTGGTGGCGCTGATTTCAACCAAGGTCGCCCGGGCCTACACGAACCGTGTCCTGCTGACGTTTGACCGGTCGATAGTGGAATCGATCTACCGGCTTCGCTTCGCGGGGGGGTAGGGGGCGGAGTTTACGCGTGGGGGTTCGCCTTGCGTGTGGTGTTTGTACGGCCTATTCCTTTCTGTTGCCACTTGCCGGTGGCCGGCCTCGCTCCACCTTCCTTCCTTCCTTCCTTTCCTTCTATATTGAAAAGAAATGAAAAGAAGAAAGAAGAAGCAAACCACACACACAAGACCCAGCTGACGCGTTAACTCACCCCCCTCTACTGTTCAAGGGCGCCGTGTGGTTGCCCCGCGCCGGAAGAAGCGCGGGAGATCGATCCGCATCACGCCTGTGTCTCGGGTTTGTCACGGGGGCGTGGTGGGCAACGCTTATATACCTGGGCCCCTTCCGTGTCCCGTGAGGTGATTCAAACATGGGACGACCGTACAAGTGCCCGTATTGCGGGGGCAGGACCGTCAGCAAGGGCGTTCGCCGTACTAAGACGATGGGCGAGCGCCGTGTCCGGCGCTGCAAGGCCTGCGGCCGCAAGTTCACACCGAAGCATCAGAAGCCGATCCTGGAGGCCCAAGAGGACCAGGCCGAGCCTGCAGAGCAAGGTCTCGAGGGACCTCGACCGATCGATGGTCCATGATCTCGCTAGCTATGCGGCTATCGGAGGACGTACGCAAGCTCGTTGAGAGGGTAAGGGCCTTCTACTACCAGGTGATGCTCTCGCGGCATCGATGTCCGGCCTGCAACGGCTCGCTGGCCATGACCGGCGAGAGCCGGTGCAGGTGCCTAGACTGCGGCAGGGAGCTGGATCCGACCGTTGCCTTTCAGAAATGCGAGGCGTGCGGCGGCGGGCCCCGAATCAACATTCGCCGCTACGCTTGTTCCCGATGCGGATCGGACGTTCCCTCACGGTTCGTCTTCGATGGCCTGATCTTCGATGCCGAGTACTTCCGCCAGAGGATGGCCGAGCACCGCGAGCGGAAGCGCGAGCAACGCGAACGCGTGCGGCAGATGCTGGCTGCGAGCAGATCGGAGAGCATCCTGACGCCCCAGATTGAGGGATTGACTCCGGACCTGCTGTTGGCCCTGGACGGGCTGACGGCTGGGCCTGAGCCATGCTGGATGCCCGAGCTAGGCAGCCGGTTTGACCTGAAACGCTACGAGAGCCACGTAAAGGTCCATATTGGGCCGGCCGTTCGCGGATTCGATGAGATACCACCTCTCAGTGAAACGCCGCGTTTGGACCGGATCTGGCGCTTCATCGCGATCATCTTCCTGGCCCATGCCGGCATCCTCGAGATCCGGCAGGACGGGCCATCCATCATGGTGAGACAACGTGAAACTATCACAGAAGGACCGGGAGTTCCTGGAGAAGCTGAAGGAGCTGATGAGCACGAAGGACCTGTGGGTCGAGTTGAAGCCTGACCGGCCCAGCTACATAGTGCTCAAGGGCACCTACGGCCAGAAGGTTCACGACACGTTCCGCATGACCCGCCAGGGCGTCCGCTGGCGGTTCTGGCGCGTCATCAATGACGCCTACATCTCGGCTTTTTCCACAATCTTGTTCGTAGAGAAGGTCTTCGGCACGCAGCTGCGCGACCACGCGATCCGCATCAGCAAGGAACGGTACGCGCTCCGTCAGGAGGCCAGAAACAGCTTCCAAAGTGCAGATTCGCTCATCTCTCGTCGACAACCGGACAAGAGATGAGCTCGCCGCCCTGGCATCGAAATGACAAGTGAATTACCCTCCCAACACGTTCCGTTGGTGACCTTCAGAAACCGCCTTCCGAGCGCCCGGTTCCGCGTTGAATGTGCCTTCATGAACACGATCTGGCCCGTCTGACCAGGTTTTCGGTGCAAGTCCATTTTGACGGTAACCTCGGTACCGGATTTTAACATCGCTCCGTTCAGCAGGCCCCGCGGCGAAGCCCATATTCACACTCAGAACCACCCCTCAAAATGACATCCACGAAGATCGAGCTTTCACACAACCGAATCAGGCGGCTTACCGACCTGTCAGACTTGGCCGAAGTGCTGTTCCCGGGCAACCGGAATCAGCAGCATGCCTTTCTTGTCGTCTGGCTGGCGCTTAAATGGGCCGACCAACACATAGTGCCCAACTTGATGGACGCGGCCCGGGAGCATGGCGTATCGCGCCGAACACTCGAACGTGTTCGTGCCAAGATGCGCTGGCTCGGCTTGATCGATCATGTCTCACGCTTCAACGCCGGCCACGGCTACCGCGAGGGGTGGGTGCTATCCAGCCGGTTTGAGCGGGGCCTGCGACTGCTGGCAGAGAAGGTGGCCAATCTCAAGGACGCGCGAACCGGCTCGAAGGAGAAGGAACTGGTGTTCCTGAGCCTGGCTGAAGCGCGCCGCGGTGCCTCGGCTGCCGGGCGTGTGGCCGCCGCTCCCAACAATCCTACTCATGGAGGTGATGAGATATGAGAACAAAGAAGAAACCTGACTGGTTGAGCTGGGGTATGGTTCTAGTGCTGTTTCTGTTGACGTTAATCACAGCGGTAAACGTTCACATGATGCTGGAGCTTGCCGAAAAGGTCGACTCGTTGCCCGAGACAAAGCTCTTCCAAGGCAGGCTGCCCTGCGGCTCTGTACCGACGGACTTCGTGATCGACCACCCGGAGTGTGTACAGTGGTTGCTGGAGTCGATGAACGTGACGTCAGTGCGGGTTGCACGCAGGGGCGACCGTCTATCATAGGTCTGCCCCTCTGCAAAGAACTCGGGCGCCCTGCAGCACCGTGTTCATGACTGGTCCGATGGGTTAGATCAACGTAGCGGAGGAGCGGCTGCGCGAGGAAGCGTCTTAACCGACGGGCCTTCGCGCTCGGGTGCCTTGCTGGGCATCAGCCGAATCGAAACACATATAAACCCCGCCGCGTTACCACTCCCCAATCCTCAATACAAACAAACATGGGCGAGCCGTTCCTTCGGGAACAAAGGCTTGCCCGAGGATTCTTCAGTTTGTGACAGCACCCGGCCTTGAGCCAGGGTCATCACGACGCTGAATCTCGACGGAAAGACGGATTGGCCTCACGGCCAGCCGACATCGAGATAGCTGATTCTCTATCCATTCTCACAAGCAGGCCTTTCGACGAGGCTGTTCTTCAGGTCCCGCGCAGCAGGTCGTTGTCCCGTCAGCCCAAAGTCATCGAGAGCCGACCAGCCGCGGGTATCCTTGAAGGGAGTAGTTCCGGCAGGTCCTGTCTCATTGTTGAGGAACGGCGATGAGTTTCTATGGCGGTTCGCTTCAGGCTTCGTTGGCACGCTATCGAAAGCAGAAACGACGTTCACTAGACGGCGGCGTGCCTGGCGTTGAGTACAACCGATATCACGGCGGCTCGCGCGATCCAGGAGGGTTGGCGGGCATGGCTTCTGCCCGACCACTGGCTCCCGAGGAGTATGATCCGGTGATTGCAGCCTACGATTTCGAGGGACCGGGATATGAGCCGCCTCCTTCGTGGTTCGTCGGCATGCCGGGCCCGGCGCGTTCGCCAGTCTCGGAGATGCGTTTCGGCGATCAGGTTCCCCTTCCGGGGTTGGTCGATGAACAAATCGGCTATGACGATTCTCTCATGACGCCAGAGTTGATGGCGCAGCTGATGGAGCAACTGCCGTCAACCATGGAGCCCGGTGCGCCGGCGGATGCTGCGCCTGCGATGGACATGACCGGCATCGACGACGGTCAGTTTGCGGCCGAGCTACCATCGGACTCGGGCGGGATTGACAGCTTGGTGGTGGACCCAGTCGAGCAGCCCGGCCACGACGCGCTGGAAGCGATTGTGCAAGCCCAGGAGGCACCGTTCGAATTGATGCAGGCCGCTTTCGACTCGCAGCAAGCGCTTGAACAACAGGCTCCGACAGAGCCTGACCAGCCCGATCCGAACCAGATGGCGCAGCAGTTCTACGACGAGCAGATGCAACTGCTGATGAATCCGTTCGGGATGCTTGGGTTTGGGCCCGGACCGGGATGATGTTCCGAAACGGGTAGTCTTCCATCGAATCGCGCCCTCGTTGGATTGGCCTTCGAGGGCTTCTCTTATGCGCACTGAGAGGAGGTGATCACACCATGGACTACTGTAATGGTGTCGTGACAGCCGTCCGGCAATGTGGCGGCTGCGTAGTAGTTGAGGTGGTTGGCGAAGCGCCGGGGGCGTTTCCCATCGACAACTCGTGCTTCCGGATGATCCGGGAGTGCGAGGGAGCTGACTGGATCGGTCGGCCGGTCGAGTACCAGGACGCGCACATGCGGTTCCTGGACACGGCGGAAGCGCTCGCTGAGGCCGAGGACCTGTACGATGACGATACCGACCTGACGCCCTCCAGCTCATCCAATCCCGCCTGAGCAACCCATCCCCATCCGTTGTTGAGTTGAAACACGTTGAACAAGGAGCTGCGGGGATTCTGCGCGCGCAGACCGCGGCAACAGAGCAAAGCGACACCACGATCAACATGGCGTGGTGTCGCTCACAAGGACAACCATGCGGAGGAATGAAAAATGGAAACCATACAAGCAACCGTCAACCCAAGGCTGTTGAACAAGGCCAGTCGGCTGTTCACAGGCACGCTGCAAGGACGAATCACCGAGATCCTGCAGAACGCCCGGCGGGCTGGCGCGACGAAGGTGGAGATCACAAACAAAGATGGTCTCGTGACCATCCGCGACAACGGCAGAGGCATCGAGGATTTCGCCAGGCTGCTGGATCTTGGCGGATCTGGCTGGGAGGAAGCCTTCGAAGCAAGTGAAGATCCGGCCGGCGTAGGGCTGTTCTGTCTGGCGCCGCGAGAGCTCGTGATCCGCTCCAACGGCAAGGTGGCCACGATCTCTGGCGACCGATGGACCGGAAAGAGTGTCCCTATCATGGATGATGCTGATCCGGTCCAGGGCACGGTGCTCTGGTTCCGGGACGAGGCGTGGACGCACTCGGATGTCGACATCAACGCAGTCTTCTGCGGCATGGATGTCGTTGTCGACGGCGAAGCCTGCCCCAAGATGCCGTTCGTGTCCGACAAGGCCCTCCCGAAGCCAGAGCTTGGTTGTCGGATCGAGGTGCGAGAGTCGAAAGACCTGGGCCCCTGGCACCACTCGTGCAAACGCGATCGGTGGCACTGGGCAAATGTCATGGTCAACTTCCATGGCCAGGTCGTGGCGTTTCAGTACCGACCTGTCGACGAACACGAGCTGCACTTCCTGGTGGATCTGACCGGTGAGGCGACCGGCATCCGGCTGATGCTGCCGGCCAGAACGCAACTCGTGGAGAACGAGGCGCTGGATCAGCTCAAGCAAACGCTCGAGCTGGAGGCCTACAAGTACATCCAGAAGCGCGGCCGTCACCGGCTACCGTACAAGCAGTACGTTCGGGCCAAGGAGCTTGGCGTTGATTTGCCTGAGGCCGAACCGGCGTTTGACGTGGGCCTACTGACCGGCGACACACCCGAGCCGATCGAGGTGAGCAAGCCCGAGGATCTCCCGCTGGCCAAGTGCTACCGAGTTGACCCGGACGACAAAGAGCTGGACGAGATCGACGAGGCGAACGTTCACCTACTGGCGGCGCTAGGCAAGTTCGATGAGCCGTTCGTACCCGTGACCGTCAATCGCTGCTACAACGGCTACAGTTGGGCGAAGCTGCCCCTGATCAAGGAGGTGGCTGTCACGACCGGCAAGGAACTCCAGGAAATCTGGATGTGGTCCGGGAAGCTGGTGTGTATGGATGCCTTGAAGATCACGGTGAAGACCAGTGACGGCCAAAGCTGGACGTCTCAGGTCTGCATGGCGATCCGACGCATCGAGTCTGACAAGCAGCATTCTTGGTGCGATGATGAGGTCCTGGTGACGCCCGCGGCCAAAGAACTGGATGCCTCTGACATCTGGTTCCACCTCGGCGGATGGTATGACGAGGGCGATACGTTTGACACGCAGCTCTCGCAGTTTGAGGACGAGCTCGAGCGCTTCTGGGCACAACTGATCGGTCCGGACGAGAGCCTGCGGCGGGCCATCGTCGGCACGCTTGAGAGGCTTTCCGGCTGGAAGGCCGTGACAGCACTGGCCAACGGTACGGTTCGCATCAGCTTCAACGACGGCCCAGAGAAGCACATCAAGCCGCCGCCCACCCCATCGGCCTCGTAGCAGGCCACATCACCAAACCCCAAACAGTGCAGAGCTGTGAACAGACAGCCGTTCGGCCGGGCAGATTCCGCGCGCCGTGCGTGGACCCGGCTCGGATGGTTGACGCAATGAAGGTGACGTATGAACCCAGATGGCACGCCCAATACATGAGGCGTGCCATCACAGCACGACTTGGAGGTAATGAAAATGGCATGGAGACCAACACAGTATCTATTGGAAGGCGAACTGGACAACACGCAGCCTGGAAAGGTCACAGGCTGGATGCGGTTCGCTGGGATGGACAAGAAGGTGACATTTGACCTGAAGGGCAACTTCCACCGCGACATCCGCGGCGCGAAGATCCGCCTCAAGAGGGACGGGAATCATGACGACCCTGAAGCCGCAAGCTACATGGACAGCTTTGCCGAGCACCACACCGGCAAGGTAGGTGACATGACAGCAGGGCTGCCACCACGGGACTATGTTTCGTATCCCTACGTGGAGGCCTTCACTGACCAAAATGGTCGTATCGTGCTCGAACTCGAACCTGACCAGATCGAGGTAATCGGCACGCCGATACCGGCGTGCGAAAGCGATCCCATCTCTCGGCAGGAGCAGGCTGAAAACATGACCGGGTTTCTTGTTGGGCTCGCCGAAGGATTGAGCGATCAAGCCGAGGAAGCCCGGAGTGATCGTGCAGCGAAGGGCCAAACGGCCCAGCATTGCAACACGGCCCACCGCAAGGCGCCGGGCATGAAGCTGCTGACCAAGGCCATTCGCAAGCAGTTGCCGGCGCTGTACAGCCAGGACGGCAAAGGTGGCGAGGCAGTGGCGTACGTGAAGTACTTCACCCCATCGGCCCAATGGACCTGGTACGGATGTGAGTACGACGGCCAGGACACGTTTTTCGGCCTGGTCGAAGGTCACGAGAAGGAACTTGGCTACTTCATCCTGTCCGAGCTCGAGAGCGTGCGTGGCCCGATGGGCCTACCGGTCGAGCGCGACCTCCACTTCAAACCGACGAAGCTCAGCGAGATCGCGCCGGAGATGTTCGAAGCAGAATCAATCGTGAGAGAAGCAACAGCCCTCCGACCTGAAGGGGGGTGTTGACCATGTTCAAGTCGCTGAACCAAGTTGACTGGGACCTGCTGCATCAGCAGAAGCTGGCGCTACTGGTGATCCGACGGGAACTACGCGAGGGCTCGCCTGAGGCGGACGCCTTGTCAGGAGTCATCCACCTGCTGGATGCCCTGCAGGACGATGCCGTTTCCGATGGCCGTTGGGCGTTCCCTGATGAGCCCTCCGAAGGAGAAGAATAAGCCGGCCCAACCGCATGCGACTTCCCTATCTATTTGCGGTTGGCCTCAGAGTACATCTCCCCGTAACAGCCCCAGTTCCTGATTGACGACCCAGCAGTCTGATTGTCGAGGCGGATTCCGCGCGCGTGCGCGGGCCTCAATGATCGGCTGCTGGGTCTCCCTTTGCGCCCAAGGCGCGGAAAGGAAACTGTCATGTCAGACCAACTGACGTGCCCGCTCTGCGGGCAGAAGGAGCAGTACGCGCTGATCGACCACCTGCGATCAGAGCACAATGTCGCGCCTGAAGTGTTTCAGGCAAGGTTCCCCGAACAGCCGCTGTGCAGCAGCGGCTTCGGGTTGTTCCTGGCTGAGCGCCAGGTTCAGAAGCAGGACGGCGTCCTGCACTACCAGCTCGATGTGGCCGGCGCACAGATGACGGCCTGCTACGGCCTGGAGCATCCACTCATCCCCGAGCCGGATACGTCCTTCATCTGGACCGACGCCTGCCGAGATGTAGCCGAGGCTATCGAACACAACGAACGGGTCTTCCTGTACGGTCCAAGTGGAACCGGCAAGAGCTCGCTCGTTCGACAGATCGCCGCGATCGTCCAAAGGCCTGTCCGGCGCGTTTCGCTCAACGGCGAGACCAGCGTAGCGGACTTCGTAGGCCACTGGACCGTCAACGAAAGCAGGCAGACGGTCTTCGTCAAAGGACTCTTGCCACAGGCCATGGAGCACGGTCACATCGTCCAGTTGGATGAGTGCGACGCGATGCAGCCCGAGGTCGGCTTTGTCATACAGCAGGTCTTGGAACCCAAAGGCCACCTGCTGCTGACGGATACGGGCGAGGAAATCACGCCGCACACGGACTTCCGGCTCGTGGCCACTGCCAACACGCTCGGCTTCGGCTGCGACTCAGGCCTGTACGCAAGCGGCACGAATGTGCTGAACTTCAGCTGGATCGATCGCTGGGACGTGGTCGTGCACCTGGGCTACCTGCCGGACAAGCAGGAAGTCGAGTTGCTTCGCACAAGGCATCCTTCGCTCAAGAAGGACCTGCTCAAGTGCATCGTCAAGGCGGCAGAGGACCTGAGGAAGGCCCATGCCGAGGAGCAGCTTACCACGGTCGTCACGACCCGGCGCCTGCTGGCATTGTGCGCTCGGCTGGAACGAGGCAATGAGTTCGATCGGGCGCTGACAGTCTGCGTTCTCAACAAGGCACCGCAAGAGGATGCCAAGGTGCTCAAGGAGACGTTCGATCATCACGTCGGGCCGTTGGCGCAGAACGCGACGGCCTGAATCCCTGTCAGAGGGTCGTGTCCGCGATCAGCGATTCCGCGGGCATGGCCCTTTTCTATGCGCATCGCGAGAAAGGAAATGACATGTCTATCAACCCGTTCGAAGGTCAGCTCCAACGGCTGGCCAGGACGCTGACCGATCGGTTCGGCGTCCAAGTCGTTTTCCAAGGTGAGAACGCCTACACGAACGGCAAGGTCATCGTGCTACCGTCACTGCCGGAGCCGATGAGCGAGCCGCTCGAGCGGATGGTCGTCGGCTTCCTGGATCACGAGATGGGCCATGTGGCCTTCTCGGATTTCGAGGTCGCGGGTGAGTTCGCGGCCAATCATCCCGGCTATGAGGGATTGCTGAACGTTGTTGAAGACGCTCGTGTGGAACGAGAGTGCATGCAGCGGTGGCCGGGTGTTCGGGCAAACCTAGACACGATGTTCGAACAGATCCGTGTTCGGATCGAGCGGTTGTTGCTGCAGCGAGATGAGTTCGATCGCTTTTGCACGGCCGTGTATCTGAGGCTGTCGCATCACAACGACTTGATGGGGCTCGAGCCGTTGGTTGCCGGTTACGAAGACCTGTTGGGTGAGTTCCCGCGCGTCAGAGCTTCAAAGGACTCGGCCGACTTGGCTGAACGGATTCTGGCAAGGTGGTTGCAGCAGAATCCGCCGGGGCAGGCGCCAGCGGCATCTTCAGCCACGGACGAGGGCGATGAACCTGCCAACGGGCCTGGCCAAGCCGGTCAAGGGCAATCTGATGGTCAGTCTGCAGTCGATTCGCCTGACAGCGATGCAGATCTGGCTGGTGACCGTCAAGAGGACGGAAATCCGGACGATTCGGCCGGCTCTGCTCAGCAGAGCGACTCGAGCGACGACGAAGCAGCGACATCCCCTGATCAGGATGATGCGGCTGAGATCAGTGCTGTACCCGGTGACGAAGCTGATGAGCAAGCCGGAAGCCGCGCAGATGAGACATCTGCCGGCGGGTTCGGTACCACAACCCTCCTCGGCGAGGCCTTGACTGAGGCGATCGGCGAGATCGCCGTGAGTGCGTCAGGCGAGTACCGCGTTTACACGAAGCAACATGACCGGATCGGCATTGTGCCTGCGGCCGGTGAGCCACAGGTCAAGGCGTTGCTGGAAACGGGTAAGGATGAGGTCCGGCGGTTGCGCCGCGGCCTGGCCAACGTGCTCCGGTCTGCTGAGAAGCGGTGGTGGCGCGAGGATCAAACACGAGGAGCCCTATCGCCTCGCACGCTGCATCGGCTCTGCACCGACCGATCCGAACTGAACGTCTTCCGCACGCGGTCGATGGTGCAGGGCCAGTCTACCGCCGTCAGCATCGTTCTGGATGCCTCCGGCAGCATGACCACGCGGAAGATGGTCGTGGTCCGGGAATCCACACGGGTGCTGCTGGAGGCGCTGGCGGACCTCAAGATCCCCACTGAGGCCTTCACGTTCACCACCGGCAACGCGTGCTGCCTCAATGATGCTACCGAGGCGGCCGGCGAGGACATGACAACGCTGCAGCAGCGGTTCGCCCGGTTCTCAAACCTGGAAATCGGCCTGGTCAAGCAGTTCGCCGAGCCGGTTAAGGTGGCGCTGAGCCGCTTGCCATCTACTAGGGGCACTGGTCTTACGCCATTGGGCGAGGCCATGCAGATCGGCGCGATGCGGCTGCTGCCGAGGCCCGAGACCCGCAAGGTCATGCTCGTGTTGACCGACGGTCGGCCCGGGTGCGAGGGCAGCGAGACAGCTGCCATGACCCATGCCCAGCGCGTGACCGGGATGATCGGATCAGTGGGCGTCGAGCTGATCGGCGTGGGCATACAAGACGAAGCATTACGCGAGATCGTGGCGGACACGGTCGTTGTTCATGAACTCAAGGACCTGCCGGCCCAGTTGTGCAAGCTGCTAGGCCGCACATTGCAGAAAGGACTACGTCATGTTGGATAAGCGAACGACGGAGATGTTGGAGGTGGCGAATCAGTTGAGCGAGGAGGACCTGGACTACTTGCGGTCAATGGCGTGCGCGGTTGCTGAGGAAGACGAAGAGACGCCCGTGACCGATGGGAGGGATGGGGAGCATGGTGCGCCAGGGGGCGGATCCCCGGATGCCTGCCCACCCCAACCCAGTACCGGTGCTGGCGCGTTCGATCCGTCACGCGGCGAGCGCGAGCGGCAACGAACGCGTGAATCCAAGATCGCCACCGAGTGCGTGGGCCATGAGCGAGCGAAGCACGAATGGTGGCCGGTCGGTACGCAGCTCGAGGGCAGGATCATGGGCGAAGTGTTCACAGCGCTTGTGGTCGAGAACGCCCAGGTTAAATCCGGCCGGAGCCTATTGATTACCTCGGGCCCGGCCAACGGCAAGGTGTGCATCACACCGAGCCGCGCAGCCTTGGAAGCTACCGAAGCTTACCGTCAAGCCAATAACCTTGGCCGAGGTGGTGGTGTTACGAACGGTTGGGACTTTTGGCAGCCGGCGTCCTGACCCTTCCCTTCTTTCCTTCCTTTCATCGCGGCCGCCCTTTCTGGCCGCGATTTCTCACTCGGGGTAGCGGAAGCTATAGCCTTCAATTCGCGAGTCCCGCAGGTTGACACCAGACCCTAAGTAGTGACGCTCGCAACGTAGCGAGCTAATATAGGCGATCCAGGAGAGTGCCATGGTCGGCGAGCCGCCAACCCCGGGGACGATCGTCAGCGGACCGCTCCTACCCGAGCCGATCGAAGTGATTGCTGTGGTTGAGCTTGGCCAGGCGATCAAGCTGGTGGGCAAAGGACTCAGGACCGGCCGCGCCCATGATCCGATCCTGAGCCAGGAGCAACTGGCTCAGCTCACAATCTCAACCGATCGACAGCCGCTCGATGGTGATCCGAACCTATTCCGGCTTGGGGTAGAAGCCCATCGACTGGGCCTCGCGTACGAATACGATCCCTACTTCTCCCTTTCGATCGCCCGGGTCGATCCGCTCCCGCATCAGCTTGAAGCGGTGTACGACTACTTTGTGAAGCTACCGCGGATTCGCTTCCTCCTGGCCGACGATCCCGGCGCCGGCAAGACGATCATGGCCGGCCTGCTGCTCAAGGAGATGAAGGCCCGCGGCCTGGTCCGCCGCACACTCATCGTCACACCCGCCAACCTCTGCTTCCAGTGGCAACGTGAGCTGCGGGACAAGTTCCGTGAGAAGTTCGACCTGGTCCGGGGAGATACTCTTCGCGCCAACTACGGAGTGAACCCGTGGCAGGAGCGCGACCAGGCCATCACATCCGTATCTTGGGTTTCCCGAATCGAGGACGCTCGCGAGAGCCTCTTCCGATCCCGGTGGGATCTGGTCATCGTCGACGAGGCCCACAAGATGAGCGCCTACGCCGAGGATCGTAAGACACTCGCCTACCGGCTCGGCGAATCGCTTTCGATGATGACCGATCACTACCTGCTCATGACGGCCACGCCTCACAAGGGCGATCCCGACAACTTCCGGAGGTTCCTGGCCCTGCTCGACAAGGACGTCTACGGCAGCGTGCAGAGCCTCGAACAGGCCATGCGCCAGAACGAAGCCCCCTTCTACCTGCGTCGCACGAAAGAGGCCCTCGTCACGTTCCCGGACCCCGACACCGGCCAGGCCAAGAAGCTCTTCACCAACCGTGAGGTCCGGACTGCCGCCTTCGAGCTCGACGGCGAAGAGCTGGACTTCTACGACGAGCTGACCCGCTTCGTTGAGGATCAGTCGATCCAGGCAGCCGCCGAAGATTCCGCGAGAGGCCGGGCGATCGGCTTCACCATGGCTATGTTGCAGCGCCGGATGGCCTCGACCATCTATGGCGTGCGCCGGTCCCTCGAACGCATGCAGAACCGCCGACGGAAGATCCTCGAGGATCCCGAGGCCTACCGCCGGTCCCAGATTGAGCGACGACTCCCCGACGACTACGACGACCTGCCCGAAGATGAACGCGATGAGATCTTCGCCCAGCTCGAGGAGATCGTCGGCTCGGTCGATCCTCAGGTCCTCCGAGCCGAGATCGCCCGTCTCGACGTACTCATCGCCCACGCCAAGAACCTCGAAGCGCGTGAGGTCGAGTCCAAGCTCACCAAGCTCAGGGACGTCCTCCAGGAGCTTGGCATCTTCGACGATCCCAGCATGAAGATCATCATCTTCACCGAGCACAAGGACTCGCTCGACTTCCTGGCCGGCGACGGACAAGACGGCCGCCCCCTTGGCAAGCTGGTGGAATGGGGCCTCAAGGTCACGCAGATTCACGGCGGAATGAAGGTCGGCGACCGCGACCAACCCGCGTCCCGAATCTGGGCTGAGAACGAGTTCCGGGACAACGCTCAGGTCCTGGCGGCCACAGAGGCCGCCGGCGAGGGCATTAACCTCCAATTCTGCTGGCTGATGATCAACTACGACATCCCCTGGAACCCCGTCCGGCTCGAGCAGCGCGTCGGCCGAATCCACCGCTACGGTCAGGATCGCGATTGCACGATTGTTAACTTCGTGGCTGTCAACACCCGCGAGGGTCGCGTCCTGCAGAAGCTCCTCGACCGGCTCCGCGAGATCCGCCGCGAGCTGGGCACCGACCAGGTCTTCGACGTTGTCGGCGAGGTCTTCCCCTCCAACCTGCTCGACAAGCTCTTCCGCGACCTCTATGCCCGCCGCACCGACCTGCCGAGCATCGAGGACCGCATCGTCAAGGAGGTCGAACCGGGCCGATTCCGCGCCATCACCGACTCTGCGCTGGAGGGCCTGGCCAAGAAGGAGCTCAACCTCTCCCACATCTTCGCCAGGTCCATCGAGGCCCGTGAGCGCAGGCTCGTCCCTGAGGTGATCGAGCAGTTCTTCACCGCCGCCGGGCCCGTCGCTGGCGTCAGCCCCAGGCCCATTGCCAAAGACGGCCACGTCTACCGCATCGGCCGCTTGCCGCGAACGCTCCTAGCCATCGGCGATCAGCAAGAAGAACGCTTTGGCAAGCTCGCCCGCGAGTACGGCAAGATCAGCTTCGACAAGGCCGAGCTCCAGGCCGATCCGTCGGTCGAATGGGTCACGCCCGGCCACCCCCTCTTTGAGGCCGTCCGTGGCGACGTGCTCGATCGCACCGAGGGTCATCTCCGCCGCGGGGCCGTCTTTTTCGACCTCCATCGTACCGAACCGAGCCAGTTCGATGTCTTCGCCGCCTCCATCCGAGACGGCCGAGGCCAGACGCTGCACCGACAGCTCTTCGTCGTAGACACGAGCGCCGATGGCCTGATGCGCCTCCGCGAGCCGACCGTCTTCCTAGACATCTCACCGGCGCCCGGCGACGCGGCGGCCCTCGATTTCGATCCGTCCGTAGCCGACCGCCAGCGCGTCGAGCAGTTCCTGCTCGAGAACCGCCTCCAGGCCTGGCTTGCGCGTATCGCTGGCGAGCGCCAGCATCAACTCGACGTCGTAGGCCGCCATGTCGAGATCAGCCTGAACGCCCTGATCGACCGCCAGCAGCATCAGCTCGCCGAGTTTCTCAACCGTCAGGTCGCCGGCCAGACCGTCCCGGGTCTCGACGGCCTGATCGCCCAGGCCGAACAGCACCTTGACGAGCTCAACAACCGGCTGGACTCCCGCCGGCGGGAGCTGGAGATGGAGCGCCAGTGCACCATCGCCGACATCGCCCACCTCGGCCGGGCCTGGGTCCTGCCGCACCCTGAGCGGACGTCATCGAGCCTCGCCCCGATGGTGCGGGACGCCGAGATCGAACGGATTGCCGTCCAAGCGGCTATCGAGTATGAAGAATCAAGAGGCTTCGTCGTCGAGAGCGTTGAGGATCAGAACCGCGGCTTCGATCTGATCTCCCGCCGCCCGCATCCCGAGGACCCGAAGACGGCTACCGAAATCCGCTTCATCGAGGTCAAGGGCCGCGCCGGCGTCGGCGAGATCGCCGTCACGACCAACGAATACCGTGCCGCTGAGCGGCTGAGAAGCGACTACTGGCTCTACGCCTTATTCAACTGTGCATCGACGCCGGAACTGCATGCGGTGCAGGACCCCATCAGACTTGGCTGGAAGCCGGTCGTGGCGGTCGAGCACTACTACGTTGGACCAGCAATCTTGCTGCAAACTGAGAAGGAGACGAGGGATGTCTAACAGTGGGCCTAGCTCATCGTCCGCAATTGTCAAAGCAGGGCTTCGATCAATTGCGGCGTCTATCCCAGGACTTGCGTCTCTTGGTCAAGCTTGGAATGAATACGATTCCTACAAGACAGGTGAGCGGATATCAGAATTGTTCGACGATGTACAGGAAGAGCTCAACAGTCTGAGAGACAAGCAGCAGATCCACGAGGATCTGATCAACGCTTCTCGCGATGAGATCCCGTCGCTGATCGAGATAACCGTGGAGAGAGTCCGGAAGGAGTTTAGTCGGGAGAAGAGGCGCCTCTATGCTCAACTACTGAGTCGTCTCGTCAACAACGGTAACACTGTTCCGTATGATGAGAAGGCCTCACTACTACATGAGTTTGACGTCCTCACGGTGGAGGACGTCAGAGTCCTTTCCTTGTTTCCCCGGAATCGTGGCATTCACGTCTCGGAACTTGACCATGCTAGCTTGAACTTCTCCGGTACCCCTCAGCAGAAGTTGGGATCGCTTATTGTCATCTTGGCCAAGCTGGAATCCAGGGGGTTGATCGGCGCGACTTCAACGGGGAGGGGCGTCGACGTAACCTCAACAGTCGGTGACCCCGAAACATGGGAGAATGCCTGGAAGAATCGTGTTCTTGGGCTTCTTCCCGCTGGAGAGAGGCTCCGCGATCTCCTAGAGGAATAGCTCATGACGTTGGTCCATCCCAAACGCTTGATCGAAGTCGACCTGCCGATTGCGCGGATCTCGGCGCATGCGCGGCGGGAGAAGTCGATTCGGCATGGGCATATCTCGACGCTGCACATCTGGTGGGCGCGGCGGCCGTTGGCGGCGTGTCGGGCGGTGATCTGTGCGGCGCTGTGGCCCGATCCGGCTAGTGAGGGTTGCCCGGAGGCGTTCGTCGAGGCGGCCCGCACGGCCATGGCTAACTGGGCCCACAACCATCCGGCCCGGGCGAGTGCTGAGTCGTTGCCGCGGCTGGTACAGATTCAGAAGAGTGCAGCCGTGTTGGAGGATCGGCTCGAACTGCGCCATGCGTTGTTGGATTTCATTGCCGATTTTGCCAACTGGGACAACTCGACCTCGCAGCCGTACCTGGAGACGTCGCGAAGGTTGACCGACGCGGCCCACGTGGCCCTCGGCGGTGAACCGGGCACGCGGCCGTTGGTGGTCGACCCGTTCGCAGGCGGTGGCTCCATCCCGCTGGAGGCCCTGCGGGTCGGCGCCGACGCCTTCGCCAGCGATCTCAACCCGGTTGCTGTGCTGCTGAACAAGGTCGTGCTGGAGTACATCCCCAAGTACGGCCAACGCCTCGCCGA
>CAYMLO010000018.1:0-82719 GCA_964390905.1 uncultured Planctomycetales bacterium | reverse complement strand
AAGGCTGCGTCTGCAAGAATATGTCGCCCCGTCACAAGGAACGGACGCAGGTCGTCTATCTGGATGAGCACGTGGACCTGATCGACCCGAACGACGTGCCCCACACGGATCCGAATTCCTGGCGGGAATTCATCTGGGGGAACAGTCCCCGCTTCATCCAGCCCTGAACCGACCAGGTTGTCCTCGCAGATTGACCTGCGAACGAGGAGTCAAAGGCCATGAGACGCAACACGCTGAATTTCATCGTTGATCTGGTATCACTCATCGTCATGTGGGGTCTAATAACGACCGGCCTGCTGATGAAGTACATCATGCCGCCGGGGACGGGACACTGGCTCGCTCTCGGAGGGATGAACCGTCACGGATGGGGCGAAATCCACTTCTGGCTCGCCGTATTGGCATGCATCCTGATGGTCCTTCACGTGTTTCTGCACTGGCAATGGGTGGTTGGAACGGTTCGAAGGCTCCTCTCGCCTTCAACGCCGAACGCTGCCCTCCCGTCGCGTGCACGGCGCGCGTTGTGGGGTGGGGGCCTGGCGGCGGTTCTCGTCGTGGGAACCGTCGGCCTGCTGGCCGGAGCCAACTCGATGGTCATCCAACTGGACCCGTCCGAGGCAGAGCTGGACGATCATCACCATCATCACGCCGGACCGACTCCGGATCGGGAGCGAACCGTCGGTGCGTCTACTCCCATTCAAGCCGGCCAAGCTCATGACCAAGACCGCAGGCCTGCAGGGAAGGCCCCCAAGCAAGGGCCACATCATCGCATCCGGTGCGGCACGACCCTGGGCGAGGCCGCTGCGATCAAGAAGTGGCCGATCGACGAATTCCGCCGCCGGTTGGGAATACCCAACTCCGTCGCCGCCACAGCGACGATCGGAGACGTTGGAGCGAAACACGACTTCACCGTCCACGATGTTCGGACCCTGGCAGAACGCGGCGGCCCAACGACCGCCTCCTCCGGTGACGAGGTCCCGACCAGACCGGTTCAGCCTCTGTCTCGATGAATCGCTGTGGCGGGTCCGTGGAGGTATTGAGCCACGACATCCTGCGGCGCGCGACGTCACTCAGCCTCGCGATAGGGGCGCTCGCGCGGGATCCGGGCGCCGAAATCGCCCAGCCAATCCCACATCGTCCGGGCGTTCAGATCGACCTCGGCGACGGCGATCTGTCCCCACGCGTCGGCCTGGGCCAGCGCGTCGCCCCGTCGGTCCCAGATGGCAGTGCGAATCTTGTCTGAGTAGCTGCTGGTCGCGACGTAGAGCTGGTTCTCCACCGCCCGGGCACGCAAAAGCAGCTCGTTGCCGCCCCAGATCGGCACGAGGATCAGCTCAGCCCCGTTCATCGCCAGCCGTCGCGCCACCTCGGGAAAGTGGATATCCCAGCAGATCATCATGCCCACCTTTCCGAACCGCGTCTCGTACACGGGATAGGTGCTGCCGGGGGTCAGGCCGCCCTCGATCTCCTCTCTCGGCAGGCATGTCTTGCGATAGGTTCCAACCAGGTCGCCATCGGGGCCAGTCATGATGGCCGTGTTGTAGACCACCTTGCCAAGACGCTCGTAGATACCCGCGACGATGTAGCACGCGTGCCTCTTGGAAAGCGCCGCCAGCCGTTGGGTCGACGGTCCCGGGATGGGCTCGGCCACCTCCACGTATCCCTTGCCGGTGCTCACAACGGTGATGCCCTCCCCCAGCACGATGACGTCCGGCTTCTGCATCGCCGCCTTCTCAATCATCTCGCAGTACAGGTCGAGATTCTCGTCAGCTCCCCGCGTGCGACGTTCAGGACGGAAACGAACGGCCGCCACCTTCACCATCCGTTTGCCCGGATCGGACGTCGACTGCAGCGAGACGTCGGCCCAACGGACCGTCCCGCCCTTTGACCAACGGAACAACAGCTCCACGCGGGCCGATTGCGCCTTCGCGGGCGCCAGGTAGTCGGCCGACACGCGGCGCCAGCCGTCCTCGCCAGCGGCATCCGCCGTGGAGGGGTACTCCGGCTGTCCGAGCTTCTTGCCCGACGCGTCTTGGAAGATCATCCGCGCCAGAACGCTCCTGCGCTCCAGCTCGATCCCTTCAGCCAGGTACCACGCCGCGAATCGATACCATCGTCCGCCGGCGACGCGGAACGGCTTGACCCATCCCCCCGAGCTGGCCGGTTCCCCCTGCGACGAGATCGCCAGGGCATGGTCGCCGGTTCGCTTCGTCTGGCGGTCGACCCAGAACTTCGGGGAGATCTCGGTTCGGGGCGCCTCCGCCCGCCACCCGTCCACGCCCTCTGCGACCGACACCCAGGACCCAGCCCCCAAGCACGCCGACGACCCAATCCACAAGACCAGGATCAGAACCAGCCAGCCAAACGGTGCGGACATGACGGCCTCCCCTGTAACACAGGTTCCCACGGCTGTTGCACAAAGCCGGACGACTCGCCAAGGGCGTCGGACGGCCTCCAACCTCCCGTCAAGTGGCCGTCCGAGACGACCGCATTATACACACGTGCCCGATGGGAGAGGTTGCACAACGGCGGCTGCCGTGTATGATTCGACCGCCGTTGGGATTGTTGGTTCGGTTTCGTCCACTTGAAAGGAGCGTGAAATGGCGCGTGTTCGAAGTTCATTGGTGCTGGGGATGGCGCTGGTGCTGGGAGCCGTTTGCGTCAACACCGCCGAGGCCGAAGCCCCCAGGGGCCCGAGACGCGGGGCCGGCGCGAGGATAGGCCGCAGCAGTCCGCTGGGCCTGGTGAGACTGAAGCAGGTGCAGAAAGACTTGAAGCTGACAGAGGAGCAAGTAGCCAAAGTCACAAAGCTTGGCGAGGAGTTCGGCGCAGAGATGCAGAAGGAGTTCTCGAGCTTGCGCGAGATCGACGACCGCGCGAAACGGCGGGCGAAGATGAGTGAGTTGACCAAGCAGCTCGACTGCAAGGCCCGCGAAAAGCTGTGCGACGTGCTGAACAAGGAGCAGATGGCGCGATTGGACCAGATTCGCTTGCAGACCCGCCCGGTCGTGCAGAACCTGACTGACAAGGACGTGGCCGGCCAGCTAAAACTGACGCAGGAGCAGAGGAAGAAGATCGCCAAGATCGGCAAGGACATGCGGGCGAAGCAGTCTGAGCTGTACGGCACGATGCGGGGCGCGAGTCGTGAGCAGCGGGCCGAGACTACCAAGAAGCTCCGACAAATCCGCGCTGACGCGAATAAGCAAGCTCTCGAGCTGCTGACGACCGAACAGAAGCAAGCGTTCGAGAAGATGCAGGGCAAGAAGATCGAGCTGCAGATGCAGCGCCGTCGGCGCTAAGTCGCCCTGCGGACCCGATCGCAACCGCCTGGCGTGAGGCCCGGCCCCGGGAGGCCCTCGCGCCAAATGAGAATTCGGCCGCTCTGGATGCAATAGCGGACGCCGACGTTCGTTCTGCCTTGAATGGTACCGCGCGCGTAGCAACCGGGGCATGACCTTGGTAGCATATCGGTAGCGGGTCACACCTCATATCGGCGGTCAGATCAATGGCAAGACAGGGTCAAACGCGGGCGTTCACGCTGATCGAGTTGCTGGTGGTCGTGGCCATCCTTGCCCTGCTGATTAGCATCCTTCTGCCGGCACTGGGCAGAGCGAAGGAGAACGGGCGCCGAGCGGCATGCCTGAGCAACCTGCACCAGCTCGGCCAAGCGTTTCAGCAATACCTCCACGAGTATAACGACGTCCTGCCGATCGCGGCGATGCTGCCGTCGGTCGAAAGCGTCAATCCAGACGACGAGCTCTACCACCCGCCGATCACGACCTTCCTCCAACCGTACGCCAAGTTCCCTGACCTGTACCGCTGCCGCTCGGATATGCCCGGCAAGACCAAGCGCACCACGGTGGATCCCAACAACCAGTACAAGAGCTTCTGGGAAACCGAGGGGACGAGCTACCAGTACACCCCCCTGCCAGCCGGGCTGGCGGACGTGCTGGGCGAGGAGGACGACCCGGGCATCATCAACGTCGGTGACGTCGTCGTGAAGATCACACCAGAGCTGAGCGGACACCCCTGGCATCATTTCAGGGACATGAAAACGTCACAGATGTACGTATTGACGGAGTACGAATCGTTTCACGGCAAGCGCGGCACGTCGAAGATCCGAAACACGCTCTACGCCGATCTTCACGTCGAGGAGTATCTCCTTGCCGACCCCAATGACTACAACCCCTCCTAGCTTGAGGGGCCTGCGCGCTCGGGGCCGTGCGCCTGCCGGTGTCGAATCGATCACGCATTGAGGAACGTCGACATGCTGCTGCCTGCAATCGACTGGAGAGAGCTGTGGGGCAAACGTGGATTCAAGGCCACGGTGATCGGCCTGTCCGCAGTCTGCGCACTTGCCGGGGTGGGCGTGGCCGGGTACTACCTGTGGCCCGAACCTGCACCGAAGCCACCGCCCCCCGTGGAAACCGCCACCACACAAGAGGCCCGCGAGTACCTCGCCAGCGACGACTTCAAACAACAACCCCTAGACCAGCGAATCGAATGGATGGGTCAGGCGTGGGAGAGGATGTCCAAGATGGACGAGGAGGAGCGCCGGCGTCTCTGGGAGAACATGGACGAGCAGACGCGCGACCAGATCCGCGACAACATGCGCGGCATGATGATGGAGCGGATGGAGCGCAACGTGCAGACATACCATTCGCTGCCGGCATCGGAGCGTGAGGAGTTCCTCGACAAGCAGATCGACGAGATGCGGGAGCGTTGGGGAAGGGGCGGTCGGGGGATGGGCCGAGGACGCAGGGGGGATCGCCCACGCCGGCCGGAAGGACAGGCCCGTTCAGGCGACCGAGGCCGTCGGCCGGAGGGGGCTGAGGGCCAAAGGGGGGACCGGGGTCCCCGACGCGGCGGATTCCGGGGAAGGCGAACGCCGGGCGGACCTGGGGGACGTCTCGCCAGAATGCCGGCGGACAAACGCGCCCAATGGCTGGTCTACAGGAAGGCCATGGCGAAGCGGATGGCCGAACGCGGCATGGGGCCGCCTGGTCGTCCAGGTCGGTGACGTGAACCTGGCCGGTCCGGCCGGCAACACCGTCGTCACATTCCTCGCCAGACAGAAAAGGGCACCGTCATCTTCTGGAAGGCATGCGGGTCGGCAGGGCCAGACCACGTGCAGAGTTGCCGTTGCTTGGCGTCGCCTCGGTACACGTCGCAGATCGCCTTCCCATCCGCTTCGGTAACGCGCTTGGGTCGCATGCCCTCCATGCCCCACCCGAAACGGGACTACCCGGTGGGCCCCGATGGGTGTCCCCGCCGGTTGTCCTCGCGCACGGCGAGTTCAAGCGGCGTGACCAGCGGACGGCCGTCCGGGCAGGCAGCCACGCGGGCGTTGACGTGATACACGGACGCGATCATCGAATGGGTCATCACCGTCGTCGCCGGGCCGTGCGAGTGAACGGCCCCGTCTTGCAGCACATAGACGACGTCGGCGAACCGCGCGGCCACGTTCAGGTCGTGCATCGCCATCACCGTGGTCATCCCGCGCGACTCGGTGAGCCGGCGCATCAGCGAGCAGATCTCGAACTGATGCTCGAGGTCGAGGTTGGCGGTGGGCTCATCCAGCAGCAAGATGTCCGGCTCGCGCGCCAGGGCCTGGGCGAGGGCAACCATCTGGCCCTGTCCGCCGCTGAGTTCGGTGATGCTTCGTTCGGCCAGATCTGCAAGGTCCAGTTCGTCGAGCAGACCCGTCACCACGCGCAGGTCTTCCTCGCTCGGCCGCCAACCGAGCCCATGGAGCCGGCCCAGCAGCACGGACTCGACCACACTCAGCACCGCCTGGGTTGAGGTATCCTGCGGCAGGTAGCTGATGATGCGGCTACGCTCGGCGACCGGAACGTTGCGGACGTCTCGTCCGTCCAGCTGAACGCTCCCCCGGGGCTTCAGCAGCCCGCACAGACAGCGGAGCAGCGTCGATTTGCCGGCGGCGTTGGGGCCGATGATGGCCGTCACGCCCGGCTCGAGCCGGACGTCCACGTCGTGCAACACCCGGTCCGACCGGTAGGCGAAGGACAGGTTCTTGCCCTCCAGGATCACCAGTACGACCTCCTTCGCAGCAGGACCATCGCGGCGAAAAAGGGCACGCCCATGAAAGCGGTGGCGATGCCGATCGGGAACACCGCGCCGGGGAAGATCGACTTGCTGGCAATCGAGGCAATGGACAACAGAAGCGCGCCCGTCAGGCCCGAGAGCGGCATGAGAAAGCGCTGATCCTCGCCAACCATGATCCGGGCCAGATGCGGACCGACGAATCCGATGAACCCGATCGTGCCGACGAAGCATACCGCCACCGCGGAAAGTAGGGAGACGAGCACCAACGTCGTCAACCGCAGCCTCCGGACGTTGACGCCGAGGGACCGAGCCCGGTCGTCGCCCAGCCGCAGGGCAGTCAACTTCCAGGCATGGACGGCCAGCAGCGGCCCGGTCACCGCGAGCGTGCCCGCGACGACGGCAAGCTTGGTCCAGGTCGCGCCCTGAAGGCTTCCGAAGATCCAGAACGTGATCGCCGCGAGCTGCTCCTCGGACGCCACGTACTTGAGCAGCCCCACGCCGGCGTTGAAAAGGAACAGCAGCGCCACGCCGCCCAGAATGATCGTCTCGCGCGACGCGCCCTTGATCCGTGCGAGGGCGTAGATCGCCAGCGAGCAGAGCATCGCCATCGCGAACGCCGACGCCGGTAGAGCCAAGGTCTCGACCAGCGGGATCGCCCCGGCCCCGAGTACGACCGCCAAGGCGGCCCCGAAGCTGGCGCTGGCCGAAACGCCCAACGTGTAGGGGCTGGCCAGGGGGTTGTTCAGGATGGTCTGCATCTCGGCGCCGGCCACGCCCAGCGCCGCGCCGACGACGACGGCCATCAGCGCCGTGGGCATCCGGAACGTCCAGACGATCACGTCGTGTTGTGACGGGACGGACCCGACGCGGACGATGGCCGCCAGGATTTCCGAAACGGTTAGCCCCGCCGGCCCCGTCGCGATGTCAACGATCACCCCCGTGGCCACCAGGCACCCCACCAGCCCCATGACCGCGGTTCGCCATCGCACCAACCGACCGTACGCGGCAACGACGGGCTCGGAATAGGCAGCGGGACCCTTCATGCGTCAATAAGGCTCAACAGCTCGTTCAGCGTACTCGTACGGGCCCCGCGATGCGAGAAGTGCTCGACCATCTCGCGCAGCGTCTCTTGCGTACCGCGAACGCTGAGGGCGGCGACGTCGGCTAGCAGGCAGACGCGCTGGCCCGCGTTCAACAAACCTTGCGCACAGCAGGCGACGCAGACGTCGAACGCGTTGCCGAAGACGATCCACTCATCAATCTGAAGCGCCTTCACGAGGCGGTCGGCGTTGGCGTTGTCCTGAAACATGTCGAAGGCCCGTCGTGCGACGTTCACCTTCGGGGCACGGTAAGCGCGCTTCTGGAGGTAGAAGCGCCGGTGGTCTGCAACGTGGTCCTCCCACCCCCGGTCGGCGGCGCCGAGCGGGACGAAGAGCGTATCGGGCAAATCGCCGGGCTGGGGCATCCGTCCCGAGCAACACGTGGTGAACACCATCGGGGCGCCGATCGCCTCGGCGGCTGCGTGGAGGCGCGTGATGCCCTCGGCCAGCGGCTGCACCCGCGGTCGCAGCGACAGCCCGTCGCACGTCTCGTTCATCTCCTGGCAATCCACGTCGAAGAAACCGAGTCGCCCGCTCACTGTTCTTGCTCCAGGCTGTTCATCCACACGCCGGAATAGTCGACGGGCAGGAAGCGGTCGTGGAACTCGCGGAGCCGTGCCACGGGATCGAGGTCGGCAAACCGTTCAGGGTACAGCCACTTGGCCAGTTGCTGCAGCGCCGCGAAGTTCATCGTGTGCATGCAGAAGCCGTGGAAGACACCGTACACGCGGTTCGTCTTGACGGCCTTGAGATCCGCCCAGCCCGGTCGGGTGGTAAAGGCCCGCAGCCGTTGCTCGGCGTCGGCTGGATCGGCACGGTAGCCAAGATGTGTGCTGTCGGGCGTGGCCGGCCAATGGGCGCCGGTGATGACGATCACGTCGGGATTCGCAGTAAGAAGCTGCTCCGGATGGATCGCGGCCATCGGCGGCCCGAGGCCGGCTGCGATGTTCCGGCAGCCCAGCCGGTCCATGATCAGGCTCCACGCCCTGAGTTGTCCGCGATCGATGTAGCCGAAGCAGTGGCCGTACTCCTTTACGCCCTTGTATCCGCATTCCATGTAGATCGATGCCGGCGAGGCCGGCGGCTCGGACAGACCCGACGTGACCTCGTCGAGACGGGCCTGGACGAAGTCGGCAACCTCCTTCGCCCGCCGCTGTCGACCGAGGGCCTGGCCCAGAAGCCGGATGCTGCGTTGAGGCCCTTCGAAGGGCTTCCGCGAGAAGTCCAGGTGCAGCAGCGGCAAACCCGCCCGCTCCATCCGGCCGAGACACTTGTACCCACGCTGGGCCATGAACGTATCGACGATGACCAGGTCGGGCTGGAGCACCAACAGGTTTTCGGCATCCACCGCGTCGGCGTAAACGGAGCCGATTTCCGGTAGGTTGGCCAGCGACGGAAACCGCTCAACATAGACGCGGTACGCGTCACTGTCATACTGCTCCAAGTCCGGGCCCCAGGCGATGAGCTTGCGCGGCAGGTCCTCACCGAGCAGAAGGGCCAACTCGTAGACGTCGCGCCCACGGACCAGCACGATGCGCTCGACGGGCTGTCGCAGCGTGACTTCGCGGCCGGCGAGGTCGGTGAGGGTGATGGAT
This sequence comes from uncultured Planctomycetales bacterium, assembly GCA_964390905.1. Lineage (GTDB taxonomy): Bacteria > Planctomycetota > Phycisphaerae > UBA1845 > JAFGLZ01 > JAFGLZ01. The sequence continues at coordinate 73,961 of CAYMLO010000018.1, read as the reverse complement.
CGGGCGCCAGGCTGCGTACTCGCGCGATCGCCCGTCTCGCTGGAGGTGCCCCACGTCGGCATCTGGCTGACGCCGAGACCTACCAACGCCGCCAGCAGTATGAACCCGACGAGCCACCGCAGGACCTTGCTCGTGCTCTTGCCCATCAATGGCGCTCCCGTTCCCGATCCGGTGCGGAACGCACAGTCGGCTGGCACCGTCTGGCCTTCTTACAGGTCGCTGGGATCAGCGGACCAGTCATACGCGGGATCGAACAGCTCATTCGTATTCGGGTCGCCGTCCCTGTCGAGGTCGCCGATGTTGTACCGCTTGACCTTCTCTGAGGAGAACGGTGGATCGACCTGTCCGCCGGCAGTGTAGCTTTCGCGCAGAATCTGCGGGACCTCCCACGCTACGTGTCCATCGGCCCAAGCGACGTTGCCCTTGCCGCTGTGACGTCCGTGGAACGAGGGATAGTCGAACTTGGGCGGGAAGATCCAGTAGGTCGTCTCGATCTCGCTCGGGTTCGGCTTGTTGTTGCGAGCGACGTCCGCAAACACGACAGTCGAGGCGGGCCGCAGGATCTTGTCCTCCTTGACAGGCGTCCACGTCCACACCTCGCCCTTGTTGCCTTTACCGTCGGTGAAGTACTGGTAGTTGTACCCGATGCCCAGCGAGCCGACCATGTGCTTCTCCGTGGGCCAGCTCGGGCAGGCACGCACCTCCAGGTTCTTACAGTAGGGGGAGAGGAACCCGCCCTGCGGGTCGTATTCGTCGTCGAGGGTCCATCCGCCCGACCAGAACCGGTACTTGTAGCCAAGCTCGACGCTGATGAAGCTGTAGTCGCGCCCCAGGCAGGTGACCCCGTCGTGGGCATCGGCGTAGTACATCCAGGCCAGGTACAACTGGCGCATGTTCGAAGTGCACACCGACGCTCGGGCCATCTCGCGCGCCCGCGACAGCGACGGCAGGAGTATCGAGATCAGCAAGGCGATGATGGCGACGACGACAAGCAGCTCGATCAGCGTAAACGCGCAACGTCTTGGCTGACTTGCTGCAGGCAACTCGACCGGCGAAAAGGCTCGCATTTCTGACTCCTGTCGCTTGTTCATGGTGTGTATAGGCTACCAACAACGAACAGGCGAGGCAAATCACAACATCCAGCGACCGATCTCGTGCGCAGCACTGACGATCATGGCCAGCAAGGCCGCGGCCGCGGCCAGCCAGGGACCGAAGCGAACCCACGCGGCGTTCTTCAGCCGCGAGATCCCCCAGGCAACCACCGTGCCGAGCACGATGGATGTGATCGCAACCATCAACACGCGCCCGTACCACCCCTGCGTGATGATGCCCGTCGGCCGGTCCCACAAGATCTGACGGAGTTCGGGAGCGTAGTACGGCTGGGGCAGATGGAGCTTCATCCACAGCGCATAGAACAGCACGAACAGCGTTGGGATCGTCCAGCTCAGTGCCGTTCGAAAGGGCTTGGTCACGACACGCTCCTGACCATCACGATCCAAGCTCCGAAGACCACGTTGATCAAAACGCAGATCGTCGCGAGCAGCGCGAGGAAGGCCACGCCTCGGCTGAACGTCCGGTCCGGTGTCAGGACGTCGTCCTTCTCGGACTTGCGGAAGTATCGCCACACCCCCCAGGCCAGGACCAGGCCCAGCGCCGCCCAGTGCTCCTTGATCTCGAACCAGCCGACCATGGCCGGCCGGTTCGCTTCGAGCCAGGGCTTGCGCACCGTGACCATATACGCTGGGTAGATCAGGGCACCGGTAACGAATGCAGCGATGTACATCGGCCAGGCGATGGCGGCGTAACGGCGGGCGCGCCAGGCGGCGTTCTTGCCGGTGCCCCTCCAGGCGAACCAGAGGACATGGACGCAGATCGCCAGCAGGCCGAAGCCGAGCGCGGCGTGGATCAGCAGGAGCGGACGGGCCCATGTCAACTCCCACGTCATCACACTCGTGGAAGTCGCGATCGTCGACACAAGATAGGTTCCCTTGAAATCACCCAAGGCAAGAGAACAAGCCGTCTCGTTCGGCGCCCTGCGCCACAGTGGGGGCCGGATTGTACTGATGGAACCGGATGCCGTCAACGCGGGGGAGGGGCACGGGCTTTGTGCAAGGGGGACGGTCAGCTTTGGGGGCGGTTCAGGTCATCGGCGTGATCCCCGGCCAGCAATCTGCCGCAGCGGCGTCGAGCCGCCGCACGTCAAGACGGCATTAGCTACGTCGGCCCAGGCCGGGCTCCCAGTTGCTGACGGGCACGAGCACACGGTCGGGCCAGACCTGGATGTCGACCCACGCGCGGCCCATGTCGACCCGATCGTATTCCCGCCAGATGCCCTGCAGATGGGCGAGCTTCTGGGCGGCCGTCGGTTCGTCGATCTCCTCGCCGGGCGCCCGGCCCCAGCGGATCCGCGCGCCCCGGTCGGTGGCCAGCTCGATATGCGGGTCGCGTCGATCGATCCGCCCACCGTAGTTGTACACCAAAACGCCCGTTAGCTGGTCGAAGTAGGGCTTGTCCCGAAGCAGCTTGACCATCTGAATCGCCGCCTGGGCATCGGCGCCCGCCCACTGCTGTCCCTCGGCGGGCGGCCGTTCGGACACGCCCATGACCAGCATCAACCCCGAATCCCGGCCGACCTCGCCATGCGAGTACCGGCCCGGCAGACGCACGTGTTCCTCGTCAACCAAGTAGTAAAACGAGCCGTATGCCACCCACGCGACGGGCTCGCGATAGTCGCAGCGGATCCGGACGATGTCGTCGGCGCCGATGCTCACCTCGTGAACCTGCTTGATCCAACCGATCAGCGACATCCCCCGCGCAACGCGTCGCGCAAGTCCGCTGCTCAACCGGCGCGCATCGGGGCCCACGCCGCAACGGTCCGCGATGGCCTGCGCGACATGCGGATTCCCCTCCAGCCACGCCGGCTGGTCGACCAGCTCGACGGCCAGCTCGTTCTGGTATTCGGGCAGACCCGACACGTACTGCTCGAGCGCGGGCAGCCCGTACGCCGCCCCGGCCAGTATGCCCGCCAGCATCACCAGGCTCAGGAATCCGTGCGTGAGCCGCGCCAGCGAGATGCCCGACAGCCTGTCAGCCAGCCGCCTTGACAGCGACCGTGTCCGCTTCTTCCGTGATCTTCTTCGCTTGACCATGGTTTGGCCCTCCAATGGCCTGACCAACATGTCGACCTGCCGCGATCTGCCTGCCCTCTCGGGATGGGCCGACTGCGCGGGCCCGTGGATGGGCCCCTACCGACTCATCGCCAGATCCACGATTCGCTGACACAGGTCAGCAAAACCAATCCCCGCCCTCGCCGCCGCCTTCGGGAGCAGCGAGTGATCGGTGAACCCCGGAATCGTGTTCACCTCCAGACAGAACGGCTCGGCGCTCGACGCGACGATCCAATCGATTCGCGCCATGTCGCGACAGCCCAACGCCTCAAACGCCTGCTCGCTCAGCTGCTGGACCCGTCTTACCAGTCCCTCGGGCAGCTCAATCTCGAACAGATACGCCGTATCGTCCGCCTCATACTTGGCATGGTAGTCGTAGAAGTCGCTGCTAGGCTGGATCTGGCAAACCGGCAACGCCTGCCCCGCCAGCACGCCCACCGTCAGCTCCGGACCGTCGACGAAACGCTCCGCCAGCGCCTCGCCGTAGTCGTCCACCAACCGTCTGACCGCCGACGAGAACGACGGCCGATCCCGCGCGATCGCACAGCCGACGCTGCTACCCTCCGCGACGGGCTTGACGACGGCGGGCAGCTCGAACCCTTCCGCGACCGCGCCGGCGTTGGACGGCGTGACGTGCTCAAACGGCGCGGTCGGCACGCCCACCTCGATGAATCGCCGCTTCGTCCGGACCTTGTTCATCGCCAGGGCGCTGGCCTGCGGATCGCAGCCGGTGTATCGGATTCCTCGCTCCTCCAGGATGGCCTGCAACTGACCGTCCTCCCCCCATGTCCCGTGCAAGGCGATGAATACCATGTCCGCCGGCGCATCGAGGGCTGACAGGTCATCCGGCCGGACATCGGCCCGACGCACCTGATGCCCCAGGGATTCCAGCGCGTTGGCGATCGCTGCACCCGTGTGCAGGCTGACCTCGCGCTCGGCACTGGGCCCGCCCATCAACACCGTGATCCGTCGCGGTACTGGACTCGGCTGCGTCCCGGTCGCGTTGGACGTCTCGGTCATCACCACACCTGGATCTCCAGCTCGAGAGCAACCCCGAATCGCTCTGACACCTTCTCCCGAATGATCGAGATCAGCTTCAGGACGTCTGACGCTCGGGTCCCTGGCTCGGCGATGATGAAGTTCGCATGCCGATCCGAGACCATCGCCCCACCGCACGTCGTTCCCTTCAGTCCCGCCTGATCGATCAACGCCCCCGCCGACATCTGTCTGGGGTTCTTGAAGACACAGCCGGCGTTCTGTTTGTGCAGCGGCTGCGTGTTCTTCTTGTACGTCCAAATCTCGCGGACCTGCTGCAGCACCTGTTTGGGATCGCTGGCAGACAGCGCGAACTCCGCCTGCAGGATCAGTGGCTCAGACAGACTGGTGTGGCGATACTCGAACACCAGCTCGTCGCGCTCTCGCCAAACGGACCGTCCCGTGGCGTCCATCACGTGCACCCGCTGGACCAGGCTGCCGATGTCGCCCCACGCACCGCCCGCGTTCATCCGAATGGCCCCACCCACCGTGCCCGGAATGCCCGCCAGGCAGTGGATGCCGGCCAGTCCTTCACGAACCGTCCGAACGACGACGCGACGCAGATCGGCCCCGGCGCCGAGCGTCAGCTGTTCCCCCTTGATATCGATCCTGCTGAACCTGTCTCCGTTCAGTCTCACGACGGCCCCGTTAACCCCCTTGTCGCCGACCAGCAGGTTCGCTCCCATCCCCAAGACGTAGACAGGCACGCTGTTGTCGCGACAACGCTGAAAGATCTCGCGGAGCTGCGCCTCCCTGGTCGGGCGCAGGAAGTACCGCGCCGGGCCGCCCAGCTTCAGCCACGTGTATTCGCTCAGCGGCACGTGCTCCTGGCAGATGTCATCCAGCCCGCTGAACAAGCTCATCAGCCACCTTCCAGACGTCCCCTGCCCCCATCGTCACCACGACGTCGCCCGGCTCGACCCGCAACCGAACGTATTGGGCAGCCGCCAACAGCTCCGGTACGTACACCGCCTCTCCGCCGCTTGCGCCGATCCGTTGGACCAGATCTCGCGAGCCGATCAAGCTGCGCTCCTGCTCGCTGTCCCGCACGAAGTAGATGTCGGGCACGACCACGACGTCGGCCTGCCCGAAACTCAACGCGAAATCGTTCAGCAGCAGCCGCGTTCGCGAATGCTGGTGCGGCTGGAACACGACCCACAGCCGCCGCGGCTCGAACGCCTGGCGGACCGCTCGCAACGTCACCTCGATCGCCGTCGGGTGATGGGCGTAGTCATCGATGAGCGTGGCGCCGTTCACTTCGCCCCGAACGGTCATCCGGCGATCCGTGCCCTCGAAGCCAGCCAGCGCATCGGCCAACACCTCCGGCTCGACCCCGCAATGCGACGCCAGCGCGCTGGCCGCCAGCGCGTTGGCCACGTTGTGCCGACCGGCAAGGTGCAGCCTCACGTGCGTCAGCCGTTCAGACCGATGGCACAGGTGAAACGAGAAACGCCCGCGCTCCGCCGTCAACGCGTCCGGCCACCAGTCGGCACGCGCGTCGAACCCGAACCGCTCGACGGGCGCTCGGGCGGCCTCTGTCGCCGCCGCGACCGCGCGGTCCTCGTTGTTGGCCACGATCAAGCCGTCCTCCGGCACCAACGAGCAGAAGGCCGCAAACGCCTCCACGATCGATTCGAGGTTGGCGTAGAAGTCCAAATGGTCCTCTTCGATGTTGAGCACCGCAGCCATCCTGGGGACCAGCTTGAGAAACGACCGCTCGTATTCGCACGCCTCGGCCACGAAGTGCGGCCCACTCCCAGCCGCCGCTCCGCCGCCAAGCTGCCCGACCGTCGTGCCAACGACGAAGCTCGGGTCCAGACCAGCCCGCGTCAGAATGTAGGCCAACAAGGCCGTCGTCGTGCTCTTGCCATGCGTGCCGGCCACGCCAATGCCCTGGTGCTGCGCCATCAATCGACCCAGCAGGTCAGCGTACCGGATGACCTCGCAGCCGCGCTGGCGGGCGGTGACCAGTTCGGGGTTCGACTCCTTGACGGCCGCCGACGCCACGACCAGATCCGCCGCCTCGGGCACGTTGTCGGGCCTCTGGCCAATCTGAACCGTCGCCCCGGCGCAGGACAGCCGCGCCGTCGCCGCCGATTCGATCCGGTCGCTGCCGCTCACGATCGCGCCGTTCCGAATCAACACCGCCGCCAGGCCGCACATGCCCGTCCCACCGATGCCGACCATGTGCACCCGCTGACCCGCCAGCGCTGCGGACGGGGCGGCCGGCCGCTCGCCGTCGGCCGCGGCCTGCTTGCCCATTGGGTTCGATGTCACCTTATCGTCCCGCTCGCTCGTTGCCGACGGGGCGGTGCCTCGGGGCTTGGCCCTGCTCGAGGCGCACAATAACACCGTCTGCAGTCCTCCTATCACCTTATTATCGGGCCTTGCCACGCCAACGCTCCAGCAAAACGGAGCCTGGTTCAGAAAGGAGACTGGGTCCGAGCCGGCCACGCACGGCCCTTGGAACGAAGACCACCTGACGGCGAGGTGCCTGTCCCCTTTCCGAACCAGGCGCGAAACGGCGGCTGAACCCCACGACGGGTCAAACCAACTCGCCCATCTCCAGCAAATGCCGCGCAACGGTAACGGCGGCGTCTGGACGACCAATCCTCTTGGCAGCCAATGACATGCGAGCTAATCGCTCCGGATAGGTCAGCAGCTCCAGCAGCAGCGGCCGGAGTTGCTCGGCATTGGCGTCCGGCTCGATCCGGTCCTCCAGGGCCACTGCCGCCCCCGCCTCCGCCAAGACAGCCGCGTTGGCCGCCTGATGCATGTCCCGATGATACGGATAGGGCAGCAACAGGGACGGGCGACCCACCGCCGTCAGCTCCGCCAGTGTTGACGCGCCTGCCCGAGACACCACCAGATCCGCCGCCTGGATCGCCTCGGCCATCTGATCCGTAAAGGGCAGGATCACCGCCGCCTGCAACCGACCCGCGTAGGCCCGACGAACCTCGTCGAAGTCGAGTCTCCCGGTCAGGTGCAGGACCTGCCACCGACCCTGCAGTCCGGCCAGATCGCCCAGCAGCGCCACCATCGCGCGATTGACCGTCCGGGCGCCCTGGGACGCGCCGGTGATCAGCAACGTCTGCTTCGCGGGGTCCAGGCCGAAGACCTCGCACGCCGCCGATCGATCGCCCGTCAGGAACGCCCGCCGGACCGGACACCCCGTCGCCACCACGAGCGGGATATACGGAAACGACTTGGCTGAAGCCTCCCATTGACAGAACACGCCATCGGTCATGCTGCCCAGGTGGCGGTTCGCGCGGCCCGGCTTGACGTCCGGATTGATCAGCGCCGTCGGGATGCCCAGCTGATGACCCGCGTGAATGGCCGGGCCCGCACCGTAGCCCCCGGTTCCCACCACCACGGCCGGACGGCGCGTCCGCATCCGCTTGTTCGCCAGCCGCACCGAACGCCGCCACCCCCACCAGAACACCGGCCACCGCCACGGCCGGAGGCTCAACGGACGTACCGGTTGCTGCACGAGCGACCAACCGCGCTTGTTGAGGATCTGTTCGTCAATCGGACGGTCCGTGACGAGAAACTCGACCTCGACCTCCGGCGCTATGTCAGCCAGTTCCTCGGCCACCGCCACCGCCGGAAACAGGTGCCCCCCGGTTCCTCCCCCCGCAAACACGATCAACGGCCGATCAGCCATGGCCAGCCACCGCCATCTCCGAAGCCGGAACCGACTCGATCAGCCCCGTCATCAGCCCATGGCGAATCTGCATCCAGTCCCGCCACGCCGCCCCCGCCCGCGCCACCGACGCCAGCAACCCGATGCTCGCCCCCAGGAACAACACACCGGACCCCCCTGCCGACACCAACGGCAGCGCAATCCCTTTGGTCGGCACGCTGACCGTCGCCACCGCGATGTTCATCGCCGCCTGCAACCCCACGGTCAGCGTCACGCCCAGGCCCAGCAGCCGGCCGAACATGTCCGGCGCCGCCGACGCCGACTTGCGCCCCTGCCAGACGAACATCACGAACAGCCCGATCACCACCAACCCCCCTGCGATGCCCAGCTCTTCGCACAAGATGCCGAAGATGAAATCCGTCCGCGCTTCAGGCAGGTAGCCGTACTTCTGAAGCCCCGCGCCGAGCCCCGTCCCCCACCAGCCGCCCGTGCCAATCGAGCACAGCGACTGCACCGCCTGGTACCCCTTCCCACCCGGATCGTCCCAGATGTGCAGAAAGCCGGTCAGCCGTGCCATCCGGTAGGGCTTGCTGATCAGCAGATACCCCATCGCCGACGTCGCTGGCAAGGTCAACAACATCAGGTGCCACAGACGGCTCCCCGCCGCCAGCAGCAACAGCCCGCCCACGACCATCAGCAACGCTGCCGTGCCGAAGTCCTCCAAACCCACCAGTCCTGCACAGACCGCGATCGCCGTCGTCGGCACCAACAGCCCACGGCCGAAACGTCCCGCCTCTACGCCTCGGCGCCCGTACCATCCCGCCAAAAACAGAACCAGCGACAGCTTCGCCAGCTCCGACGGCTGAAACGTCAGACCCGTCCCGCTCCCCCCCACGCCCAGCCAGCGACGCGACGCGTTCCGCTCGATGCCGATTCCCGGGATCAGCACCAGCACCAGCAGCGTAACGGTCAGCACGAACACAAGTACGTTGGGCTGGAACCATCGGTGGCCATCGACGCGGTCACGGATCCGCCACCACTGATAGGGCAACATCGACGCGACGACGGCAGCCGCGAACCCCGCCCCGACGAAGGCCAGTTGCCGAACCGGGCCGCACCGCCACAGCGGACGTGTGATCAGCGGCTCGTCCAACGTCGCGCTGGCTGAGAAGACCAACACCACGCCCAGCCCCATCAACGTGGCCGTCACTGCCAACAGGAGCGTCGCGGTGAAGGCGTAGGGGTTCCGTCGCCAAAACCGACCCGGTCGGTCAACTCGAGGGGATCTGCTGAACACGGCAGGCATCCTTGCCAATGAACCATCCTGGTTTCGAACTCGCCCCCAAGGCCAACGTTGGCCCCGGGGCCTGCTACTCTCAGTCGGTCGCCGCTCGCACTAACGTAACTTCACCGTCGCCAGCGCGAACGCCGCGAAGATCGCCGCCAACAACCAGAAACGCGTCACCACCTGCGTCTCCGTCCATCCGCCCAGATGGAAATGATGATGGATCGGCGCGACCCGGAAGATCCGCCTCCCCCCCGTCAGCTTGAAGTAGCCGACCTGCAGGATCACCGAGACCGCCTCGATCACGAAGATCCCCCCCACGATGAACAGCATCAGCTCCTGGCGCGTCACGATCGCGACGTAGCCGATCAACCCCCCCAGCGGCAACGACCCCGTGTCTCCCATGAACACCTGCGCCGGATGGCAGTTGTACCACAGGAATCCCAGACACGCGCCCACCATCGCGCCGCAGACGATGGCCAGCTCTTCGGCCATCGGGATGCGCGGTATCCGCAGGTACCCGGGCAGCCAGTCGTGACCCGCAAGATACGCCAACACCATGAACACGAAGCCCACCAACGCCACGCACCCCCCCGCCAGACCGTCCATACCATCCGTCAGGTTCACCGCGTTGCTCGTGCCCGCGATCACGACCACCGTGATGACCATGAACAGCGGCATCATCAGCTTGAAGCCCCAGTTCAGACTGGGGTCGCCCTTGATGAAGGGAATGCTCAGCACGTTGAAGTAGCTTATCTCGCCGGCCGAAACGTTGTGCCGGCCGTACCGGTAGATGAACACCGCCAGAACCACGCCCAGCGCAAGCTGGAACAACAGCTTCTCGTAGGTTCGCAGCCCGGCGCGCGTGCCGACGCGCCGCGCCACCGTCAGCTTCAGCCAATCGTCAACGCCCCCCAACAACGCCAGCCACATGGCGCACACCAACGCCATGTGGATATAGAAGTTCTTAAGATCCGCCAGCAACAGCACCGGCCCGAGAATACCCAGGATGATGATCACGCCCCCCATCGTCGGCGTATGGGCCTTGCCGACGGCCATCTTGTTCAGCTCGGCGTGGTCGAACTCCGGATGGTCGCCGATTTTCATCTTGATCAACCAGCGGATGATCCTCGGCCCGAACTGCCAGACCAGATAGAATCCGAGCAGGATCGCCACCGTCGAGCGAAACAAAACACTGCCGTATGCGTAGCGAGGATCAGCAACGACGTAGTCGATTAGATGGAACAGCATTGCGAGCCCCGCGTCCTACTCATCCGGCCGGCTGCCGGCCGGATCCGCTCAACACTTCTCCGCCAAGGCGCGAATCGTATCCACCAACGCCTCCAGCCCCACCGCGCGGGATCCCTTGAGCAAGATCGCGTCGCCAGGCTGGATCACCTGCCCCAGCCTGTCCGCGGCGTCCTCGATCCCGGACGCCGCCTCGACCTGGATCGCCGCACTCGCCTCCCGCGCCGCCTGCGTCACAGCATCGGCCAGGTCGCCCACGGCCACGAGCACCTCAATCCCGGCCTCGGCAATCTGCCGGCCGAGCTGCTGGTGCTTGGTCAGCGTCGCGGTGCCCAACTCCCACATGTCGCCCGCCACGAAGACACGACGCCCCGCATCTGGCCAATTCCGCAGCACCGCCAGCGCCGCCGCCATGCTTGCCGGGTTGGCGTTGTACGCGTCGTTGATGAGGGTGACCTGACCCCAGCGATGGACCTCCATCCGCATCGGTGGCGGACGGAACTCGGCCAGCCGATCCGCCGCTTCGGTCAGACCGATCCCCATCTCTCGGGCCACGCCGATCGCCGCCAGGGCGTTCAGGACATTGTGCTCCCCGGGCATGGGGATCGTCACCCGTTGCCCCCCGTCGAGGCAAAATGAGACACGACCCGGTCCCGATGCCAGTTGCGTCGCACGAAGGTCCACCCCATCGCACCGGCCGAAACGCACCTGACGCACTGCGCGCCGGCGCCGACGTCGCGTCAGCCTAACCAACAACTCCGACTCGGCCGACAACACCGCGGATCCGCCTTCCCGCACGTGATCGATCAGACTCGCCTTCTCCGTCGCCACGCCCTCCAGGCTGCCCAGCTGTTCCAGGTGCGTCTCGGCCACGCCCGTGATCACCCCGATGTCGGGCGAGGCCAACTCACCCAGCTGACCGACTTCGCCGGGCGCGTTGCTCCCGATTTCAACCACAACGTATTCGTCGTCCGGCGCCACCGAGAGCAGCGTCAACGGCACGCCGATCGCGTTGTTGAAGCTCTTGGGCGCCCCCCGCCCGCGCCGACGTCCGCTCAGCACCTGGTGGATCATCTCCTTGGTCGTCGTCTTCCCGTTTGACCCCGTCACCGCGATCACGCGAGCCCGCGCCTGACGTCGATGAAACGCCGCCAGCCGTCCCAACGCCGCCGTCGTGTCGTCGACCAGCAACAGCAGGCCTAGCTCGTGCAATTCCGGCGGCACCAGATCCGGACGGGACACGACCGCCGCCATCGCGCCGCGGTCGATGGCGTCCGCAACGAAATCGTGGCCGTCAAACCGATCGCCTCGAATCGCGAAGAAGAGCTGGCCCGACGCGACCTGGCGGGAGTCGATACCGACGCTCTCGACAAGGTAGCGTCCCGGTGCGCCAAGTGGCCTGGCCTCCATCGCGGCCGCGATTTCGTCCAACTTCAGCGGCTTCACGTTCCCCGGACCTCTTCCAAAGGACCCGCCCTGCCCCGTCCAGGCAGCCACACGTCCACACGGAGCCTATCCGCTTCCCGCGCGCTGCTGAAGGCACGCCAACGCGATCTGGCGGTCGTCGAACGGCACGCGCCGGCGGCCCAAAACCTGGTACGTCTCATGGCCCTTCCCCGCGATCAGAACGACGTCGTCGGGACCCGCGTCGATGATCGCCCGTTCGATGGCCTGGCGACGATCCGGCTCGATCGTCACGCGCTGCAGATCCCGGGCCTCGAACCCAGCCACGATCTCTTCGATGATAACCTCAGGCTCCTCCGTACGAGGGTTGTCGCTCGTCACCACGACCTCATCGGCGTGCTCTCCTGCCGACCGAGCCATCCGGGGACGCTTCGTCCGATCCCGGTCGCCCCCACACCCGAACACCACGATCAACCGGCCCCGCTTCAGCGGCTGCAGCGCACTGAGCACGTTGCGAAGCGCATCATCGGTGTGGGCGTAGTCCACCAGAACCGTCGGATCGCCGACGGCGCCATCGCGCGCGACACGCTCGAGCCGACCCGACACGCGCTGCACCGACGCCAATCCCTCCCGAATCGCCTCCAGCTCAACCCCCAGCGCCATACCCGCCGACGCCGCAGCCAGGCAGTTGACCACATTGTGACGTCCGACCAGGGGCGTGGCGACTTCCGTAACCCCGACCGGGGTGATCAACTCGAAACGGCTGCCCTCCGCGGTGATCTCGCCAATCCTCGCATGGACGTCCCCCAGTGGGTTCAGCCCATACGTCACGCGTCGCGCCTTACACGCAGCCGCCACGCGCTCGCTGGCGGGATCGTCTACGTTCAGCACGGCCACCGCCGCGTTGCCGAGCCCGTCGAAGAGCCGCTTCTTGGCCTTGAGGTAATCGGCCTCGTTGCCGTGATAGTCCAGATGGTCGCCCGACAGATTCGTGAACACGCCGACCTCAACCGCCAACCCGTCGGTCCGGTGCTGATCCAACGCGTGGCTGGAGGCCTCCAGCACGATCACCTCCGCCCCAGCCGTCATCGCCTCCGCCGCGTACGCCGCCAGCGCAACCGGACCGGGCGTGGTCACGAGCGCAGGGATGGATCGACCGATCAGGTCATACTCGACCGTGCCCAGCAGCGCGCACGCGTGACCGGCCGCACCAACCACCGAACGCGTCAGGTAACAGAACGTGCTCTTGCCGTTCGTACCCGTCACCGCGACGACCCGCAGCCGGCCCTCCGCCTGCGCACGAGCTACACCGTAGAACACCGCCGCCAGTCGCGCCGCGGCCACCCGGGTGTCCGGCACCCGGATAACCGGCACGCTGCCCACGGGGTCGACCGCACGATCCACCAGAACCGCCGACGCCCCTCGGGCGACCGCATCGGGGACGAACCGGTGCCCGTCCGTCTCGTGTCCGGCCACCGCGATAAACAGCCATCCGGGTTGCACTTGCCGGGAATCGTCCGCCAGGCCGCTGACGGCGGCCTCGGGCACCCCACCGACGGACCGCCCCAGCGCGTCGGTCATCAGCCGCTGCAGCGGTACCGCGGGTCGGCTCGGATTGGCGGACTCTTGGCTCATGCGTTCGGATCCCGACGGCCCCCAGGCCGCGCCGACCGCGCCTTTCATTGTATCACTTGCGCCGCCGACCCACTACGCCGCCAGACGTCGGGCCGGCAGAGGATATGCCGCCGCCCGGGTCCGCCCGCGCACCGCACGCAAACGAGCCCCGGGCAACGCTGGGAACATCAAAACGCCTGTCCGCATCCATCCAGACAAGCGTGCTATCCTCCTCACCTCACGCCGATGACGTTGCCGTCATCGCTGACTCGCAACCCTGACCGTGCCGTCCGATTCGATCGTCGGAGGGACGCCCAAGTACGCCAGCGTCTTGGCCAGGACCTCACGCACCGCCGGCGCGGCCACCGTTCCGCCGTAGTAGCCGATCCGCTTCACGGGGCGATTGACCATCATGTACACCAGCACCCGTGGATCGCTTGCTGGAGCCGCGCCCACAAACGATGAAACATACGCATCCGGCTCGTACCCGCCCCCGTTCTTGTACGCGATCTGAGCCGTCCCCGTCTTGCCGAGCACCTGATACTCGGCAAGGGCCGCACGGCGACCCGTCCCCTCTTTCACCACACGGACCAGGATGTCCCTGGCGATCTTACGGGCCACGGTTTGGCTCAAGACCCGTCCGACCTCAACCGGGTTCGACCCATCCTGCTTCACGCTTCCGTCCGACCGCAAGACGCCGCGAACCACGCGCGGTCGCATCAAAACCCCGTCGTTGACGATCGCCGAGAACGCCGTCGCCAACTGGATGGCCGTCGTGGCGATCTCCTGACCCATCGGCAGCGACGTCGTCGAGTAGCTCGTCCATCGCCGAAGTGGCAAGACGATCCCACTGTCCTCCCCAGGCAGCTCAATCCCCGTCAGGCGACCGAAGCCGAACCGCCTGACGTACGCGTGCAGATGCGCGTTGCCCAGACGCTGACCCAAAATGGCCATCCCGATGTTGCTGCTCTTGACCAGAACCTGCTCGAACGTCAACGTCCCGTAGGGATGATGGTCGTGCAGTCGACGCCGCCCGGCGAGGTAAAGCCCATAGTGACAGAAGATCGGTTCGCCCGGCCAGGTCTTCTTCTCCGCCAACGCCGCGGACGCAATGAACGGCTTGAACGTGCTGCCCGGCTCGACCGGTGCCTGGATCGCCAGGTTGCACCGCGCCGACTCGGGGTAGTTCGCGTAGTCGTTCAAGTCGAACGTCGGGACGTTGGCAAGTGCCAGCACCTCCCCCGTCCTGGGGACCATCACGACCACGGAGCCGGACTGCGCACGGAACTGCCGAATGGCCGCAGCCAGTTCCCGCTCGGCGGCGCCCTGAATCGCCGCGTCAATGGTCAGCACCAGATGGCCGCCGTCCTTCGGAGGCCGATACCCCTCCCGGGCCGTGAAGATCGCCCGGCGCCGGACATCGGTCACCACGGTCCGCTCACCGGCCTGTCCGCGCAGGTCTCCGTCGTAGCGCAACTCGAGCCCCGCAAGCGCCCGCCCATGCCGGTTCACGAACCCCAGTCCATGGGCGAACCGGTCGTTCATCGGATACCGACGCTCGGACTCATAGATGATGCCCACCCCCCGCAGCCTCAACGCCTTGACCGCATCGGCTTCGGCATCGGTCACCAGGCGCTTCACCCAATAGAAACGGCGCCCCGCCCGGCAGAGCAGCTCGTCGGCCAGGATCTTCGGATCCAGTCCCAACGCCGGCCCGAGCTTCTCGGCAATGGACTGGTACTCCTTGATGACGCGCGCATCGCCTGTGGCCTGCTCGCCGCGAGTGACGTTCGGATCACTCATCACGGTCGGATGTGGAATCACGTTCGGGTCGGCGAAGACACTCGGGCGCTCCACGCTCGTCGCCATCACCCGTCCCTTGGAGTCGGTGATCATCCCGCGCCGCGCCGGGATGGTAACGACGGACCGCCGCTGCCGCTGTGCCCAAGCCACCAGATCTGCGCGGCGATGCCGATGGACTTGCACCAGGCGCACCGCCAGCGCGGCCAGGGCGATCACCACCAGCCACGACAAATCCTTGACCAACACCGGACGCCGTAGCGACCGCATCGGTTCACCGTCTCCGCTTGGAAGGTAGCACGTCATTCCCCGCCAACCGATCGTCCGAGCGAGGATCCTCTCGGACCTCCGGCGGCACTGCGCTGAGCTGCATCTGACCGACCCGCTCCCGAATCCGCTTGGGGGTCCGCAGCCGGGCAATGGCCGCGTTCGCCTGGTCGATCGCCCGGATCAACTCCAACTCCTGATGGGCCAGCCGATGAATCTCATATGCCATTCGCGCTCGTTCCACCCGCATCCAGACCGCACCGCTCGCGATCGCCGTCAGGATCAGCACCAGGCCCACTGTGCGGGGTAGTGTCATAAGGCACCCGCCGAGGAATCGGCGCCCTCCGCCGCCAGAACGGCTGCCCCTCTGGCCGGCACAGCCAACGGGACCTTGATCCGGGTGCCCGCGGGCAGGTGGTTCGGACGGCGAAGCCGCCCCTTGTTCAGCTTCCAGATCTCATGCCAACGTCGACCGTTGCCGAGCTGATCGCGGGCAATCGTGCTCAGGCTCTGGTTCCGCTTGACCCGGTACCAACGATACCGCGAACCGCGCCTCTGAGTCTTGGACGAGCGCGTCCGACTCGACGCGCTGCGCCTCTTGAGCTCGCTGTCCGTCTTGCTCTTGGCTGAGGAGGAACCGGACCTCGTCTCCCGGCCGCTCGTGCCTCGCTCGTTTGACTGAACGGGCAACTTGATCGATCCGGGTGGCCCCGACGGCTTGACCGCCTGCTGACTCAGCGGGATAAGCAGCCGCGTCTCACTCGCGCTGGTTTCTGGCCAGGGCGGAAGGGACAGGCGTTGGCCCACCAGAACGCGATTCTTGTTCTTGAGCCGGTCCCGATTGGCCTCGTACAGCGCCTGAACCACCCGGCGATCCGCCGTACCGTAGACGGCCTTGCAGATCTTGCTCAGGTTGTCGTTCGGCTTGATGACGTAGACACGAGGCTTGGGCGGCGCCGGCGGGAAGGTCGCTCGAACCAACTCGGGCGGCGATCCCCCCTCAGCCTGGGCGGTGCGGATCCCATCGTCCGGCATGTCTTCAGGAAGTTTGGGCAGCTTGGGTCTGGGCTCGGGCGCTGGGGATGCTGGCATCGGGCTGGTCGGCTTGGGGATCTCGACGACGGGTGGCGCGGGCAGGGCCTCGCGCCCGGCAACGGGCCTCGAGCTGGACGACTCTCGTGCCGCCTCATCCGTGTCGCGCCGCGCTGAATGCGAATCCGCCGATCCGCGCTCCGAGGGTCGCTCTGCGGACGGCGAGATGTCTGCGGACTCGGCATCCGACGGGCGATCTGAGGGATCGGGCGTGGGCCAGCGCCGCTCCCACTCGCGTGCGGTCGGTTCGCTGAAGGAGGCCTTGCCAATCGCACCGTCCGTTCCCTCAGCCGCACTCGCTTGATCAGTCGACGGAGACGGCGATACCTCATACCGATCCGAGTGCCTCGTCAGGATCAGGCCGAATACGATGACAAAGGCCAGAACCACCGGCAGGCCGATCCGGGTGCCGGTCTGGTCTTTCATGGCTGCCTCCGTGCCCTCGGCCCGACGCGCTCCATCGCGTCGGTTCGCCCGTGGTCGTGCCGAGTCAGTGTCGGCCAAGACGCCGCAAGCCGCTGGGGACTATCTCGTGTCCAGACGAGGCCCCAACGGCCGATCGGTTCGCTCAGCCACCCGTAGCTTGGCGCTGCGTGATCGCGGGTTGGCCGTTCGCTCGTCAGGTTCCGCGATCACCGGTCGCTTGTTCACGATCGAATACACACCCTCCCCAGACCGCTTCCTGAAATCGATCTTGACTTCTCGGTCCTCCACGCTGTGGAAGCTGATGACGCCGATCCGGCCGCCCGGTGCCAGCCACTCGGGCGCCTCGGACAGCAGCGACCGCAAGTTGCCCAGCTCGTCGTTCACCGCCATCCGCAACGCCAGAAACGTCCGCGTCGCGGGGTGGATCTTGCTTCTCCGCGAACCGGGATCGACCTCCATCGCCGAGGCCACGACCTCGGCCAACTTCCGCGTGGACCGAATGCGTGCACCGTGCCGCGCCCGACAGATCCGCTTGGCGATCCGACGGCTGAAGCGCTCCTGACTGTTGGCGTAGATCAGGTCCGCCAGCTCCCTCTCGCTCAACCGGTTGACCAGCTCCACCGCCGACTGCTCCATCCGACGATCGATCCGCATGTCGAGGGGGCCGTCGCCCAGGAAACTGAACCCCCGATCCGGGTCATCCAGCTGGTTCGAGCTCAACCCCAGGTCCGCCAGAATGCCGTCCACCTGCTGCGCGCCGCTTCGGCGGAGAACGTCGCCCAACTCGCCGAAGTTGCCATGGATCCACTCGCACGAACACGCGGCTTCACTCAAGCGGTTGTGTGCCAGGGCGAGGTTCTCCTCATCCAGGTCGATGGCGATCAGCCGTCCTTCTGCGCCAAGCCGCTCGGCGAGGATTCTCGCGTGGCCGCCCAACCCGACGGTGGCATCGACCCAACACTGTCCGGGCTGGGGATCAAGCAGTTCGAGGACCTGCGTCACCAGCACCGGGACATGACCTGGGTCATCCTCACTCACGCGTCCACCGCCACGAACGCTCGAGGTCTCCCGCGACACAGCAGAGCGCCAAGGCCGGTCGGGGATGGACTAACCATTGCCTTCCGTAGCGCCGGTTAGCCCGGTACACGGTTTGGCTCTCGATGCCGCCCGCAAGCTCAAGGACGCTGGGAGCCAGCCGCACGCCCGCCAGGACGTCGCCCGCCGGAAACGACGAGCTCGCCCGGCCCATGGTCTTCACGTGGCGTGCCGGCCCAGCCGACTCGCCACGAGGTCGGCCCCCGCTTCCACTCGGCCAAGGGCCAATTCGACCGCGCTACTGCTCCTCACACGCGCCCCGGGCATCGCGCCTTACCGCGTCGCCGTCAGCATGGCGACTCCGTTCGCCTCGCTGTCAGCACCTGCCCGTCTGCCTTGTTGGTCTGTCCTGACGCTTGACGTGTCCCCCGGGAGAGGCACACCGTCGACGGCCACCGACGGTGTGTCATCCCGGGTTCCCTCGCTCGACTCCCTACCTTGGACCGCAGGACATCCTCAGCTTCGAGCGAGACGCCACACCGTCCCTGGCGTTTGCGTCCCGCTCAAAGCCTTCAGTCTCACTGCTACTCATCATCGGGCCGGGCCTCCGAAAAGTATCGCCGCGCCCGATGCTGCAAGTCGGCATAACGAGACCAGTTCTCCTCGAAGAACCGCTCGTAGTCGGCCTTGTTCCACAGGTCCAGGTGATCGCCCGCACCAGTGATATACACTTCGCGTCCGATCCCGACGTGTCCCAGAGGCCGGTCCGGCAAGAGGACCCGGCCTTGCTTGTCCACCTCCAAGAGGGTAGCCATCGAGAAGAAAACTTGGCTATAATTGAGCAGATCCTCGTGTGGGATCTCGGGGCTCGGCCAGCTCTGCTGCCGACGGCGGAACGCGTGTTCCGGGAAGAGCGACAGCGTCCCGGGGCGGGCCCCAGGGACGAGGTAAAACCGCGTCCCGTCCCGCTCCGGATCCATCTGGTGTCGGATCTGGGACGGAATGGACATGCGGTTTTTGGCGTCGATAGTGTGTTCATAGGCCCCAGTGAAAAGGGTCGATTCCAAGGAGTTGGCTCCCACTTCTTGGGCATCCTTGGAATAATCTACCACTTCGCCCCACTTCATGCAAGTCTAAAATCCCCAGTTTCTTGGCCCCCCCGGTCCGATAACACCTCGGACATACAAGAACTTGGGGTGCCGCCCGGCGAACCAAACGACATCAAGTGCGCAGAGCTGGCGAACTTTTTTTGCATGGTGTGCGTCTGCGTGGGAGAGGAAGGTTCCAGCAGGCGGGCCGAGCAACGGAAAAGCGGGCACTGGGCGGGGCAGGAAGCCCCTTGGGGACCCTCTGTGCGGCGAGGCCCCTAGCACAAGGCGGGCGTCAATCGGGAAAGCGGCAGGTCGGCCCGTGCGACGGGCCCGCAAGCTCACCGCCGCCCGTCTTCTCGGCAGAGCCGAGCGACTCGCCTCCCTCGACGGGCGCGGACTGCTGGTCCAGATACCCTCGTGCCTGGGCGCACAGGCCGAACAGCTCGGTCAGCTCGCACATCAGCTGATCGATGTGCCGGCCGTCCGCCGCTGCGGTCAGATGCGTGAGCTTGCCTCGCCGGAAGAAGGCCGTCAGCAACCCGAGGTGCAACTTGAGGTGCGTCCCGGACAGACCGTTGTTGCGCTCGTACGCAAAGATCAAGCCGCGATCGACAGCCCATCGGACGATACGCTTGTCAGCAGGATCGATGTGCATGGGGCTCCGTCCCCTGTCGGGCTCAGTCAAGAAGGTAAGGGGTGGATCCGTCGAACGAGCCATGAGGAAAGGATTCGAGCGAGGGGAACCATCAAGCACGGTCTGCGGTCCAAAACGCCTTGACGCTTGGTGGTCGTTAGCTGCATCCTCCGGATCCACCCGGCCACAACGTGTCACCCAAACAAGCGGCAACGATGAAGCATCCGTGCTTCACCGATGCCGATTTGATCGGAGCGACTGGGGCTTGGTCAGCCGTCGCGCCGCCCCGCTGCCTGCCTTGATCGACCTTGAGCGGAAGGAGACGTCCCTCGGGAACGCCACGTTCCGATGCGTCGGAATCCAATCCAAACGCTGCACCGTCGCGTCGCCTCCGTGCGACGCCAATGCGCCCATCTCGAAGCCGGTCGGCAGCAAACCCATCGACCTTCCCATGGTCCTCGTAAATGGCCATCCCTGGCACTTGATTCGAGACTGCGTCATCCTGTGACGTCTTCCCTGTGATATGGTCCGTCGGTAAGCCCCACCTGCGCTCAGCACCAATGGCCGCGCCTGGACCATCGAAGCCGGTCCCCGAGGGCTGACATTCTTGATCTATCAATCGCTCGCCCGATGGGGTCAGAAAAGGACTCGAAACTCATCGTCCCATCGGTTGTCTTGGCAAGGGCACGACTGCGCCCGCAACCAGGTCTGTCCTGTCGCCGTCCCTGGCTGCCGCAGCCGTGCGTTCGGCTGGATCTTCAAGCTGATGTGAACCCGTAGCCCGTCGCTTCCTCATCCCTAATATAGCACGAGGTTATCGGACAGCAACCACTAACGAACGGGGACGCGCACAAAACCTCCCCGCCGGAAGACCGAACCGAGATTGCCCCCCGACACACGCCCATATAGTGGGCCAAGCGGGCATCCCGACCGCTACATGTTGCGTCACAGACAGATGAAAGCACAACTTTTCACAGGGGCAAAACGGCGCCTCGCGCGGCAAAAGGCGCTTGCACACTCGGCTGACCGTACCTCGAACGTCCACCCGATTGCAGATCCCTCGGCACCACCCACCGTCCCCTTGCCAGACGATCCCTTCGCCAGCTACCATGGGCCCGTCGTGCGTCGCCAAGCCCCACGGGAGCAAGCTCATGGCCACACGTTGCTTCGTCGGTATCGACCTGGGCGGAACGAACACCAAGGGCGGGGTGGTGGACGAAAACCGCCGCGTCTTGTCCCAGCTGTCCATCCCCACGGAGGCCGAGCGCGGCCCCGATCCGGTGATCGAGCTGATGGCCGCGCTGGTCGATCGCGTGATCGATCAGGCCGGCCTGGGCAAGACGAACATCGAAGCGGTCGGCATCGGCTCGCCCGGCTCGATGAGTCACACGCGGGGGATCATCATCAAGCCACCGAACCTCCCTGGATGGGAGAACGTCCCTCTGCGCGACCTCATCAAGGACAAGACCGGCCTGCCCACGACGCTCGAGAACGACGCCAACGCCGCAGCCTGGGGGGAGTTCTGGGCCGGGGCGGGTCGGGGCACCCGCCATATGGTGATGTTCACGCTCGGGACGGGGGTCGGGGGAGGAATCATCACGGACGGTCGGCTCCTGCGGGGCCACTTCGACAACGGCGCCGAGCTCGGCCACACGATCGTCCAGCCGGGCGGCCGACCGTGCGGGTGTGGCCAGAAGGGATGCCTGGAGGCCTACGCCTCCGCCTCCTACACGGCTCGCCGCGCCACCGAAGCGGTCAAGGCAGGCGAGCCCTCGTCGCTGACCGACGTGCTCGCCCAAGAAGGCGAGCTCACGTCAGAGGACGTCGTCAATGCCGCCGTACAAGGCGACGCCCTGGCGACCCGCATCTTCGATGAGACCTGTCACTACCTGGCCGTCGCGTGCGTAAACATGCAGCACGCCACCAACCCGGAGCGGATCGTGCTCGCCGGCGGGATGATCGCCGCGGGGGAGGACGCCCTGCTCAAACCCATCCGCCAGAAGGCCGCCGAGATGACCTGGCAGGCCGCCGATGACTTGCCCGAGATCACGTTCGCCTCGCTGGGCAACGACGCCGGCTTCATCGGCGCCGCCGGTGCCGCCTGGCTGGCTCGGGAAGAAGGCGAGATCTGACCCGCGACTCCGCTACGTGAGGCCGTATTCCTTGAGCTTGCGATACAGTGTCCGCGCGCCGATGCCCAGCACCTTGGCCGCCCGCTCGCGATTCCCCTGCGTCAGCTTGAGCGTCTCGGCGATGGCCACGCGCTCGATCTCCTCGAGCGTCCGCCCCGCCAGGCCGGTCTTGCCGACCGGCACGATCTCCGTGCTGCCTCGGATGGGGTCGGGGATGTCGCCCACGTCGAGCGTCGCGTTCTCGGCGAGCACGACCATGGCGCTGATCGCGTTCTGCAGTTGGCGAACGTTGCCCTCCCAGTGGTAACTGGTCAGCCGTCGGACCGCCTCGGGTGTAATGCCTTCGACCTGCTTGCCGTGCTCCTCGTTCGCGCGTTTGATGAAGTGGTCGATGAGCAACGGGACGTCCTCGCGGCGGTTCCGGAGCGGCGGCACACGGAGCGTGACCTGGTTGAGCCGGTAGTAAAGGTCCTCTCGGAACTCCCCCTCGTTGACCTTCTGCCGCAGGTCCTGGTTGGTGGCTGCAATCAGCCGCACATCCACGCGGACCGGCTTGTTCGAGCCCACCCGGACGATCTCGCCGTTTTCGATGGCCCGCAGGACCTTGGCCTGCATCGACTGCGGCATGTCGCCGACCTCGTCGAGGAAAAGCGTACCGCCATCGGCCTCCTCGAAGACGCCGCGGCGATCACCCGATGCGCCGGTGAAGGCGCCCTTGACGTGTCCGAAGAGCTCGCTTTCGAGCACGCCCTCGGCATAGGCGGCGCAGTTGCTGATCAGCAACGGCTTGGCTTTGCGAGGCGAGTTGCGATGAATGGCATGGGCGATCAGGTCCTTGCCGGTCCCGCTATCGCCGACGATCAGAACGGTGATCTTGCTGTCCGCCACCTGCCGGACGATCTTGAGGATCCGGGCCATCTCGCTGCTGGACCCGATGATGCCCTCGAAACTGAACTGCTTGTCGAGCTGGCCGCGGAGCACGCGGTTCTGCCGGCTGGACAGCGCCTGGCGCGCCGCACGGTTCACCGTGCTCCGGATGTCGTCGAGGTCCAACGGCTTGGTCAGATAGTCGTAGGCACCCTCCTCCTTGAGGGCCCGCCGGGCCAACCGCTCGTCGCCGTGCGCGGTGATGACGACCACCTCGGCGTCGGGCGCCAGCTCGCGGCTCCGTTGCAGGACGTCCAACCCGTCCAGGTCGCCGCCGAGCTTGTAGTCGGTGACGACCACATCCGGCGGCCGGCGGCGCATCGACGTCACCGCTTCGTCGCCGGACTCGACGACCAGACAGGCATGCCCCGCTCGCTTGAGCCCCTCGGCGATCGCGTCCCCATGGGCCCGCTCGTCCTCGACGATCAGAACAAAGGCCGTCTCGGTCTCGCTCATGGCACGCATCCTATCCGACCCATCGCCCCCAACGGCGCTCAGTATACCAGAACGCCAGCCATTTTGGCAGGGCCCACACACCAGAAGACCGCGAATTGGCAGTCTGCCAAAATGGCACAATCCTTCATCGGCGTGCTGGTTGGACTGATATGTGGCTGGAAGCTGAAGAGCGACCGGGGGCATCCCTCACTTCAGCCCCGCCTGCCCTACCCATGCCAACACGTCCGACAGGACTTCGTCGTGTCGGCACGCCGCGCTGCCGTCGTCTTGTTTGAAGTATCCGTGATCGCAGCCCATGTAGTTGCGATACGTGAGGTTGGTCTTGCCGGCTCGGACGAATCCCGCGACCAGCCAATCGGTCGCGACCGGGTTATCCAGAGTGGCGATCCCAAGGAAGATGGGCACCTCAATCGCGAGAAGATCCTCGAGCCCGGGGCGAAGCCAGTACGATGCCCATCGACGATAGGTGTGACCGTAGAATGCCTTGGTCGTGGAATCGGGGTCTTCGCGGATCTCGCGGAACGTCCCGACGAGCCAGTCGTACTGCTGGACGAATTCCTCTGCGGGCAGGTCGCCTCGCTCCCACTCGCCCCTCAAGGCCATCATCGAGTCGAACAGCCCGTGGCCGGCCCCCAAGCCGAACAACCCGACGTTCGTGACCTTCGCGGTGTCCGCCGCTGCCGCCGCGGCGATGGCCGCACCCTCCGAGCTTCCGATCACGAGCAGCGCTGAACCGTCATAGAAGTCTGAAGCGGCGATCTCGTCGATGACGCGTGAGACGTCGTCCGTGCGATCCTGCCGGGTCGCGTGCTCGATGTAGTCCTGACTGCATCCTTCGAAGCCGCCCCCCGCGGCGTCCCCGAGCCGAACACCCCGCTTCTCCACAAGCAAGACGTTCCATGTGTCGAGCACGCGCCGGATCGCTGAGAAGAGGAACGGCACGGCGAACGCTTCATCGATCCTGGGGAAGACGGAACTCGCGCCGGACCCGTGCAGCAACACCATGACCGGCCCGCGACCAGGGGGCTTTCCGCTTGGCACGCAGCGATACGCCTCGATCGCGCTGCCATCAGGCCGTCCGACGTCGCACACGGCCAGGTCGACACCCGGCATCAGGTTGGCGAGTCGGTTGGAGAACAACATGAGAGAGACTCACATGCCTCAACTCGCTGGCTTGCCGATGCTTCATCCAGCCCGCACCTCATCGCGGATGGCGAGCAGCTCCTTCATGACGTTGTGGTTGTTGCCGTGCCACTCGCGCGTGCCGAAGCAGTCGTGGAGTTGGCGGTACAGCCCGTAGAGACGGTCGTAGGTTTTCTGGGCGTCGGGGGCGGGTTGGTAGACGTCGGGCTTCAGGCCGGCCATGGCGGCCTGGGCGTCTTCGACGCGGGCGTAGCCGCCCGCCTGCGGGCCGGCGACCACCGCGCCGAACATGGCCGCACCCAGGGCGCAGGTCTGGGCAGACCGGGAGATCTTCATCGGCCGGCCCGTGACGTCGGCGTAGATCTGCATCAACAGCGGGTTCTTCTCGGCGATCCCGCCGCAGTTGACCACCTCGTTGACCTTCACGCCGTATTCCTCGAACCGCTCGATGATCACGCGGGCGCCGAACGCGGTCGCCTCGATCAGGGCACGGTACACCTCTGCCGGCGTTGTGTGGAGCGTCTGGCCGAGCATCAGGCCGGTCAGACGGACGTCGACCAGCACCGTGCGGTTGCCGTTGTTCCAGTCCAGCGCGAGCAGGCCGCTCTCGCCCGGCTTGAGTCGGCCGGCTTGTCCGGTCAGTCGCTTGTGATCGCTCGGCTTGCCGTTCTCGAAGTGCTGCACGAACCAGTTGAAGATGTCCCCAACGGCCGACTGACCCGCCTCCAGCCCGAAGCAGCCGGGCACGATCGAGCCGTCCACGATCCCGCACACGCCGGGCACGTCGGCGAGTGGCTCGGTATTGGGGTGGACCATCATATCGCACGTGCTCGTACCGATGATCTTGACGAGCACGCCCGGCGCGATGCCCGCACCGACCGCGCCCATGTGTGCGTCGAAAGCCCCGACGGCCACCGGGATGCCCGGCGCCAGGCCGAGACGACTCGCCCAGTCGTCGCACAGCAGCCCAACGCGCTGGTCGGAGGCGTGGGCCTGGTCGTACAGCCTATCGCGTCGCAGCTCACCCAGCCTCGGATCGAGCTGGGCAAGCATGTCGGCGGCCGGCAGTCGCCAATCGGCGTGGTACATCGCCTTGTGGCCTGCGGCGCAGACGCTCCGCTTCAGCTTGGTCGGCGAGTCACAGCCGACTAAGAACCCCGGGATGTAGTCGGCCATCTCGACCCAGCTGGCGGCCGCCGCCATCACCTCGGGCGCCACGCGTAGACAATGCAGCGCCTTGCTCCAGAACCACTCGCTGCTGTACGTGCCGCCGCACTTGGCCAGGTACTCGGGATGCTCGCGGCGGGCCACTTCGGTGATCTGCTCGGCCTCGGCGTGGCTGGTGTGGTCCTTCCACAGCCAGGCGTAGGCGTTGGGGTTCTTCTTGAACGCGGGTTGATCGGCGAGGGGCTGGCACGTCTCGTCGACGGGCAGAGGCGTGCTGCCGGTGGTGTCCACGCCGATGCCGATGATGCGGTCGGGTTTGAACCCCCGCTTGTCCTTGGCCTTTCGCAGAGCGGCCTTGACGCACTTGACCAGGCTCACCCGGTAGTCGGCCGGGACCTGCCGAGCCAGGTTCGGGTCCTTCTTGTCGATGACCACGCCGTCCTCGCCGCTTGGATAGCCGGCGACGGCCGTGGCGATCTCCTTGCCGTTCGCCACGTCGACGATCAATGCGCGGACGCTGTTTGTGCCGAAATCAAGCCCCAATGCGTACCTGGCCATCGTTCATCACTCCTCGTCCAGTCCGTCCGACCGGATTGACCGGGCCGAGGACGGCCCGGCTCTGTCTAGCGATCTTGGCCCGCGTCGCCGCCGGTCCATCGGTTCGTCTCGGTGCCGCACTCGGGGCAACGCCCGCTGGTGTTGCCGGTCAGATCGTAGCCGCACTTCCTGCAGTGTCCGGTCCACAAGTGCGGGCGCTGCGGACGCCACAGGTACAGCGCCCAGATGGCAGACACCAGGAACACCGCCGCGCACGGACACGGCGGGATATCCGAACCTGGCTGATACGCCCACGCAAACGACATCGCAAGCGAAACGATCGCCAAGACCAGCGCCACCCACTTCATACTGAGGGGCATGCCGGGAATCATCGCCCCACGCTGCAGACCGCTCCCTAGTCGTACGCGCCGTACTTCGCGACCAGCGCCATCACACGCTTGTAGTTCTCGAAGCTGATGTTGTCGGGCACGGAGTGGTCGCTGTGGTAGATGTAGCCACCGCCGACCTTGGCCGCCGTGATCTTCGTGCGGATCTCTTCCTCGATCGGCCCGGGATCGTCCATCGCCATCTTGCGGACGTCGATCCCGCCCATGAACGCCAGCTTGTCGCCGAAGTCGCGCTTGAGCTGGATCAGGTCCATCTTGGCCTTCACCTCCAACGGCTGGATGCAGGCGAACCCCGCCTCGGCGTACCCGGACATGAAGTTGTTGACGCAACCGCACGTGTGCAGGATCACCGGCAGATCGCGGGCGTTGAAGAAATCGCACGCCCGCTTGTGCACGGGCCAAACGATCTCGCGGTACATCTGCGGACTGAAGAGCGTCGTGTTCCGGTAGCCGTTGTCGTCGAACAGGAACGCGCCGTCGAAGTGGAAGCCGCCAGCCAGCATCTCCTCGGCGCAGTGGATGAGGAGATCGACCTCCGCCATCATCAGTTCCTTGATCCACCCCGGATCAAGGGCCATCTCCATCAGCAGCGTCTCGCTCCCCACCACGCCCTGGGTCCAGTCGTAGCCAAACGCGGAGGCGTAGGGGACGAACTTGCCCGCTTCGACCCGATCTTTGTTGTCCTTCAGGCCGGTCTCCCAATCGATGCGGTCTCGGCTGAAGACCAGTCGCTCCTTGTGTTCTTCCCAAGCCTTGCGAGTGTTGATGGTGAAGGCGATGCACTCCGGCGTGCTGGTGGCGTGCTTCCAGTTCTTGCGGGTTTCGCCGTTGGCGCCCTTGGCGATCGTGTACTCGTCGGTCTCTTCGAGGGTCTCGACGGGAAACCGAAACGAGGTGTCGGCCCCCTGGCCAGCGAACTCGTATCCGAAGTACTCGGCCGGGGCGACGTCTTCGGGCAGGCCCTCACGATGCCAGCGCGTGATCGTCGTGGCCCAGGGGCTGTCGTCAATAGGAACCCGGTCGGGCTCCTGGCGACGCAGGGCACACAAGACACGTTCGCGCGACGTCATGGCCATGAAACTGCCTCCTGAGAAGTCAACAACCTGGCACGTCTTCGAAGTTCGCCGATTAGCCCCGCCGCGTGCGGCGGGCCCGGGGCCGCACGCGGCCCCGCTAAACAGTCATCTTGATTGGCGCACTCTGCAGCGCAATCGATCGGCCGTCATTATGGCGCTAATCAACTGGATTGCAACGACCGACGCGTGAGGGACAAGACAGGCTCTTCGCGGGGTGGCAATGTGTTTGGAGGGTTCACAGACCACGTCCTGCGATCGGCGGCTCAGCCGGCGATGTCCTGCATCGGGCCAAAGAAGTCCTGCACTTCGCGGATCGCCTCGGGCGAACACTGATCGCAGGTCGTGCGGACCACGGGCTGGACCGGCAACCCCCACGCCTGCCAGATCGCCTTGCCGGCCAGCGGCCAGCTGACCTGGGACGACGTCGCCAGCAGGCGGTTGACCTCGCGCTGTCCGTCGATGGCGTCGGCGTGTCGGCCCGCCTCGAAATCCCGCTGCAGCTTGGCGATCACGGCGGGATACACGTTGCACCCGCCACCGATGACGCCCACACCGCCTACGGCCAGCGTGGGCAAGAAGACCGTCTCGGCGCCCGCCAGAACCTCCACCCGGTCCCCCGCGATCCGAACCATGTCCAGCATGTCATCGCCGCGCATGCTGCGGTACTTCATGGCGACAAAGTCAATGCCGTCGTCGAGCATCCGGCCCATCAGGTCCGGGGTGACGCTTCTCGGGCCGCTGCCGATCGGATCGTAGAGGGCCAGGGGCTTCTCGACGGCACGGGCCACGGCGGCGATGTGTTGGTAAATCGGCTCGGGGCCCTCGGGGATGTCCTCGGGGATGATCAGGGCCACGCCGAGCACGTCGAGCTCGCAGGCGATCTTCCCCAGCTTGATGATGTTCTCCAGGTCGTTGCAGCCCCCGATGTGCGGCACGATGGGCAGCCGGCCGTCGACCACATCGACGGCGATGCGCATGATCCGTTCGCGTTCGGGCCAGTCGAGGCACCGCCACTCGCCCAGCCCACCCATCATGAACAGCCCCCCCACCGGTCGATGGCAAAACCAGTCGACCACGGCCGCCAACGCCGCCTCATCGAGCGCCTTGTCTTGGGTGAACGGCGTCAACACAGGAGGAATAACGCCACGGAATCGCCGCATGGTCGCGTCTGTCATCGGATCAATCCCTCTGGGCAGGCCCGGTATCCGGACCGCCCCGGCCGCCGAACCCATGTTAGTGGGTCCGAGCGGATCATGCCAGCGGCGTTGCGATCACACGCGTGCGAGGGTTGACAACCCGCGCGGCCATGAGGATATTCATGCTTGTTTGCCGATGATGTGTGATGCGTCGTTCGGCAACAAGCGAGGCCCGATGCGGGCCGGGCCCATCGACAGAACGCAATCCGGAACACGAGGAAGACTGATGGCTGACACGGACGAACCCAAGCCTCAAGAGACCGAAGGACAAACGGACAGCGACGAGGAGGAAGAGGAATCCGAGGAGGGCGGCCTGCCCAGCTGGGTCAGTTGGGGACTGGTCGTCGTGGCGGCGGTGTTTGGGGGCTATCTGCTCGGCTATCAGGGCAGGAGCCCTACAGCCCCAAGCGACGGAGCTAAGCAGCTCCTCAACACGCAGCAGATTGCGATGATGAAGCAGGAGCATGAGCGGGCCATAGAGCGAGCGAAGCGGACCACCGATGAGTACATGCGGGCCTTCTGCCGGGAGATGATTCGCACGGGCCTGTTCCGCGACGGTCTGGACAAGGCGTTGGCAGCTCTCAAGGATGACGTCGGCAAGGTCCTCGCCGAACTCGGCAAGTCCGGGGCCAAGCCCGAAGACCGCATCGCCAAGGCCACCGACCAGCTCAAGAAGGCCGACGAGAAGCTCGGCAAGATCGCCAAGTTCTACAGCAGACAGACGCTGGCCGCAGAGAAGGTCGGCAGAATCGGCACGATGGAGGGCCATTTCGCCTATTTCTACCTCGTCCGGATCAGGGACCTGATGGCGAAGGCGAAGCAGGGCGATCAGAAGGCGCTGGCGGAGGCCCGAAGCTGTCGACGCAACATCGGCCAGCTCGACCCGGTCCTGGCCGCCAATCTCGACAAGTCGTTCCCCGAGCTCGCGCCCAGGGCCACTCAGGCCGCAACGACGGCGCCGGCGAAGCAGGCTGCGCCTTAGCACTGCGGCGCTGCTTGACGTGTAGCCAGCTCGAGGCGCGCCTGAGGGAGCGATGGTAGGGCGAGTTTCACCCGCCGCAACTGGGAACGAGGGCGAGGCGGCGGGTGAAACCCGCCCTACAGTCTCTCATCGAGCCCCCCAAGGATGTGTGCCCCGTGACCGAGTGCCCCATGGCTTCCCATCTCCCCGCCGATGGGAGATGACCCGTGTGCCGGCAGGACACGCATGCCGCCCAATCGTAATGAAATCCAACACGCCCTGTCTGGCAACCCCGAGGCGCTGATCGATGCGCACACGCACGTCGGGATCTGCCTGGGCGGCTACATGACGACGGGCTACCCCTACTGTCAGTCCGCCGCCGACCTCCATGGCAAGCTGGCGCCCCTGGGATTCGATAGCTGGGTGTCCTTCGCCATGCCCACGCCGGTGGTGTTCGATCTGGACGGCTATCGACGGTGCGAATTGACGCCCGCGGGCGACGGATCGGGCGTGCCGTTCGAGTTCGAAAACCGCCGGCTGATGGTCGAGGTCTACGAACTGCTGAGCCACCTGGCCGATCGCTTCATGTGCATGGCCGTCATCGATCCGGCGCGGAAGCAGCCCGCGCAGGTCGAATGTCTGACCGCACTGGACGAGGCCTACCCCCTATTCGGCCTGAAGGTGGCGGGCACGTCGATCCGATCGCGCACGGTCGAACTGCTTGGCGAAGGACAGTGCCTGCTGGACTGGGCGGCGCAGCGGGACCTCCCCATCGTGATGCACTCAGCCGTCCATCCGGAAGACCCCTGGTCTCGGACCGACGACCTACTACGGATCGTCGAGGTCCGCCCGGAGCTGCGCTTCTGTATCGCCCACGCAGCTCGGTTCGACCGGGCGTATCTGGATCGGATCGCGGCGCTCGACAACTGCTGGTTCGACACGTCGGCGTTCGGCATCCACTGCGACCTTGCCGTGGCCGATCACCTGTCCGTCGCTTGCCCCGAACGACGGTTCGCCGCGGACTACACACAGCCCGCCGAGGTCCTGGCCGCCCTGGCCGACGCCTATCCGCACAAGATGATCTACGGATCCGACAGCCCTTTCGAATCGTTCAGCATCCGTCACCGACACGCCGACGGCCGCCTCGAGACCTATTCGCTGCTGAGCAACGTGACCAGGGAAACAGACATCCTCCGCACGCTGCCGGACGCCGTCATCCGCCGCATCGCGCGCGACAACACGCTGCGGTTCCTGTTCGGCTGAGCTGAGCCGGCCCGTCCCGGGCCGGTCTTGAACCGCGTAGGGCACTTGACCTGGTTGACCGGTCTGAGGACAGGCCGGCTCGGAATGCTTTCTGCGTTCCGGGCCCGATCCGCGGAAACACGTGCGCAGGTGCTAAGACATGAAGGCGGCCATGGTGATGACCAAGCCGACGACGCCCAGAACGATCCCCGTGATCGCCATGCCCCTTCCTGCCGTCGTGCGGCTACGCGCGTGTTGGGTCAGGGCGACAATCCCGAACACAACGGCCAGGATCTGCGGGATGACCAGCATGAAGCAAGGCAGGCCGAGGATGCCCAGCACCAGCGAGGCCACTGCATAGCCGTTCGCGCTTCCCGGCACGGCGTCGTGGGTGACCCCCTCCAAGGTAAACGGAAGGCCGCAGGCCTCGCAGCGGTTCGCGTCGACGGGTGACCTGGCCTCGCAACGGGGACATCGGATGTACGGCTCGTCGTGCTCGTCGCGGATGATCTCGGGGGCCCGTGCGCCGGCGGCGGCATAGGCGTGCACGGGGGTCGGGTCCTGCGGTTGGCCGCTGAGGTTGGTCAGCTCGCCCAGCGCGCCCGTCTGGGGGTCAAAGAGCGGGATGATGAACTCGGTCGCGCAGGTGGGGCATTTCCCCGGCTGGCCGCACAGGTCGGTCTGCGATTCGAGCACCGATTCGCAACGGGTGCACGTGAAACGAAACCGGTACGCGGCCGACGGGATCGGCGCGGGAGGCATTCTGGCCGCACCGTCCTCGGGCGTCAGCGTCGGCGGCGCCAAGGGGGTCCCCGCCTGAGCCCCCGCAGGGATCGACGTGGCGGCGGGAAGAAGTGGACCGGGAGGCCCCCCTCCCAGGCCAGGCGGTGCCGACAGCGCGAACTGCCCCCCGCAGTGAGGACACTTGACCATGCGGCCAACGAGACCGCTGTCGGCAGACACCGTTTGCTGACAGAGCGGACATGTCGATTCGTAGACCACAGCATCTCCCGGATCAGTCTGTCCTCGGGCCTCCGTCCCCGCCGCCCCCGCGCTCATCATCCTGTCCGCGCTGGCGGCTCATGCACGCGTCGAACTCGGCCAGCGGGATCAAGGAGGATTCCCAGTTGAGTCGCAGGATCATTCGCTTGGTCGGCGCCGGGGCCTTGCCGTCCTCCCAGGTGCTGGGCTCAGCGGCGCTGGCGTAGGGGGAGTACCCGAACCGGGCGGGAGGCGGGGGCACGAGCGGCTCGGTATAGACCACGATGGCGTTGGGGTCATCGCGCCCCGGGTCGAGGCCGGGCACGTATGAGAGCTTCCGGCCCGTCTTGAGGCCATCCGCGTAGACGAGCCATTCCGCCTTCGCGTAGGACGGGACGAGGTGCTCGAGCGAGGCGGGCAATCGCTTGAAGTCGTTCAGATAAGCCTTGAGCGCCCTGCCCAACAGCGCGAAGGTCTCAGCGACCTTGTCGTAATCCTCGTCCTGCCCGCCGCCCAGACCGGCGGGCATGGTGGCAGGGGTCATGTAGCCCAATGCCGTCAGCCGGCCAGCCGCGGGGCCTGTCAGCGCGCCACCCCTTCCGGGCGTCCCGCAAGCGAAAGCCCACGTCCCCGTCCTGATGGAGTAGACGCCCGTGAAGGCCCAGAGCAGGCCGAACACCAGCCCCAGGGCCAACCCGCCCCAAGCCAACCCCTCTCCGCCGAGTTGCCCTCCCGACCGCCGGATCCTCCGAAGCGACAGGGCCCCGAACAGGACGGCCAGGATCTGGGGCACGAGGGGGACACATGGCACCAGGCCCGCGATGAGAGACGCGACGGCCAAGCCGTCCGTACGTCCGGTCGCCGCGACGGGAACCGTCCGAATCGCCCCGCATTGCCCGCACCGGGCAAGGTTCTGGTCGTTGACGCTCCCGCAACTGGGGCAAGGCCAACCGACCATCACCCGGGGAACGGACGTCGTAGCAGTGGGAGAAGCCTGCTCGGCGGGTTGGACCGGCGCCGGAGACGCGCCGCTCGCCCCGCCGACCTGAATCCGCTTGCCGCAGTTGGCGCACGTCACCGCCTGCCCCGCACGGGTCAGATCGTACTCGATGGGATGATGGCAGGACGGACAGATCAGACTGGGCATGGGCTCTCCTTCGATGGCTCATTGTATGTGAAACGCAGGAGTCCACAAACTGTCAATCGCGGAGGGCCCGTGGTAGAATCCCGCCGCTTCTTCCCGGAACCAGATGGATTCGAGGGCGGGGACAGAACCGCCCGACGAGCCGGCCGAATCGGCCGCCACGCGGGGGCGCGAGACACAGGAGACCAACGATGAACCATGAGAGCGTCAAGCGCGTCGCGACGTTCCTGATTATGTGCGCCGGGGCGCCGTTCGTGTGCGGCGGATGCTCGGGGCCCAAGGTCGGCACGGCTCCCGCCATCGTGTCGCCGGCCAAGGCGGTGGCCCCGACCAAGCACGCCGGCCCCCACCAAGCCCCGCGGTCTTACGAAGACATGTTGCTGAGCCTGATTGATCTGCAGGCCCTTGCCCAGCCGCCCACACCGGGCGTTACCTGCAAGCAGTTCAGCAGCTACGACCGCAAGTCGAAGATCGTCGACGGCAAGAAGGTCGACTGGGGCGCGAACGCTGACCATGGCAAATACCTCCGCACAGAAGGCACAGCCCACGTCATGGCCGACATGGACGGACCGGGCTGTCTCGTGCGGATCTGGTCGGCCAACCCCATGGGCACGCTGAAGATCTATCTGGACGGCAACCCGACACCGGTGCTGGCCAAACCGTTCCTCGGTCTGACGACCGGCAAGGTGCCGCCCTTCGCCGAGCCCATCGTCGGACGGCGTTCGATGGGGGCCAACCTCTATCTGCCCATTCCCTATCAGAAGCACTGCAAGGTCGTCGTCGACCACATCAAGCAGCCCGCACGGATGTACTACACCGTCGACTATTGGACCTACACGCCCAATACGCGGGTGCCCACCTGGTCGATGGACCTGCTCAACAAACACATGGATACGTACAAGCAGGTCTGCAGCGTGCTGAGCGACCCATCGAAGGGCCCGGCCAATCTGCCCGAGCCCCAACGCCTGACCGCCAAGCTGGGGCCTGGGAACAAGCACGTGGTCCGCTTGCCGGCGGGGCCCGCGGCCCTGCGGTCGCTGAAGGTCAAGGCGTCGGCCAAGGACCTCGAGCATGCGCTGCGCGAGGTGGCGTTCTCGATCTGTTTCGACGGTGCGGCCAAGGCCCAGGTCTGGGCGCCGCTCGGAGACTTCTTCGGCACGGCGCCGGGGATCAACCCCTACAAGGGCCTCCCGCTCGGGATGACCGAGGACGGCTGGACGTACTGCTACTGGCACATGCCCTATCGTAAGTCGGCCGTCGTCGAGTTCCACAATGAGGGGAAGCAGGATGTCGCCCTCGAGGTGCAGTTCGTCGCCGACAGATGCGGGGCCGCCAAGGACCTGCTGTACTTCCACGCCGGCTGGCGGCGGGACAACCCCAACACGACGTTCGATTGGCCGTTCCTGGAGTGCAAGGGTCGAGGCCGATACGTCGGTGTGGGCATGTACATCTTCAACCCCGTCCGACGCTGGTGGGGCGAGGGGGACGAGAAGGTCTGGGTCGACGGCGAGAAGTTCCCGAGCTGGTACGGCACGGGCAGTGAGGACTACTTCGGCTACGCCTGGTGCTGCAACAAGCCCTTCTTCCACGCCTGCCACAACCAGCCCCGCTGCGACGGGCCGGGCAATCAGAACCACACCTCGGTGAACCGTTTCCACGTCATCGACAACATCCCGTTCTGTAGGTCGTTCGACATGACCATCGAGAACTACGGCAAGGACAAGGACTACTCCTGCACGACCTACTGGTACGCGGATTCCAGCTCGACCGACTTCTTCGAGCCCGTGCCGGTCGCTCAGCGCGGCATCGCCCCCAAGGCCGTCTCCAAGGCGCCGAAGCGGATCAAGGGCGCGATCGAGGGCGAAGGGCTCAAGATCGTCGCCAAGCAGACGACGGGACCGTGCGACCCGCAGGACATGGAGGGCTTCGGCCCGCACTGGAGCGGCAATAGCCACCTGTGGTTCAGGCCGTCCGCCGACGGTCAGTGGGTGGAGCTCGAGCTGCCCGTCGCCAAGACCGGCAAGTTCAAGGTCGTCGTCTATGGCACGAAGGCCCGCGACTATGGCATCGTCCAGTATTCGCTCGGCGCCCAGAAACTCGGCAAGCCCATCGACGCCTACAACGACGGCGTCATCCCAACCAAGCGCATCGAGCTCGACGTGGTCGAGCTGAAGCAAGGCAAGGTTCGTCTGAAGATGGAGGTGATCGGCAAGAACGCCAAGAGCGTCGGCTTCATGGCCGGGCTGGACTGTGTGGTGCTCGAGCCGGCCAAGTGAAGGGGTTTGCATGAACGACCGCGAGCGATTCAACAACCAGATGCATTACAAGCCCGTGGATCGATGCCCGATCTGGGACTTCGGTTTCTGGACCGAGACGATCCAGGCATGGGAACAGTACGGCCTGCCAAAGGACGTGAACACCGACGAGTTCTTCGGCATGGACCGGCAGTGGGCGATCCTGAGCGCCGATATCGGCCTGCGTCCCTGCTTCGACGGCAAGGTCGTCGCCGACGAGGGCGAGACCGAGGTCGTCATGGACGAGGCCGGCGTGACCTACCGCCGTAAGAAGCAACTGGGCACCATCCCCCACTACCTCGACTGGACGCTCAAGGACAAGGCAACTTGGGAGGAACACTTCAAGTGGCGGCTCGACCCGGAGACGGCAGGGCGCGTGCCCGATACCTGGGCCGACCAGTGCGCCCGCGTCGCCGATGAGAAGCGCGACTACCCCCTGGGGATCGGGGGCGGCAGCCTGTACGGGTGGCTTCGGAACTGGATGGGAATGGAGAACCTGTCGCTACAGCTCTACGACGACCCGACGCTGTTCCCCGAGATGGTCGAGACACTGGGCAACCTGTTCTACACGGTGATGGAACGTGCCCTGAGGATCGCCAAGGAGAACGGCTGCACGTTCGATTACGCAAGCACGTGGGAGGACATGTGCTACAACCGGGGTCCGCTGATCTCGCCGCAGAGGGTCCGCGACGTCATGGGGCCGCAGTACAAGCGGATCACCGACCTGCTGCGCGAGTACGGCTGCGACGTCGTGGTGCTGGACTGCGACGGGAAGGTCGACGACCTGCTCCCGATCTGGATGGCCAACGGCGTGAACGTGGCCTTCCCCCTGGAGATTGGCACATGGGAGGCGGACCCGATCGTGTACCGCAAACGGTTCGGCCCGGAGCTGCTGATCATGGGCGGGTTCGACAAGCACATCCTGGCCCGAGGCAAGGACGACATCCTCCGCGAGATCGAGCGGCTGGCCCCGCTGACCGAGGAGGGCGGGTTCATCCCGTTCTGTGACCACCGCGTGCCGGCGGACGTGTCGCTGGACAACTACCTGTACTACCTCGAGCAGGCCAAGGCAATCTGGGGCAAGGGCATCAACGTCCGCCCAACGGGCGAGCTGACGGACAAGGCCTTCGAAGGCCGCCCCTACCACTGGAACGTGGCGACGTAACTGCTGGAAGCAGGTTCGGACGGAGAAGTCAAACCGATAGGGGACTGGGTGAGAGTAGAAACCGGGTGGGCCCTTCAGACGAGTCTAGAGGAAAGGATTCGAGCGAGGGAACCATCAAGCACGGTCTGCGGTCCAAAACGCCTAACGCTTGGTGGTTTTTGACTGCATCCTCCGGACCCACCCACGTTCTACTTTTGCATGATGTCCTCCGCAACGACAGGACCTCCCTGTTCCGTCGCTGCCGATCCACATGAGGCGACCGGGGCCTGGTTCCCTTCACGCCGCCTCATTTCCCGTCCGAACCGGCTGTCAAGCAGAGGGTACAATCCCTGGGGAACTGCACCATCTGGTGCGTTGGGGTCCGATCCCAACTCCGCGCATCTGCGACGCTTCCCTGCGACGTCGATGCACCGATACCGAAACCGGTCGGAAGCAACGTCCTTGACCCTTCCATGGTCGTTGCTGATAGCCTGGCCATATCCCGATGGTATCTCATGGGCCTACCGCGTTTCTCCCTATGCGTGAGCGATCGGGCCGGCCGGGTTCAACGGCCGTTCGGCGTCGCTCGACGCCCCACGCGTATTCGGTTTTCCGATCGTTCGCTCGATGGCTTCGATGGGTTTCGAGCTTCAGCTATTCCATCGGGCTTCCGCAAGAAGGGGCTCAACCGCACCCGCAACCAGTGACGTCTAACCACCCTCCCTGGCTGCCGCAGCCGTGCGCGTGAAAGGCTATGAGATTTGACAGCTCCTCGTTGCTCGTCGTTCCCTCACTACAAATATACCACACAGTTATCGGACAGGCGGGACGTGAAGCACATAACTTGCTAGATTACCGTACACTAACCGCTCCTGTCGTCCGAGGCCAGCGCCGCCACCCCCATATCGTCCGTTTCCGGGACGCGCGCGCCCCTAGATGTTGGGCTATTGAAAGATGTCAGCACGGCTTCTCCATCCCGCGAAA
Source organism: uncultured Planctomycetales bacterium (assembly GCA_964390905.1). Lineage (GTDB taxonomy): Bacteria > Planctomycetota > Phycisphaerae > UBA1845 > JAFGLZ01 > JAFGLZ01. The sequence goes on along the minus strand of CAYMLO010000018.1, from coordinate 36,429 downwards.
AGCCGCAGGAGTCTGCCAAGTCGGGGGGGTCGCCATTCGGTGCGAACCGTGGACATAGAGACACTGACAGGCGGACATACTCTGCAATCTGGGCGATTGTCGCCGAGACCTCAATTCCTCAACGGATCTTCGGGCGCCGCAGGACAAAGACGCGACCCGACACGATGCTGGGCAGCTTCAGGACAGCCTTGCGGGCGATCACGTTGCAGGCGAATGGTCTGACGCCGTCCTCGGTGACCTCAAACGCCGTCACCTGCGCAAGGAAGTCGGGCAGCCGCACGGCGATCGTCACGTCTTTCGCCGGCTCGATCCTGGGCGGGTCGGGTTTGCTGGCCGGGATGTGGTTCACGACGGCCAAGACGATCGCGTCGGGCCCGCACAGCAAGCTGTGAGCCCGGACCCGCGGCTTGGGCCACTTCTCCTTGCCCACCGTCCCGGTCGGCACACTTCCAGCGTCGGTCGTGGCCAGGTCAATCGGGGTGCCAAGCAGGAGATCGCCCTCGATGTGCTTGATCAGTGCATTGAGCCGGGCGATCTCCTTGGCCACCGGCTCGTTGAGTTGCCAGCCGCCGGCCCCGGATGAATAGACCCAACTGGTCAGGCCCTTCATGCCCGCCCCGATGGCTTGGACCACGTTCTGCCGGTACTCGGCCGGAATGGGCCCCCGGGCCTTTTTCGGCACGCCCTGGCCCCCCTTCCATCCGTAGGCCTCCAGGCAGGCATACATCCGCCGCGGCGCGCCGCACCGCCGGGCCAGCGACAGGCTCTCCCAGACGTAGGCGTGGTCGGCGCCGTAGTAGGTGACGGGGTACGGATCGAAGCAGCTAACGTCCGCCAGCTGACCGTACACGAACCAGTTCATCGGCCGGACCGTCCCGTTCATGATCAGCCAGGTCGCGACGCGGGGCGCGAAGCGCTCGACCAGCTCCTGCCAACCGACATGGGCGAGGCGACGCGCGTGCCAGCCGAGCCCCCTGTCGTAGCCGCCGCCGCGGTTGTCGTGCGCGTCGGGCTCGTCCGGGCCGAAGATGTGGGACACGCGTCGGTGCACGTCGAAGATACCATGCTGGTGGCAGGTGGTCATCAGGTTGTGTTTCTCGCACGTCTCCAAGGCCACCATCCGCCACATCGCGGCGTTCATGTTCATCGACTTGCACAGCTGGGGCGGCGTATGGATGGATCCCCGCGGGAAGACGAATGGGAGCACGCGGAACTGTGCTGCCAGGGAGGTCTCCTGGATCGCGTCGGTCTTCACGCCGACGACATGGTACTGATACGGCTCGAGAGGCTTGGCAAGCTGAGCCACGATCAGGGCGACGTTGCCGGGCAAGTCCGCGCCGTGGATCTTCGCATCGGGCAGGTGCTTGCCGTCGAGAAACAGCGCGGTGACACGGACGCGTTTCGCGTCGTTCGTCTTGCGGACGTACACGTACAGCATGTCCATCCTCCTGCCGGGGGTAACGTAGTCGACGATGAGGCCCAGATCGCGGTAGGGAATCTCCACCGTCTGGGCCGGACCGTTCTCCAACGAGGCTGTGACAATCGCCCGGTCGCCTGGGGGCCGGCGTCGGAAGCGAACGGTGATCTCGCTGCACTGTCCGGGCTCGACGAGGCGGGGACGGACACGGTACCACACCACGCCGGGCGCGTCCCACGCGCTCTTGGCGAAATCGACGTAGTTCGCCTCGATCGGCTTGCCGTTCAGCTGCAGCCGGTTGCCGATGCGAACCGGCACGCGCCCGTTGTTGCGCAGGACGAGGCGAAGCGCGCCGAAATCCACGTGCTCGGCGTAGAGACGCTGCATGCCCCTGAAGACAAGCCCCACGGCTTTCTTGTCCGTGCGGCCCTCGACGGCCTGTGAATCGGGCGGGGGGAGGGGGTCCGGGAGGTAACACGCGCCGAGCACCTCCAACGGCCCGCCGTTCGGCGATCGCGGCTTCTGGGCCCAGGCCACCTCCCCTTCGCCAGCCACGGCGATCTGGCGGATCTGGATCACGCCCGAGTCGCCGCCTGCGATCCGCAGTTCGTGCACACCGTCTTGCGGGGGTCCGGGAAGCTTGACGTAGAACACCGCGTCTGCGTCGAAGTAGCAGGCTGCGTCGAACGTCGCCACCCGCTTGCCGTCCCACAAGACGTTCATCTTGCGCGACGTCTCGCGCGTGCTGCGGACCGTAATCCGCGCCATGATCGCGCCCGCGCTCCCCTTGGTCTTAACGAAGGCGGCCAGGGCCAGGGGACATCGTCGGTCCCATCCGCAAGCCCGGCGTACCTGGAACCCATCGCGCTCGTCCGGCGTCAGCACGGGGCTGGCGTTGGGTTCCTGCAGCCATCCGTCGACATCTTCGTAGTAATGCGGCGGGCGCTGGTCGACGGGGTCGGCCGCGTCGACGCTGATGCACCGCCAGCCGAGCCGGCGGCGGAGTCTGCCCCACGCCGCCCGTTCGGCGGCTTGGGGATCGTCGCCAGGCCGGGACTTCTCGCCGAGCTCGAGCTTGACAGCGATCGAGCTGATGCGGTTGGACATTCCCGTCTTGAGCCCGCAGAAGTTGTCGAGCACCACACGGATCCACACTTCCGGTCGACGGACGAACGCTGCCGCCTGCTGCGGCGTGACGGCGAGGGGTTCGCTCTGCCAGCCGCCCTGGTTGGGCTTCTGGGTCTGGCTCGAGGCCACCTCAGTCCAGTCCAGGCCGTTCGACGACAGGTACAGCCGATTCACTCCGCCCAGGTTCTTCCCGTTGGCGGTCTGCACGACGCGAACGTCGATGCCCGAAATCGCGTGGTCGCCGTAGAAACGATAGGTGAGCCTTCGGTCCCGGTTCGGACCTTGGTTCGTGATACAGCCGGCCTGCCACGAATCGACCTTTAGATTGTGCAGGAACGCATCATCGAGGAACTTGGCGGTCTTGAAATCGTCCTGATACGTGAACCGCCCGTCTTTGCCCGGTTGGATCGCGATCCCGCGATGTTCGGCGAATGTCGGCACGCTCGCACAGCCAAGCCCGATCGTCGTTGCCGCCAGCAAGAATGGCGAGATCTTCATCGTCGTCGCTCCTCATATCCTCGATACTGCTCATGCAACGGGTCAGTCGGCAAACCGGATGGCGGGGCCCTCGATCAGACCATGCACCTTGCCCGCCCGGACGCGCCGGCGGACCTCGTCGGGATGCCCCATCCGCCGCAGGACCGGCCATCCCTGGGCATTGTTGAAGATGTACAACCCGTCGGCGCCCGCATCCAACAGCTCGAGCCAGCCGCCCTCGTAGTCCAACGGACCGTTATGGGGGTTTATGGCCCGGTCCTTCTTGTCCTCCTTCGGCGTCGGGTCGTGGACGTTCTTGCCCAGTCGCCGCCCGTGGCGGTCGGTCGTGTAGGTCCACCGCGGCCAGCACTGCGTGCTCGTCCCGCGCGTCATCTTGATGAACTTCTCGATGTTGACGCCTTCGGGCATGATGATGTCGAAGTACCCGTTCTTGATCCAGGCCTGCACGTCGATCCCCTGGATGGCCAGCCGCTCGGCGGGTTTGACGTTGATTTTGAAGTTGTGCCGCTGAAAGCCAGATACGTAATCCAACTCCGAGAATGTGGTCGCCAGCAGGAGCTTGCGGCCCTTCTTGGCACTGACCTGGTTGACCATGGTCCGCATGGCCTTACAGAAGGTGTTCATCTTGACGACCTTGTCCGGGTCGTCCGGATTGAAGTGGATGCAGTGACGGGTGAAGTCGAGCGTGAAGCCGTCGACGTCGTAGGTCTCCAGGATGTACCGCACGACCTTGACGAAGAACTCCCGGATCTGCGGCTGGCCGAAGTCCAGATGTCGCCCGTCCTTCAGCACCCACTTCGACAGCGCCTTGTACGTAGGTCCGCGCTGGTAGATGGCCGACATCCGCATCGTCGGCAGCATCTTGATGCCGTACTTGTGGGCCCGTTCGGTCATCAGCGTGAGTCGGTCGATGCCCTGCTTCTGGAAGGCCCGAAAGGCCTTGCGGGCCCGTTCGTCGCCGAGGCGCCGACCGCCCGGCACCTTCAAGTCGGTGTAAGGCGTGGGGACGTGAAGCGCGGTGTTCGCGCCCAGGCACAGGCCGTAGAACCCGATGTCGTGATAGCGGAACATCTCGATCGTCCGCAGCACGTCGTACTTGTCCTTGCCGCCCCACATCCAGAATCGCGAGAAGTTGTCGTCGTCATAGGCGATCCGACGCCGGTCGGCGCGAGCCTGGTCGGCCCTGAACGCCGCAACCTGTGCATCGCTCAGCCGCACCAATCGGACGTATGCGAGCGACGCCTCGCAGAACCCCCAGTGGAACGATTCGTACGAGCCGAACGGCTGCCGAATGACAAGGCCCTGTCCCGTCAGATCAGCCGCGGGCTTGTATTGCAGCTCGACGATCGCGCCGACGCGTGGCTTGGGCCGCTTCGGATGGAACGCCACCTGCTGTGGGTCCATGCGGACGAAACAGTCATCGCCCGTCAGCCTGACGTCGACCCCGCCGCCGTAGGGGCCACGATACGTCGCCACCCAGATCTCGTACCAGCCGCGAAGTCCGAGCGGATACGTGACCGCCGGCACGAGACATGTCTCGGGCTTATCCATATCCCGCTCGACGGTCATCAGCATCGTCTGCTCGCGCCCGTCATCGGTCCGGTAGCGTCGCAGCCACCACTTGCCGCGGACCGACGTCTTGCTGAGCGCATCTTGCGGCTTGAGGCGCGAGAAGTCTCGCAGGATGACCTGATCGCCAGGTTGCGGCGCGACACCGCGGTCGAGGTCGGCTTGCGTGAGCGTTCGGCCGTGTGTGGGCGACGCGGCCAGAAGAGCGATGCACGGCAGGACGACGGAGAGAGCTGCCACGTTCAGACTCCTTGAGCTACACTGGTCGGGACCGATGCGGAGAGGATACCCGAGATGACCGGACCGAGACAGACCATCCCGACGTTGCTGGAATGCGGCGCGACCGTTTTGGCGATCTGTCTTGCGCCGACGGCCGCACGCGCTGAAATCAATGGACAGAAGACGACGATCCGGATCGCAGGCGGTCTGCCGGATCCCGGCACCGATCCGCCCGAGTGGCGCGTCGCCGTGCTGATCCGCGCCGGCGATGCGCAGTTGCCAGCTGCGACCCCGGTGGTCAACGTCGAAGGCGGACGACTCGTCGCCGCCCGACCCGACTGCGTTCGGATCGCAGCGGGCGAATCCGCCGTCTTCTTCGTTCATGTCGCCGGCGCAGGCTCCTCGACGCCGGCTACGATGACGTTCAGTTTGGAGGGCAACTCGGCGACCGCAAGGCGCTGCCAACTGGCCCTGGGTCTGGACCTGTCGCGGCTCGAATGGGAGACGTGGTGGCAGGGCAAGGGCACGCGCCTGGCCGACGTCCGCGGCCTGCCGCCGTCATCCGCCACGTACAAGCCGATCCATCTGCCCCGGCTGTGGCAGGCCTTGGGCGTGACCTGGGTGCGGACGCGCTTCATGATTCCCGCGAGTTGGCGGGACAAGGCACTGCGACTGAAGCTCCGCGCCATCGACGACGCAGACGCCTGTTTCCTGAACGGCCGCGAGATCGGGCGGACTCAAGGCTGGGACAAGCAGCGAGACTACGCAATCCCGCCCGACGCGGTCCGCTGGGGCGAGCAGAACGACCTGGCCATCGCCGTCGACAACGTCAACGCGGGCGGGGGTGTCTACCGCACGCCATTGCTCCTCACGGTCGGCGATGCCCCGGAGACCGGCTGGCCGTTCGCGCCGGCCGTGCAGCAGCGCGAGGCCGAACGGGCTCCGCCCGGACCGATCGGTCCCCGTTTGCCGCTGCGTCGGATGGTCGTCCGCGACGGCGTGCTTAGATACGAAGACGGCAAGGAGGTCGCCCTGTGGGGCGTGAACACCTACCCGCAAAGCTGGACCCAATACAACAGCCTGACCCAGCTCGGCATCGACCCCCGCCGCGCGACCGATGAGGACTTCGAAGACTTCGCCCAGATGGGCATCGACATCATCCGCATCCACGTCTTCGACACCGAGATCTCCGACGGGCAGGGCAACCTGATCCGCAACGACCACCTCGACGTGCTCGACTACCTGGTCGCCCAGTGCAACCGCCGCAACATCTATTTGATGCTCACGCCCATCGCGTGGTGGGGCAGCCCGAATCAACGCCCCGACAGCTTCTCGCGCAATACGCCCAAGCAGGCGATGTCGATGTGGCCCGACCGATGGCCCGCGCAGGCCAACTACCTCAAACAGTTCCTGACGCACACCAACCCCCACACCGGACGCCGCCTCGCAGACGAACCGTGTCTAGCCCTGTTCGAGGTCATCAACGAGCCGACGTACTGGACGTTCGGCGACATCATCTCGGGCGAGCCGGGCATCACGCACTTGGGGCCCGACGTGTCGAAGCGCGGACTGGCGGGCGTGCGGTCGGCCTGGCAGGCGTTCCTGCCCAGCGACGAATGGCAGTGCCCGGCCGTCTTCGCGTGCTTCCGGTACGACACGCTACGGCGGTACGTCAACACGATGATCGACGCCATCCGGAGCACGGGGGCCCGTCAGCCGATCGCCTACAGTACGTTCGACGCCGCCGAGGTGGAGATCGCCCAGGCCGTCGCCGACAGTCGCTGCGACGCCGTCACGCTCGGCGCCTACCCGGGCGGTCTGCGACGCATCAACGACGACCGGAACCTGCTCGGCGAAACGCGGAACGGCACGCTCGACGCCCGGTTCGCCGGCAAGGCCCGGCTGGTCTACGAGTTCGACGCAGCCGGCATGGTGAAACAGGTCTGCATGTATCCGGCCATGGCGCGGCGGTGGCGGAACCTGGGAGTCCAGGTCGCCTGTCAGTTTCAGTACGACGCCCGGTCGCTCGCCCATCTGAACCGCGATTGGCACATCCACTATCTGAACCTGTGGCACACGCCCGGCAAGATGGTGAGCTTCCTGATCGGCGGCGAGGTGTTTCGCCGACTTGCCCGCGGGGCGACGTTCCCGACGCCCGACGACGACCAGGTGTTCGCGCCGGCCGCCGTCAGCTTCCGTCGCAACGCCGCGCTGCTTTGCGCCCGGGACTGCTACATGCAGGCCGGCCCGACCGACTGGCGCCCGCTGCCGATCCCCGATCGCCCAACGCACGTGTGTGCCGTCGGCGCGTGTCCGTACTTCGAGTACGACGGGACCGGCGTGGTCGATCTACGAATCCGTGACGGCCGGGCGGACTTGCGGATCCACCCCGACGTCGAACGGCTCCGCGAGGGTCTGACCGGGACGCCGGACAAGCCCCTCACCCGACTGCATCAGCGCGAACGCCCGTTCCGCCTCCGCCTGCCCGGCTGGTCTGACGCGAAGGTGAAGCGGCTCGAGAAGGGAGCTTGGCAAGGCGTCAACGCCCGGCCCGGCGACTTCCCTGCCAGGCCCGGCGTCTACCGGCTAACCAAGTAACCAACCAGCGCCCAAGAGCGCGGTATGGAGTGCGGCGGCTTGACGCCGCTTTGTCAGCTCGCGGAGCGAGCAACGCGCGTGGCGCATTCGGCGCCACGGCCAAGAGAAGGCGGCGTCAAGCCACCGCACTCCAAGCACAGCACCTCCGCCACATCGGGGCCGTCAGATCCACTTCGCTGCGCCGGCATCTTCAGTGCAGTAGGCGGACAGGACCTTGTTGATGCCGTTGGCGATGTTGCGGCAGTCCCTGGCGGAGTACCACTGGTTCAGGCCGACGTTGACCACGCGGTCGAACAGGTCGTCGGCCACGGAACAATCGCCCCGGGCGTACCGGGCGCGCCGACTTGCGCCGCGGGAGCGAGCGCAGTCGAACCCGCAGTTCGGATTGGCCGGACCGGGCTTGGTCATCAGTGGGTACATGTAGGAGTAGATGTGCCAGTCGGGCCGCGGGCGCTTGCCGCGCGTGCCCGCGCCGATGCCCTCAGCCTGGAGGGCCTCGCAGATCTTCACGCCCAGATCGATCGTGGCCGGGAAGAACCGCAGCAGATAACCGACCTCGCCATCCGGATCGTTGAGCTGTTGCGGCACGATCTGGCGGTAGGTCTTGAGTCGTTTCAGGATGCGGGTCCGGACCGCTCTGAAGCGCTTGACGACGGCGGGCATCTTGCCGAGCTGAACGACGTCGACGGCGGCCTCGAGGTCCGACATGCGGTAGTTGGTGCCGCAGAACAGCTCCCCCTCATAGCGAGGTGGCGCGAAACGATCCGGCCGCCACAGCCCACCGCACTCCGCCGTGCCCTGCGCGCGTTCCCACAACCGCTTCTTGTTGGTCAGGATCAACCCCCCCTCACCGCCGCCGACGATCTTGTAGGCCGAGATGCTAAAGATGCTCAGGTCGCCGAACGTCCCGACGAGCTTGCCCTTGTAGCGGGCGCCGCAGGACTGCGCGCAGTCCTCGACGACCTTCAGCTTGTGCTTGCGGGCGATCCGCATGATCGCGTCCATCCGGCAGACCCCGCCCATGACGTGGGTGGGTGCGATGGCGACCGTTCGCGGCGTGATCAGCGGCTCGATCTTGGCCGGGTCCATGTGCAGGGACGCATCGACGTCGCAGAAGACCGGCACGGCCCGCGATTGGACCACCGCCGCCGCCGTGGCGAAGAATCCGATGGCCGGGCAGATCACTTCCGTGCCCGCCCCGGCCCCCACCGCCACGAACGCGCTGTGCAACGCCGCCGTCCCCGAACTGACCCCGATCGCGTACTTGACGCCGAACATCTCGCGGGCGATCCGTTCGAACGCCTGCACCTTCGTCTCGGGCAGGTCCGAGTAGTAGTTGGCCAGGAACGGCCCCGCGCCCATATCCTCCTTGCTGACGGCCGCGCGGATCTTCTTCAGCGTAGCCGGCGAAAACCCGAACCGTTCGGCGACGGACATGAACTCTGCCACGCCGATCTTGGGTTCGCCCTTGCCTTCGATTCGCGTGACCGCCTTCAGGCCGCCCTGCAACGCGAGTTTCTGTTCGGACATCTTGCTCGCCCTCTTACGACGATGACTCCGCCGCTGACCAAATCCGCACGACCGGACGCCCCCGCTACGGAGCGGGAACGACGTAGACCTTGCCCGCCAGCGGCCCGAACGTGTCGGTGAGCCCGCCCAGCTGACGGTCGCTCGGCAGGTACTGTCGCAGCGTCCTGCCCTTCAGATACGGCGCGCTGAAGGTGACGGTCGCCTTGCGTCCGAGGTAGTTGGCCGCGACGACGTAGATCTCCTTGCCGACCTGGAAGGTGCGGCACCGGACCTGGGCGCCGAGCGGGCGAACACAGGGCGAGTCGACCACGACGCCTTTGGCGACCAGCTGCGTCAGCTTGGCGCCCTCGGCCAGGGCCTTGCGGAACGGCCCGTACCGGGACGCGTCACCGGCGGCATAGCGGAACGTCCAGAACGTGATCGCCCCCGCCCCCTCGATGACGGACTGATAGACGTAGTTCAGCGCCTCGGGTCCCCTGGGGTGTAGGTCCTCTCGCTTGAACGGCCCGATGGCTGCGCCGATCTCCCGCCAGTCGAAGCACTGCGGCACGCCCCAGACGTTTCGCCGGCCGCGGGCAGCCTCGGTCACCTCCCGAAGATACCGGCCGTACGTCGACGGCGCGAAGAACGGCAGCGGGTAGTGGTCCATCATCTGGCACTCGGCCACCGGCATGTAGTCGGGATACTGCGGATAGCTTGCGCTGCCGACGTAGACCAGCATCTGGGGATGGTACGGGTCCTTCCGCCGTCCGTGCTCGTAGTACCGCCGCACGTGATCGGGCGACTGGCTGTTCAGGGCCGGCTCGTCGAACATGTACCACGACAAGAGCATCTTGTACTTCTCCCCGCGCAGCTCGTCCCGGACCTTCTGCGGCGTCATCTTGTCGTCCAGCGCCCATCCTTTCAGGCCATGCGGCGCGAACCGCAGCTTGCCGGCCTTGTCCGGACCGCCGACCGTCGCGTTGACGCCCAGCGCTTCGAGGCCCGCGTCCTGCCCGCCGTAGCAGCCGAACGGGAAGAATGGCTTGCCGTCGACCTCGAGGACGCAGCTTCGATGGTGCAGGAGCTTGACGGCCGTGGGGAAGGGCGGTTCCTTGCGGAGCGTCAGCGTCCTGGCGTAGACCACCTTGCCGTCCTGCACGAAGGACACCTCCAGCTCGTGCTCGCCGGGGGGAGTCTGGGCGATGGGGATCTTCGCAAGACGGATCTCCTGGCCGGTCAGCTCGGGCTGCGACCCGCTGCCCACCAGCTTGACGCGCACGGACGCCTTGCGTAACGACGCGTCGAGATACCGCAACCGCAAGACGGCGTGCGATTCGGTCGTGTAGTAGTTCTTGTCCGGCAGGACATCAACGCGATGTTCGTGCAACAGACGGATGTGCCGCCGCCGCAGGACCCCCCCATCGGTCGGATCCGCGATCGTGACGACGATCCGTCCGACACCTTCCTCGTTGACGTCATAGCGCAGCGGGATGCGAAGGCCGTCGCCCGCCACCGAAACGTTGAACCGCTGATGGGTCGCTTGCTTCCCGTGCGTATCGATCACGTCTACGAACACATTGACGTTGCTGGCCGGCTCGGGCACCTCGGCCACGCCGAGCATCAGCTCGTTGGTGCCAAATCGCACCTTGTCCGCTCCGGGCAGAAGCGTGGTGGTAAAGACGTCGCCTCGACGCAGCTGACGGAAGAACGCGTTGGCCAGGAGTTCCACCGGCATCACCGGCCCAGCCGACACGACCAACAACCCCCTGCCGACGGGCTGGCTCAGCAGGTACGCACCGTCCTGGTCGTCCTTGGCCAGAACCGAGTACTGCGGCGCAAACGACTTGAACCGAACCCCTGTCGGCGCGAGCTTCTCGATGTAGACGGGCGAGGCGAGCAGGCCGCTGCCCTCATTCGCCAGCCATCCCTGTTTCATGCCCGACCTGCGTTCGGCCTCACAAGCGAATCGGGACGCGTGGTCGGCGAGCCAGCCGATGGCCTTGCGGTCGGAGGCGTTGAGCACGATCAGGACGCCGCCGTTGTGCAAGAACCGTGCAAAGGCCGGCGCGGCGGCAGCCATACCCTCTGCATTGGCCGTGACGGCGCCGGGCAGGACGAGGATGACGTTGCAGACGGACAGCATGTCCTTCCACTGCTCCGGGCGCGCGGTGCTCAGCTGCACGGTGGGCAGCTGGAACGATTCAGCCAGACGCTTGATCATCCCGCCCAACAGGCCGGACAGCCCCACGCCCTCGACCAAGCCGACACGCGGCATGTACAGCGAGTAGTGGGGCTTATTGAACAGCAGACGCTGGCCGGTGCGCTGGCCCTTCAGGCCCTTGCGGACGGCGTCGGCGTAGGCGCGGGCCGACCCCATCGGCGGGTAGACGTGATAGACGTCGGTCACACGCCGCCACAACGCGTCCGTCGCGCGAAGCAGGAACCCCGTCCGGTCCCCATCGAGTTCGGCAATCTGGTTCTGCACATCGGCGGGCAGGTAGTAGTCCAGCGAAAGTCGGGCGACGGGCGCAAACTTCAGTCTGGCCCTGGCCCAGGTCGGTTTGAGGAGCGGGCATAGCCGACCGAGAGAAGACCGCTCATATTCAGCCATAACGGCGGGGGGGAGGTCATCCGCCTGCGACGTGGCCCGGACGATCCCGCGATAGAACCAGGTATCCCAGAACCCGTAGACGCCCACGATCACCTCGGGAAACGCGGCGCGGGCTGCCTGGAAGGCCTTGGCCATTTCCTCCTGAATGATGCCGGACAGGAACGCGTAGTACGCCCCGCCGCTCGGGGACGTCCGGACCCAGTTGACGCGTGCCCGAGGTTTGAGCCCGAGCAGCTTCTTGTCACCCTCGTGCTTGGCGTTAACGAACGCGTGCCAGCAGACGTTGCTGAAGCAGTAGGAGGCATTGTATTCCACAGCGGTCAGCGTGGCCTGATAGTCGAACAGTGCGCCCGCCAGCCCGTTCTGCTTGGCCAGCTCCGCAATCCGGCGGACGCGCGGCGTGACGTGCTGGGTCCAGTACTTCCTGTCGCCCGGCGAGACACATGGCCCGCCCGTCGCGACGGCTTCGACGCAGCGCGTGTACCCTCCCTTCGCGCCGGCGTAGTCCGGCGGGCCGAACAGCCGGACCGCCACCAGGCATCGCAGCTTGTACCGCTTGGCCAGCTTGCCCCATCGCGCCAACGACTTGACAAACGCCGGCTCGGACAAGTCCCCCTGCCGACGGAACGGGATGACCACTGTGTTCAGGCCGCTCTGGGCGAACGCCTTCACCACGGATTCCGGCGCGTCGGGATGCAACTCGATGCCGCGAAGCGGCGCCGCGAGGCCCCGCGCCGGCCAACAGGCAACCAGAACAGCCGCGAACGCCAGACAGAATCGTTGTCTTCTCATCGGTTCGCCTCCGAAGTCCCCAGAAATCAGGACGCGGTATCGTACCAATGGCCCCAACCCCATCCAAGCACTGTCGCCGCGGCGAGACAAGTCCAGACAAGGCGAGACGATATCTGACAACTGACTCGCCGACCGAATTGGGAACGTCAGAGCGAGCTGGGGCGGGCGTGACCGCGCTCGCCAAGCCTTGCGTGTTACCTGAGCAGATGCGCCTTGCTTCGCGTGACGGCCAGGTCGACCTCCTCGTCGCTGGCGGTCAGGATCTTGCGGGCGATGGCAATGCTCTCCTCGGCCTCTTCGACGCTCATCAGGCCGATGCAGACCATGTCGATGGGCTTGATCGTGCCGAAACTGAAATGCAGGCCCGTCGGCGGGATCAGGCGTCCGGCCGCCAGGGGCTTGATGGCGATGATGGGCTTCGGTGTGTCGTTGATGATCCGAGCGGCCCAGTCGGTCTCGACCGGCAGCAGGAACCCCAATGCGTTGTAGAGCTGAATGTAGACTTCGGCGTCGTAGCCCTGCTTGTCGCTGACGATGACGGTCTCGATGCGGTGCGTGCTGAAGCCAGGCACCATGCCGTGCTGGCGGATGCAGGCCAGTGTCTCGGGGCCCTGGTCAATGCGATTCTGACTGATGATGAGCCTCGCGTCGGTCCAGACGGGATGGGGCATGCAAACCTTCACGTCATGCCGGGCACACCAGTCGATGTCCTCCTCGATCCGACCCGTGCAGGCCTCGCCGCCGGCGCCGGGCGTGCAGACCCACACCATCTGGAGGCCGGTCCGCTGCTCGGCGATCTTGATGGCCTCGTGCAGCCTCGGCTGCGGACCGCTCACGATCCCGTTGACGCCCTGCTCGAGGCAGCAGGTCAGCACGTCGGCGATCCGCTCGACGGTGAAGTGCTTCTGAAGCCACTTGTCCCGGGCCGCGCTGAAATGGCTGAACCCGAAGAAGACGTTGCTGCCGCACAGCAGTCGCGACACCTGTACGCCGCCGATCGACGTTTGGGGAAAGTCCATCTTGGCCAACTCCTGGTCTTCGCCGAGCTCGATCAACTGCTCGACCGATGTCTAGGTAGGCGGCTCGCCCCCCAGTTTGCGCAATAGCTTCTCGTAGAACTGTCGTGCGACGGCCTGCTCCCCTTTGATGACCTCGTTTGCGCCAAGTTGTGCGGCCCGCAGACCGGCCGACGTGTAGTTCGTTCGCGCGACGATGTAGATGTCCGGCTTGATCTTCCTGGCGAGCTGCGTCGCCCGCAGGACGGCCTGCTCGTCCGGAACGGTCAATACCAACAAGGACGCCTGCTCGATCCCCGCCTTGCGGAGGGTGGCCTCCTCGCCAATGTCGCCGAGGACGGCCCGCAGGCCGAGACGCTTCTGGATCTCGATCGTCTCGGGGTTCTGGTCGACGATCACGTACTCGATCTTGTGGCGGTCGAAGATGTCCGCCACCCACCGGCCGGCCAGGCCGAACCCGACCAGAATGACCGGCCCCAGCTCGGTCTCGCTCCGGGCTTCGGGTTCGGCGACGCAGATGATCACCCGGGTGCCGTTCGGCCAGTCCACGGGACCGTCCGGACGAACCATCCCGTTCTCGTAGGTGCCCATGTACTCGCAGGCCCGGTCTTCGGCCGTCCGTTCCTCGGAATTCGAGCTCATGCCAGCTCCTCGGATTTCCTCCTGACGGCTAGCGTATCATATTGAGCGTCTCGGGTCACGTAACGGCATTCGCCGGCGAACGGCGGGGCCATGGCCACATCCCATGTTCCGCGCTTGGCCCCGTCGGTGATGGGGGGCGACTCAAGATTTCCAGGGCGGTCTGCCGACAAGTCCAGTAGAGTCAAGCGTTCATCGCCGGGAAGGTGGGTCGATCATGGCGCGCCCATTGGGATACAAAGCCCGGGCGGCAACGCTCGTGCTGGCAATCCTCGGTCTGTGTGTTTCCGGCTGCAACCCCTATGGGGGCGCCCTGGGGTGGTTGGGCGGCTGGGGCAACGTCAACTTCAACCTCAACATCCCTCTCGGTCTGAACGGCACGGTCGGCCTGCTGAACCCGGATGGCGGCGTGCCCGGCCCTGGTGTGGAGACCTCCACCGCCACAGGCAACAATACCCTCTGGTACCTTGTGGCTGCGCTTCTATGACGGCCTGGGGACCTCCCGTCCCGGCTAGAACGATCGACGTTCGAAGGAATCTTCTGCGCCCGTCTCGCTGCGACACGCCTCATCCGAATGGCGTCGTGGGACCACGTTCGCGGTACAATGCACCGTATCGATGGCGGATGCACAGCAGATAGCTCGCCGTTGGTGGTGGGGCGCATCGGCGCTCGTCGTCCTGCTCGCGCTGGCGCTGGCCGGCGGAGGCGTCCGGTTGGCCCTGCGTCAGGGACGGGCCATTCAGGAGGATCGGACGCGGCGTCTCCGTGATCGAGCGGAGTTCGTCTCGGACCGCCTGCAGGACGAGCTTCGCCGGGCCGCCGACGACCGGATCACCCGCCTCCACCAAGCCTACCAGGACGAGGACGACCCCGTCCTCAATCGAATCGTATCGAAAGACGATTGGCTGGAGCTTGGCTTCGTCTACGACCACTGGGCGTTGATCACCTGGCCTGCGACGACGGGGGCGCGATCGGATCGGTCCTACGAAGCGTTGGCCCCGCCGAGCTACGGCATGGCCGAACAGCTCGAATTCGTCGAGCGAAATCTCGAAGAGGCCATCGAGCGCTACCGGCAATGCACGGGCGAGGCCACGCCCGTGTACTGGCAGCTCAAGGCGCAAATGGCCATCGCGGGCTGTCGGGCGAAGCAGAAGCGATTCGATGACGCGATCCAAATCTACGAACGGCTACGCACGCGCTACGCCGTCGTCTTGCGCGGGCTCGATCCCCCTTCCCTGTTCTGGGTAAACCTCGCGTTGATCGATGTGCTGACGGCATCCGGCCAGCAGAACGAAGCCGCTCGAGCCGCCGAAGACCTTCTCGAACAGATCACGGCGGGATACGTTCCTCTGCCCGCCCGCGAATGCGCCGAGATGTTGATCTATCGACTCAAGCAGCTGACCGATCGCCCGCCCGATGACATCAACCTGGCGGAGCGCGAACTGGCCGACATCGCCAGCCGTCAGCACAAGCTGGCCAGTGCTGCAGACGTGGTTCGGACCTGGATGGCGCCCCGGTTGGACCCCCCCTTGGGGACTGAGGAGCCGGGCGTGCAGTTCGTCGCCGACACACTTGGCGCCAGACCTCGGGCGCTGGCCTATCGACGCCTTCCCAGCACAGGAGGCAAGGTCCTGGTGGGAGTGTGCATCCACCGGTCAGCCCTGTATGAAACGTTCGTGGTCCCCATCGTTAAGGCCGTGGGACGAGGCGATCTGGTCGTTGACCCCAAGAGCGACACGCCGTCGCCGCCCGACGTGCCCTGGACGCAGGTCCTGGCCATGCCCCTTCAAACCTGGCAGCTCCAGCCCGCGCCGGCGTTCCTCGAGCGGGTCCGGCATGAAGTGCGTCGGCAGACGTCGATCTACATCGCCCTGACGGCCATCGTCGTGACGGTACTGATGGCGGCCGTGGCCGTGCTCCTGCTCGCCGTCCGCCGGGAGATGACCCTGACGCGGCTCAAGAACGAGTTCGTCGCCAACGTCTCCCACGAGCTCAAGACCCCGTTGGCCCTCATCCGACTGTTCGGCGAAACGTTGCTCTACGGCCGGGCCGTCAGCGACGGCAAGCGCCGCGAATACTACGCCGTCATCACACGAGAGAGCGAACGACTGACCCACCTGATCAACAACATCCTGGACTTCTCGCGCATCGACGCCGGCCACAAGCGGTATGAGCGGGTCGACTGCGACATCGGCGAGGTGGTCTCCCAGACGCTCGAGGCCTATCGCTTCCAGCTCGACCACCACGGCTTCGAATGTCGCGTGGAGATCCAACCCGATCTGCCGACCGTGTCCGCGGACGCCGACGCCGTCGCCCAAGCGGTCTTGAACCTGCTCAACAACGCCGTGAAGTATTCCAACAAGGACAAGGTGGTCGAAGTTCAGGTCCGGCGAGCCCATCGGAACGGACGGGAGGGAACGACCATCTCGGTGTCCGACCGCGGCGTGGGCATCCCGCCCGGCGAGCGCGACCGGCTGTTCGATAGCTTCTTTCGAGGCAGCGGCGAGACCGTCCGCGCCATCCGCGGCAGCGGACTCGGGCTCAAACTCGTCCATCACATCGTCACCGGACACGAGGGTGACGTGTGGGTTGACAGCACGCCCGGGGTGGGAAGCACGTTCACGCTCTTCCTGCCGGAGGCCAACCATCACTCATCAGGGGAATCCTAATGCCGCGCATCTTGATCGTAGAGGACGAAGCTGACATGGCGATGGGGTTGTGTGACAACCTCCAGTTCGAGGGCTACGAGGTGGCCACGGTCGCCGACGGTTCGGGCGCCGTCGAGCAGGTTCGCACGTGGGGGCCCGACCTGGTCCTGCTCGATGTCATGCTGCCCGGGATGGACGGCTTCGACGTCTGCAAGGAGATCCGCGCGATGGGCATGACCATCCCGATCCTCATGCTGACCGCGCGCGGGCAGGAGATCGACAAGGTCCGCGGTTTGGAGCTGGGCGCCGACGACTACATCACCAAGCCGTTCGGCGTCCGCGAGCTGCTGGCCCGTATCAAGGCCGCCTTGCGACGCAGCGAGGGCATCGGCACCACGCTGCGACACGCCCGGATCGGACAGGCCGAGATCGACCTGAGCAAGGGACGAGTGACACGCGGCCGCAAAACGCACAACCTCGGCCACTACGAGATCGAGATCCTCAAGATGCTGCTCGAGCGCGTCGATCAGCCCGTGGCCCGAAACGAAATGCTCGAGGTCATCTGGGGCATCGAAGGCTTCCCCACCGACCGCACGGTCGACAACCACATCGTCAGCTTGCGTCGGAAGATCGAGCCCAACCCCAAGCACCCCCAGCACATCCTGACCGTCCAGCGCGTGGGGTACAAACTCGTGCCCTGATCGATCGAAGCGAGGGTGCCTATCGCCCGCGGCCTCGTCCGCGACCCCACCCCCGGCCCAGGCCCCGGCCGCCGGCATCAGCGGCTCGGTTCGCTCGTGTCCGAACGCCCAGCGCACACAAGCCGAACAGCTTCTTCTGCTGCTCCGGCGTCAGGTGGCGGCGGATGATCAACAGGCGCTTGGTCACGCGACGCTCGATCTCGTTGCCGAGCGCGATCATACGATCGACCTGGTCGGTGATCTGCTTCTCGGTGGACTGCAGATCCTCCAGCAGCTTGGCGAGGCGCTCGCGCTCGGCGATCAACTGCTCGCGCTGGTTGAGAACGTCAAGCCAGAAGGTCGGATCGTCCTTGTGGATGGCGTCCTGCTGCTCCTTCGACAGCTCCAGCCATCGCCCCAGTGCGCGAAGTCGCCCCCCGCGACCGACCTCCTCCCCCGGGGCCGTGCTGGTCAACGCCGCGCCCGCCCCCGGGGCCTCGCCCCGCAAGGACCGCGTCGCGACGAACGTCGCCGCACCGATCACCACCGATACCGTCAGGATTGCCATGTTGGCCTTGTTAATCATCCCTTTGCCTCCTCGTTTGCACGCCACTGTGCTTCGTCAAGCAAGGTGATGGACAGGCCGGTCGCGATGCCGCCCCGCAGGGCATCCAATCCCAAGTCCCGGGCGATCCGTTCGGCGGTCACAGGGCCTCCCATTTCCGCCGGGTCCTTCGGGGCCGAGGCCAATCTGCCTCGTGCTTGACCCAGGTCGGGGCTCGCCGCTCGGGGGACCCATCGACCAGCCCCCCATCCGACGGCGACGGCCAACAAGATGCTGGCAGCCGCCCGCATCGGGACCGGCCATCGCCATGGATGGGCGAGCCACCCCCCTCGGGCCAATCCATCCGGCTGGGCTCTCAAATCGGGTCCAGAATCGGCAAATTGGGCCGGCACGGCCTGCAGAACCGCCTGGGCCACCTCATGCCCCGTGGTATCCACCTCCCACGAGGCCATCGTCTCCCAAACCGCTTGGATCTCCCGGAGGCGCCGAGCACACGTCTCACACCCCCTGACGTGCGCGGTGACGGCATCGCGGCGCTGGCCCGCCAACTCGCCCGAAGCCATCCGCAACAGGTCCGATTCCGTTGGACACGACATCCGTCGGTCCTCCTACAAGCTTGAACGTTCCACCCGGCTCCGCCCTGCGGCCGGGTTTCAGGAATCCTGCAGATCAGCCAGCTCCTTGCGAAGCCGCGCGTAGGCTCGAACCAGGCACGACTCCACCGCAGAGGGGCTCCAATCGGTGGCCTCGGCAATCTGGGCGTGCGACAGCCCCGCGTAGCGGTGCAGGATCACAGCGATCCGCTGACGCTCCGGGAGCCCTGCCACCGCCCGGCGAACCACGCTCGCCAGCTCGGCCCGCTCCAGGCCCTGACCTGGGCGAGACGCCCTGCCGTTGCTCAGCTCGGCCGGCGGCTCGGGGCCCGTCCGGCGCTTGCGTAGGACATCCAGGCAGAGATTCGTCACGATGCGATAGAGCCAAGTGGTGAAGGCGGCGGAACTCACATAGGTCGACGCAGCCCGATGCACTCGGAGGAAGGCCTCCTGCGCAACGTCCTCCGCCTGGTCCCAGCGTCCCAGCAGCCGGTAGGCCGTCGCCAAGACTGACGACTGATGACGGCGCACCAACTCGCCCAGGGCATCCATGTCGCCGTCAGCCACCGCCGCCATCAACGACGCGTCGGTTTGGCTGTCTGGTGAGGCGTCGGACATCGTGCGCACTCTAACGCCTTCGCTCCCTGACGACCAGACGGTGCGCTCCTGCTGACCGCCAAAGCGTCAAGCTCACGACCAACGGTCGTTGGATTGCATTGGGGCAAGAGAAAGCGTGCGGGGGACTCGCAGCGGTCTGAAACGAAGCCCGTGTTGTCGTGCTTCAGCCCAGCATGCCATCGGCAACCGACAACTGATCCGGGAACTGCTGGAGGATCTCGCCGACCTGATCGGGCGTGACGCCGACGGCATCCAGGTGTTCTTGCTGGAGCTGCTTGTTGCGCGAGGTCAGGTCGAACCCGATCTTGGCCTTGCAGCAGATGATGTCGGCAAGCTGGACGACCATGGCCAGCCTCCTGCTGTCCTCGGCAAGCTCATCGGGGTTGTGATGATACCCGACGGCCGCCCGGAGGTGGCGCGGGAACTTCCACTTGCCCGCCAGGCCGGCGCCGAAGGCCTGATGGTCCGCGCCGAGGATCTCCGATTCCACCTCGCAGTAGTCTTCCGTGCCCGCAGAGACACGGTTGATGATCTCCACCAGCTTCTCAGGGAACGCCTGCCGGATCGTCAGAATGCCCAGGTCATGGATCAGACCGGCCAGAAAGACGTCATCCCCGCCCTGCGAGAACATCTCCTTGTGAAGCATCCGGCTGACCACAGCGACGGACAGCGAGTGGGTCCAGAGGTCCTTGGCCGTGAATTCACCCGTCAACTGGCTGCCCTTGAACAGCCGGGTGATCGACGCCGCGATGGCGATGTTCTTCACCGCCGACAGGCCCAGCAACACGATGGCCCGGTCGATCGTGCCGATCTTGCCTGGCAGCCCGTAGAAGGCCGAGTTGACCACTTTCAAGATCTTGCTGGAAAGCGCCGGATCGTTCTTGATAATCTCGTGGAGATCCCGCGCCGTGCTCTTGGGGTTCTCCACCGTCTCGATGATGCGGACGGTGATCTGTGGCAGCGTCGCGATTTCGCCGATGCCCGCAAGCGCAGTGTTAACAATGGTTTCGGCTTCCGCAGCGGCCGTTGACATCATGTCGCCCCCTGTTGGACCTCGTCGTGCACCTACGCGGGCGCTTCGCCCCGCCACGTGCTATACGTCGTCTTCAACTCGGCCCGCCTTTAGCTAGAACAGGACGCCTTCTTCCCGCGTCACAGGACCGATCCGTTTTGTTATTCTTTTTCAGGAAGCAGTTTACACAACCAAGCCTACATCCGACCTCCCCTTGGGCCCGCGAAAGCGCCCGCCTCGCCCTCCGGGGGGCCTTGTCCCAGAAAAAACCCAGGCCGAGCGACGGGGCAACGCGCCCCGCCACCCGGCCAGGTGGTGCTGGCTGGTCAGACGATCCTGCCGGCCCGTCACGGGGACGGATCGGGGAGTGCCACCGGGGATATGGCCGTTGTAGACGCCTTCGAGGTCGGCGTCGCGTCCCCGGCCGCCAGGATCATGTTGTTCAACAGCCCCGTCAGGTCTCCGATCTCCACCCTCACGGCCGCGTGATGCGACTCCTCCAGGGAGTAGACGACGATGGGTCGGACAGGCCTGAAATCCAAGGGGGCCAGACCGTCCCGCAACCGCAGGTCGTTGACGAGGAGTTCGGGACGGAACAGCAAGACCTTGCTGGCAGCGGGAGGAACGGCCGCCGCCGCAGGTCGCCCTAAGCTCGAGCGGTCCATCACATCCCCGACCTGGTGGGTTCGCAGCACCTGTTCGAGCATCTCGGCGCTGAGTGAGACCAGAAACACGTCACCGACCCGAGCCACCGTGATGCCCGCGCCGGACGGGACGGGGATATCCAGGTACGTCCGCGTCTCGACGCCCCAGACGTGCCCCGTCTCCAGCCGCCCCTGCAGCCGGTCCAGCAGGGATTCGTCGAGTCTTCGAAGGAACTGGGCTGGCCTATGCATTCGAAGCGCCAACACGGTGTTGGCCGCGGGAAAATCCGCCACATCCAAGCTAGATGGCCGGATCGTGGGCAGGATGATGGCCAGACTGCGACAGTTGCCCAAGAGATCCTCGGCCACCGACAGTCCCGTGAGTTCCTCGGCTCCGCGGATGGCCTCCCGGACATCCAGGGCACCCACGCCGCCGATCGACTGGCCGATGGTGGCGAGCTGCTCGAGGAACATGTCTATCCGCATCCACTTGTCTCGGCCCCGACCGACGGACATCAACGCAGCAGCGGCGCTGTCGGTCGGGACGAAGGCGAACAGCGTGCGGTCCGCCGGTGGGGTCCGCAACATGGCGTAGAAGGGGCTGGCCTGGGCGTTGAACATCAGGCTCAGCTCGACAAGGACACCGTTGTCCAGCAGCGCGATCCGTGCAATCCCGCGCTCGATGGCATCCAGCGCCAGGAGCCGTCGGCTCGCTTCGTAGCGGGTGCGGTCGCCCGGGGCCATGTACCGCCGCAACCGGGCCAGAACCTGTGGAACGTCGGCGTAGACGAGGACCGCGCTGTCCAACCGCCGGGCGGCAGCCTGACGGCGGAACTCTGGAAGCGAGCTCAGAGATCGGGCCTTGGCACCCGCCCGCCAGCGGTCGATGGCCTGACAGACCAGTTGACGATCCCTGCCCAGCAGGACCGCGCCGGTCAGCCCAGGACGGTTGGGCAGGTTGGCGAACGTGAACTCGCCGCCACGCCCGTCTGGAATAGCCCACAGCCTCACGTCTCCGTGTCCCCCAGACGGCTCCCCTGCCGACTGCATCATCAGTGCCAACCAGCCCCGGGCTGCGACGCTCTTGCCCGGGTGAAGCACCAGCAGGAAGTTGAAGTCCGTCCAGGCCGGCCCTCCCGTCCAGGAGATGAAGCCCAACGCCACCGTATCGAAGCGGTTGATATCCTCCCGCATTGCCTCGCTCAGCAGGGCGCGGACGCTCCGCAGGCTCCGATCGATGCCGAAACGCCTCAGCAGCCGTTCCAACCCGGGTTCGTCGAGGTCCTTCAGGGACGCGACGAACCGCTCGATCTGCGTGCCCGGCCTGACCAGCTCGACGTAGAGGCCCGTTTCGAGGGGCATGAGCATCGCCGGATCGCCGGCGGAGATCACGGCGAGACGCTGCCGGGCCCGCTCTACCGTGCTGGTCTGGCCCTCGAACTGACGGATGACCCGCTCGAACTGCTCTCGGGCCCGATCGCTCTGCCCCATCCGTTCCAGGCAGAGGCCGAGTCTCAAATGGGCCTCGGATCGGACCTCCGGGGGCGCACCGGCCAGCGCGAGGATCTTGCGGTAGGTGCCGACGGCGAGATTGGGTTCGCGGAGGGTGTTCTCCTGGTGATAGCCCTCTTTCAGCAAGCTCTCGGGCGACCGCTCGCTGGTCGGCGTAGGGGGCTGGGCGGCGCCGCCCGAAGCTACAAGAGCCGGTATGACCGACCGACAGCCGGTCGAGAGGGTGGTCTGGGCGGCGCCGCCCGCAGTTTGCAGGGCCAGTAAGGCCGTCAGCATCGTGATGCAATCTTCGCGCACGACCGAGCGTACTCCGGCAATCGACGATGCAGCTTGGACGCGCCGCGTCCATGCCCGATCGTCCGGATCAGTATACGTCCCGGGCCCAATCGAGTTGTCACAGCCCCGCCGGAAGTTGTCGGAACTTGTCGGTCACGAGGCGATCTTGCCAATGGCGCCCGCCCTAGCTACATAACCACATGCCCACAGGCGTCTGGTTCAGCGTGGGTCAGTCCACTGCAGGGAGGAACAGAAGATGGTCCGTTCGCAACATGTCGTGATGGGACCTGTCTTGGCAGCGTGCGTGGTTGGTTGGGCGGCGCCGGCCGGGTCCGCCGCCGATTCGATCCCCTGGTGCGATTCGCTGGTGGCGGACGGTGGAGGGCGTTGGCGGGCCCGCGCGATCATCCGTGTCGTGAACGAAGGCCGCCATCCTGCCAAGGGCGACCCCGTCCGGGTGACGGTGGGTCGCGGACCGGGCCAGGTAGATCTGGCGGGCCAGCGGGCCCAGGCGGTTCGCGTCTGTGACGCGCTCGGACGCGAGCTGCTGTTCAGTCTGGTAGACAAGGACGGACGCATGAAGCGCACCGGAACGCTGGCTCACGGCGATCGGTTGTCCTTCTGCGTCGAATGCGGCGCTTCGGAAGGCGAAGGCAAGGACCGTCAGGGCAGTGAGACCTCGGACTACGTCGTCTACTACGACAACCCGCAGGCCACCGATCCGGTGGACTACCTGGGCGCCGGTCTGACCAATGGCGGATTCGAGTTGGGAGACGCCTCGCCTGACGGTTGGGCGGCGCATGGCGTCGACCAGACGCACCGCGTCTCATGCGTTCCCGACCGACCCCACTCGGGTCGCCGCTGCGGACGAACGACCGTGACTGCCGGCGCGGAACCCACTTGGGTCAAGTGGTGGCAGGGGAACATCCCGGTGGCCGCCGGTGCCCGCTACCGGTTGACCGGCTGGGTCCGCGCCAAGGACGTCAAGGGAAAGGCCGGGTGGTACGTCCACGTGCGTGCGGAAAGGCGGATGGTCGTCAATCGCGTCGCAAACGCCGGCGATGGCACGTACGACTGGCGGAAGATCACCATCGAGTTCGCTACTCCGCCCGGCGGTACGGTCGCCGACCTGGGTACGCTCTTGTACGGCACGGGGACGGCCTGGTTCGACGACGTCTCGCTGGAGCGCATCCACGACGGTCTCAAGCTCAAGATCGCTTCGGTCACCATCGAACGCCGGGATCTCAAGGAGCTGTCCGGGCAATCGGCGTGGCTGCTGCCTGCCGAGAAATGGCCTTGGCGTCTACGAGTGGTGGTCGCCAACCCCAGCAGTCGACCAGCCCCCAACACCGTCTTGTCGGTCAACCTCAATCGCATCAGGCACCAGATCGCCCGACCGGGGCAATCCGTGCGGATTGCGGTGATGGATCCGGCCCGCGCGGGTTCAGCGTCGCTCGTAGACGCCCTGCCGTCGCTCCGTTTTGACGGGAGCTGGCTGTTTGTCGCGGACCTCCCCGCCCGATGCGTCAAGACGTTTCACGTCTATCTGGCCCGCGTCGACGGACAGGACAAGGCCGCCAAGCCGTCCGGATACGACGCCTTGCTGCGAAGTCCCGCCAACCTCGTCAAGAACGGCGACTTCGAATCCGGCGATCAGATGCCTCTGGCCTGGTCGCCCGGGAGCGGCCCGTCGCAGAAGGGCAAGCCGCACTGCAAATGCGCTCGGGCGGCGGGCGGACGGTTCGGCGAGCACTGCGCTCGGCTGGACATCCCCCCCGAGGCGCCGCTGCAGTGGTCGGGTTGGAGGCAGGGACCGATCCCCGTGCAGCCCAACACCAGCTATCTCTACGCGGGATGGCTGAAGAGCCGAGGCGTCGACGACGGCACGGTTACCCTCCACGGGCACTTCCACGCCGCAGACGGCAAGCTGGCCAAGGGAGCGCCGTTCTTCTCGACCAGCAAGAGCCTATCGGGCGACACCGACTGGACGCTGAGCCGGGCGCTCGTCCAGACCCCCGCCGACTGCGCCAACGTCATCCTTCACTTGACCATGAACGCCCACGGCACGGTGTGGCATGACGGGATCGTGCTCTGTCGGGCGGTCGAAGCCAGGACACGGCCGTTGGAGATGGCCCGGCCCACACCCGCCGCGGACGACCGGCAGGTCCACATCTGGCAGGTCAATCCGTTGGTGAAGGTGTTTCGCGAGAACACGCCGCAGAAGCCGGTCGCATCGATCCGCGTGGACGTAGCGGGCAACGAATACGAACCGGTCCAGCTGGCCATGCGCAGTCGAAGACCGCTGCGGAACGTGCGGGTCGACGTCACGCCGGTGCAGCTTGATGAGCGATCCCTGCCGACTGTCCAGGTCCATCGCGTGGGCTACGTCCCCGTTGACGTGCCCAGCTCGTACTATCAAAGCAAGCTGCCGGCGTGGTACCGTCTGATTCCGCGCGGCACGCCGCGATCGGACGGGTGGGCTGGCGATTGGCCCGATCCCTTGCCGCCCTGCAAGCCGTTCGACCTGCCCGCCGACCGAACGCAGCCGATCTGGCTAACCCTTCACGCACCGGCCGGAACGCCCGCTGGCGTGTATCGCGGCCAAGTCACGATTCGGGCAGACGGCGGGGTGAGCAAGGAGATCCCACTGACCGTCAACGTCTGGCCGTTCCAGCTGCCCGCGCGCCCGTCGCTGCGGGTGATCTACGACCTGCGTCGCGGGCCGGGTCAGTACCCGTTCGGTGACGGCTCGATCGGGGAACTCCGCAAGTGGTACGAGCTGCTGGCACGGCATCGCGTCTCGCCGGGTCTGCTGCCGCCACCGAAGTTCAAGTACGCAAACGGCAAGGTCGAGATGGACACGACCGCGTTCGACGCCGCCGCCCGGATCTGCCTGGACGAACTGAAGATGAACGTTTTCTACTCGGCGAACCTGTTCTACGCATTCGGGTGGGCGTACCAGCCGCGGGCGCTGTTCGGCCATCAGGCCTTTACGGACGAGTACACACGGGCGTTCAAGACGTGCTACCGGGCCTACCTCGATCACGTCAGGAAGCGGGGTTGGTACGACGAGCTGGTCAACTACATCAGCGACGAGCCACACTACACTCACGAGCACGTGGTCGAGCAGATGAAGCAGATCTGCGACTTGGCCCATTCGGTCGATCCAAACGTGCCGCTCTACTCGAGCACGTGGCGTCATGTGCCAGCCTGGAACGGCTACCTGGACATCTGGGGCGTCGGGCAATACGGCTGCTTCGCCGTCGACGAGATGAAGCGCCGCCTGGCGGATGGCGAGCGGCTGTGGATCACCACCGACGGCCAACAGGCGTTGGACACGCCGTACCTGGCCACCGAACGGCTGCTGCCTTACTACTGCTTCAAGTACGGCGCCGACGGCTATGAATTCTGGGGCGTGTCGTGGTGGACGTATGACCCGTGGGATCGGGCGTGGCACAAGTTCATCTCGCAGAGCCCGGACGGGAAAGACCGCTACTGGGTCCGTTACCCGAACGGCGACGGGTATCTGTGCTATCCGGGTGACCGCGTCGGCGTCGACGGCCCGGTCAGTTCCATCCGCCTGGCGCAGGCCCGCGAGGGCATCGAGGACTACGAGTACCTGTGCATCCTGCGCAACCTGATCCAGCGCGGGCGCGGCAAGTTGCAGACCGACGCCCTCAAGGCCGCCCAAGCCGCCCTCGACCGCGCCCGCGACCTGGTGAGCATTCCCAACGCCGGCGGTTGCCGATCGACCGAGATCTTGCCCGATCCCGACGTCGTCCCGGCGGTCCGTGGCGCTGTCGCCGAGCAGATCGTGCGCATCAAGCGGGAACTGGATCGATAGCGGGTCCTATTTCAGGCGGAGCGTGTACTTGTAGGCGTCAGCGCCCCAGAAGTCCTTCGCGTCCTCGCCGAGGCGGGTGAGGTAGATCTCGAGGACATGCGTCTCGCGATTCTCCAACAGCGAGAAGTTGGACAACTGCAACCTGGGACTGTCACCGGCCTGCCGGTCGTCGATGAGGGTCACAGTGCTTCGTTTCAGGGCTGCGGTCTTCTCGTCGACCTCGGCGATGATGAGCGGATAGCGGGGTGAGTTGCCGCGCGTGGGCCCTGGCGAGATGTTGCCAATCCAGTACAGCTTCCCGGTCACGCTGTGACGAATCATGCGGTGGAAGCTGGACGGCGAGTAGAATCTTGCACCATCGTCGTATGTCCACGGCTCGGGCTGGCTGAGCGTCAGGCCACCGTCGGTCGACAGGCTGTGGTACTTCCAGCCGGGCACCTCCTTGGGATCGAGCCCTGCGTTCGAGATCCGCCAGACGACCAGGACGCGGCCGCCCTTCAGCTCGGCGACCTCCGGCTCCATCAGGCCGCGCGAGGCGACGCTCCGCGAGAGCCACACCGGCTTGCCGGCCGTCCACGTGTAGTCCTGGCGCGCCGCGTCCCACTTGCCGATGAAGCAGACCGAGCCGATGCCCCGCGAATCCGGCGGGATCCCCATCACTGACAGCCGCTTGGGATTCGGAATCGGCACGCCCTTGGGGATGTTCACGGTCGCACCGACGTGGAGGAACGTCCCGTTGCTGTGGCGGAGGGTGTTGTTCCCGCAGTAAGCCTGGTTGTTCTCGAGGTAGCCCCGCTTGAACGGATCGGCGGGATCGAACCTGTCGCCCGGCTCGTACATCAGCTGCGTGGCCTTGCCCCAGGTGCGGGCGTTGTCGCGCGACAATCGGCAGAACAGCTGATTGTAGTAGACGCCCTTGAGATGCGTCTGCCGAAGCCAGATCGACACGAGGACCTTGTGATCCGGGTCGTAGGCGATGGACCCACCGCCCCAGTAGACCCTTACCCCTTGCGGGTGGGTGACGACCTCCGGGAGCGGCTCGTAATCCGACCAGGTTCGCCCGTTGTCCTTCGACCACCGTCGCTTGGGCTTCTCAGGCGTGTCGCTTCGGGCCATCGTCGTGTGTCTCTCCTCCCGCAACAGGCCCGGCCCGATGTAGCGAACACCCACCCACGCGGAGGTCTTGGGGCGGGGGTGCTTGACGTACACCTCCCTGGAGACCGTCACGATCGGTGCGTTTGTCTTCCACGGCAACGCGGCGGGCGCCGCCGCGGCAGTCGCGGTTGGCGAAACGACAATCAACGTCAACACTGGCCACGGGTCTCGCATCCTGATGTTCTCCTTGATTCGTGCCTGACGGGGGGAGCTTTGCGGGTCCATCCGCCTGGTAGGGCAGGATTATACCAGCTGAGTCTGTGCGAAGCCTGGCCGCGACGCTCAGCACGTGGCTGCATCCATTCTTGCCGATCCATGGTACGATGCGTCCGAAATGACGGACGCGCAACCCACAACGACTTCCCACCCGCACTGGGACAGCGTAGACGGCGATGTCGTCTGTCCCATGTGCGAATACAACCTGCGCGGGCTGACCGAGCCGCGATGCCCGGAGTGCGGGTACCCGTTCGAATGGCCCGAGATCCTCGACCCCAACCGGCGGCTCCATCGATACCTCTTCGAGCACCATCCGGAGCGTCGGGCCTGGTCGTTCGGCAAAACGCTGCTGGGCACGCTGCTCCCGCGTCGTCTCTGGCAATCGCTCCATCCCAGCCAACCGTCGCATCCGAAGCGACTGATCCTGTACTGGTGCCTCGCGTCGGGCCTGTATCTCCTGGTGCTGACGGGCCTGGTCTTCGTCTTTGCCGTCTGCATGGGACGGGAGATCCTCGTGTCGAATCGGATGAGCCGCCCCGCTGCAGCAGCATTCCTCAAGAACCCGGCGACTGAGGAACAATCGCGCAGCGCCAAGGCCGTCGTCGCGCGGTACGGCTCGGTCAAGGCATACCTTGACGTGCACTACCCGGTGGGAATCACCTGGCGTCTGGTGAAACAGGCGGCCCGAAGGACGCCGCGCGTGATCGTCCCTTGCGGGGTCCTCTCACTCGCGCTCGCCTGGCCTTGGCTGATCTTCTCGGCCCTCCTTGTCTTTCGCGTCTCGATGCGCCGCGCGAGGGTCAAGCTCGTGCATGTGCTGCGGTGCGCTCTCTATAGCTGCGACGCGTTCGTGTGGATTGGGGTGATCCTCCTCGTCTGTACGGTTCTGGCCTTCCTGATCTGGGGCTTCCGGTCCGGCGTAATCCGCTTCGTTCTGGAGGAGGTCGCCCTCTGGGCAATGCTTGGCATTCTGCTCCTTTCGGGCTATCGCCTGGGCGTCGCCTGTCGGCTGTACTTGAGGTTCGACTACGCCTTCAGCGCCGTGCTGGCCGCCCACACGATCGTGGTCCTGTTTCTGGCCAACCTTGTCACCGTCGTGTACCTGTGCACGGGATGGAAAGACCTCATCCCGATCCTACCGCCCTTCCTCTGACAGTCTGGATCGGGCGCGGCTGGCGCTAGTCCGAGGGGAACTCAATCCGCTCGGTGGGCAGGTCGTGGCGGCGGCAGTGGTCGATCAGCAGGGCGATGTAGCTGGTCTTGATGATGGGCCTGTCCGACAAGCCGAGACGCTCCAGGACGCCATGCACGGCATCACCGTCCGGGCCCTCCACCTCGACGAAGTGCCCGAGATGCGGCAGCTCGTCGAGCTCGATGTGGCACTCGTCGAGGGCCCACGTCTCGCGGCGCTTCTGGAACGTCAACGCCTCGACGAACCCCAGCGCGACGAGCAACGAACGGGCGGCCTGCGCGTCGGAGATGCTCACCTCGATCTCCTCGCGCTGCTTGAGCGGACCTGGGCGCTTCGGCCCCTTGTAGGTCAGCGTGGCGGGTCGGGCGGGGCCGTCGATGACGTCGAGCCCGCGGACGCGAAGCCCTTCGTCGTTGGCGAGGAGCGATCGGCTGGCGCTATCGAAGATGGCGTTGGTCTCCAGGACGAAGCCCATACGATCCGCACCGACAGCCGGCAAGCGGACACGGACCTCGTCGTGCGAATCGACTGCCAACTTGGCTTCGAGCTCAACGGCCATCCGGATCGCCCTGGCACACCATCGCGAGCACTCACGCGTCGCCACAGATCCAGCCCGCGCACGGATTCTAGTGGCTTGGGAATCGAGACGCCATCGTCCGGACCGGCGCCCAAAGCGCTCTGATGTATTCGTCAACAAGCCCTACCCGCCCCATCACCGCCGGGGACGGAACGGAATCGGCCATCCAGCCGTTGAAACCGGCGTTGATCCGCGGTAAACATCTCCGTGTTAGCGTGACAAGGCAGCGAACGTCCCGTTAAGGAGACCATCATGAGAGGCCTAGTAGCGACGGTATCGGTTCTGGGGCTGGTCTGTTGCAGCGGGTGCATGAGCACGGTCGCCCGACGAGGGCTGGCGGAGGTCCGCGGTGCGTCGGGCGACGTGTATCCGATCCAAGCGTTTTCCCCCGCGACGGCCAAGGGGGCCTCTACGCTCAAGATCGGGCAGGTCCAGATCGATGGTTCGGGGGCGGCTGAGTTCCGGACTGCGTTGCAGACCCAGTTGAACAAGCAACTGGCCGCGGCCATTGCCGACAGGAAGATCACGCCTGGCAGCGGCGAGCCTCTGACGATCAACTCGACGGTCCGCTTCTACTCCTCCAAGGGGGGCAGCAAGCTCATAGGAGGAATGGCGTTCGTGATCGTGCGCGTGGAGATCGTCGACAAGGACGGAAAGGTCGTCGGCAAGGCCGACGCACTGGCCAGCACCCAGGCCTTGCGGACCGGCACGGAGGATCTCGCAAAGGAACTGGGCAAGAAGGTCATCGCGTGGGCCGGTACGGGCAAAACGTAGCCCCACCCAGCCGCGTGGTGCCGGCGTCGCAGGAACCCTCAAGCCAACGCCGTCGACGGACCGATAACTTTAACCGGCACGCACACCGTGCCGGTCTGGCTCGTCGAGTGAGGGTGGTTCCTTTGAAAACACGTCGGCGGCTGTGTCCGTTTGTGGAATGGGCGGATACGCGTTGCGCCTCGAGATTCACACTGGGTGGGATTGGTGAGACCTTCCGTCTCTGCGCTGACGATCCCCTGTCATGCCCCGTGTACCATGAGATCCGTCGTGAACAGCTCCTGCGAGACGCCGAGCTGCGCGTCGCCTGTGCCGTCTGAGGCGATGGACCTGCCGCCCATGGACAGCTCCACAGCCACGACGCTCGATCATGTATCGCCCACCGACTGCGCCGGAGAACCTCGGACCGACATCGGTCTAATCGAAGGGCTCGCCCAATTCGTGATCTACCTCCACGTTGAATGCGGCCTGGCCAACAACACGATTCGAGCGTACGAAAGGGACTTGACCGAGTTCGTCCGCCTGATGGCCGACCTCGGGTTGCGATCGGTGGATCAACTGAATGCCCTGCGGGTCCAAGACTTTCTCAAGCATCTGCGCTCGCGAGGACTGGCGCTCTCGTCGATCGTCCGCCACCTGGCCTCCGTTCGGGTGTTCCTTCGCTTCTGTCACGGCAACGGGTGGCTGTCCGACGACGTCGCCACCCGGCTGGAGACGCCGAGCCGGTGGCAGCGGCTTCCGGGAACGCTCAACCAGAAACACGTTGAGGCCCTGCTCGCCGAGCCGCAACCGGACGACGCCCTGTACCTCCGCGATCGGGCCATTCTCGAGCTGCTCTACGCGACGGGGTTACGGGTCAGCGAGCTCTGCGACCTGGGCGTGGCGGACGTGAACATGCAGATCGGCTACCTGCGGTGCCTCGGGAAGGGCCAGAAGGAACGGATCGTGCCCGTCGGGCGAACCGCGTTGGAGGCCATCTACACGTACCTGCGCGAGCTGCGACCCTCCCTGGCGGACGGACGCCGAACGGACCACCTGTTCCTGTCCCGAACCGGTCGCCGGTTGGGTCGGGAGAACTGCTGGCGGCTGGTGGCCAAGTACGCCGCCCGCGCCGGGGTGACCGCCCACGTCTCGCCGCACGTCCTGCGGCACAGCTTCGCCACGCACCTGCTGCAAGGCGGCGCGGACCTCCGCGTGGTGCAGGAACTCCTGGGCCATTCTGACGTAAGCACCACACAGATCTACACGCACGTCGACGGCAAGCGCCTCAAGTCGATCCACGCGCGATTTCATCCCCGTCCCTAGGCGCACGGCGGACGCCCCGTCGGGTCGCACGTCGGGGCCCACGCCTCTGCATTGAAGGCGTCAATCATCGGTATCCCTTGATTTTTAATGTTGGCTGGCTATCCTGAATAGATGGCATGGGCGCGGTCTCGCCCGGGGGGACGAGCTGTTCTGGTTGACTACCGACATATGGAAGGGCCAGAGCCGTGGCAAAGGGCAAGCGAACACCGGCGCTGTTTGAGATCATCAATCGGGCTCAGACCGAAGGAGAAAACCCCCACCTTCAGGTCCCAGGGTGGTGGCGGAGTCTGAGCGAGACGGCCGAGGCCGACAAGGACCTCTCGCCACCCGCCGCGAATGAAGTCGAGTCGTCCCAACCGGACTCCGACAGGGCGAACTACGACCGCGTCGCCGAGGCGGTCGAGGAAGCGGTGGCCGAAGGCGACGCGCAAGAGCCGTACGTCACCGAAGAGGCGCCCCCGGAGGAAGCCGCGCTCGAGCAAGCGGAGCCGCAAGCCCAGCCGTTGGACGATGAAGAACAGGCCGAGAACGTGATCGCGCGTCTGCTGGGCTCCGTGCGGTCGGCGGTTGGCAAGGCCGTTCGGATCGAGGCGGGTCAGGTCGAAATCACGCTGAGCGTCCTGTGGGCGTCGGTCGCGGGCGGCGGCCTGATCCTGGCGATTCTGGCTGGCTTCTCCGCGGGCCACGTCCTAGGCGTGCGGACTGGCATCGAGCAGGCCAAGGACCTGCAGGATGAAGCTGTCGATACCGTGCAAATGGCCCGGGATCGACAGCCCGACCCGAGTGTGTTGGATCTGTCCACCACCGGGTGGTCGGAAGGCCTGGCCCGGCGTTCCGGGCCCGCACGTTCGCCAGCGGCGGGCGCGCCGACAGCCGAATCGAGTTCGTCGCAGGCGCCGCCTCCCTCGGGAAGCCTCCGTCGAGCGGGATGGAACTACTTGGTGGTCCAGAGCTTCAGAGGACAAGACGGCCGGGCCGAGGCCGAGCGGGCCGAGCGATTCATTCTGGCCAGGCTCCCAGACCAGAACGGCCTGCCCCCGGTGACCGTCGAGCAGAGCAGCGATGGAAGCTACATCCTGCTGAGCACCATCGGATACCCCACGGGCGACGCGCCGCGCAAGGAGATGCTGCACCGTTTCAGAGAACAGATCCGTCAGATCGGCAAGCTGTACCGTCAAGAAGGCGGGGGATACGACTTCCGCGATGCCTATCCGATGCGACTGTCTCGCATGCCGAAGAGGAGGAAGTAGTCATGTCGTTGGATCGATCCCTCAAGAGCCGCAACGCCCTGGTCCGACACCGCAACGTGCTGACGCGGGCCGAGCGACTCGAGATGCTGGAGGAGGAGGAACGCTGGGACGACTCCCAAAGCGTCTTCGCGCTGCCGAAGGTGGCGCACCGCAAAACCTCCGCAGGTCACAAGGACAAGAAGAAGGAAGAGGAGACGGTCGAAGGCGAAGCGGCGACCGAGGCCGAGGGCACGCCGACTGCTGGCGAGGATCAGGAGAAGAAGGCCTAGCCGACCCCCTCCGAGCCGACTGCATTTCGCCATGTTCGTCAGCCGCCGTGCAACAGGCCCGGCGGCTGCTTGCTTGAATCCGGACCGCGACGTCGACAGGTGAGATCGTGTCCGCCAGGCAATTCGTCTCCGATCGCATGGGCGTGATCGACGCGTCCGGGGTCCGGCGGATGTTCGAGCTGGCCGCCTCGCGACCGAACGCGATCAGCCTGACGATCGGCCAACCGGACTTCGACGTCCCCGAGCCGTGCAAAGCCGCGGCCATCCGCGCCATCCAGGACGGCCACAACAGCTACACCGTCACCCAGGGCCTGCCCGAACTCCGCGCGCGGATCGCAGAGTCGCTGAAGCACGAATTCGACTGGGACGCGGAGGTGCTCGTGACCTCCGGAACGTCGGGCGGCATCCTGCTGACCATGTTCGCGTGTCTCGACCCGGGCGACGAGGTGATCTACATCGACCCCTACTTCGTCCTCTACAAGTACGCCATCCAACTGGTGGGCGCTCGACCCGTTGCCGTCAGCAGCTATCCCGACTTCCGCATGCCCGTGGAAGCAATCGAGGCCGCCGTGACGGATCGCACGCGGATTCTGCTGCTCAACTCACCCAGCAACCCTACGGGGACGGTCTACGACGCGCAGAACGTCCAGGCCGCCGTCGAGCTGGCCCGAAGACATGACCTCCTGATCGTGTCGGACGAGATCTACACCGACCTGAGCTTCGACGGCCCCTGCCCCAGCCCGGTGACCTACGCGCCAGAGCGAACGCTCCTGCTGCGGGGATTCAGCAAGGGACACGCGATGACGGGATGGCGTCTCGGGTATGCGGCCGGTCCCGAGGCCGTCATCGAGGCGATGACCCGGGCCCAGCAGTACACGTTCGTGTGCGCACCCGCCATGGTCCAGTACGGCGGACTGGCTGCGATGGACACGGACGTCACCGACCACGTGGACGCGTACCGCCGGAAGCGCGATCTGGTCTACGAAGGGCTGCGTGACTGCTTCGAAGTCGCCCGGCCGGCAGGCGGGTTCTACGTCTTCCCGAAGGTTCCGGAGCGATTCACCAACGCCGCAGCGTTCGTGGACGCCGCGGCCGATCGGGACGTCCTCGTCGTGCCCGGCAGCGTGTTCAGTGACCGGGACACCCACTTCCGGATCAGCTACGCCACGACGGACGAGAACATCGTCCGGGCGTGCGAGATCCTATGCGACTTGGCGCGGTAGCGCGATGTCGCGACTGATTCAGAGAATCCTCTGCAGAAGGTCCCCGAAGCGTCCCCAGCGTAAATCCGTTTAGCCCCGCTGCGTGCGGCGGGGACGTGGCCGCACGCGGCCACGATAAACGACGGCGCCTATGCAAGCGCGCCGACTTGCGACGCTGCCAAGATGGGTGGCGGGTCTACAACTGATCCAGCGCACCGATGTCGTCGATCTGGGCTCGGGTGATCTGCTCGACGTGTCGGCGGAGGTCGGCCTGCTGACTGTAGAGCTTCGGGCGAAAGTCCTTGAGCAACTGGATCTCCATGTCCTTCCTGATCTTGTCATAGCTGATCTTGCGGAGGGCCAGCCACGCCAGCTTCGCGGGAATCGGGATGGACTTGGTCGTCTCTTCGGCGTATCGTCGGCCTCCCCAGGCCACCGCGACGGTGAGGATCACGCCCAGCACGCCGCCGACGATCCACCCCACGGGCCCCGCGACTACCCAGGCGGTTCCCGCCCCGCCGCAGAGCGTGCCGAGCACGACGGCCATCACCGTCGACGTGATGGTGGTCAGCCCCGTCATGCAGAGGTCGTCGACGGGCACCCTCGGGCCGGACATCCGGTCCGGACCGGCCGGCGACAGGGGAATGCTCTCGGGCGTCCAGTGAATGTGCTTCGACTCGAACCAGGGCGCCAGGATGTCTCTGATGCGCTGGTTCATCTTGGCGGCAAGCTCGGGCGAGCGCTTCTGGACGAGTTCGGCCGCCACGCGATCGAGCGTGGCGCCTTGGGCGGTGATCTTGGCCTCCAGATCGGACAACCGGCCGCCCGTCTTGCGGAACGCGCTCAGCGGCGGCTCAATCAAGCCGATGAAGCGTCCGGACAGCTCGGCCGCCAGCTCGTCCAGGAAGACGCCGGCGATGTGCTGCACCTCACGTAGGATCTCTTCGACCTTGCCTGGGCATTCGTCCTTGATCTCGCGGATGATCTGCTCGTAGCGCTTCTTGAGGACCGGCAGCAGGGCGACGCCTTCGCCGATCGCACGCCTGGGACTGGCCGATGAGAGAATCTTGTCCGGCGGAATCTGCAGCGCTTCGGCAACGGTTTCCCGCACGAAGGGCCAGGCGCTGCTCCCACCGGTCAGGATGACGAAGGAGACGTCGTCGACGCGGATCTTACCGTCGGCGATCCCGCGTCCGATGACGCCTTGAACCCACGCCACCAGATCAACCGCCCCACCGCTCGTGAGCTGATGGTAGGCCGGTCCCAGTCGGCCCAGCTCCTCGCGGAACGACGGGCTCGGCGTGTAGTCGCGGGCCCGCTCCAGGAACTGCTCCCAGGTGGCGTCGCCCAATCTGCCGTAGGGCGGGACGGCGTAGCGGAACGCAGCCTGGCGGTCTCGCGCGAGGGTCTCGCTGAAGCGCTCCTTCATCTCGCGGCATCGGACCCAATGAACGTAGTAGCTGTCGCCGTCGCGGGCCATCACCTGGGCGGCGTCCGGGTTCTCGTCGCAGAACCACTGGTAGAACAGGTCGTCGAACAGCCGCCCCCCCAGAATCGGATCGCCCCAGGCCTCCCGCACTTCCAGCCGGAGCATGTAGGCGACGTCGCAGGTGCCGCCGCCGAAATCGATCACCAGCAACCCGCCGCGGGCATCCCTGGCGGAGAACTCGTGGCGCGACAGGTGGCTTATCAGTGCGCCGATAGGCTCCTTGACCAGCTCGACCGCGCCAAGACCCGCATCGCGCGCCACCCGGTCCAGCGTCTCATCGAAACCTGCCATCGCGTTGGCTGGCGTGCCGATCAGCACGGGGATCTCGCTGGGCTTCTTGCCGGAGGGCAGCACACCTCGCTGGGTCAGGTCATTGGCAACGCACCGCAAGAAGCTCTCGGCGTCCTTGCGCGGCGTCTCGTCGTCCGAGGCGATGTCCGCCTTGAATTGCGAAGCGAGCCGCAGCAACCGCTTCTCGTCCGGCGTCGCCATGCCCCATTCGTGCTCGGCCTGTTGACCGAACGCGATGACCGTCTCGTCGCCGGACTCGCCCTTGCGGTAGAGCACGATCGACCTCAGCTCGTCTTGGCCGAAATCGATCGGCGTCGCGCT
>CAYMLO010000017.1:0-82894 GCA_964390905.1 uncultured Planctomycetales bacterium | reverse complement strand
GAACATCACGTTGCCGATCGAGCTGTATGACCGCGCGATCAGCCTGCCGTCCGCCGCGAAGGCGTGCATGTGCCCGTAGTGATCCGACGCGAACAGCTCGCGTCGGCCGTCCCCGTCCACGTCGCGGGCGATCAGGTCGATGTTCCCGTGATAGACCAGCCGATCCTTCCACCGGAGTTTCCACGGCCGCTCGTAGACGCGCAGCTCGAAGTTCACGCCCGTCACGATGATCTCGTTCGCCCCGTCGTTGTCCAGATCAGCCGCCCCGACCGTCAGCACACCATACGGGCGCTCGCCGACCGACGCGTTCCATGGCAGGCCGACGAACTTCAGCTCGTGCAGCTTCTTACCCGCCGCGTCCAGGGCGTAAGCCCACCCGGCGCGGTCGGCGACGAGGACCTCCAAGCCGTCCGGTTCGCCCAGCTCCGCGGCGAAGACGTCGCTCGCCGATCCCTTGCACGCAAACTGCCACCGAGGCTTGCCGTCGGTGTCGTAGGCCAGCACCTGGTTGTTGGCAGCCAGCAGCAGTTCTCCCTTGCCATCGCCGTCCAGGTCGGCTAATCGCATCCGGCGGATCGACGGCCCGCCCGGCACGTCGAGTCGCCAACGGACCGTCGATCCCTGTCCGTGCGCGTCCTTGGTCGGCGTCGACACCGTGGCGGTCGCTGATGGGCGCGTGGCATTGCGGTACACGTTGGTGAGGTAGGCCTGCCACCGTTCGGAGAGGCCCTCGTCCCAACGCCAGCCCGGTATGGACGTCGATGTCCATTGGCCCTCGGCTGACTGTGGTTCTATTCGCCCGCGCGATCCATCGACCTTCCAGTCGACGGGGGTACGGCTTCGGACCCTGGCAGCCCCGCTGCTCAGATTCAGCGCGAGGCTGAACGGCTTGGCACTCGCCAGCCTCACCGGTCCCAGTTGCAGTTGCGTCGTCTCGGCGGCCAGTACAGACCGCGGATTGGCCATCGCCGTGCCCCCGCCCAAGCGAGCCTTCCCCGACGCGACCTGCCCGCACAGACAGACCGTCGGACCGTCCGAGACGACCAGATGGCCGACCCCCGCTCGACGAACGTGCCATCCCGCGGGCTGCCTGAGCCGATCGCAGAACATCAGGTTGGCCAATTCGCGCCCCTCCCCCGCCGCCAACCGCGCGCTGATCCGCTGATGCAGCCGGCAGACGGGCACCGCGATGCCCTTCGGCCGGTCACGCGACAGCCGCGCGAACACCGCGTCCGGCGTGACAATCGTGAACCGATCGCTGTCCATCGGGGCCAGATCCGCCTCGGTGGGGGCCGGCGCCGTTTCGGCCTCGATCTCCACCGCATGCCCCCCCGCCACCGGCACGAACCGCAGTCGATCCAGATGGACCGGCGGGTTCTCGCGAAGCGTGACCACCACGACGTGCTGCTGGCCCTGACCGACGCCCACCTTCGGCGTCGGCTCGGTCAGGTCGAACCGCGTGCTTGACCGTCCGTACCGGCGTTTCGGCACGTGGAAGGCCTGCGGCTTGGCCCCGTCGATCGAGACGTGCAGTGAATCGCTGCTGCCGTCCACCCCACGGGCGTACAGCTCGAGGTGATACTCACCGGCTGGAACGGACGCAGCCAACGCCAGCCGGGACGTGCCCTGTCCTAGCAATACCGCCTTGCCCCCGCTCGCTGCCTCATCCGCCACCACCGAGGTGTCGCGCGTCCGTGGGTCGACCGTCCCGCGTCGGACCACGAACGATCCGTCGGGCTCCAATCGCTCCAGACCTTGATCCTCGGTCTTCCAGGTCCAGTCCAGGTCGTACTCGCCCGCCACATCGGCCCGGGCCTGATCGACGACCAGCAGCCACTGCCCCTTTCGCCAGAACAGCGACCGTCGCCAGTGGACGCCCTGATACCGGGGCACCTCAATCCCGACGACGGCACACTTGTCGCCCTCGGCAGTGCCCGCCAGCCCAGCCATCGTCGGCACGAGCTGTGTTGAGCGCCCGTCCCGCAATACGGTCAGCATGTTGTGCTCGGTCGTGTTGCGCGTCAGGTAGTCATGATCGAGAAGCCAGCGGTACCCACGGCTCACGTACTCGATGATGGCCCCCGTGTCGTAGTGGAGGTGCTTTCCCCGGCCGTAGCCGTCGAGGATGACGTACTGCGCGGCCCGCGACCAGCCGTCTCGCATCACGATCTTGTCGACCGCCCGGTCAGCCGGGATGGGGGACTTCTGCAGGGGTTCATTGTAGAACGGCCTGGCCTGCGTGAAGGCGTACAACTGACGATCCAGCGGCACGACCCGCAGTCCCACGAAGCGGTCGGGGCGCTTCGGCGTCACGTCGCGGCAGAACGGATTCGCCCAGCGAACTCGTTTGCCCGCGCCGCTCACGTGATCCAGGATCCACAGGTACCCCGGGTCGCGCGTCCACCAGAATCCCGTCGGCAGCGCACGCGTCAGCAATGTCGGGTCCCGACTGACGCCCGAATCGCCGAACCCGCTGGCCAGCCCTGCGCTGTCGCAGATGTCCACGACGTAGTCCCAATACCGTCCGAACACGCCGTTCTCGAACGGCGTCAGATGCCATTCGCTCAGGCAGTACTGAATGACGTGCCTCATCGTGATGATCAGGTAGCTGTCCGCGTCCTCCTGGGGTTTCGGCGACCGCGCCTGCGCGAGGAAGCACGCCTTCGCCTTCGCCAGGTGCCGCTCGCATTCGGGCACGCCCACGTAGTCGACGAAATACCTCGACCCAGCGTACAACCCCAGCAGCGGAAACGTCGTATGGTTCCACGCCACCAGGTCTCCCTTGCCCAGCCCCGCATAGCCCGACGTTTTGTGCTTCAGACCGTCCATCCACTTGAGGAACATGCGCAGGAACTCGCGCCGCTGTTCGCCCGTCATCCGCGGGTGTTCCTCGAAGGCGTCCCAGGCGGCCAGGATCTCGAACGAGGAGGTCTCCTCCGGCCAATCGGGCAGGCGCTTCGGGTTCTTGCGGTACAGTGCAGCCGTCTTGGCCAGGGCCTCGACCGCCCGGTCCGCCGTTGTCTCATCGCCCGTCGTCAGGTAGCGACGCGCCTCGGTCAGGAAATCGTACAGCGTCGGTCGGACCGGCGGGCCGCCCTTGGACGGCTTGAAGGGCGGCACGGCCGCCATCGTGAATGGTAGGGACAACGTTCCCTTCGCGCCCTCCTCTGCGTCAAGTGCTTGTTTCAGGGCATCCGCCGCCCGAGCCAGGTCAGTTGGCTCGCTGGCGGCAATCACGACCACGTCGCCGCCGTTGTGCCACGGATACGGATCGAACACCGTTCGGACGAACACCCGGCCCGATCCAGGCCAGAGGCGATCCGCGTAGCAGTATCGATTCCAGTACAGTCGGCAGATCAGCTCGTTGTCGAGCATGTTGCCCAGCGCGACCACGTTCACCGACCCGGGCAGCCCCTCGGCGGCCTTCGACGTCACCCGGACCTCACGCCCGCCGCGATCGCGCAACAGCGCCGCCACTGCAGCACCGGCCCGACGGCCCTGTTCGCTGGTCGGCGTCAGGACTACCACCGGACGGGACCGTCCCGACAGGTCCATCGCCTGACGGACTTGACGTTTCGACACGTCCACGTCGGCGAGGGCTTGATGGCCCGAACCCGCGATCAAGACCACGCCAACAAGCGCTACGCCATACTTTCGCAACATGGGAATCCCTCAGGAGAGGATTGCCTCATCGGTTCGACCGGCGCCAACGCGGCCGAATCGGGGGACGGCACGACAGCCTGCATGACCATCTGCCGGGGCTCGTCCTACCGGGCCCGTTTGTCGCTGGGCGCGGCGGCCGCGGTGGGCGGATCGGCGAAGGCCTTCTGGGCGTGATCCACCTTTCCGGCCAGGACGTCGCCGCGATGGATCCACACGCGGTACCGCAGCCGCAGCGGCCGGCCGGGCGCCAGGTCGTACTTGCCCAGCCCAGGCCAGGCCGGGTTCAGGTAGCCGTAGGACCGATTGCTCCAGCCGCTCGGGAACCCCGGATTGCCCGGGCTGTCGAAGATGGCCAGCCCGCTCACCCGATCGGAGTCCCGCACGAACCGCGCCGACAGATCACTCCACGCCATCCGGACCCGATTGACGTAGCCAGGCTGTCGGCCCTTCGGGCCGTACACCACCGTGTCGCGCCGCGGTGCGAATCGAATGTTGAATCCGCCGTAGCCCTTGTTCTCCCGCAGCCGTCCGCCGATGCGGACCGGTGCGTCGAGAGCGGTGACGGTCCAGAACACGTCGATGGCCCGGCCGACCTGTCCCGCACGCCAGACGCACAGCTCGATCTTCTCGTCCACCACCGGTTTGTCTTCGAGCACCCACTGGTTGGACATGCGCAAGACGGCACAGACCGGTCCGCTTTCCTCGCCGAGCAGCTTGACGAATCGGTGCTTCAGCGGACAGATCGACCACATGTCGTACTTCTTGCCCGCGTACTCGACCCGCGGCCAGACCCACGACAGGCCGCGATGATGGTAATGGTCGCGGGGGAAATCGTCCGTCAGGACCACTCCGTCCAGATCGTGGATCGGGTGCAGGTAGCATGACCGACGGTATCGATCCGGCACGCCCGACTTGAGGGCCATCCCGCGGACAAACGTCAGCACGCCCCGTCCCGATTCGGTGACGACGACGCGGTTCTTGTCGGACGCGTCGACGGCCGGCCCCGCAGGCCCCGGTCGGTCGGTCGTCACCCGGAATCGACGCACGTCCGATTCGGCCCGACGCGGCGGCACGACGAAGCACAGCACGCGGGCCGGCTTCGTGATCACCTGCGCCGCGATCCGCCGCGCCGTCCCCTCCTCAGCCAGGATGAACGCCCCGGAGAGCTTCCCCATCGCCCCGCTGCCCGACAGGTCCATCATGACCGGCGTTTCGACTTGACCGTGATGGGGCTTACAGCGCAGCTCGATCACCGTATCGGCCCGGCTGATGCACGTCACCAGGAGAACTGCTGCCGACGCCGTCATCGCCCTGGTCCGCGTGTGAACCGTCATACGCCCACCTCCTTCAAGATCCGCTCGGTTACAGACAGTGCGCGCACCATGTTCGATCGCGGCTCCGTCACTGTCAACAACGGTCGGTTCACTTCGGGTCGAACAGCTTGTTGCTGTTGGGATCGAACCAGCCGATACGCTCTCGCTTGAGTTCCTTGGCGTAGTGGGGGTCTGCCTCGTTGGTGAATCCGAAGGGCTGCTCGTCGGCGTGGCCGTCGCACCAGACGATGTTCGTCTTGCCGCGGTGGCGGAAGTGGATGCTCGGCTTGGAGACCATCACCGTTTCCTTGACGTCGTAGGGCGGCCACCAGTCCTGGGCTACCCAGTAGGGCGCCTCGGCGAACGAGTACTCGATCAGGTAGTAGGGCCCGGTTCCCTCCAAGTACGCCGCGTCGGTGAACATCACCGTGTCGCCGGGCCTGCGGATCTCGGTCGTCTTCATGCCCAGCAGATAGGTCCGGTCGGGCGTGGTCCAGGTGGCGTAGGCGTCCCTGTCATACCGCCTCGACCCGACGCCCCGCAGGTTGTACCCGTATCCGCCCGTGCCCGCCTCGAAGGCGTTCTGGGATCCATCGTCGACGAAGGGCACGAACTCCGGACACTTCTTGACCCGACCCTTGCTACCCAGTGCCGCCACCAGCGGGCCCTTGGCCGGGTCGAAGAAGTTCTTGTTGGGGTCCGGGTGGACGCCCGATGACTCGCGCACGCCATGCCAACGATGCCGACCTCCAAAGCCGGACTGCATGTCCGACGCTGCCGGGACGTAGTAGTCGTCGTGGTCATTGGTGTAGGTCTGGTTGCCGATGTGGAGCTGCCGCAGATTCGACTTGCACACGGCGCTTCGCGCCATCGCCCGGGCCGCGCTCAACGAGGGCAACAGGATAGATAACAGCAGCGCAACGATGGCGATCACGATCAGCAGCTCGACCAGCGTGAAGCCCGCACAGCGTCGACTTCGCATGACGATCCGATGCAATCTGTGCTCCTGCAACACGGTTAGGGTACCTCCGCGCCAAGATGGCCCTAGACCATTGGATGACCAGATCGGCCCCGACCTTCGGACCGATCACCGCCTGCGACGCACCATCGCCAGCCCCATCGCCACGGCCAGCGCGAACATCATTCCCGCCCCTTCTCCGCACTTGAACGCCGCCACGATCTCCCAGTCCGCGTCCATCGTGAAGTGCAGCACGGTGTTGGCGTCGAGCTCGATGTAGTTTGCGTCGCCGGGGTGGTTGGGGTCGTAGATCACCCAGTGCTTGAAGGCCTTGCCCTCATTGGGCACGGCCGTTAGCGTCACCTCCGCCCCGGGTCGATACAGGTACGGCGGTTCGCTTGGCTCGTCGGGGTCCGTCTCGATCGTGCCCATGTGGGCGTTTTCCACCTCGAGGCCCAATGCGTACAGCGGCTCTACGACGAGCGCGCCGACCTTCACGTCGCCCTCGGCGTTGGGGTCCTCGGCGGCGAGCAGTCCTGAAAAAGTCGGGTCGGGCGCCTCGCCGACCAGCCCCCACTGTCCGCCGATATAGATCCTGACCGGGTTGCCGTCATAGCCCGCCTTCTTGAGGACCACCAGATGGATCAGGTCGACGTAGTTGCCGACCGAATTGGGGAACTGGCTGGCCGTGAACGTCCATTCGGCCGGGTCGTCCGCGGCGGGGGCATCCAGGAAGTTCGCAAACGGGTCGTAGAACCACGTGTCCCGGTCCTTGTCGTACTCGACGGCCTCGCCCGATCCGCCGTAGGTCTGCCAGTTCTCGTCGGCCGTGTTCGCATCCGTCTCTGTGTTGATTTGGTTGGCGTCGGGCGGCAGGCCCGGCACGAGCGTGCCTGCGTTCTGCACGATCTCGATCGCGCCCGTGTCGTTCGGGTCGACCCACAGCCCGCCGCCGACGCCCACCATCGCCCGCAGACCGCCGAACCAACGGTACCCATTTGCGGTTCCCGTGTGCTCGGCGGCGATTTTGATCACGACGTAGCCCACACCGGGATCGAAGTCGCCCTCGATGATCCAGGCCTTGATCTCGAGCTCGCCGTTCGGATCGTTCGGCTCGGTCAGGTCGTTGTAGAGCTGCCAGCCGCGGAGGAACAGGCCGTAGTCCGCGAGGTCGACGTCATAGTCCTCGTCGACGTCGATGTCGGCCCGGGCGTCCCAGGCGTTGGGTTCGTTGGGGTCCGTGCCCCACGCGTCTACGAGGATGTCGTAGTCGTCCAGATCCACGTCCTGATCCGCGTCGAGGTCGCCCATTGGCCGAACGTCGGCCACCGCCCCGATCTCGGGGGAGATCTCGCCCAGCGCGGCGAGGAAATCATCGACCGCGGTCGTGATCCGGACGTAGCGGAAATGGGTCAGGCCGGCCGGCTGCCAGCTATTGTTTGGATCGACTGCCCACTGGATGTCAATCGCGTCCCCGCCGCCCGCGCCGCGCGTCATCCCGACCGCAAACGGATCGTCGGGCGTGGTGTAGAAGACGTCGGCCGACATGTTCGCGTCGTCGCCAAGGCCGGCGTCGTCGTTGTCGGCGTTGCGGTCCCCGAGCTTGAGCGTCGGCGAGTACTCCGCATAGCCCCAGTAGCCCTCCTCGTCGTCGTTGTTCGGGTCCCCGTCTTCTAAGTTCGGGTTGACCAGCACGCCCTGACTGCCGCCGACAGTCTGGTAGTTGGGCTCCAGCTCGTAGGCGCCCGTGTCGTAGGCATCGGGTCGGTTCGGGAACCACACCAGGCTGGGGTACCACATCGGCGGGAACCCCACATCGGGCCACGACTTGGTCTTCCAATCGCCGGACGTCAGATGCGACCCGGGGATCAGATACCACTGCTCGTTCGGGTCGTCGCCGGGCACCCCGTTGCCGTTGAGCTCGGGCATGATCTCGATGTGGGCCAGCTCGGCTCCGTGGAGATTCGGGTCGCCGCTCACCCAGAACGAGTTACAGAATACGATCGCGTCCAGCCCGAACGGGTTGGCCGGATCGTCCGTCACGTCGTGATCGAACGCCAGCACGATCTGCCCGCCGAACGCCCCCAGGCTGACCACCTTGTCGTTGTTCTGGTAGCTCGTGCCGCCGCCAATC
This sequence comes from uncultured Planctomycetales bacterium, assembly GCA_964390905.1. GTDB lineage: Bacteria > Planctomycetota > Phycisphaerae > UBA1845 > JAFGLZ01 > JAFGLZ01. The sequence continues at coordinate 74,826 of CAYMLO010000017.1, read as the reverse complement.
GGCGCACCGAGGGCCCGATTGGGATCGTTGTAGGTGGCGTTGTTGACGAACTGACCCGATGCCGGACGGTAGTCCGGATCGTTATCGCAGAACCCCGTATCGATCACCGCCGAGGCGAAATTGTCCGCTCGCGCGACGCTGACGGCGCAGGATAGCACGCAGATTACAGTCAGGAGTGCACGCTGCCAGTACATTGCCACACCCCACACGGATGGGCCCCACGCCATGATAGGCCCGCCATCGGACCGGATGGCTGGGCGGCCAGCCGGTCCGATGGCATCAAGCGAGGGGCACATGCTTCCCTCCCCCCGCGCCTCTACAGGGATAGCTTCGGTGGTCAACATCTACCTTCTCCGCACCTTCCGCGTTCTGGTTCGGCGACAGGCCCTGCCGATCAGACCCAGTCCGAGCAGGACCGCCGCGCCAGGCTCCGGAACGTAGCTTACGTCCGCGTAATAGAAGTCCGCCGTGTAACCCCGTCCCGGAGAAGATCCGGTCAGATCACCCTCGGCGTCGACATTGGTGAACCAATGCCACAACGCCGGGTCGCCTTCGGCGATCACGTCGTACTTGTTGGCGCCATAGCCGCTGTAGTCCTTGCCCGCCTCGATGACGGCCAACTCGGACGTGTCCCCGTTGATGTTGAAGAACACGTTCCCGGCGTCGTCCACGGCGATGTCATTGTTCCCGGCGGCCAGGTCCGTCAACGCCACACCGTCCCCGACGGTCAGGTGGCTGGCCCCGATCGCCGCCAACCAGTCGGCCTCGTCGAACGCGTACATCGTGTTCGTCAGCACACTGCTGGAGATCAGGTTGTTGTCCACGTCCACCCCGAACCCCGCGGACCACCCGCCAATCTCCACCAGGCGGTCGTGATCGTCCATTCCCGACGTGTCCAACAGCCAGATGCAGTGCGGGTCGGTCCACTCCGTCGAATTCGTGCCGGCCACCAGCAGTCGATCCTGCCCGCCGATCATCGCGAACTCCGCGTCGAAGTTGCCCGGCATCGTCGCCTGATGGACCTTCTCGTCGGCGATGGCGAAGTCGGCCGACAGTGGCACGGAGTAGATCCGATCGTCCACGCCGCCGCTCGTGGTGTGGCCGAACCACGCCGTCTGCTCGTCCGGGTCGACGCGGACCCACGCCCCCCAGCCTTCCGCAAACTCGGTCAGCTTCTTTTCGAACGCCCCGTCGGTGTCGTAGAGATTCACGTCCGTGCCGTTGATGGCCACCATCTTGCCGTTCCCGAACACGTCGAATCCCGAGGGACCAAACCCCAACCCGAAATCACCCATCCACGCCTTTTTCGGCGACAGATTGCCGCTGGCCGCATCGGCCGGCTGAACTACCCAAATTGCCAATCCCGTCGCCACACCAATGGCGACCCGCCCCCTTCTCCCCAACGCTCCCATCACACCTTCCCTCTCTTGGCAGCCTCTTTTCCTCCAGGTACACTACTGTTAGCTAGGGTCAGGTCGCCCCCGTGGCGACCTGCACCGGCCGGTTCGGGCAGCGAGAGGCTGCCAGGCTGACGCTGCTCGACCGGCCCCAATCTACAACACTGCTGCTTCGCTCCCCCTCGACGCCCCACGAAAAAAAGCCCCACGCTTCGCCGGAAACGTGAGGCTTGAAAATCGCACACAGCGGACAGGCACAAGACCTGCGCGCCGAGCGAGATCGACTCACTCCGCGAAGTCGACAACGCTGTCACGACATCGGCAGGTCTTCTGGCTCTCGGATCGTCCTACTAACCGGGCCTTCCCGCCCCGATGGGCAGTGGCTCAGTCCGGCGTTCGTCCCCGATTACAGCGGCGGGGCCGCGACGGATTCTCACCGTCTTCCCTCTTGCCGGTCGCCCGATGGCGACCACCGACATCTGCATGTATTCAATTGCACGACGGAGAGCATCTTACCCCCGCGGCTTGGCGCTGTCAAGGACAATGAACGGACCTTCGAGCCCAAAGCCGTCCACTGTTCTCTGGGCGGCGCCTGGCGCCGCAGCCGGCGGGCCGACGTGTTGACCAAGTCCTTGGGAATCACTATGATATGAATGGGTGAGAGGTCATGGGGGGGTGTCGTGGGGAAGAGGTCCAACAACCTTCTCGATGTATCCCCGTCAATGTCTGGCCCCCGGTTGGGATGGTCAGCAAGCCTGGATGCTGTCAAACGTTAGAGACTGGGAAACGAAGAGCGACATCTACACACTGGGGGAATGGCGCGATGCGAAGAAAAAACCAAAGAAACGCAGCGGCCGGAATGGCCGTGGCGTTTTTTCTCATTGCGTTGTCGGGCCGAGGGGGCCTGGCGGCGGAGCTGACGCACGGCTACATGCTGGGGGATGTGCGCCCGTACGGGATCAAGATCTGGATTCGCACGGATACGGCAGCAAGCGTCAGGATCGAGTACGGCACAAACCCGGACCTGTCAGATTCGTCCTTGTCGGCCAAGCGGAACACGCGGTCACCGCGCGATTTCGCACAGATCTTCACGCTTAGCGGCCTGGAGCCGGAGACGACCTACTACTTCAACGTGTTGGTCGATTCGGTGGGATGGTACGCCTCGCCCTATCCCTCGTTCACGACGGGTCCGAGGTATGACATGCCGCGCGATTTCGAGTTTGCCGTTCTGGCCGATCAGGCCAGCATCCCCAGGTTCCCCGACCAAGCGTGTCCTGTCTTCGAATACGTCGCGCAGCACAGCCCGGCCTTCGTGGTGCAGATCGGCGACTTCGACCACCGGTTCGATCACTGGTCTCCGCCGCGGACGGTCGAGCTGTTCCGAGAGATGTACAAGGACCTACGATCGGAGACGACCGTCGCAGGACTGGACTTCGCCACCTACCTCAGGCAGTTCCCGTTCTACTACATCTACGACGACCATGACTTCGGCTGGCAGTGGGCGGACACTTACTACGGCGGTCCCACGCGTTCCCCCTACCTGCGGAACCTGATGATCGCCTACTACGAGTACTACCCGTGCCCGCAACGGCCCAACCTTTCGGCGGGAGCTTGGAATAGCTTTCGGTACGCTCACTGCGAGTTCATCTTGCTGGACGCCCGAGCTCAGCGCGACCGTCAAGATGACCCGGACGACGAGAACAAGTCCATGCTCGATGGGGACAACATCCCCAACAGCCAGAAGACGTGGTTCAAGAGGCGCCTGCTCTACTCACAGGCGACGTGGAAATTCATCTTCTGCGGCGTTCTGCTCAACGACACGGTCAAACGCAGAGGCTCCTTCTATCAGTACCAGACCGAGAAGCAGGAAATCCTGGACTTCATCGCCGACAACAACATCAAGAACGTTATCTGGTTCTCGGGCGATGCCCACAGCGGCGGCGCGATTGACGACGGAACCAACGCCGGTCTGCCGGAGGTCCTGGTTCCCCATACGAACCTCCTCTCGCATGGCACTCAGACAGCCTTCCCTGGTGATTGGAGCCACGGGGTGGTGCCCCAGGGGCCTGATCCTCCATACCATGCCGGGTATGCCCTGGCCCGTATCGAAACAGACCCCGATCGCGTGACGCTCGAGACCCGCGGCGTGGAGGGCATGCGCCTCCAACTGGTGCTCGAGCCTGAACCCTAGACAGCCCTCCTTCGACGTCAGTTTGGAGCCGATGTCGCTCCGATGCAGGATGGACTGCGCACGTCCTTCGGCGTCTTTCAGGCTTGGAGCCGCTTGCTGGAACGTCCCCGCCGTCCCTGGCCCTCTTCGAAACATGGCGGGTCCACCTGCACCAAGTGCCAGGGAGTGACTTCCGTCCATCCAAGCTCCATTCGTTCTCTTGCAGAATCCTCCTTGTCATCCTCTTGACCAACCGGGCTCTTCCTGCTACGGAGTCGTTTGGCGCGGCGGCTTGCCGGGTCGGCGGGCCGGTGCAATTCGCTGAAGCTCTGGATGTCTTCCGAAGCCGTGATATACGAATCGAACTGAGAAGCCCCATATAGAGTGCGGTTTGACAGGACGGTACTGAACCGGCGGGGCTGGGAAGCGACGGGCGGCGGGCTGAGGTCCCGTTCGTGTCTGTGGGCTCGCTCGGGGTGTGTGATTGGCTTGCGCCGATCTGGATCCCTGTGGCGAAGCAGGACATTGCAGCACAGATCCGAGTCGTCATCGTAAGGAGCAGGAAAATGCGAGCGAGAATCCTAGGTACCGGAGTGGCCATGGCGCTGGTCGTGATTGCATCCTCGACCCGAGTCGGGTCGGCTGCGGAACTGACGCACGGTTACCTGTTGGGGGACGTGCGCCCGGACATGATCAAGATCTGGGTCCGCACGGACACCGCGGCAACCGTGGGGATCGAGTACAGCACAAACCCGGACCTGTCAGACTCGTCCTTCTCGGTGGCGCGCCCGACCCGTGCGGCGCGCGACTTCACTCGGATCCTCCAGCTTCACTGGCTGGAGCCAGAGACGACCTACTACTTCAACGTGCTGGTGGACTCGGTGCGATGGTACGCGCCCCCCTATCCGACGTTCAAGACGGCGCCGCCGTTCCAGTCCCCGCGCAGTTTCGAGTTCGCCGTTTTGGCTGATCAGACCACGATCCCCAAGTTCCCCTTTCAGGGGGCCCCGGTCTTCGAATACGTCGCGCAGCATGAGCCGGCCTTCGTGGTGCAGATCGGCGATTTCGACCACCGGTTCGATCATTGGTCCCCGCCGCGGACGGTCCAGCTCTTCCGGGACATGTACAAGGATCTACGATCGGAGTCGACCGTTGCCGGGCTGGACTTCGCCACGTACATCAAGCAGTTCCCGTTCTACTACATCTACGACGACCATGACTTCGGCTGGCAATGGAAGGAGACCTACGACGGGGGCCCCACGCGTTCGCCCTACCTGCTGAACCTGATGATCGCCTACTACGAGTACTACCCGTGCCCACAGCGGCCGAACTGGTTGGACGGAGCGTGGAACACGTTTCAGTACGCTCACTGTGACTTCATCCTGCTGGACGCCCGAGCCCAGCGCGACCGTCAGGATGACCCCGACGACGAGAACAAGTCCATGCTCGATGGGGATAACATTCCCATTGGGCAGAAGGAGTGGTTCAAGTCGTGCCTGCTCAACTCCCAGGCGACGTGGAAGTTCGTCTTCTGCGGCGTCATGTTCAACACGACGCCGCGACGCTCGGGCACGTTTTACCATTACCAGACCGAGAAGCAGGAGATCCTGGACTTCATTGCCGACAACAACATCAAGAATGTCATCTGGTTCTCGGGCGACTACCACACCGGCGGCGCGATTGACGACGGCACCAACGCCGGCCTGCCGGAGGTTCTGGTGCCCCACACGAACCTGCTATCGCGCGGCAACGTGAACTACAAACGTGGCAAGTGGACTCACGGGATCATGCCTCTGGGCCCCGATGCTCCCTGGGGTGCAGGATACGCGCTGACGCGGATCGAGACGGACCCGGATCGCGTGACGCTGGAGACGCGTGGGGTGGAGGGCATGCGTCACCAGCTGATCCTCGAGCCGGAACCCTAGACGTTTGCCTCGCGACGTTCATTCGGAGCCGGAATCGATCGCATACGAGATGCGCTGCACGCGCCCTGCAACGTCCTGCGCCTCTCATCGCGGACGCTGCTGTTCGTAGTCGCGGAGGGTATCGATGTCGCGCACGACGCTGTCGGTCTCGACGTCCACGTAGACAGTACGATCTGCGAACCCGGTTAGTACGTCCCTCAGCGTGACGGTCGGATCGGCTGCGAGTGCCGCGTCGATGACGCGACGATCCAGCACGACCGGGTGGCCGGTTTGGCCGGCGTGACGCGGAACCACGACCGCGGCGCCCCGGTCTTCGTGGGTCCCGACCAACTGGCGAACGACGTCGGCATCAACGCCGGGTACGTCCACCAGTGCGACGACGCATCTGGTTGCGTCCCTTGGCAGGGCGGCCAAGCCGCACCGGACCGAGCCGAACATGCCCGCTTCGTAGTCGGGGTTCTCGACGATGTGAACGTCCATCCCCCTCAACTCGACGGCCAGTCGATCCCGCTGATGGCCCAGGACGACGATCACGGGGTGCAGGCCGGCGTCCAAGAGCACTCCGGCGACGTGGCAGAGGATGCTCCGCCCCGACCAGTCCAGCAGCTGCTTGAGCTGCCCGACCCGTCGGGACATGCCGGCGGCCAGCAGGACCCCGGCGTTCCGGCCGGGCTCACCTTCGGGCGTGGTTTCACCCGTATCCCCATCGGTTCCAGGCATGGCGACGCCACCTTTCGGTCAACGCTGGTCGAGCCCCCGAGCGCGGAGGATCCGCTCCGGCGTCATCGGCGTCGCGTAGAGGCGCGTGCCCGTTGCGGCGGCGATGGCGTTTGCGATGGCGGCGACGCCCGGTACGTGAACGGGTTCCCCAATGCCCTTGGCCCCGTGTCCCTCACTGGCCGAAGGGTCGCCTTCGATGATGATCGTCTCGACGCTCGGGACGTCTTTGGCCGTCGGCATGCGGTACTCGGTGAGCCCCTGTGTCATCACGTGGCCGTCGTCCGCGTCCTGGACGATCTCCTCATACAACGCCATGCCCACCGCCTGCACGAACCCGCCGCTGGCCTGGCCGTGCACCGACGCGGGGTTGATGGCCCTGCCGCAGTCGATGGCCGAGGTCGCACGCAGCACCGTCACCTCACCCGTCACCGGATCCACCCGCACCTTCACGCCATTGACGCAGAACGCGTGCGTGCTGGGGATCCGGCCATGCGAGACGGATACACCGATCGGTTGCGCGGCGCACAGCTCGGAGAAACCGATGCCCGTCTCGGGATCGTCGCGGACGAAGACACGACCGTCGGCGACCTCCAGCGCCTCGACCGGCTGATCCAGTTCCTCGGACGCCAGCCCCTTGAGCTTCTCGACCAGTTCGCGGGCGCCTTTTCGGACGACGTTGGTCATGTTGAACGTGACCATGCTGCCCGCGCTCGGCGCGGCGAGCGGCGCAGCGTCTGTGTCGCCCAGCACCAGCGACAGTCCTTCCAGGCCGATCCCCAGTTCCTGCGCCGCCACCTGCGCGATGCTGGTCGCCGAGCCCGTCAGGTCGTTCGAACCGATCGTCAGCGCGACCGTGCCATCCTCGTTCACCTTGAAGACGGCGCCACAGGGGAACCCGCCCGTTCGCCATTCGCCGCAGCCCACGCCCCAGCCTTCGTGTTCGGTGGCGGGATCGCCCGCCATCTTCTCGACGACGGCCTCCAGACATCGGTAGAAGACGTCATGCCGGATGGTCGTGCCCACGAACGTCGTGTCCCCCGTGCGCAGGGCGTTCTTGCGGCGCAGTTCGATCGGATCCATCCGGAGCTTGGCGGCCAACGCGTCCATCTGCGACTCGAGCGCGAACGTGACCTGCGGGAACCCCGGGGCACGAAACGGACCGGTGTTGAACTTGTTGGTGTAGACCGAGTGCGACTCGAGGCGGACGTTGGGAATGCGGTAGGGCCCGCGCCCCGCCTCGACCGTTGCGCCGGCCGTCAGCGGACCGCAGTCGCAGTAGGCGCCGTTGTCCACCAGGAACATCAGCCTTCTGGCGACCAACGTGCCGTCTCGCTTCGCCCCCGTCTTGACGCGCGCGATGGTGGCCGCTCTAGGACGCGAATCGACCAGCTCGTCCTGGCGCGAATACTGCAGACGCACTGATCGGCCGCACGCCAACGCCAACGCCGCCGCGACCGGCTCGACGAAGATCGGCACCTTGTTCCCGAAGCCGCCGCCCGTTTCCATCGCAACGGCCCGGACCTTGCTCATCGGGATGTCGAGATACGTGGCCACCGCGTGCCGTATCGTGAACGGCACCTGCGTCGAGGCGTACACCGTCACGCGACCGCCTGGCTCGGGCTGCGCGAGCGCGACGTGCGTCTCGATGTGGCCCTGGTGCTGCGGCATGGTGCGGTATTCCTCTTCGACCACCACGTCGGCTTCGGCGAATCCCGCCTCCACGTCGCCCGCGGTGATCAGCATGCTGGTCGTGCTGTTGCCTTTGGGGGGATCCAAGGGCGCATTGAAGTAGCCGAGTCCGTACTCCTCCGGTCGATCATGGACCTGGGGGGCGCCAGGCTCGAGCGCCTCTTCCATGTCCAGCACCGCCGGCAGCGGTTCGTAGTCGACCTTGATCAGCGAGACGGCCCGTCGGGCGACATCGGGCGTCTCGGCCGCCACGACGGCGACCCGTTCGCCCACGTAACGAACCTGATCGCGGGCCAGCAGCACCTCGTCGCTCAACAGCAGCCCCCAGCGCTTGTCGGGCAGGTCGGTTCCCGCCAGCACCGCGTGCACGCCCTTGAGTTTCTTCGCCTTCGCGGTATCGATCGCTTTGATCCGCGCCCGCGGCAGCGGGCTCCGGAGGATGGCTGCGTGAAGCATCCCCGGGCGTTGCAGGTCGGCTGTGAAGACGGCTTTGCCCTGGACACGCTCGCGCGCGCCAATCCGTTCGACCGGCTGGCCCACCACCTCGCTGCCGTAGTCGGGCAGCGGCCCGAACGCCTTGTCGCCCCGCATCACGGCGGCCGCTTCCTTGATGGCAGCCACGATGCCCGTGTACCCAGTGCACCGGCACAGGTTGCCCGACAGGGCGTGGCGGATCTCCGCGTCGGTCGGATCAGGGCTCCGATCGAGCAGCGCCTTGGCGCTCAGGATCATCCCCGGCGTGCAGAACCCGCATTGGACCGCCTGGCCCCGGACGAAGGCTTCCTGAATCGGGTGCAGCGTACCGTCCTCGCTGGCCAATCCCTCGATTGTCGTGACCTTCCGCCCCTCGGCGTCCATGGCCAACGTGATGCACGACGTGACCGGCCGACCGTCGAGCAGCACCGTGCACGCCCCGCACTCGCCTTCGCCACACCCGTGCTTGGTGCCCATCAGACCCAGCGAATCCCGCAGGACGTCCAACAGGCGCGCGTCGGGTTCGACGGCCACCTCGCGCGCCACGCCGTTGACGGTGAATGACAACATCTGCTTGCTCATCAGCGCGTCCCTCCCGCGCGGGTGAAGGCCTCCAAAACGACTTCCGGCACGATCCGCCGAACAATGGTCCGCCGGTGTTCGGCCGAGGCACGGATGTCGGAAATGGGTTGGACCTCGGCGGCCACCGCCTCGGCCGCCTCGGCCAGCGCGTCATCGTCTGGGGCACGGCCTGCCAGGACCGCCTCGCCCGTCGGACATCGAACGGGCACCGCGTGAACCGCTCCTACCGCCAACCGCGCCTCGACGATCTGGCCCTTCCTGGCCGTCACCTGCGCCGCCGCGATCACCGTCGCACAGTCCATTGCTCGTCGCGGGCCGTGTCGGCGATAGACGCTGCCGATTCTGCCCTTGGGCTTGGGGATTCGAACCGCCAGCACGAGTTCACCGGCCTTGAGCGACAACTTGCGCGGCCCGGCCATCAGTTCCTCGATCGGTACGCGCCGTCGGCCCTTGCTGCCGGCCACCTCGACCACGGCGTCCGCGCAGAGCAGCGGGGGGATGGCGTCGGCCGCTGACGAGGCCGAACAGATGTTGCCCACCAGCGTCGCCTTGTTGCGGATCTGCTCCGAGCCGATGGATGACGCCGCCTCGATGAGCCCCTGGAGCCGACGGGCGACCTGCCTCGACGCCGCCACCTCGGCCAGCGTTACCCGGGCCCCGATCCGCAAGACGCCCTTGGCCGCCAAGCTGATCTTGTCCAGGCCAGGCAGGCGGCCGATAGAGACGAGCTGCTTGGGCCTCCGCCTCTTCCCGGTGGCGACGCGCGGCAGCACGTCCGTCCCACCGGCGACCACACAGGGCCCGCCGCGTGGCCTCCGCAGGATCGCCAGCGCCTCCTTCAGCGCGGTTGGTGCTAGGTATTCCATTGGATGTCACTCCCTCACAACGCCTCACTTCACAAGGGCAGGGCCAAGGTACCGCCCTCTCGTGATAGCGCCAAGGGGGTCGTCTGGCCTTCGGGGATGTGCCGGAGTGCCTCCCGCCGTCCTGGGTTTTCTGTCCGTTTGCGCGACGAGGCCCGCCCGTAGTTCCGGTCTCATTGGGACATCAGGATGGGTCGGCTTCGATTCTCCCTTGACATCTTAACCCAAAGGGTTAAGATATTCTGGGCCGAAGGAGCGGAGGTATGCGGAGACCCAGCCGTTGGAAATTGAATTCCGAACAGCCAAGCTCAGGCAGTCTTGTGAGAACTTCAAGAAGGCCTGCCGTACGTGGGGCCAGGAATCGGCCCGGCGACTGGTGCAACGATTGAACGAGATTGAAGCCGCTGAGACACTCGACGTCCTACTCCGGCTACCGGGGGCGCGGTGTCATCAGCTGAAGCACGATAGGGCAGGGCAGTTTGCCGTCGATCTAAGACCTCCCAAACGCCTCGTCTTTAGACCGTCGGGATCGCCCGAGGACTACATGGTCGGAAACAGCATCGACCCGTGCAGAGTAACCAGGGTGCTGATTTTGGAGGTGGTGGACTATCATGGGTGAGACGCAGGGGCGGTATCGACCTGACCTAGCCGTGCCACCGGGTTGGACTCTCAAGGAGACGCTCGAGGAGCTGGGGATGTCGCAGGCTGAGCTGGCCAAGCGCGCCAATCGGCCCGAGAAAACGATCAGTGAGATCATCACTGGCAAGACCGCCATCACGCCCGAGACAGCTCTCGACTTCGAGCGTGTGCTGGGGATCCCAGCGCGCTTCTGGAACAACCTCGAGCGGAACTACAAGGAGACGAAGGCGCGCTTGGCGTCTGAAGAGGCGCTGGCGAGCCAGAGCAAGTATCTGAAGGCCTTTCCTTACGGCGCGATGGCCAAGCTTGGGTGGGTGAAGGAGACGCGGTCGACGTCCGCAAGGGTCGCCGAATTGCTGAGTTTCTTCGGCGTCTGTTCGCTGGATCGTGTGGGTGTTCGTGGCGCTGCGTTCCGCGTGGGGCAGCGGGACAAGGCTTCGGAGTGCGCACTGGCCGCTTGGCTTCGGAAGGGAGAACTCGACGCGCGGCAAACACGAACGAAGCCCTACGAAGCGAAGGAGTTCGCGAACAGGCTGAGCGAGATCCGGTCTCTGACTCGTCAACGGATCGAATCGAGCCAACACCAGCTCTGCCACCTCTGCGCTGGTGCGGGGGTGGCAGTTGTCTTCGTGCCCCATCTACCGGGTACCTACGCAAACGGCGCCACGAAGTGGCTAACGCCTGTCAAGGCGTTGATCCAGTTGAGCCTTCGCTACAAGTGGGATGACGTCTTCTGGTTTAGCTTCTTCCATGAGGCGGGTCACATTCTGAAACACGGCAAGCGGGCCGTCTTCGTTGAGGGCAAGAAGACCAAGAAGACACAGGAGGAGAGAGAGGCAGATCGGTTTGCTGCGGACCTGTTGATTCCCCCAAAGGACTACCAGTCCTTCATCAGGGATACCAAATTCGCTGGGAGCCGCATTGAGTCGTTCGCCAGACGGCTTGGTGTGGCGCCTAGCGTCGTTGTCGGTCGGCTGCAGCACGACGGGCTGGTTCCCCCGACCCATCTGAATGGGCTGCGGTCGAAACTCACTTGGGTGACCGGATGATAGCTGGATTCGCCTTACGCATCGACGGCCACCGCCTCGGCGCCCGCGTAGACGGTCGCCAACTCCCCACGGACGAACCCGGCCAGGAGCATGTTGAGGTCTCTCGCCAGTTCGACCGCCAGGCCGGTCGGAGCGCTGACCGCCGTCAGATCGGAGATACCCGCCCGCGCTGCCTTGGCCACCATCTCGAAGCTCAGACGTCCTGACAGCATCACCAGACATCTGTCCAATGGGGCGTCCTGTCTGACCGCTTGGCCCACGACCTTGTCCAGCGCGTTGTGCCGGCCGATGTCCTCCCTGACGATCAGCGTCTCGGACACGAGCCCGCCCGAGCGGACGGCCGCCAGCGCCGCCGCGTGGACGGCTCCCGTTCGCTTGAACAGCCGTTGGTGGTCCCGCATGAGCTCGGCCAGCCCGTGGATGGCCGCTCGCGTGAGTCGCCCCGGCGGTCTGTCGAACGGCGCGATACAAGACGACACCTCGCGAATCGCCTCACGACCGCAGATCCCGCATGAGCTGTACACCTTGCGATGCGCGGTCAGCCGGTCCTGCCAGCCTGATCCCTCGGCGGGGATGACCCGAACGATGTTCCCCCACGCGTCGTCACGCGAGAAGTCAATCCGGTCCACCTCGGTCTTCGACGCGATGATTCCTTCGGTGATCAACCAGCCGAGCGCGAGGTCTTGCTCGTCGCCCGGTGTGCACATCAGCGTCGCCACGTCGCTGCCGCCCACGGCGATCAGCAACGGCTCCTCGGCGATCAGCTCTCGCTGCGTCTCGGATAACCCCTCGGGGCCAAGCGCATGGCAATCGAGAGAGGACATTTCGATGGGAATGGGTTCGTCGGCGGTCATAGGGTCCTACGGATCAGAGACGCGACCGTAAGGGAGCGAAACGGACAATCTAGAGCAGTCGAGAGAAAGCGATCCGTTCGACATCCCACCCATGTCGACGCGTCGACGTTTCTACTGATCGCTTCCTAACGATCGCGTCTCTGATGGTCCGTCGCACCGTGGAGCACTAGACCTTCTCAAGCCTCGCCGCGCAGACCTTGTACTCGCCCGTCCAGGTGATGTTGTCGAACGCGTCGTTGGTCAGCTCGTTGGCGGCGTTCTCTGCGAAGTGGAAGGGCATCCAGATCGCGCCAGGGCGGACGACCCGGTTCACGTCCGCGGACGCCTCGACCTCGCCCCGCCGCGTCGCGACGCGAACGGTCTGGCCGTTCGACACCCCCAGCTTGGCGGCGTCGTCGGCGTGGATCATGACGAAGTTGCCCGGCTGCTTGTCGGACGAGACCGGCGACGGGCGGGTCATGTTGCCCACGTTGTAGTGATAGAGCGTCCGGCCCGTGCTCAGCAGGAGCGGGTAGTCGTCGTCCGGCAGCTCGGCCGGCGGGCGGAAATCGATCGCGACGAACTCGCCCAGCCCGCGGGCAAACTTGTCCTTGTGCAGGTACACCGTACCGGGGTGATCCCGATCCGGACACGGCCACTGCAGCCCGAGCTTGTCGATCCGATCGTAGCAGATGCCGTGCATGCTCGGCGTCAGATGGGCCAGTTCGTCCCAGATCTCCTTCGGCGAGGGATAGCTCTCCTCGTAGCCGCAGGCGCCCGAGACCTGACAGATGATCTCCCAGTCCGCCCGCGCCTCGCCCGGCGGGTCGACGGCCTTGCGGACCCGCTGGACCCGCCGCTCGCTGTTGGTGAACGTCCCGTCCTTCTCCGCCCAACACGCCGCCGGGAGGACGACGTCGGCCAGCTTGGCCGTCTCGGACATGAAGATCTCCTGCACCACCAGGAAATCCAGGTTTTGCAGGCTCTTCGTGACGTGGTTCTTGTTGGGCTCGGACATCACCACGTCCTCGCCCATGATGTACATCCCCTTGATCGTCCCCTCGTGCGCAGCGATGAAGAACTGCGCGAGCTTCAGACCCGGCTCAGGCGGGATGGTGACGCCCCACGCCTTTCCGAACTTCTCGCGGACCTCGGCGTCGACGACCTTCTGATACCCCGGGAAGACCGTCGGCATCGCCCCCATGTCGCATCCGCCCTGGACGTTGTTCTGCCCGCGCAGCGGGTTCACGCCCGCCGACTCGACCCCGACGTGACCGGTCAGCATGGCCAGGTTCGCCAGGCTGCGGACGTTCTCGGTCCCGCAGATGTGCTCGGTAATGCCCAGCGTGTAGAAGATGGCCGCGTGCTTCGTCGTCGCGTACAGCCGGGCCGCCCGCTCAATGTCTTCAGCTGGCACGCCGACGCGGTCGGCCACGTCTTCGGGACGGACCGTCATCACGTGTGCCTTGAGCGCCTCGTAGTTTTCCGTGCGAGCGGCGACGTAGTCCTTGTCCTCCAGCCCTTCGCTGATGATGGTGTGCATCATCGCGTTGATCAGCAGGTTGTCGGTCCCGTTGACCAGCTGCATATGGATGTTGGCACGTTGGGCCATCCACGTCTTGCGCGGATCGGCGACGATCAGCTTGGCCCCGCGCTTCAGCGCCTTCTTCATCTCCAAACCGATGATCGGATGCGCCTCGGTGGGGTTCGAACCGATGATGAACATCACGTCGCAGTTCTTGATCTCCCCGATGCTGTTCGTCATCGCGCCGCTGCCGAATGAGGTGGCCAGACCGGCCACGGTGGGCGCGTGTCAGGTACTGGCGCATTGGTCGATGTTGTTCGTGCCCAGGGCTGCACGCGCGAGTTTCTGCAACAGGAAGTTCTCCTCGTTGGTGCAGCGGCACGAACTGACAACGGCCAATGCGTCCGGTCCGTGTTCGGTCTTGATCGCCCCCAGTCGTTGGCCGATCGTGCTCAGGGCCGTATCCCAATCCGTTTCGACCAACTCGCCGTTCTTGCGGATCAGCGGCTTGGTGAGGCGGTCATCGCTGTGCACGTAGTGGTAGCCGAACTTGCCCTTGACGCAGAGGTTGCCGTCGTTGGGCACGCAGCCGGTCTCGCTGGTGATGCGGACGATCTTGCCTGTCTTGGGATTGACGTTGATGTCCATCTGGCAGCCGACGCCGCAGTACGGGCAGGTCGTCCGCGTCTTGACCAGATCTTTGACCATCCCTTTGCCCTTGGCCTGCCTGTCGTAGAGCGCACCGGTCGGGCAGGTGCTCACGCACAGCCCGCAATGCTCGCAGGTCGTCTCGTTGAGCGGCAGGTCGAAGGCCGTGCTCACCACCACGTCGTACGCACGGTTCTTGAGCGTCAGGGCATCCGCCATCGCCACCTCAGCGCAGATCCGAACGCACCGCTGGCACTTGATGCACTTCGTCGGGTCATACTCGATGCCCTTGTGCTCGGACGTGTAATTGGGCTCGGGGGGCGGGGGCTGGTACACACCGAACTTCGCCTCGTCGGCCCCGTACTGGTAGGCATACTCCATCAGCCGGCATTCGCCATTCTTGTCGCACGTCGTGCAACTGACGCGGTGCTCGGCGAGCATGAACTCCAGGATGTCCTTGCGGGTTTGCCGGATCTGCTCGGTCTCGGTCCGGACCACCATGTCCGGTTGGATCTTGTAGGTGCACGCCGTCTGAAGCCCCCGGGCCCCCTCGACCTCCACGATGCACATCCGACAGGCGCCGATGGGCTCGATCCGCGGGTCGTGGCAGAGGTTCGGGATGTCGATCCCGTTCGCCTGTGCGACCTCGAGGATGGTCTGACCCGCCTCGGCCTCAATCTTCTTGCCATTGATCGTCAGCGTGACCGGCTTCGTCACCGCCATAGAACTGGACTCCTTGGCTTGCGTCGAACTTGGGGCGATCCCCTAGCCTGTAGGGTGCGTCTCGACGCACCTTCCGTCCTTGATGCCGTTGAATGGTGCGTCAAGACGCACCGTACGTTTCTCCCCTAGACTGCCGTCGCCTTCGCTTCGAGGCCCTTTGATTCCTTGAGCACCGCGCTGGTGGGGCAGACGGCGAAACAGGCCCCGCAGCGGATGCACACCTCGGGCTTGATCTGGTGGGGCTCTTTCTTCTTGCCCACGATCGCGTCTGCGGGGCAGGCCTTGATGCAGTTTCCACAGCCGATGCACGTCTCCGGGTCGATGCAGTAGCCCGTGATCAGCGCCTCGCAGACGCACGCCGGGCACCGTTTCTCGTTGATGTGGGCGTCGTACTCGTCGCGGAAGAATCGAATCGTCGACAGCACCGGGTTCGGTGCGGTCAACCCCAAGCCGCACATGCCCGATCGCAGGATCGTGTTGCCGATCCGCTCCAGCTCCTCGGCGTCACCCGGCCGGCCGTCGCCCTCGCAGATACGGTTGAGGATATCCAGCATCTTCCGCGTTCCCACGCGACACGGCGAGCACTTGCCGCAGCTCTCCTGCTGCACGAAGCTCAGGAAGTACCGTGCGATATCGACCATGCAGGTCCGGTCGTCCATGACGATCAGCCCGCCCGATCCCATGATCGCGCCGACTTCGCGGAGGCTGTCGTAGTCGATGGGCATGTCCAGGTGTTCGGCCGGGACGCACCCGCCGCTGGGCCCGCCGGTCTGGGCGGCCTTGAACGTTCGTCCTGCCGGCACGCCGCCGCCCACGTCGTGGACGATCTGCCGCAACGTCGTACCCATCGGCACCTCGACCAGACCGGTGTTGTTGACCTTGCCGGCCAGGGCGAAGATCTTCGTCCCCTTCGACTTCTCCGTGCCCCGCGACGCGTATTCAGCCGCGCCGTTTTCGATGATCAGCGGCACGTTGGCGAACGTCTCGACGTTGTTGATGTCCGTGGGTTTGGCGTCGTACCCACTGACGGCCGGGAACGGCGGGCGCGGACGCGGCATGCCGCGGTGGCCCTCCAGCGACGCGATCAGCGCCGTCTCCTCGCCGCACACGAATGCACCGGCGCCTTCGCGGACCTCGATGTCGAAGCTCATGTCCGTCCCGAGGATGCCCTCGCCCAACAAGCCGTACTTGCGGGCATCGGCCACCGCCCGATTGATGTGTTCGACCGCGATCGGGTACTCGGCGCGGACGTAGACGAACCCGTGGTTCGTCCCGATCGCCCGTGCCGCGACGATCATGCCTTCCAGCACCGAATGGGGATCTCCCTCCAGCAAGGCCCGATCCATGAACGCGCCGGGGTCGCCCTCGTCGGCGTTGCAGATCAGGTACTTGTCGTCGCCGGACGACTGACGGCAGAACGTCCACTTCATCCCCGTTGGGAACCCCGCCCCGCCGCGACCGCGCAGCCTCGCCTCGGTGACCTCCTGGATGATCTGCTCGGGCGTCATCTCGGTCACGGCCTTGGCCGCGCCCGTGTACGCACCGCGCGCGATGGCTTCGTCGATCCGCTTCGGATCGAGCCGGCCACACCGCCGCAGCACCTGCTTGACCTGGTGTCTGTAAAAAGGAATGCTCGACAGGTGCGCGAAGGCGGCATCCTTCTCATAGCACAGCCGGTCGATGACCTCGTTGCCGCGGACCGTCCTCTCGACGATCTCGGCGACGTCCTTGACCTTCACGCCGCCGTAGACGATGTCCGCCGGCTCGATCACGATGACGGGCGCCATCGCGCACAGTCCATGGCAGCCCGTCTCCACGACGGCCACCTCGTCGGTTAGCCCGGCTTCGGACACCTTCTCGCGAAACGCGGCGCCTAGATCAGCCGCGCCCAACGCGCGGCACCCGGTCGAGCAAATCAGAATCCGTTTTCCAAACCGTCCGAACTCACCGGCCAGACGATTGCGCAACGCCGCCAGGTCGGCCGCAGATCGGATGGGAGTCGGTTCAGCCATGTCGAGTCTATCCTATTCGTACTTGTCCAGGATCTTGGGGATCCGGCTCAGGTTCAGCTTGCCGTGATAGTCGTTGTCCACCATCATCACCGGCGCCAGGAAACACGTCCCCAAGCACGCCACCGTCTCGAGCGTGTACCGGAGGTCCTCGGTCGACTCGCCTTCGCCGATCCCCAGCGCCTGTTCCACCGCCGCCAGGACGTCCGGGGCGCCGCGAACGTGACACGCCGTACCGCGACAGACGCGGACGGTGTGCCGACCCCGCGGTTCCAGGTGAAACTGCTCGTAGAACGTTGCCACCCCATACATTCGGCTGACGGGAATCCCGGTTCGTTGACCGACCTCCATCAGCACCTCGCGGGGCAGGTACCCATAGGCATTCTGTATTCGTTGTAGCAGGGGGATCAAATCGCCGGGCGCGACCTCGCCCAGTTCCTGCAGGACCGCCTCGGCCTGGCCGAAATCGACGGTCTGATCGGTTGTCGTTGCAGCCATGCAGACCTCCTCAGGCTCCGTGGAAATCAAGTGCAATTCTAGCCGGACGGACGGCGCGGGGCAATGCCGCGCCTGGTCGCGTCACTACGGAGGTTCGCGCGGTTGCTCGGCGGCTCGCTCTGGCACCAACGCCGTGGCGAACAGCACCCCGACGCAGTGGAGCATTCGCCGCCAGAGGCGCATACCGGCCGCGCGATGCCAGATATCGGCGACCTCGCCCTGGAGCGCCCTGACGGCGGCCAGCGTGTCCGTGAAATGGGACTGCTTGCGGCCGCGCCGCAGCAGCCAATCGACCAGACGACTGACCACCGGCCGGATGACGAACACGAACACTGCCACGACGCAGACCACGCGTAGGGCGGCGATCGAGACCCGCCAGTACCACGGGCCATGCCCAGCCGCCGCCAACCCCGGTCCGGCCAGCGCGATCACTGCCAGGACGAATATGATGCCCTTGCCCATCCGTACCCACCGTCGACGAGGCCGACGTCGCGTGCCTGACGTCGCGTCGTCCGGGCGCGGGGCATTCGACGCTGGCGGGGGGCGCGAGGCCAGGATCCGTTCGGCCATCCGCGGCAAGCGCCACGCGATCACCCCGGTCACGACCCCGACCGCGGCATGGACGCCGACGTAGAGCCCGACCATCCAGCGAGCGGGTTGAGGGATGACGACCTGACCCGTCAGCCAGACTTGCCCACGGATCAAGAGCTGATCGAGTGACGCCCAGAAATCCATGCCCCCCAGCAACGTCGCCCAGAACAGATGGTGCAGACTCGTTTCAATCAACCCCAGCAGCCCCACCATCACGCATCCCAACAGCGAGGGGCCGAACAGCAACATGCACAGCGTGCCGAGAAGGGCCTGGTTTAGCACGGCGACGTGGGCGCCGCCCACTGAGTGGGGGGCCAAGACGGCCTTGATCGCCAGGACGACCATGACGGCCCGCAACGCAGCCGTTCGCTTGCGACTCACGCGGGATATCAGGCAGATCGAAATCACCGAAATCGAGGCCAACAGAATCCCCCGACAGGGCAGACGCGTGGCGTGCAAAATCCCGCCTAACCCGCCTTCGCTCAACGCCCACAGGGCGGTCAGCTTTGCCGCTGCCAGTTCCCCCCAATCGGCTTGATCAACCAGCGATTCGGCGCGGGCGTTTCCGACCGCATCGGCCTGCCCCAACGTGTTGTCGTTCGGTGGTGCGGTCAAGGTGGCTGCTCCCAGCGGCCGAGGGCGCCATCATCCGGACATCGGGCGTCTTCGTCAAACCTCGTGACAGGGCCTTGCCTCTTCCGGACGTTCCGCTACAACCATGGCATGGCTACAGGGCGCCCTGCGAATCTCCTGTTCGTCTTCGCCGATCAGATGCGGGCCCGGAGCGCCGGCTATGCGGGCTGCACCGACGTTGACACGCCTTCGCTCGACCGGCTGGCCGCGACCGGCACGGTCTTCACCAATGCCGTGTCCACCATGCCGGTTTGCACGCCGTACCGCGCGTCCTTGTTGACGGGGCGATGGCCGTTGAGCACCGGTCTGTTCCTCAACGATCTGCGGTTGTCGACCGAGGAGACCACGATTGCCCACGTGCTGCGTGGGGTTGGCTACCAGACGGGCTACATCGGCAAGTGGCACCTCGACGGGCCCGACCGCGCCGGTTACACCCCGCCGGGCCCGAGGCGGCAGGGATTCGACTTTTGGGCCGTCGGCAACTGCACGCACGACTACTATCGTTCCCTATACTATCGCGACGATGCCGAACCGCGCTTCTGGCGCGGCTACGACGCGACCGCCCAGACCGACTTGGCCATCGAGTTCGTGCGAAACGCCGACCGTGACCGGCCGTTCGGTCTGTTCCTCTCCTGGGGGCCGCCTCACAATCCCTACCGACAGGCTCCGCCCGACCTGCTGGCCCGGTATGACGACAGGTCACTTGCGCCGCCCAAGAACTGTCCCGATCCCGACTTCTCGGATTTGGCCGGTTACTACGCCCAGATCACTGCGCTCGACCGCGAGCTGGGTCGGCTGCTCGCCGCCGTCGACCAATTGGGCATCCGCGACGAGACACTCGTCGTGTTTACGTCCGACCACGGCGACATGCTCGGCTCGCACGGGGTTCAGCGAAAGCAGTGGCCCTGGGACGAGAGCGTCCTCGTGCCGCTATTGATGTCCGGTCCGGGTGCCCTCGGCGGCGGGGCGCGCAGCGACGTCGTCATCGGCAGTCAGGACGTCATGCCGACCTTGCTCGGGCTGTTGGGCCAGACCGTGCCCGACACCGTCGAGGGCGTTGATCTGTCCGGGCACCTCGGTGGCGGCGGACAGGAGAGCGTGTTGATGCACGCCATTTGTCCGTTCGGCGAGTGCCCTGAGATGCCTGAATGGCGGGGCGTCCGGACCCGACGGCATACCTATATCCGCCGTCTCGACGGGCCATGGCTGCTGTACGACAACCAGGCAGACCCAGACCAGATGAACAACCTCATCGACGATCCCGCGCACGCCGATCTTCGCGCACGGCTGGACCGGGAGCTGTCGCGATGGCTCGAGCGAACCAACGACCCGTTCGGGCCTCGTCAGCACTATCTGGACGAATACGGCTACCGCGTAGATGCGCGCTGGCAGATCCCGTTCACCAACGACCTGCCGTCCGCCCCGGACAGGAGGCCCTGAGGCCATGAACCGCCGGATTCACCCCACCGTAGGTGTCATTCTAGGAGGGTTGTCTTTCATGGTCGCTGACGATGCGGCCCAGGCCGCTGCCAAGCCACCACCGTTCGCGGCCATTCAGGCCGTCCCCATGCCCTACGACCAGATCTCTTTCCAGCGAGACGGCGTCGAAGTGGTTCGTTATCACTACGGTCGCCAACACGAACGTCCGTTCTGGTTTCCGCTGATCGGCCCGGCGGGACGGGTCGTCACGCGGATGGGCCACCCGCACGACCCCATGGGCCACAGCCACCACAACTCCGTCTGGATCTCTCACCAGAAGGTCAACGGCGTCAACTTCTGGGAGGACCCCGGCCCCGCCAAGGTCGTGCATCAGGCCATCGAGAAGCTCGAGGACGGTTCGGAGGCGGCGTCGCTCCGGGTCCGAAACGCGTGGACGGGGCCGGACGGCAAGCCCCTGCTGATCGAACGCCGGCTGATGACGGTCCGCCCGTTACCGAACGACGAATGGATGCTGATCGTCGAGTTGCTGATCGCGCCCGCGTCGGGGGACGTCACGTTCGGCAAGACCCCGTTCGGCATCTTCGCCGCCCGTGTCGCCAAGACGATGGACGTCAACGACGGCGGCGGCACGATCCGAAACAGCGCCGGCGCCGTCAACGAGAAGGCTGTCTTCTGGAAGCCCGCTCGATGGGTCGACTACGCTGGTCGGGTCACGGCCGATCGGTCCAACGGCATGACGCTGATGGACCACCCGACCAACCCCAACCACCCGTCGGTCTTCCACGTCCGCAACGACGGCTGGATGGGGGCGTCGTTCAGCTTCAACGGTCCGTACAAGCTGCCCGCGGGCGAGCAGCTTCGCTTGCTCTACGCGCTGTACGTCCATGACGGTGTGCCGACCCCGGACCACATCGAGCGGCGCTTCGCCGCCTTCGCGCAGCACAAGCACGCGATCAAGTAGCAGGATCGATCCCCCCGAGCGGATCGCATTTACTCGCCGATGGCACGCGACGCGCCGTTTGAGCTCGGGCTCAGAACGGCGAGTCGACCGAGACATCCGAAGGGCCTCGCTGGGAGAAAATGTGTCCCAGGCCCCAGTCGATGAACTTGGTGGCAAGCTCGACGGCTTCGAAGAACCCCCATTCCGGATCGACGTGCCGGCCGGGCAGGGGGTCCAGCTCCAGCGCCGCGTGGCCGTCGTAGAAGGCCGCGTTTTCGCGCTGGACCTTCTGGATCTGGTCGCGGATCTCCTCGGGCGCGATTTGCGAGGACATCTTCGCCCCGTGATACTGACCGATCTCGTCTCCGAACAGGCAGAGGATCGGATCGGCCACCATCCACTGTGCGTAGATCATCCCCTCGATCATTCCGCTCCCGGCAGGCGCGGGCGGCGAGAACTCATCGGGCGCCGCGGCGCAGTGACGCTCCCACCGCTCCCCGAAGATGATTTGCAGCCGAGAGGGGGCGTAGACTTGGCTGACCCGGAGGATCGGCCCGGCGGCCCCCGCCCAACTACCGGAGTACCACGGGGAGTGTTCCTTTCCTTCAGGATCGTTCTTGTGGAACCACTTGCGACCCAGGAGCGACCGCGTGTAGTTGAATGCGTTCTGCGACTTGCGCGGGTCGGCCACCCGCTCGAACCCCGGACAGCGGTACAGCGCGTCGAACCGCGCGTAACTGAACAGCCGCCCGTTGCTGACCTTGGCGTATTCGGGCCACTCGTCTTGGGTCAGCGTCCAGTAATCGGGCATGTTGGGCATGATCCAGTCTTCGAAGAACTTCCACTGGCGGACGGTCGTCGTCACGCCCGGCAGCAGCGGCCAGATCAGGTCGTCCTGGCCGGCATCATCGGCGTCTTCCCAACCCCGGCCCATGAACGGCGGGGTCTCGTTGTTGTCATCCGCGTACAGAAGCAAGGCCCGACACAGTTGACTGATCCGCGATGCGCACACCGACGCCCGCGCCTGGTCGCGGGCTTGGCTCAGCGACGGGAGCAGGATGGAGATGAGCAACGCAATGATGGCCACGACGACGAGGAGCTCGATCAGCGTGAAACCCGCCTCCCTGCGCGTGCCCTTCGGCAAGCGGCGCCGCGCCGCGGGACGTCGTGTGTCGTATCGCCGTGCAGCACAATCGGTACACATGGGCATCGATCTCTAGGGGTAGCCTCCAGGCTGGCCCCCCAGGCCTGGGCGCGGTCGTTTCGTTCCCCTTCCGTACCCACTGTGCGCTCGATCGTTGGTGACGATCATACCTTGTTGTCGCGGGACCACCATAATTGATTATACGGACATAGCGTCGAGCCCGCCAACCGCAATAGTCTTCGCGTGACGTTTCATCCGGCGACCCAATCCGGGTGTGGCACAGGTCGTGCTTAGAGGGGGGAGTCTATCTCGATGTCTGTCGGCCCGCGCTGGGCGAAGATGTGTCCTTTCGTCCATTCCATGAAGTACACCAACAGCTGGATCGCATTGATCCCGTATTCGGGATCGGCGTTGCGATCCGGCATCGGGTCTGCCTCGAGCCCGGCGTGCCCGTCGAAGAAGGCTACGCTGCTCCGCTTGATGGGGGGCATCTGCTCTCGCAGTTCGGGGATGGCGATTTCCGAAGGGACCTTCGGCGCGTGGTACTGCCCGAGTTCGTTCCCGATCATGCCGAGCATCGGATCGGCCGCCATCCACGTCCCGTAGATCTCCCCCTCGAGCAGGCCTTGTCCGCACGGGGCCGGCGGCGAGAAGTCCTGGGGCGCCGCGGCGCAGTGACGGTCCCATCGTTCCCCGAACAGCATGTGGAGTTGGGAGGGGGCGTACACCTGGTTCGTCCTGATGACGGGGCCGGCGTTGCCTGCCCAGTTGCCGATGTACCAGGGCGACCCCGGCTGCGCTTCCGGGTCGTTCTTGTGGTACCACTTTCGCCCGAGCTTCGTTCTGGTGTAGTTGAAGGCGTTCTGGGACTTCCGCGGGTCGGCGATCCGCTCGAACTCCGGACAGCGGTAGAGTGACTCAAACCGGGTGTAGCTAAAGAGGCTGCCATTGCGGACTTCAGCGTGATCGGGCCAGTCGGCTTGGGGCAGCAACCAGTAGTCGGGCATGTTCGGCATCAGCCAGTTCTCATAGCGCTTCCAGTCGCCGACCGTCGTGGTCGCGCCCGCGAACTTGGGCCAGACCCGCGGGTCCTGCCCCGGATCATCCGCGTCTTCCCACCCCCGCCCCAGGAACGGCAATGTCTCGCCATAGTCGTCGGCGTACATCAGCACCGCCAGGCACAGCTGGTAGATCCGCGTCGCGCATTGCGTCGTCCGCGCCTGGGCGCGGGCGCGGTTCAGCGACGGCAGCAGCATCGCGATGAGCAGAGCGATGATGGCCACCACGACCAGCAGTTCGATCAGCGTGAATCCGCGGACGGTGCCCGGACGACGACCCGTCAGGACAGCCGGCCGACGCTGTTCGACGACACCTCTTGGCCTGGGCTGTGTTTCACGTCGGGGATGGCACATGGGCCTTCAACTCTTGCCCCGGGTCCCCAACAGGGCGCCCGGCGGACGCGTGCGCGGCCTGTTGCTCCTCCCGAGCGACCGCGCCGTGGACCGTTCGAAACGCATACAGTGTGTACCTACTGGGAACTTCTTATCCTATTGTACGACGAAGAGAACCACACCGCCAACCACTATAATCCGCATGGGTGGCCGAGGAAGCGCCCCAATGTGTGCAACACGGTCAAGGACGGTCGGATCGGAGAGGACAGACCGGCGGCGACGGGGGACGCACGCTACGGGAAATCGAGCGTGACTTTGACCTCGGTCGGCCCGCGCTGGGCGAAGATGTGTCCCAGTGTCCAGTCGACGAAGGCGAGGGCTGCGTGGCCCGCACTGACGAAGCCCCAGTCGAGATCGGCCAATCGATCCGGCAGCGGGTCCAGCTCGAGCGCGACGTGGCCGTCGTAGAAGGCTGAGTTCGCACGCTTGATGTGTTCGATGAACTCGCGGACCTCCACAGGGGCGACCTGCGAACCCATCTTCTGCCCGTGGTACTGGCCGATCTCGTTGCCGAGCAAGCCCAGCATCGGGTCGGCCACCATCCACTGTCCGGTGATCATGCCGTCCAGGAAGCCCTTGCCGACGGGGGCCGGCGGGGACATCTCCTCGGGCGGCGCGGCGCAGTGACGGTTCCATCGCTCGCCGAAGAGCATGTGCAGGCGGGACGGCGAGTAGATTTGACCGATCTGCATGATCGGACCGGCCGCTCCGGCCCAATTGCCGAAGTACCACGGAGACCCCTCCTGACCCTCCGGATCGTTCTGGTGGTACCACTTCCGTCCGAGCAGCGTCCGGGTGTAGTTGAAGGTGTTCTGGCTCTTGCTGGGGTCGGAGACCCGCTCGAAGTCCGGACAGAGGTACACCGATTCGAACCGCGTGTAACGAAACAGGCTGCCGTTGCGAACCTCCGCCTCCGGCGGCCAATCGATCTCGGCCAGCGTCCAGTAGTCTGGCATGTTGGGCATGATCCAGTTCTCGAAGTACTTCCAATCGCGGACGGTGGTCGTGACGCCCTGGAACTTCGGCCAGATCAGGCCGTCCTGCCCGGGATCATCGGCGTTCTCCCAGCCCCGGCCCATGAAGGGCGGCGTCCCGCCGTAGTCGTCTGCATACAGGAAGATGGCCTTGACCAGTTGGCTGATCCGCGACGCACACATCGTGGCTCGCGCCTGGGCCCGCGCCCGACCCAGTGACGGCAGCAGAATCGAGATGAGCAGGGCAATGATGGCCACCACGACCAGCAACTCGATCAGCGTGAAGCCTCTCGTGTGGCGAAAGCGGCACATGTTCCCGTGCGCGTCGGCTGTGGGGACCCGTCTGCGTCGTCTAGCTGCACGAATGGTCTGCATGGGTCTCCCCGCCGAGGTCAGTCGCTCCCGAAGGGCCACCGATCCCCGATCGGTCTGCTCAGTCTCGCATCCGCTCGAAACTGCCGAGACGTGCTGTCGCCCCTGCCTACTGAATTATACGATGCCGGGGAGGCCTGACAACGCGGAACGCCCATCCGATCGTCGCTTTGTGGGATTCCTGCCAGGCGGGTCAAGTGCCTTGGCGATCTTCCTTCGCGGTTTGCACCACGACCATCTGGTGGACGTCGAAAGCGGGTAGGTCGGCCTTTAGCCGACCGCCTTCGAATCGCCACCCCTGCAGGGCCTTCGCGCCGGGCTGGAGGTGTATGGATGTTGGCTTGGCCGGCAGACGGATCGACACGTGACACGGGTGCACGGACGGCAACTGGGTGATCTTCGTGAACCGTCGTCGTTGCGTCTTGATGACCTCGCGCGAGCCCGCGGCCAAGTTGACCAGGTGCAGGACGTAGGCATTCCCCTTCCGTCGCAGGACCACTTCCACGCTGTCGGCGGCGCTCGTTGTGACAAGTCTTCTCGACGGCGGCAGGACTTGGTCGAACACGGCCCGTGGAAGCGTATCCGGTGCAGCCTGCTTGCCACGGTGCGCGAAGAGCGGGATAGCGACGTACCACACGGATCCCTTGCCGAGCCTGTGTCGGGTCAGGAGCGGGTACGTCCGCCCCTGCGCATCCTTGACACTGATGATCGGTTCTGCGGTTGCGCATCTCGAGCGGAACAGCCAGTGGTCGAACTTCAAAGGGACATCGGTGACCTTCGAGACGAGCGGCTCGGGCCCTTGGGGTCCCACGATGTCGGCGAGGCCAAGGATTGCGGGTAACCGCTTATCACGCGTCGGGCCCATGCCGGTCATCAAGAGGTCGCCGCCCGCCTGCACGTGCGCGATCAGGTCGGTGACGGTCTGGCGCGTCAGGACCTTGGGGTGTGCGACGATCAGCAGTGGGCTTCGAATGTCTTGCGCCCGTAGCCGCCAGTCCGGGACCATCTCGTAGTTGAGGTGCAGCCGGGCGAGGGCGTCGGCGGCGCCCTCGATGCGGTTGTTGCGCTTCGAGAAGCATACCCTCGATTGCTCGGCGATCGCGTAGTGGGCGGCCGCGCTGTTCAGCAGCGAGACGTCGGGCACGCGCTTCGACCCGAGGCACCACGCTTGCCGCGCTCGCAAGAACGGGGCGACGACGCGCCCGAGGTACTCGAGCCGTTCGGGCACCAGGCCGCTCTCGGCCGTCGGGTTGTCCCACGCGAAGTACCGCCCGCCGTTGGCGATGATGACGGCTATCTCCTGCTCGATCTGCGCGCGAGGCTTGGGCGCCATCCGCCGGGTTGGTCGCCCCCCCGCTGCGGTTTCATGCATCGTGCAGATCTGCGTCATCAGATCGAAGGGCAGGCCCTGGGCGTCGTACCAGTGTGCCTCGGCCGACAACCCTTCCACCCGGTTGCCGATGTCGCCCGTGAGATAGTCGATCTCCGGATCGGGCCTCTCGGGCATCCGCAAGGAATAGGCCCAGTTGACGGCGACGAGGCACTTCGGGTCGATGTGGTGGATCATCTTCGCCGTTGCGTGCACGAACTCGCGGTAGATCTGGCGATGCATCTCCTGGTAGGCCTGCCAGCCTGGCTCGTCCGGGCCCTTGGGCGGGTCAAGATCATGCTCGCGCTTGAACCGCTGGCGACATTTCTCGCAGTAGCAGACCTGCACCGTGAAGCACGAGCCGTCAAACCAGAACCCCGCCGGGCGATAGCCCGCCATGATCTCGCGGACCATCGGCCAGAGGTACTCCTCCGCAACGCCCGAGTGGTAGCACAGGGCGCGGTCGACGGGTTTGCCGTCGGCGCGGACCCGGTTCCAGGGAGGGCGGCGTTTCATGATTTCGCCGTCCCGGCCGATGTTGTAGTAGACCGAGAAGGGGCAGTCGGCGTCGCGGGCCAGGTCGCGCCAGACGGCGAGCACGTCGCGGACGAGCTTCGGCGGCGCGTGGCCGATCTTCGTGGGATACGTGGTCCAACCCGGATTGCCCTTGGCATGGATCTGGACGACGTCGGGGCTGGACAGCGCGACCAGCTTGCCCGTCTGCTTGGGGTCGGCGTCGCGACCGACCTCGAATCGCCCCTGCGTGTGGTGGTCTTCGTGGAGTAGGTAGAAGCTCCTCTCGTACCAGTTGCCGTCGCGGGGGCCGGCGACGGCGCTCGTCGCCGCAAGCACGCTCAGCACGATCAGCTCACTTGGACGCATGATGCCTCCCAGTTCGTTAGAGGAGGGCCCCGCTTTGCACATGGCGGGCGAATCCCTCGGCGTACTTGCACCCGCACTCCAGGCCGCGAAAGACGTTCATCGGCTCGTGATACCCGTAGAATCCCTCGGGCTTCTGGCTGGCGTGGGCAAAACAGGCGGCGCGCTTGCGGGCCTCGGTCTGTGTGATGTCCACGTAGTCGGTGGGCCAGAAGTGCTGCGTCTGAAGGCCCGACATCACCTCGTAGTAGTACAGCGCGAACCTCCTGTCAGACCGCAGCCAGGTGTCGTAGACGAGCAGCGAGGCGACGCGGTGGTCGCGATGCGCGTCGATGGGCCAGTGCGTGAAGACCAGGTCGGGCTTTTCTTCCTGCATCAGCTCCCAGAAGGCATCGTAACGTTGTCGGTTGACTTCGGTGGCCCCGTCGATCTGACCGGCGAAACGTGGCCTGGCCTTGAGGATGCGGCACGCCTTGTCGGCCTCGGTGCTGCGGATCCGCGCGGCCTCTTCATGCTTCTTGCCGCGAATTCCCGCTTCACCTCGTGTCAGGTACAGGTTGACGACGTCATGGCCCTCATCGGCGTATCGGGCGATCGTGCCGCCGCAGCCGCTCTCAGGGTCGTCCGGATGACCGCCGACCACGACGATCTTCAGCTTTCGACCTTGATTAGCGGGGCCTTCCGAGGCGGCGGAGCGCGCCAGCGGCAACCCCAAGCCGGTTGCCGTCGCCAGGCCGGAATGACACAGCAGATCCCGTCGGGTCACATGCTTCATGGCAACTCCTTCCGAATCAACACGACGGGTCCTCTGCTCGTTTCCCCTGCCTACTCCTCGAACCGGATTGCATACAGGTCCGCATCCTTCAGCACAAACCGCAGCCGCACCGGCCTGCCTGCGATGTCAGTAAGGTCCCGCGTCGGCTTCCATTGGACTGCCCGATCCAGTGCGTCGCCGAAGACCTCCGGACAGTTGGCCAGCGCGAGGCCGTCGATGGGCCGGCCGATGGCGTCTTGGATCTCCACACGGATGCTGCCGGCGGCCGAAGTGGCGAAATTCATCGCCAGCTTGCTCCCCTGGAAGACCAGGGGCTTGGTGACAAGCTCGCCTCCGCTCATCGGCGCGTGCACCGAGACGAATCCGTCGATGCGGATCGTGAAGCGGCGGTGCCAGCACGTGTCCCCCTGCGCAGCGCTCTCGAGGACGTAGATCGACAGCTCGTCGGCCGCGCCATCGATGTCGGACTTCGTCTCGACCAATCCCCAGTTCTGGTAGTTGTCCCCGTAGAACCAGTTGTCCTTGGATCTTAACCCGGGGCGGATGAACGATTCCGCCCAGACGTGGAAATGCAGGCCGTCACGGCTGGTCATGAACATCCCGTCCGTCAACGCCGTGCCTTCTCGCCGCGAGCTGCTGGCCCGGAGCTTGCGGTACTCGAGCTGGGGCAGCGCCCTCATGGACTCCGACCAACCGCGATCGATGTACCGCGTCGGAAAGCCCAGAAAGACGTGCGGCGCCCGGTAGTAGGGGATGATCTGGTTGGTGTAGAGCTCCGCGCCCCGCGCCGGCGAGTACGCCAGCCAAACCGGGTCGGTCCAGGTTCGAAAGTCCTTCGACGTGGCGGTCCTGATGTCGCGACCGTTCCGGAAGTCGCGGACGTAGGCCCGGTACTCGCCCCGCACCGAATCCCAGAACGCCAGGTTCTGCGAGTCGAACGCGCCTTTGGTGATGATGGGCTTGTCCCCGAGCTGCTTCCACCGAAGGCCGTCCGCCGAGACGAACGCGAACGTCCCGCCCGTCACCCCGCCCAGCGCTTTGTACCGTTCGTCCGGGGCGACGCCCGGCCTTGTGTCCAGGAACGGGCAGAAGTTGTGCGGGGCGTGCCGGTTTTCCTTCTCGGTCAGGATGATGTTGTTCTTCTTGGACCCCTCAAACTCGAACAGACCGAGCTCCGGCTTGGTCCAGTGGATGCCGTCTTTGCTCTCGGCGTAGCAGGCGACCTGCATGTGTGTCGACACGCACTTGTCTGGCTTGTAGACGCCGTGCGCGCCGCGGTAGTACATGCGGTATCGATCCCCGTCCTTGAACACCGTGACATAACAGCAGCCGTTGCCCTCCCACGGCTTGTCGTGCACGATGGCCACGTCACGCGGCGTCGGAGGATGCAGTCTCAGCTCCGCGCCGTTTAGCTTCTCGATCAAGGTGTCGTCGACGAACAGCTCTCGCCGAGAGCCAATGTCAATAGGCCCGGCCGCCATGATCGCCGAATACCCAAGACCCACGACCAGCGTCGCCAACAGGAGTTGGGCGTTCATTGCTCGTCTCCCTCAAGAGCGAGGGCCCAGTTTGTCATCTCGTGGGCATGTTGTCCACGCGCTGCGTGGATGCGCCCCCCCCGCAGCAGGCTAGACACGTGCGCCCGCGCAGCACGCCGTCGGACGTTGTCCGGGGTCGGTCTACTGAAGTGAGGTCAGGAACCGATGGTCGTCGAACAGGCTCACCCATCCGCGGCGGGCCTTGGGAAACATCACGGCGATGCCCGCGTCACTGCCGAGCCCACGCGACCATTCGCGGACGACCTCGTACGTGCCCACGTCGATCGTCTTGGTCGTCTTGCGCTTCCCCGTCGAGGGCACGGCGAACTTGATGCGGCCCTTCGTGAGCGGCTTGCTGGATGCCCGAGGCGCATGTGATGTGTCTCCCACGCCGCACAGCGCGGCCCCACCTGCGCTCATGTCGATGACGCTGAGCTCGATCGAGCCGCCTGATTGATCCTCGAGCGTTGCCCGACACACTCGTCGGTCATCCTTGTAGCGTTCGTGCGCACGTGTCGCCCGTCCGTTCATTGCAGAACTCCTTTTCTGGACGCTGCCAACGTCGGCAAGTGATTCCCCCGGCTGCCGATACCCCTTCCTTCAACGAGCAAGACGTCCGGATCCAGCAGCGCCCGGAAGACTTGCCCCTATCAGTTATCGGACCCTTGGCAATCAAGACACCAAATCAATCACCGCGCCTCCCCACGCCCGGCCCACCGGACGACAGGGCCCTGCGTCGGGCCCCCACCTGCGGACGGACGTGGCCCTCCGTCCGATAGGATACCCGCTCGGAGGCGAGTCAACCACCCATCGTCGGGGAATCGTAGATATTTTCGCCCGATCGGATGATCATCTTGGCAGGCAGCAGATCAGAGTCGGGAGGGACGGGACTACGCCTCCGGCCCTTCGTCAGATCGCTTGGCCGGAGGAGATGCGGCGCGTTTGCTCGTGCGCCGAGCCAAGGCCGACATGAGATACAGCACGGCGGCGGGCCCCCAAACGACGGCGAACATGCATCCTGCAGCCACGAGGATGAGTTTCCACAGCGATAGGTTCGGCGACGTCAATCCCTCCCGCGCCAGGTACGTGATGGCCACCGAGGCAATCAGTGTCGCGGCGAGCGGAAGGAACAGCCCATACACCAGAAGCCACCGTCGCCTCCGCCGGCGAAGGACAATGCCGTCTCGATCGCTGCTGCCGGGCGAACGATCGTCTTGGTGGCCCATCAGCAGATCAAGGAAGGAGGCCACAACCCCTGCGGTTCCCACCAGACCTGCGCCCATACCCGCTGCCAGAAGCGGAAGGGCCAGATACGCGACAACCTTCGCGCCCGATGCGTCGGCGTACGTCTTCATCTCGAGCGCGAGCCAGATCCCCGCGCAACCGCCGACAGCGAAGAGCAGCGATCGTCCTGCCGTCTTCAGTGCAGTTCGGACTTCCGCGCGCATATTACGTTCCTCGGACGGCGTTGGGTTCCGCTCGATAGCGCCTCAGCCCGGGCGTGCTTCAACAGGTTGGGGTAACTTGACACATGATCGCGGCGCCGGTCAAGCAGGGGCTGGCACTTCCAAGTATTCAACCTTGCAGGAAGGCTCAGGGATCGGCTCGCCGTCCTGTTTCATCCCGTCGAGATGGAACGCGATCGCTTCCTTGATGAGGCGTTCGACTTCGGTCTCCGTCTCACCCACGGCCACGCAGCCCGGCGGGTCGGGAACATAGGCCCCGTAGCTTGCCGGCCCCTTCTCAATGACCACCGCGTATCTCATGGCTATCGCTCCCCCTCTTCAGGCTAGCTTATTTTACCAGCTCGGCCTCCAGCACTGCCTGGGTCTTGGTGAATGTGTGGGTCTCGCCTTTGGCGTCGATCTCGATGGCGTCGCGGTCGCCGAGGATGTGCTTGGCCAGGGGATTCTCGAACCGTTCCTGGATCAGGCGCTCTAGCGACCCGGTGCCGTAGGCGGGGCGTAGCCCTTGCCCGCCAAGTGCTGTCACCTCGCGTCGGTGATGTGCAACGGCATGGTTGCGCGCGGACTGCTGGCGACCGGCACTTGAGCTGCGTCAGCACGATGACGGCGGGCTTGTCTTGCCGGGAACGGCCAAGGTCGCCATGCCCCCTCAATCTTGGGGGGCATGGCGACAACGCCTGGCACCAGGACGGGCTGCGACGACGGCGCGCAACAATCCCACACCAGCGGGTTGACATGTGGCGCCAGGTCTCCTAGATTTCCAATGTATCGTGTCCTAAGAAGCTGCTCTGGATGGCCACTGTGCACAGAACGAGCCAGCCCATTACTGTCGGCTTGGATCGCCTGGCTCGCTAAGGACATTCGCAATGCCACCAGGAAGTGATGATGATCAGAACCACCAAGAGACGCAACCCGAGACTTCCCCCGCTCTGGCATCAGGCAACCCTTCCTCGCACCTGCAGCACACGATACGCCTCTCCCCAACCTGGGAGTATCCCTTGGTTCGGACCCAACTGCTCGACGAATCCAAGGCCGAGCTGTGGCGCTGGGGGACAAAGCGATTTTGGTGGCTGTTCCTGGTCTTGTCGGTGGTTAGCCTCCTTGGTGGATCGGTGCTCATCAGAGGGGTGATCCGTGAGACGGTGCGCGAGCGTGTGGGTGAGATACTCGACCATCAGGTCAAGCCGAGGTTGGACGAGGCCAGGGCGGACGCGGCGGACTGTGTCAGGGCGGGCGTACTCGCGAAAAGCTGTGCGCAAAGAGCGAAGGGCGCTACAGAGGAGGCGCAGAAGCAGGCTGAGGAATACGGCAAGACCCTCGCCGCGCTTCGGCAGAAGGCTACTGAGGTGGACGCGATGTACTTGGCCTTGCAGCAAGCGCTTGCTGCCGAGAGCGCCAATCTGAGGGCCAGTTCTGACAGGAAGATGGAAGACCTTGCTAGGCGATTGGCCCGTACGGAGGAACTGATGGAAGATGTCGTGGGGCAAGGAAGAGCCAGTCCTCAAGTCCTTGCCGCGTACCGGGAACAAGTCGCCCAGATCCAGACAGCGGCGCTCACGGCCCAGCAACGCTTTGCGGAGAACGCCCAGTACCGTGTTGCCGTTTACTTCAAAGAGGGCGTGGGAGATCTGGGCGCAAAAGCGGCGGAGAAGCTAACTCGAGTTGGCTTCAAGGCCTCCGCGATGGATATTGCCAGAGCGGAGAAGTTCCTATCCCCGGTTCAAGCCGTACTTCCCTCGCCGCCCCGTACTGTCAAGGCGCCTGGGGCAGGAGGGCTTGCCTTCAACGTCATCACATACACTCCGGACGTCAAATCGAAGGCCGCGGAGGTCCGCGAACTCCTTACTTCGTTGCCGGAGATCGGCAAGCTCGAGCAGTTGTCGCGTGAGGTCTTTGTCGAGAAATGGGGGGCGTCTTTTATTGCCCAGCTACCGCCAGTGGCCGCGTCTGAGACGAACGAAATCGAGGTTTACCTGATGCGGAGGAGATGACCAAGACTCCGAATACGGGGCAGTTGAGTGAGGGCTGCAATACAGGTCACACAAGGAATGAGGTGCGTCATGAGTGGAACAACAACCCAAGTCCTTTTGGCGTCGGCGGCGTTCTTGGCGTGTTCCGGATGTACGGAACCGAGACCTGCAGGCACCGGACACGGCTCCTCGAGCGCTCCGCCGAGGCACCTGGGCCCGAGCGAAGGTGTTGCCCGAAGACCCCGAGCAGGGAAGGACGAGGCGGGAAAGGCCAAGGAGGGCGGCGCAGCAACAATGACGAGAATCTGGGAACTCAGGAGAGCGGAGAAGTGGGGAGAATTGATGGAGACCATCGAAGCGTTTCTAGCGAGTGGTGACCGAGGACCGAATGCTGCTGGGACTTGTCTCTTCCTGAAAGCAGATGCCCTACGACGCACGGGTGAATTCGCCGGGGCCCAAAGCCTATTCTCGAAAGTCATCACCGAATACCCAAACGCGAAGTGGGATGATCCGCGCATAGGGGCAACGATAAGGGTTAGGCCTAAGTGCCAATTGGGGTGTCGCTTGGCGGCAGAGCGGGATTCCGCTGTCTTCCCCGAGGACTCAGCGGGCTACACGGCATTGGCGTGGCGGTATCTGAACAAGAAGAAGCTCGAGATGGCGCGGATGTTGGCAACGGCTTGCATTGAGGAGTTTCAGCATGTCGCCAAGCAGCAGCAAGTCCTGCACAACCAGAAGTACCCTGAGGTGCTCCCGAAGCTACCACCCTCACTGAATCAGGCGAAGAAGTTCTTCGAGCAGTTCTGGGCGCTGTATGACGTGGGAACATGCTGGTTCATTATGGGGCAGTCGTACCAGGAAGAAGCCGATGGGCTGACCGATCGGTCAGACGATGGCGTGAAGCAGGCCCGCAAGTGTTACGATCAAGCAGTTCGGTGCTATGAGGAAATCCTGAAGAACTACGTTGGTGCCCAATGCTTCGATCCCAGCGGGCCCTGGTTCTGGAGCGTTGCCAAGGGCGCCGAGGAACAGAAGGCCATCGTACTCAACAAAACTGCCAAGTTGCCCAAGTCTGGCAAAAGCGTGCCTTGAGGACGACGCGGGCTTCGGCTCGAAGAGAGTCTATTCGACCAGCTCCCCTTCCAGCACCGCCTCGGCCCGGGTGAAGGTGAAGCCCTCTCCGCTGGCGTCGATGGCGATCACGTCACCTTCGGCGTACTCGCCGGCGAGGATCCGTTTGGCCAGCGGGTTCTCGATCTGCTGCTGGATCAGGCGCTTCAGCGGCCGGGCGCCGTACACCGGGTCGTAGCCATCGTTGGCCAGTCGTTGCGTCGCAGCGTCGGTGATCTGAAGCAGCATTTTCCTTTCGGCCAGCTTGCCGCGCAAGTATCCGAGCTGGATCTCGACGATGCCGGCCAGGTCCTCGCGGGTCAGGCGATGGAAGATGACCGTCTCGTCGACCCGGTTGAGAAACTCGGGGCGGAAGTGGCGCTTCAGTACGTCGCGGACCTGGGCTTCGATCTGCGCCTCGTCGGCGCCGGCCTCGCTCATCTCCTGGATGCGGTCGCTGCCCAAGTTGCTGGTCATCACGACGAGGGTGTTGCGGAAATCGACCGTCCGCCCATGACCGTCCGTCAGCCGGCCATCGTCGAGGACCTGGAGCAGGACGTTGAAGACGTCGCGGTGGGCCTTCTCGATCTCGTCCAGCAGGATCACGCAGTAGGGCCTGCGGTGGACGGCTTCGGTCAGCCGGCCGCCTTCTTCGTAGCCGACGTAGCCCGGCGGCGCACCGATCAGCCGGGCAACAGAGTGTTGCTCCATGAACTCGCTCATGTCGATCCGCACGAAGGCGGCTTCGTCGTCAAACATAAACTCCGCCAACGCCTTGCACAACTCGGTCTTGCCCACGCCCGTCGGGCCGAGGAACAGGAAGCTGCCCATCGGACGGTTGGCATCACCCAGCCCGGCCCGACTCCGCCGGACGGCGTCGCTGACCGCCAGGACGGCTTCGTCCTGACCGACGACGCGGTCGTGCAGCCGCCCTTCCATGTGCATCAGCTTCTCGCGCTCGCCCTCGAGCATCCGTGAGACCGGGACGCCCGTCCACTTACTGACCACCTCAGCGACCTGCTCGGGGGTGACCTCTTCGTGAACGAGCCCGCGTCCGTCGGCCGTCGTCTCGGCCAGACGACGCTCACTGTCGGCGAGCTGTCTTTCAAGATCGGCCTGCTCGCCGTACTGGATGCGGGCTGCGCGCTCCCAGTTGCCCTCGCGTTGGGCAGCGGCCAGGTCGTTCTGTTTAGCGTCGATCTGTTCGCGAACGTGCTTGATGGCATCGAGCAGCCCCTTCTCGTTCTCCCAGCGCGCGGTCAGGGCGCCGTTCTGTTCCTGCAGCTCGGCCAGGTGACGCTCCAGCCGCTCGAGTTGCTCGCGGCTGGCCGGGTCCTTTTCCTTCTTGAGGGCCTCGCGCTCGATCTCGAGCTGCATGATCTTCCGCCGCAGCTCGTCCAGCTCGCCCGGCATCGAGTCGTTCTCGATCCGCAGCCGGCTGGCCGCCTCATCGATCAGGTCGATGGCCTTGTCCGGCAGGAACCGGTCGCTGATGTACCGATGGCTCAACGCCGCCGCCGACACCAGCGCGCTGTCCTGAATGCGGACCCCGTGGTGGGCGTCGTACCGCGGCTTCAGGCCGCGCAGGATGGCGATCGTGTCCTCGACGGTCGGCTCGCCGACGTAGATCGGCTGGAAGCGGCGCTCCAGCGCCGCGTCCTTCTCGACGTGCTTGCGGTACTCATCGAGCGTGGTCGCGCCGATGCAGCGGAGTTCCCCGCGGGCCAGGGGCGGCTTGAGCAGGTTGCCCGCGTCGACGGCGCCCTCGGCCCGGCCAGCGCCGACGACGGTGTGTAGCTCGTCGATGAAGAGGATCACCTGGCCGTCCGACTCGACGACCTCACGGACGACGGACTTGAGGCGCTCCTCGAACTCGCCCCGGTACTTCGCCCCGGCGATCAGCGCGCCCATGTCCAGCGCGACGACCCGCTTGTCCTTCAGCACGGTCGGCACGTCGCCGTCGACGATCCGTTGGGCCAGGCCCTCGACGATGGCGGTCTTGCCCACACCGGGCTCGCCGATGAGCACGGGGTTGTTCTTGGTCCGACGCGACAGGACCTGCATGCATCTGCGGATCTCCTCGTCGCGCCCGATGACGGGGTCGAGCTTGCCGCGCCGCGCCATCTCCACCAGGTCGCGCCCGTATCGCTCCAGCGACTGGTAGGTGTCCTCGGGATTCTGGCTGGTCACCGACGCCGACCCGCGCACGGCGCGAAGCGCTGTTAAGATCGCGTCGTGGTTCGCGCCGCTGACGGCCATGACTTCCTTGGCGTCGCCGTCGACGTCCGCCAACGCCAGCAGCAGGTGTTCGGTGCTGACGAATTGATCCTTGAGGTGGTCGGCCTCGGCTTGGGCCCGCTCGAGCACCTGCTGAAACGCGCGGTCGACCGATAGCTGACCGCCCGCGGCGCTGGGCAGTCGTTTGATCTCGATTTCGGTGATCTCACGCATCCGGTCGAGGTTCGCCCCGACTTTCTGGAGCAGCGGCGTGATGATCCCGCCCGATTGCTCATCCAGGAGCGCCGCGAGCAGATGGACGGGCGTCACGGCGGGATTCCCTGCCGCGGAGGCCCGCTCCTGGGCCCCGGCGATGGCCTGCTGGGCTCGCACGGTGAATTTGTCGATCGTCATGGCATGGTCTCCTCGGTCAATCCGGAAACATGCAATCGGTGTTCCAGGGCCACTTGGTCACAAGGTTCTTCTATATAATACTTTACGATGGCTTCGTGTTCCCAAACTGCCATTGTGGCAGTGTCAAGCCGACGGTTTGGTGTCCGGAAACGCCGCCCAGATCAGCCACCCGGTCGCCAAGCCCGTGCCGAAACCTTACGAGAATCGACAGAATCTGACCGATCGAGATGGGGCATTTGCGTTTACTATGGTGATCCAGGTCGATATGCCACCGGATCATGCCAGCTCGGGTCATGCGTTCCACCCTGGGCCGGGGAAGGACGAGGCCCCAGAGTCTGACGATGTCTATGTGCGCCGGTACCAGGCCGGTGACCGCGGGGCCCTGGTCGAGCTGGTTCGCCGTCATGAGTTGGCTGTCCGGCGGCTCGTGCTGGGTCTCTGGGACGATCGGCACGAGGTGGAGGATCTGTGTCAGGAGGTGTTTCTACGACTGATTCAACACCTTCCGGAACTCTCGCCTCCTGCATCGCTGCGTCCCTGGTTGTACCGGACGGCGCTGAACCTTGTGCGGGATCGGGCGCGGCGGCGGCGAACGCGTCGGTGGCTTAGATTGGCCGGTCCGCCCGGCATCGCGCCGTTGGCTGGGACAGGCCAAGGGGCAGACGCCAGAGCCATCCGCCAGGAGGGCGTCGATCGACTTCGGGAGGAGATCCGTCGGCTTCGGCCGACGTGGCGGGAGGTCGTCGTATTGCGGGATCTGCTGGGTCTGTCCCCGCAGCAGGCGGCGGAGGTGTTAGGGACTTCCGCCCAAGTCGTGAACGACCGCCTCTATCGGGCGAGACGCGAACTGGCCATGCGGCTCGTCCCTTGAGTGATGCAGGATTTTCGATGACAACCGACCGAGAATCTGCCGGCAAGCATCAAGACTGTTCGGCTTGTTGGGATGCGCTCGTGTCCTCCGGTCGAACGGGTGGCTCGGTCGATGCCGTGTCGACCGGCCACCTGGACACCTGTCCGTCGTGTCGGGATTCGGCCGCTCGGGCCGAGCGGCTCGGCGTAGCCCTAGAGACGCTAGCGGATCAGATCGACGCCGAGGCCCGTTCCCAGGCGCCTAATCTTGCAGACGACCGGACCGTGGACCTGCTGATCCGTTTGGCTCGCTACGAGGCGTGGCATCGGTGGGCGCGTCGGGGGTGTGCGGCCGGTGTGGGGATCGCTGCCTCTCTGGCCCTGATATGGAGCGTCATGTGGGCGTTTGGCGTCGGCTCGGACCGTCCTGCGATCGGGCCTCCGGGGATGTCGCAACCGGGCCTTGCAGCAGACGGGGCCCACTCGCCCGGTCGCAAGGACCCGCTGGACTCGGCGGTCGCCTCGGCGATTCCGGTGCATGGCTGGGTCGATCTGCCCTCGAAGGCGGCGTCGGCTGACTCGTCCGTTTGGTGGGTAGTGCTTAGCTATGGTGGACCGCGATAGCGTTGATGAACTGAGCAGCCAGGTAACGTCTCGCGCGACGCGCGCGGGTTTGTGGATGACGGTGGGCGCCGCGGTCCTGTTCCTGTCGGGGCTCTTCGCGGGTCTGGCGTTGAGCGGGCGGCTCATGGGGCAGCCAGTCTCCCCCGCGCCCATCGCATCCAACCCGATCGCGGCTGACCCGATGCCTCCCCCGGAGTCTCCGAACACGGGGTGCGAGCCGAGGCGTCCGGACTGGTTGGGCAAGGATCTCGAACCGGGCTCCCCCGAGATGTTGGACGCCGTCGCCCGCCGGGTCCGGGAGATCCTCAAGCTCGACGCCAAGCAGGAGAAGCGGGTCCGGTCCATCATCGACAAGTACCATCCGAGGATGGAGGAGTTGCGTCGGGAGTTCGAGCCAGAATTGCGGAAGTTGGCCGTCGAGGCCCTGGCCGATCTCTGGCCCGTCCTTCAGGACGAGCAGCGCGAACACCTGGGTCGGATCCTGGGGCGTCATGGTCAGTGGCTGATCAGGTCAGTCACCCAGCCGGCGTCGGCGGCGACGTCGAGGGCGGTTCCGAGCGAGTAGTCGAACGGAGTGCGGATCGCAGATGCGTGGGAGTCACGTGATGAGCAAGGCGTTGACGAAGGGGCCCAGGGACCGGGCATTCACGCTGGTCGAGTTGTTGGTGGTGGTCGCCATCATCACCTTGTTGATCAGCATTCTGCTGCCGGCCCTGGGCAAGGCGAAGGAGAACAGCCGGCGGACCTACTGCAAGAGCAACCTGCAGCAGATCGGGGTGGCGCTGAAGCAGTACTTCAGCGACTACAACGACGTTCTTCCGGCGGCGACGGACATGCCGTCGAACAACCCGGAGGACACGTCATCCCCCGACTACCATCCGCCGATCATGGAGTTCCTCAGCCCCTACACGCAGGGGAAGGATAGGCTCTTCCGCTGTCCTTCCGACCAGCCGGGCAAGACCGTGCGCGATCCCAACTACCTCTCGGACCCGAACTTCGTCAGCATGAGCTATTGGGAGAGCGAGCAGACCAGCTACGAGTACCTCTTCGTGGTCTATGCAGCGTCCGACGTGATGAGCGGGTTCGGCTTCAAGACGAGAATCAGCGTGGGCGATGCCTTCGTCAAATGGAACTCGCCGATTCCCATTCCGGAACACTTTCGTCCGTGGTTCGACATCAGGATCACGGATCTGTACCTGCTGCGGGAGTACGACCCGTTCCACGGCATGAAGGGCAACAAGGAGATCCGGCACACGCTGTACGCCGACTGCCACGTTGAGGACCATTGGCGGCTGCCGTGGGGGATCGATCCGAATGATCCCAACGCTGTCATCCCCGACGATCTGTAGCCTTGGTGAGTCCGGTTGAGAGGGACTGGCGGTCCGGAGACGCGACGATGCTCATCCCCGTGATGGACTGGAAGGACCTCAAGAACGCTCGCGTCTTGAAGATCGCCCTGATTTCCCTCGGTGGCGTGCTGTGTTTAGGGGGTATTGGGACAGCCGGGTACTCCCTCTGGCCCTCGCCACCCCCGAAGCCGCCGCCGAACGTCGAAACCGCCTCGCGCGACGAGAGCGCCGACTACGCCGCCAGCGACGATTTCAATCGACTGCCCCTGAAGCAACGCGTCGCGTGGACGGAGGGGCAGATGCAGAGGATCCTCGAGACGGACGACGACGAGTTGGCCGCCTACTGGCAAGACATGGGCGAGGAGAGGCGCAAGCGCATCCGAGCCAACATGCATGCGGTGATGGAAGCGCGCACGAAGCGACAGATCATCGAGTTCTCCAAGCTGTCAGAAGACGGCCGGAGTGATTACCTCGACGATCGGATCGACGAGATGGAGCAATGGGGCAAGAAGGTTCGCGCCATGTACCCCAGGCGTCGTGGGGGGCCTCGCGACGGTGAATCGGACGCCGACAGAGAGAAGCGGATTGCGACCGGGCGAGCGCGTTTTGCCAGGGGGGCGCATCGGTTCATGAAAGAACCGGCCGACCAGCGTGCCAGGACCATCGCCTACTTCAGCGCCCTAGCGAAGCGCCACAACGAGCGTGGCCTGGGCCGGTTCTTCGGCGTGAAGCCGAAGCGCAAGAAGAAGAAGGAGTAGTCCAAGGAGAGCATAGAACCACGCCTGTATGTGTCGCTCGCGAGCGACCCGTACCGTGGCAGGGAGAAACGCGACGATGCTTTTACCCGTGCTCAAGTGGGAAGCGCTCCGGCAGGGCCGGGGTCTGAAGATTCTTCTGATCAGCCTTGGCGGCGTGATCGCCCTGGCGGGCGCCGGCACGGCCACGTACTACTTGTGGCCCTCGCCGCCCCCGAAGCCGCCGCCGGACGTCGAGACGGCCTCGCTGGAC
Source organism: uncultured Planctomycetales bacterium (assembly GCA_964390905.1). Taxonomy (GTDB): domain Bacteria; phylum Planctomycetota; class Phycisphaerae; order UBA1845; family JAFGLZ01; genus JAFGLZ01. The sequence continues at coordinate 33,969 of CAYMLO010000017.1, read as the reverse complement.
GAGAGCGCCGACTACGCCGCCAGCAGCGACTTCAATCGATTGCCCATGAAACAGCGCGTCAAGTGGGCGGAAGGACAGATGCAAAAGGCCCTCGAGATGGACGACGACGAGCTGGTCGCTTATTGGCGAGACATGGGCGAGGAGAGGCGCGACCGCATCCGAGACAACATGAGGGCGGTGATGCGGGAGCGCACGAAGCGACACGTCAATGAGTATTTCAAGCTGTCCGCGGAAGACCGGAAGGAATACCTTGACGGTCGGATCGACGAGATGCAGCAATGGCGGGACAAGGCACGCAAGATGTTCCCCAGGGGGCCTGGGGGGGTTCGCGACGGTGAATCGGAGGCCGATGCGGAGAAGCGGATTGCGGCCAGGCGAGCGCGTTTCGCCAGAGGGGCTTATCGGTTCATGAGAGAACCGGCCGACCAGCGTGCCAAGACCATCGCCTACTTCAGCGCCTTCGCGAAGCGCCGCAACGAGCGTGGCCTGAGCCGGGTGTTCGGCGTGAAGCCGAAATCGAAGAAAAAGTAGTTCGAGCGAGAGCAGACAACCATTACCTGTACGGGCCTCTTGCGAGCGACCCGTACCATGGCAGGGGGAGACGCGACGATGCTTCTGCCCGTGCTCAAGTGGGAAGTGCTCCGGCAGGGCCGGGGCTTGAAGGTTCTTCTGATCAGCTTCGGCGGCGTCATCGCCCTGGCGGGCGCCGGCGCGGTTACCTACTGCCTCTGGCCTGATCCACCGCCGAAGCCCCCGCCCGCCCCTACCGCGTCAATAGACAAACACGGAGATTACGTCGCCAGCGGAGACTTCAACCGGTTGCCCCTGAAGCAGCGGGTCGATTGGGTCGAGGGCGAGATGCACAGGGCGGTCGAGATGAATGACGACGAGTTCGTCACCTACTGGAAGGAGATGGACGAGGCGAAACGCGATCGTATTCGCAGGAACCTGTCCGTCGTGATGCGCGAAATCGCAAAACGTCAGGTCACCGAGTACTTCAAGCTCTCGCCGGAGGAGCGAGCGGACTACATCGACGATCGCATCGATGAAGAGGAGGAGTGGGCCTCCAAGATCGAGAAGATGCTTCCCAACCCGCGCAAGGGATCGCGCGGGTGGGATCTGCGCCAGAAGGAGCGGATCGCCGGCGACGACGCGCATTTCAAGAGGGAAGCATATCACTTCATGAGGCAGCCCGCCGACCAGCGCTCCAAGATGGTGACTTACTTCAGCGCCTATGCGAAGCGCTGGAACGAACGGGGCCTGAGCCGCGTCCTCGGTTTCAAGTTGAAGCGGAAGAAGAAGCACTAGCCCGCCTGGGTCCGTCACGTCGGGCCGTCGGGCATCTCGATGCTCTCCCGAAGCGTCAGATCCAGGGACAGGGGGGTCAGTGTGATGTGGCCCGAGAAGGCGTAGTGGACGTCGGTTCCCGGCGGCGCGGGTCGTTGGCTGTATTGTCCCGCAAACGCGTAGTGCTCGCCGTCCGCCGCGGGGTCACCTCCCTCTTGCCGGTAGCGGATCTGCAGGGGCGTCAGCGCCATCGGCGCGACGACGAGTCCGCCAGGCTCTTCGGATGGCAGCAGGGAGGGCAGGTTGACGTTCCAGATAGGCGGACGCGCGTCGGGCGGGGTGGCAAACAGCCGCTTCAGCACAGACCGCGTCCAGTCCGTGGCCCGAGACCAATCCGGTCCATCGATGCCCGCGCGAAGGTACTGGGATACACTCACCGCGGGCACCCCCAGAAACGCCGCCTCGCGCGCGACCGCGACGGTGCCCGAGTAGAAGACGTCGACGCCCAGATTGCCCCCCCGGTTGATGCCGGCGACGACCCAGTCCGGGCGATGTTCCAGCAGCTCGGTCAAGGCCAGCCTGACGCAGTCCGCCGGCAACGCATCGACGATGTGGATGGTTCCGAACGGCTCGACGTGGCGGCGCTGGACGCAGATGGGCCGTCGGTCCGTCACGCCGTGGCCGGCCGAGCTCACGCCCCTTGCCGGCGCCACAACGCTTACCCTAGCCAGACCCGACAGCGCAGCATGCAGGGCCGTCAACCCCGAGGCGTCGTAGCCGTCGTCGTTGGCTATCAGAACGTGCAGTGATTCGGAATCGGTCATCAGGCGCCCATCTTCCCCGGTGCCGGCGGAAGTGTCCAGCGGCTGCTGGCCTTCAGATCGATGGTGTCGTGTAGACCGTCCGGCCCCCGACGCGGATCTCCGCCTCCACGAGGTACTTCCTGATCGCCTCCGGCGCCGGCTCGACGCCCAAACCGGGGGCGTCGGGCAGATGAATCTGCCCGTTGTCGTCCGGCAGCAAACGGGTCGAGGTCAGCTCCAGCCCCAGCGACGTCGGCTCGACGGGATACTCGCAGAGGTGGTCCGCCTCGGTCCCCGCGTATGGTTGCAGCGAGGCACTGAGCGCCAGATGCGTCGTGAAGGTGTGATTGACGAAGGTCACGCTCCTGGCCCGGGCGTGGTCGGCAGCTTGTTTGGCGGTCGTGATGCCTCCGATTCGCCCCGCATCGATCTGGACGAATCCCAAGGACGCATAGTCGATCATGTTCTTGGCCTGATGCAGGTTATTGCATCCTTCTCCCCCGGCCAGGCGGATCCGACCGCACGCCTCGGCCAGGGCACGGTAGGACGCCATCGCGCCCGAGACGAACGGCTCTTCGAGCCAGACGGCCCGACACGATTCCAGGGCGTCCAGCCGCAGCCGCGCTCGCTCCACGTCATCGCCCCAGACGGTGCCGGCGTCGACGAGCAACTCGGCCTCATCGCCCAGCCCCTCGCGGGCGGCGTGCACCTGATCGGCATCCTGCCGGACCGAGCCGCGTCCGTAGGGTCCCCACCCGAACTTGGCGGCCAGGTACCCGTCGCGCCGCACTTGGCGGGCCTTGCGCAGCGTGGCGGCCGGGTCATCGCCGAAGAGCTGCGAGGCGTAAGGGGTCTTGGGATATGCCCGCTCGTACCCCAGCAGCCGGTAGACGGGCATCCCCATCTTCTTGCCCAGCAAGTCCCACAGCGCGATGTCGATGCCGGACAGCGTATGATCCGCCTGCAGCAGGTCCATACTGTTCTCGCGAACCGCTGCATTGATTCGCTCGATGTCCGCCACGTCGTCCAGCCGCTGCCCGAGCACCGACGCGCTGACCGGCTTGCACGCGCTGTGCGACATCGGACAGGCCCAACTCGCGATGGACACCAGCGGGGCGGCTTCGCACTCGCCCCATCCGACGTGCTCTCCCGCCTGGACCCGCACCAGCAGCGCATCCTGGCTGCCGTCGCCGATGTCCAGGACGTTCGGCATGGACAGGTAGTAGAAGTCTACCGCTTCGATCTTCATGGCGCGCCTCGCTTGTGCCGGAGGTCTCGGCACGTGCAGGCAGCTTAGAAGAGCCGTCGGGCAGTGGCAATGCTGTCTGGAGGCGTTAGCTCCCGCGTGGGGTACGCCGACGTCCTCTGCACGTGGTCCACGCCCGCAGCGCTTCCCACGCGGAGCCGACTGCGTAGAATGGGGGCGGCGCGGTTCCGCCCAGAGGAGTGTCAGCGATGTCCATGGATCGACGGAGTTTCATCCGGAGCCTGGCAGGCGCGGGGCTCGGGGTTCAGCTCGGTGCAAGAGCGTCGCAGGCCGAGGCCGGTCAGTCCCCGCGGCGCCCCAACATCCTGTTCATCATGACGGACCAACACCGGCTCGACGCCATGGGCGCATACGGCAACCGCGCGATCCGGACGCCCCACCTGGACGGCCTGGCCCGACGGGGCATGCGCTTCGAGCGGTACTACGTGGCCGCGTTTCCCTGTTCGCCATCGCGAGGGAGTTTGCTGACCGGCCTGCATCCGCAGAGCCACGGGGTCATCACCAACGGGGTTCAGTTGGACGAAAGCATCCCGACGTTCGGCAGTGAGCTGGCCGGCGCGGGGTATCACACCACCTGGATGGGCAAGTGGCACCTGCGCGGCAAGCGGGCGTTCGTCCGCGGCTCGGGCGACGAGCTGCCCCGGCTGATCGACAAGAAGCCGCCGCCCATCGACGCCAAACGGGCCCGGAACGGATTCCAGGACGGCGTGCATGAGGGCATCGACTACGTCGCCTATCTCCGCAAGCTCGGCCTGGACGAACCGCGTCCGGGCAAGAAGGTCCGCGGCGGGCATCACACGGTGATCGAGGACGGGCATTCGGTCATCCCCGAGAAGCACTTCATCGAGACGTTCCTGACCGATCGCGCGGTTCAGCACCTGGAGGCACATGCGAAGGATGCCAGGCCCTTCTGCCTCTGCGTCAGCTACGAGGGGCCGCACCGGCCGATCACCCCGCCCGAGCCCTGGGACAAGATGTACGACCCGAGCGGTCTGCCGCTGCCCGCGACGTTGAACGACCCGATGACCCGCGCGCCGAAGCGGCACCAGGCGTTCCACTGGCGGATGCACGGCATCGACCTGGCCAAGGAGCGGGCGCGCCTCAAGCGTCAACTGGTCTTCGAGAACGAGATGTGGGACCTGCTCGACCGGCCCGCGTGGACCGAACGAGAGTACCGCGACCTGATGGCCCACTACTACGGGTACGTCAGCTACATCGACGCCCAGATCGGACGTCTGCTGGCCGCCTTAGATCGGCTGGGGCTCGCCGACAACACGCTGGTCGTCTACACGACCGACCACGGCGAGTTCATGGGCGGGCACGGTTGCATCTTCAAGGCCATGATGATGTACGACGACCTGATGTGCGTCCCGTTGATCGTCCGGTTTCCGGGCGTCGTGCAGAAGGGGAGGGCGAGTCGTGTGCTGGCCAACTCGGTAGACCTGATGCCGACGCTGCTCGACTTCGCCGGCGTCAGGGCCCCCGACACCGTGCAGGGCAAGAGCCTCAAGCCCGTCCTGACCGGCCGTACGGACAGACACCACGAGGCCGTCTTCACGAGCTTCCCGATGACCCACCTGCAGGTGCGGATGATCAGGACCGACCGGTACAAATACTGCTACAACTGGAAGCCGCGTCAGGCCGACGAGCTGTACGACATGCAGCAGGACCCGCTGGAGATGGAGAACCTGTCCGGCCGGCCGGCCGTGCGGGACGTCGAACGTCGGCTCCGTGGGCGCGTGTTCGACTTCATGGATCGGATCAACGATCCCTGGCGACAACTGGCCCGCAACATGGCAGACATGCCCCCGCTGTCCAAGATCCAGTTCGACTTCGACCGGGCGTACGAGAAGGAGTACTGGGCCTTCCATCGCGGGATTAGCCGTGTGGGCGTCAAGGCGGGCAGACTTGTAGGCAGTATCGCGTGTCCCGGCTACATGGTGGCCACGCTCGACGAGCCAGTGAAGGGAGACGACTATCCCGTCCTCGAGATCAAGATGTCCACGACGGCCGGCAAGATCGCCCAGTTCTACTGGGCCACCGCCGACCGTCCGGGGATGTGCGAGGCGATGTCCGTCCGTTTCGGCATCCAGCCGGACGGGAAGCTCCACACCTACCGCCTTGCGCTTGGAGAGAACGAGAACTGGCGGGGCAAGACGATCACCCACGTCCGTCTGAACCCCGTCCGGCGTCGGCCCGCAAAGGGGGTGCTCCGGGCGGACTGGCAGATCGACCGCATCGGTCCGCCCAAGTAGCGCGCGGATGCTTAGGGGACCGCAGACCGCCTGGCGTCCACGAAGGCCCGCAAGATGCTGGCCTTGGTCTTGGGGCCGGGCAGGGCGCCGGTCAGCGCATCCAGCACCTTGATGTCCAGCCGTCCGCGCCGCCGCTCGAACGTGTAGACCCAGAACGGATACTGCAGCAGCTCGGCCTGCAACGTCTGACCGATGGTCGGCTTGGCACGCCAGCCGGGGCTTCGCAGGACCGCCGAGACGAGCCCGGACCGGGCGATCCGGTCGGCCTCGGCGTCGTCGATGACGGGCACAAACGGTTGGACATCGGGGTGAGACTCGTACGTGACCCCCGACAGATCGGCGAGCGTGAACTGCCCGTCGCACCCTCCGACCAACACGTCAACGGGACGCGAGGTGCCCTTTCGGGTCGCCTCGATCTTCATCCAGTAGCACGGCAGCCAGACGACCTCCATGTGAGGAAGCGGCTGGCGGAGTTCTGTATCTCCGGATGCGGGGTTCGGCGTCCGCGTTGGGCGCGGGAGATGTCCCAGGACGAACCTGATCCACCGGCGGGTGCGTTTGAAGCGTTGTCGTTCGAGACGTTGGCGAGCGGTCTGGCGGTCCACCACGGGCTGGATGAATCTCACACCGCTTCATCCCTGCTGGTCGGGGCTCCGCAGCCATCGCCGGCCGAGGCTGGCGGCGCCCAGCCCGATCAGCAACAGCAGAAGCCCCGCGCCGATGCCGACGACCATGCCCTCCCTGTGGCCCTGGAAGATCGTGCCGATCAGGACCAGCACGGCCAGAATCGCAAAGAAGCTGCCGATGATGGTCAGCACTTCGCCGTCGCGTCGTCGGTGCGTCTGTCTCTCGTCCTCGGGCATCTCGGGCCCCTCACGTTCGGCGCGGCGCTCAGAAGATCAGGTACACGATGATATACGGCAGCAGGACCAGGATCGTCCAGATCCGCAGGTCGCGCCACGCCGCCTGGTCGGGCGCGCCGAGGTAGATGTAGCGACGTTTCAGCGTGAGCGCCCAGAGCCCGACGATCACGAACAACCCCACGGCGCACACCGTTCCCGTCGACAGCGGCAGCGAGTCGATCCACGCATCCAGAGGCGCGAGGAGCCAACGAAGGCTCGGCGCCACGTGCGCCTTCATGAAGTCACAGAATCCATGCCATGGATTGCTCATGATCCGTTGACCCGATCTCTCAACGCTTCTTGAACCGCGTCGTCGTGCATGACCTGGCCGAAGACCAGCCCGCGCGTCTTCTCCTCAGGATCGGCCGGCGTCAACAGGCTGATCACGAACGTGACGATCAGCGAAAAGATGAACGACCAGAACGACACGAACAGGAACGGATCATCCGACGGGAAGACCGCGTCGCCCATGGCCGTCAGGCACGTCGTCACGCCCACGCCGAGCACCAACCCCGCCAGCGCCCCCCACTGGGTGGTCCGCCGCCACAGGATCCCCAACAGCAAGATCGCCAGCGTCGGTCCCTGGATCAGCGACAGCAGCGTCTGGATGGCCACATAGATCGTTTTGAACTGCTCGATGTAAGGGGCGAACAGCCCGGCCGCCACGATCAGGACAGCCGTGAGCGGCCGTCCCACGATCAATCCGTGGCGGGACGACAGCGCCTTGCCCTTGATCCATCCGTAGACCTTGCCGTAGACGTCCGACACGAACATCGTCGAGCAGGAGTTCAGGTACGAATCGACGCTCGACATCAAGGCGGCGAAGAACGCGGCGAACATGAGCCCCTTCAGTCCGGCCGGAAGAACATCTCGCACCAGCATCGGGACGGCCCGGTCGGCGTCCTCCAACCCGGGGTAGATCGCCAGAGCAGCCAACCCGGGAATCATTACCAACACGGGGATGAACAGCTTCAAAAAGCCGGCGAACAGCATGCCTGCCTTGGCGTCCCATTCGGACCGCGCACCCAGCGCCCGCTGGACGACGGCCTGGTTGCCGACGAAGTAGGCCGTCGACAGGACGATGCCGAGCCCGAACACGATGCCCGTCCATGGATACGGCGTCGGGTCGCTGTGGGGAAGCAGCAGCGTGAAGTGGTTCGCGTACTCTGGTCCGAGCCCCGTGACCGTGTTGACGACGCCGTCCCAGCCGCCGGCCTTCGAGAACGTCAGGACCAGCAACGCCCCGGCTCCGATGAACATGACGACGATCTGGATGACGTCGGTCATGACCACCGCGGCCAGGCCGCCCGAGACCGTGTACATCCCCACGATGGCGACCGTCATCCAGATCGACCGATCGGTGCTCCAGCCCAGGACGGTGCTCATCATGACGGCCGTCGCCCACAACATCACCCCGAGCATCGAGATCAGGAACCCGAGCCACAGGATCGCCTCGATAACCTGCACGGCCGAGTTGTAGCGCTTGCCCAGGAACTCCGGGATCGTGTAGACGCCCGCCCGCCAGTAGTAGGGGATGAAGACCAGGGCGGCAATCGCGGCGGCCGGCAGCGAGCCGATCCAGTCGAAGTTGGCCTGCGCCAGCCCGAACTTGTAGGCCCCCCCCGCACCGGAGACGAAGTCGATCGCGCCGATGTCGCTGACGACGATCGACATCCCGATCGCCCAGAACGGCAGCGCCTTGCCCGCCAGGAAGAAGTCGCCCGCCGAACGGACGTACTCCCCGAAGTAGGTCCCGATTGCCAGAACGCCCAGCATGTAGGCGATGATGATGACGTAGTCCATGGCCGCCAGAGCGGATCCTTCGACACCAGCGGCGGCCAGCAGGGGGGCTACGTCCATGATTTCTCCACCAGACGTCCTCAACACCCGTCAACGGCGAAGCGGCCCGGACGGTAGCAGATGCGTCCAGGTCGGTCAAGCGTGCGGTTTGGCGGGTCGCCGGCGTAAACGCGCGCGTGACAGCGATCGGGCGACCCGGTAACCTCGCGCGGCTGCTGCCGAGGCGAGGTCCGGGAGGTGAACGCATGTTGCCATGGCTCTGCATCGCGACGTCTGTCTGCCAGCTCGGCGCGCCGCCGAAGCTGTCCTGGGCGGGCAAGGGCTCGGTGCGCGTGGTCGTCAAAGTAGAATCGCCGACGTCCGACGCCGAGGGCCGCGTCGACGAACGCCCCGCTGACGTCCGTTTGGATTTCCCCGAGTTACTCAAGCGGCATGCACCGGGCCGAGTGCCCGACATGACGACGTTACAGGTCATCCGGCACGATTCCGGGACGGGCAAGCCCATCGCCCAGGGCAGATTCGCGTACGGCAAGGGGGAGTTCGATGTCCCATTCCGTTGGTACGACGCGAGCATCGGTTACGACTTTCCGGAGTTTTCCGGCAGCGTCGATGCGACCGGCGGCAAGCTGAACTACGTCTGCGTTCCGCGGTTTGGCTACTTCTACGATTGCGTTGGAGACTGGCGGGTCGGTCGGCTGACGTTTGTTCATCGGCAGGAAGCCGAGGCAGCCTGGTACGCTGTCTACTTCGACTTGTTGCCCCCCGGGGCCAGACCCGAAGCGGTGCCGCCGCGCGGCTGGGTCGGCGACGGACTGAACCGATGCACGCCGGTGGGACAGTCGACCACCGGGTTGATCCACTCGCGCGTTGACGTGGCCGACTGGGACGGGGACGGGCGGTTCGACCTCATCGTTGGCTGTGCGCGGGGCGGCATCGTGTGGTACCCGAACCGAGGGGAACCGGGCCGGCCTCGATTCCCCTTCTCGCGCCTTGTCAGGACGCGAGACGGCATGCCTCTCGATGTCGGCTGGAGCGCCGCGCCGCACGTCGTCGACTGGAACGGCGACGGGCGCACCGATCTGCTCATCGGTGCCGAGTGGAACCGCGTCTTGCTCTACCTGAATGAGGGAACGAAGGGCAAGCCGGCGCTGTCCTGCAAGGGGCTGGTTCATACCGAGGACGGCAAGCCGTTGCGCGTTCCCTGGGCGCCCTCACCCGAGACCGAGAAGCATTTCAGATACACCCGGGACTACTACCCCGTCCTGCACGCTGCGGACTGGGACAGCGACGGCGATCTCGACCTGTTGGCCGGCGGATACGTCACCGGCCGGATCTACCTGTTCGACAACGTCGCGGGCACGGGCAAGATGCCGAAGCTTCGGTTCGTCGGTCCGCTCCAGGCCGACGGGGCACCCATCGACGTCGGTTGGGCGGCGGCGCCGACGGCGGCCGACCTCGACGGCGACGGCGACCTCGACTTGATCTCTGGATGCATGCCGATGACGAGGGGCGGTGGGGACTCGGTGTCCAGTGAGCGTTTCCTGCACTACTTCCGAAACGAAGGGACGCGGACAGCACCCAAACTGACCAGAGCCCGTCTGCCCCGCAAGGGCAAGTTCCCCCGTTCCGCCCTCGGCACGCCGAGACTCGTGGACTGGTCCGGCGATGGTGCGCTCGACCTCGTCGTCAGCGCAGGCACGCGAATCTACCTGTACCGGAACGTCGGTACGGCGCGTGAGCCGTGCTTTGAGGCCCACGCCAAGGCCCTGCCGGGTACGTGGGGAAATGCATCGCTGACGGCCAATCAGCTCCTCGACTGGGACGGCGACGGACAGCTCGACGCCGTCAGCGCGCCACGCATCCGCCTGAACACCGGTCGCGGCAGTCCGCGCATCTTCGCCAGGCCGATCTCGATCCTACGTTCGGGTCAGACCATCTCACATCGCTCGGGGATCGGCGATGACTGGGTGTATCAGCGGCTGTACGACCTCGACGGCGACGGGCGGATCGATCTGATGGATGCCGACCACGCTGGCCACTTCTGGTGGCACCGCAACCGAGGTGCGCCGAAGGCGCCGGACATCGACACCAATGGCGTCCGCTTGATGCTGACCGACGGCAAGCCCGTCTGGGTCGGCCAGGGACTCGAGGGCTTCAACGCACTGCAGGGCGCCCGGGCCACCTACACCGTGGGCGACTTCGACGGCGACGGCCTGGCCGACCTGGTGACCGCGAACGCCTTGGGCGTTGTGGGGTACTTCCGCCAGGCGGCTCGGGCGGATTCAGGAGACGCGCTTCGGTTCGAGCCGGCCATCCAGATCGGCAAGCTCGCGACGCGGGCCGCGCCCTGCGCCGCCGACTGGAACGGCGATGGGCGGCTTGACGTGGTTCTGGCCAGCAACGCCGACAACGCCTTCGTCTTTCTCGGCCGGCGCGATCGCTCGGGCTCGCCCTTCACCGAAGCGAAGCGGATCGTCCTGCCGAAGGCACCGTATGGCGCCGGAGCCCCCGTGGTCGCCGCCGACTTCAACGGCGACGGCGACACGGATATCCTGCTCTATACAGCCTACGGCTACTGCTGCTTCTACGAGCACTCGTTCATCGAATCGGGGTACGCCCGGGGCGTCGTTGTGAAGATCGAGCGCCGATGACCCGTCGACGTTGGCGGACGTCGTTCGGGTCGATCGGGGCGGAGAATCGACGTGGCGGCAGGGCTTTCGCCCCTGCCTCAGATGCCCTTCCTCGCCTCGCCCATCCGGATCGCTCGTCTGGGCGACCGCCTCCGTCGGACGCACGCAAGGCCGCCGAGCAGGAGCAGCGCGACGGTGGCCGGTTCGGGGACGACGATCGTGCCGTCGCCGATGATGGAGCCTGCGACGTACAGGTGCAGGCCGTTCAGGTTGAGGATGCCCTGGGCGTCTGCGAAGACCAGCGTGTCCACGTACAACGCCTCGTCAAACCACATCCCGCCGCGGTTTCCGTTGTCGAACAGGTCGGTCAGGAGCACGTGGGATCCGGGACCGATGACGAGCGTGGACAGGTCGAAGTTGTCGAAAAAGCCGTTCGGATCGCCGGTGTAGGTGTTCGGGTCGATCCCCAGGTCGGTCCCGCCGACCTCCAGGCATGCCCAGTCGTCCAGGACCATCATCGACGCGCCGACGCCGCCGTTCATCTCCAGCGTCGCGTCGATGTCCCAGAAGTGCGAGCTTTCGTCCGTCCCCGAGTAGGCGAAGCTTCCCGTCAGTGCCAGCGTGCTCTGGACGCTGAGCGTGCTGGTCTCGTCGACGATCAGGTCGGACCCGCTCAGGTTCGCCTCGATCAGCTCCAGCGCGCCGCCGTAGAGGACCGAGATCGGCCCGGTAGTGTAGGCGGACACGTCGGTCAGCGTGATCGTGCCGCCCTCCGCCAGCCACGAGCCGGAGCCCGCCACGTGGGTCTCAACCGAAACCGTCCCGCCGGACACCGCCTCGATCGTGCCGTTGTGACTGGCGTCGCCGATCGCCGTCAGCCGGAGCGTCCCGCCGTTGCTGGCCCGCAGCGTCCCGGTGTTCAGCAGGTCCCCGGTCGGGTCGATCCACAACTCCTCACCATCGACGTTCGCATCGATCAAGCCGCGGTTGGTCAGGTCAAAGTCGGGAAGCGACTCGGACCCCTCGATGCCCGTCGCAAGGTACAGAGGGAACCCGCCGATGTGACCCATGCCCTGGATCGTGTGCCCGGCTTCGTTGGTCAGCCGCACCGTCGATGCTTCGCTGTCGTGGGCCGCGATGATGCTCTCCTCGCCCATCTCGAGCACGCCGGCTCCCGACAACCTCACCATGCCGTCGACACTGATCGCCGCAAGGGAATCGTAGATCGTCCCAAGGTGAATGGTCCCGTCGTTGACGTATCTACCAGACCCCATTTCAAGGAACCCCCAGTCCACGTACACGTGGCCCACGGGCTGGTTGTTCAGGTTCCCGCCGGTCAACCGGGCGCCGCTGGGGGGGCCGAGCCCGGTGCCCACGTGCACGACGCCCGAGTTCGTCAAGGTACCGCCTTCGATCACGGGGGTTTCTTCGGGGAAGAACAGGTTCCCGGCCAGCGTCAGCGTGGCCCCGCTGGCGACGTTGATGGCCGAGCCGCTGATCCGCGAGTTGCCCTCCACCCAGAGCGCCCCGTCGTTCACGTCGATGTTGGCGGCGATGATCTGGCTGTCTTCCACAAGCTCGAGCAGGCCATTCATCCCGTCCACCTGGAGGTTCCCCCCCGTCACGGCGGACGAGGAGAGCGTCACGGTGCCTCCATCGGCGTGGATCAGGCCATTCGTGCTCCCCTCCTGATTGGCCAGGACCGAGTCGGCGATCATCAGCTCCGCCTCCGTGCCGGCGCGGATCGTCCCGGCGTTGACGTTCGTAACGGGGCTCCCGTTCGGGTCATTCTCGAGGGTCATGATGTGCAGCACCATGTCCGTCTCGGGCATTGCCTCGATCAGGCCCCGGTTGGTCAGGGCGATGGAGCCGCCCGACGAACCACCGATGTAGCCGGTCCCACGGATGGTGTGTCCGGCCTCGTTGATGAGCCGCTCGCCCTGGAGCGCCGCGGCGTCGATCAAGCCCACGTGCATGTCCAACACGCCCGACCCGGTCAGCGTGACGGTCTGGCCGGCCAGCAGGAGGTCGCCGGTGCTGTACCCGAAGTTGGGATCGCCCACGCCCAGGTTGATCCAACCGTCATTGTGGTAGCTGCCCTCCCCCAAGATCAGCGTCGTCCAATCCAGGTTGACGGTTCCGCTAGGGTGGTTGTTCAGGTTCCCGCCCGACAGCGTGCTGTCCTGCACCACGTCGATGTCGCCGGCGTTGTTCAACGCGCCGCCGACGATCTCACCTCCCGCCAGTTCGATGCGGCCCCAGGGCGACACGTTCACCGTCGAGTTGGTGATGGCCGTATGCTCGTCAAGCCAGAGCAATCCCTCGTTCACGTCAACGGCCGCGTCCGCGATGTAGGTGTCGGTGCCTAGCCAGGGCCAGGGCGGCCAGTCTCCCTGTAGCCGGGGAACGCCGTCGTTCACGCTCACGGCGGCGTCTGCGACATGGCCGCTGGCGCCCGACCAGTACTCGTATCCCTCCAGCCTGAGGGCGCCGTCAGGTCCGTCGACCTGGAACTGCCCGCCCGTTACCACCGAGCCGTCCAGCGTGATTTGGCCGTTGGCAGCGTGGATCAGGCCGTTCGTGTTATCCTCCTGGTTCAGCAGAGCCGACGCGACGAGGTTCAACTCGGTCCCAGTGCCCGCCCGGAACGTCCCTGCGTTGACGCTGCTGGGCGTACCGTACGGATAGGGATCAGCGAACGGCATGAGCAACTCGACGTTCAGGACCGCCAGATCGCCGGCGGCCTCGATGGTCCCGCGATTCGTCAGGAACAGATCCGGCCCACCAATATCCCCGCTGCCGCGGATCGTGTGGTCAGCTTCATTCACCAGCCGATCGCCGTCGTACGCGCCGCGTGCGATGTCGGCCCCGTTCATCGTCAGGACGCCGCTGCCGGCCAGCGTCACGACGCCGTCGTTGACGAAGAGGTTCCCGAAGGACACATCTGGCTCGCCGAGGTGGATCATGCCGTCGTTGACATACGTCCCCGAGCCCAGCACGAGGTTGGCGTCGCAGATGTTGACCTGCCCGGAGGGCGTGTTGATGAGGTTCCCGCCAAACAGGATGCCTTGCGAATCAGACACCTCGATCGTTCCGGCGTTGGTCAACGTGCCGCCCTCGATGACGCCTTGGTCGAGCTCGACCCGAGCGCCAGGGGCTACGTTGATCGCCGAGTCGCTGATGGCCGAGCTCTCGCCCACCCGCAGGCGGCCCTGGTTCACGTCGATGTGGGCGCCGCTGATCTGGGCCAGAGACTCCGGATCGGGCACGGCCCCTCCTTCGGTCGCCAGCACGCCGTCCGGGCCCTCGACGAGGAACTCACCGCCGATCACGCGCGACTTGTCGATGACGACCGTGCCGTTGTCGGCGTGGATCAGACCAGGATCGGCCCCCTCCTGGTTGGCCAGGACGGTGGACTCGATCCTCAGCTCCGCGCCCGGCGCCGCGCGAAGCGTGCCGGCGTTGAAGTTCTCGACGTTGGGGTCGGTCAGGTCGTTGGCCATCTTGATGGTCAACGGGGCCTCGCCGCCAACCGCTTGGACGACGCCCCGGTTGGTCAGGGACATGTGCGTGGGGAGAAGCTGTTCGCCAGCGAGGTCCTCCCGGTCCAGCCCCGCCATGTCCAGGAACTCCACCGGGACCTCCCCGATCCAGCCCGTGCCCTGAATCGTGTGGCCGGGCTCGTTGGTCAGCCGCCCGTCCCCGCTGCCGCCGACGCCGTACGCGCCGATGCCGCTGGTCACCGGAACGGTGTTTGGGTCGCTGTTGACGTTCACCACGCCCGTTCCCGTCAGCGCGACCTCCCCGTGTACCCCGATTACGCCGACGCTGAATTCGCCCACACCCAGGTCGATGACGCCGTCGTTGGTGTACGTCCCGCCGTCCAGGAGAAGCAGCCCATCGTCAATGTTGATCTGCCCCGAAGGTCGGTTGTCCAGGTTCCCGCTCGTCAGCAGTGCGATGGCGGGCAGGGCCCATTCGCCGATCATCTGGATGGTCCCGGCGTTCGTGAACGCACCGCCCTCGATCTTCGCTGGATTCACCTCGAGAAGACTACCTCCGCCGGCCAGCCAGACCTCGGCGCTGATGCTGATGTCGATGGTCGATCCGCTGATCTTGGAGGTGCCGTCCAGCCACAGCGATCCGGCGTTCACGTCGATGTCGGCCGCGCTGATCTGGCTTGACTCGAGCGCGAGCTGGCCGTTCATGCCGTCGACCTGGAAGCGTCCGCCGATGACGTCAGCGCCGTACAGCCCGACCAGGCCGTCGTCGGCGTGGATCAGGCCGAGCGTGTCGTCTTCTTGGTTGACGAGGGGACCGTCCACAATGGCGATCTCGGCTCCGGCTGCGGCGCGGATCGTCCCGGCGTTGACGTTAGACGCGTCGGGGTTGAGCGGGTCGTAGGGGTCGAAGGTGTTGTAGGGGAAGATTTCCAACAGCCCGCCATACATGTCGTCGTAGGTCGCCTCGATAAGGCCGCGGTTGGTCAGGGCAAGTGGGCCGAAGCCATGCGCGCCGTCATCGCCGAGTCGCCCTCTTCCCCGAATCGTGTGATCGGCCTGGTTGACGAGCCGCTCCCAGCCCCAGTCATCCGCCACGATGTAGCTGTCTGCGCCATTCAGATTCAAGACGCCCGCCGCCTCGAAGGCCACCAGCTCGTCCGTCAGGTGAAGCCATCCGGAGCTGCTCGTGCCCGAGTTGGGATCGACAACACCCAGGTTGATCTGGCCCCAGTTCGTGTAGCTGCCCGCTCCCACCTTGAGTTCGGTGGTGTCCACGTTGATGCGGCCCGACGCCCGGTTGTCCAGATTCCCGCCGGTCAGGGTGAGGGCGGCGTCGTAGGGAGAGTCGTCCACGTCGATCCTGCCGGCGTTGGTCAGTGTTCCGCCCTCGATGATGGCGTTGATGAACTCGGCGCTGCCCCAGGGGGAGATGTCAATCGTTGAACCCGCGATGATCGATCCGTTGGTGGCCCGGAGCGTGCCCTCGTTCACGTCGATCGTCGCGCCGTCGATCTGGCTGCCCAGCCCCGGAAGATGTGGCGGCCACCCGTCGATGCCTCCTACCTTAAGCAGCCCAGACATGCCGTCCGCCTGCAGTTTCCCGCCGCCGACGCTACTCACGAACAGTTCTACCGTCCCGCCGTCAGCGTGAAGCAGACCGTCGGTATCGCCCTCCTGGTTGGACAGGAGGCATCCCCAGAAGCTCACGTCCGACATCAGACTGGCCCGGATCGTACCCGAGTTGATGCTCGGCTCGTCGGGGTCCCAGGGCTCCCACGGGCCTTCAAACAGAACAAACTGCGTGCCGATGGTGAGGCCGTCCTCTCCCACCGCGTCGATCAGGCCCCGGTTGATGAGCCTCACGCTGTGATTCTCGTACGAATCAGTCTGCGACCACCAGGGCGGCGGGTCCACCTGGTTGGGGAACACGACGCCGATTCCCCCGCTGCCCCGGATTGTGTGCCCTGCCTCGTTGACGAGCTCCTCGCCGCCGTTGGCACCGTAGATGGCGCTTTCGTTCTCCATTTCCAAGACACCCGTGCCCGCAAGCGTCACGCGCTCGCCGTCCAACACGAGGTCCCCGGCAGAGTCGTAATAGGGGTAGCCCGCCCCCAGCGTGATCAGGCCGTCGTTCGTGTAGGTTCCCGAACCCAACTCCAGCGTGGCCTCCCTCACGAGGACCTCACCCGACGGCCGGTTGAGCAAGTTGCCTCCCGACAGGCGACCCTCGCCGTACACGCTGATGATGTCATGGTTGTCGATCAGCCCCCCCGAGACCGTGCCGCCCTCGAGGAAGAGCCACCCGGCCCCATGGACCAGCGTGAGGGTCGAGTCTTCGATCAGCGAGGTTTCGTCGACGTGAATGGTCCCGATGTTGACCTGGACGTGGGCTCCCGCGATCCGGCTGTTGTCTGTAAGCCGCAACTCGGCGCCCGGACCCGGACCGTCCAATTGGAGCACCCCCCCGGTCACCGTCGACCCGATGAGCTCGACCTCGCCCATGTCGGCGTGGATCAAACCCTCGATCCCCATCTCCTGGTTGACCAGGAACGACTCGCATATGTCGATATGTCGCCCCCACCCCGTGCGAATCGTTCCGGCGTTGTAGCTTGCCTGGCTGGGGTCGTTCAGCGTGGCGATGACCAGGTCATCATAATCGAGCGCCTCGATCACGCCCCGGTTCGTCAGAGTCATGGACGCATTGCCGATGCAGCCGTTCCCCCGAATGGTGTGACCGGCTTCCTGGATCAGGCGCTCCGTGCCGACCGACCCGATGATCATGCCGTCATACATGTCTAGGACGCCCGTCCCGCACAGGAACATGTCGCTCCCTTCGAGACGGAGCGTCCCGTCACTCACCCCGAATTCCCCTAGATTCATCGTCCCGCAGTTGTCGATCAGGCCGCCGGCAATTGCGAGCTCCGTCCCGTTGATCACGGTCAGTGCGTCGCCCGCGTCGATCCACAGCTCGTTGACGGTCATTGGCCCTATGGCGTCCAACCAGACATCCGAGGCGGACCCGGTCTTCCCGCCGTCGATGAAGACGTTGTAGGTGTCCGACCCGTTGTCGGGCACGACGCCCAGGTCCCAGTTGCCCGGGTCGATCCAGTCACCTCCGCCGCCATTCCACGTGACGTCGTAGATCGCAGCGACGGCGGTCGCGCCGCCGATTGGGCTAAATATCAACATAAAGGTGAGCAATACACGGCAAGATGGGCCTCTTCGTATGATCCCCCAGACGGCTCGCACAAGGTCCTGACACATGTTCCTGCTCCTGGTGAATCTTGGGCATCTTCGACGATCACATAGCCTCTGGCGGGTCCTCGGCAGGCGCCGACCGCGCATAAGCTTCTATTTTGTAGGTGGTAACGGCCCCTCATCCCCAGAGACGGCTGGAAGCCTGTCCGACCGTCCCGGTGGGTGTCCGCACATGAGCACCTGAGAACTGGCAAGAGCCAGTCAAGCGCACGGAGGGACCGGTTCGGTCCCCACGCTTCTTCCCCTTTGGGCCGCGGAATGGTAGGAACCGAGGAAGGCCAGAATCAACGACTTGGTTGTGCGTTTTCGGACTCGACAACTGTTTGGGGGAACGCCGTCAGAATTCCGATAGTCTACAGGCATGCATGTGGTTCGTCCGGACCGATCCTGAGGAACCGCAGATGCGGGAGACAGCATGGACCGCCACGCGCCGCCGGGACAACCGTCGGATTCAGCCGCCGCCGCCAGGAAGCGTCTGGACAGGCCTGACAAGATCGCCCTGATCGGGCTGGCGATCGTGATGGCTGCGGGTTTGTACCTGACCACGCGCCGGGCTTTGAAGCTCAGCATCCCCTTCGCCGACACGCACACGTACCTGGCCCCTGGGCGGAACCTCCTCGAGGGCCGCGGGTTCGTCACACGTTTCAACGTGGTTCACGGGTGGGTGGGCGACGCTGCGCATCCGGGTCTGGGCTACTACAACCCGCTGTACGGTTTGACGCTGGCGGTCGCCTGGCACGTGTTGAGGGACGCTTCGTACCTGTCGATCGCGACCACCGTGTTTCCGTGTCTGCTCAACGCGGTGCTGATCTTCCTGCTGGTCAGGCCTACGCTGGGCAGACTGGTTGGCGTGATGAGCGCGGCCGGGTACCTCACCTTTCCGTCGACCTACGTGAACATCGGCCTGATCGGCGCCGAGCACCCGCTCGTCACGATCTGCCTGATCGTGCTGCTCATGGTGCAGCGGTTGGTTCCGCGGAGTCCGAGGTATTGGGCGCTGGTGGGCGTGGTCCTGGGGATCGGCGGGCTCGTGAAGGTGACGATCCTCGCGGTGGCGCCGGCGCTGGTAGCAGGCTTGGCCTTCACGAAGATCGGCCCGATCGCAGAGCGGATCAGGCGCTCGATCGGTCCTGCGTTGCTCCTTGTCGCTGGCATCGCGGTCATCCTGGTCCCGTTCAACCTCATGTGCTTGACGACAACGGGCAAGGCGTACCCCGAGTACCCGTCGCTGGCGAAGAACTGGAGCATGAGCGTGTTGTACGGCGGGGAGTTCGTCGAGGGTTCTCCGGCCGTCAGGCCCGACCCGGCGGGGCTTCCCAGCGTGTGGGGGTACCTCGGCATCATCGGGCGGAACCTCGGCACGATGTCCATGGCCGTCCTCAACGAGATCTGGGTGCTGATGCTTCTGATTGTGGTGGCCTTGTGGGTATCGGGCCCTGCGCGGACGAAGGAGACGGCCTATCTGTTCTGTGTGGGCGGGGCGTTCCTTGCTGCGTACGCCGTCGCTTTCTACTGGTTGCCACTGGGAGACGAGCCGACATCGCCGCGACGATACGCGCTGCACACGGCCGCGTTCTGGTATCCGCTTGGCGTTGCCGGACTGGTCCACCTTGTCAACCGGCTGCGTTTCGGAGAGGTGGGGCGCGGCGTGGCGGCGGTCGCTCTCTGGGGGGCTGCCTCCCTGCCCGCGTGGGTTATGTTGGGACAGTACCAGCACCTGGCGCATACGAGGTCCGAATCCCGCTCGACCGGGCTCAAGCGGACGATGGACGGTTGCCGAAAACTCACCGGGCCGGATGACCTCATTGCGGTGGGAGGGGGCAGCCTGGAGATGTGCGGGACGATGTTCCTGGAGAGGCCCGTCGTGGTTCTGCCCTCAGGCGAGATGGACAACTTGGCTGACGTGCGTCGGTTCATGGAGATCTTCAAGCCTGTACTGGTGGTCCCCGCTTCGTGCCATGCCATCTTCTCGATAGCCCCCAAGATGGGCTACGAGCTCGTCCGCATCCCGTCCTACAAGCCGAACGGCGAGCCGCTCGCCGCCTTCAAGCGAGGCCGATCGAGTTCCCAGGCCGGATCACAGGTTGCGACGGACCAGCGCAGCCCATGAAGCCCGTGTTACGCACAACGAAGATCATATGATCCAGGTCGTTTGAGAAGGGGAGCCGGGCACCGTAGCACGGGCGTCTCGCCCGTGGAGACCCATGAGAAGATGCCCATGCCACGAGGGGCTTCTTCAACGCCGATGAGTCTGGTACGCTGCACGTGCCTGAATCCGGCGGCGCTATGGAGAGGCGAAGCTGTCCATACGAGCGGGAGTGAGTTTCCGCGGAGGAGCCCCCGGGATGAGATCCGCCATCGTGGTGATCGGATTGGCCATCGCCTTGTTTGTCATCGGTACGTCGCTGGCGTGCGGGGAACAGAGCACGTCATCCGCGAATCCGTTGCCGAGCGATCCGTACATTGCCTTGCGGAGCGGCCTGCCGAACGCCCGCATACGATTCCTCCACGACAAGAAGGGCCGGGTCGCGTTCCTTGGCGGGTCCATCACGCATATGAGCAACGGTTGGCGATCCTTGGCCTGCGAGGCGCTCGAGAAGCGGTTCGCCGAGACGCGGTTCGACTTCATCGACGCGGGCATCCCGTCGACGGATTCGACGCTCGGGCCGTTCCGACTGCAGCGCGACGTGCTGGGCCGGGGTCGGGTCGACCTGCTGTTCGTGGAGTTTGCCGTCAACGACGAATGCAACGGCCGGAAGGCCACCGAGAGCGTTCGCGGGATGGAAGGGATCATCCGAAAGGCCCGGCAGGACAATCCCTGCATGGACATCGTGATGCTGTACTTCGTCGATCCGCCGAAGATGGACGTCATTCGCAAGGGGCAGATCCCGTCCGTGATCGCCAGTCACCAGAAGGTGGCCGGGCACTACGGTATCCCGTCCATCGACCTGGCGCGGGAGGTGACCGAGCGGATCCGAGCGGGCGAATTCGACTGGAAGCGGTTCGGTGGGCTGCACCCGGCGCGGTTCGGCCATGGCGTCTATGCCCGCAGCATAGGCCGCCTGATGGACCTCGCGTGGAAGGAGGCGCTGCCCGCAGACGTGAAGGTGCGTCCCCATCGCCTGCCCAACAAGCCCCTCGACCCGCTGAATTACGGGCGTGGGCAATTGGTCGACCTGAAGCAAGCGCGGCGGGTCAAGGGCTGGCAACACGTGCCGTCGTGGACCACCAAGCAGGGCCACACGCGCCCGGGGTTCTGCAACGTCCCGATGCTGGTGGCGGAGTCGCCCGGCGCATCGCTGAAGATGACGTTTACCGGGACGGCGATAGGCATCCTAGTCGTGGCGGGGTCGGACGTGGGCGTCATCGAGTTCGTCATCGACGACGCACCGCCCAAACGCCTGGATCAGTACACGCAATGGAGCCACTACCTTCACATCCCCTGGGCGTATATGCTCGATGCGGATCTGAAGGACGGGAAACACGAGCTGACCCTGAGTACCACGGCCGACAAGCACGCCAAGAGCCTCGGTCACGCGGCCCGGATCGTGAAGTTCCTCGTGAACTGAGGCGTGTGTTGCGCGGTCTTTCGGAGATGAGCGAATGAGGTACCGCACAGTCCTTCCCGCGGTCGCTGCCGCGTCGATGATCCTGGCGAGCGCGGCACGCGCCGACTTCAACCCGCGGGCCGACGTCTCCGCCTGCCTGATCTGGTTGGACGCCAGCGACGTCGACGGGAACGGCGCGGCGGACACGATCAAGGACGGCGCGGCGATCGCTCGCTGGGCGGACAGGTCCGGTCGGGGGCATCACGCGGTCCAGAAGGCGGGGAAGCTGCAGCCCGCGTATGGCCGGCGTGGTCTGGGCGGCAAGCCCGCCCTCGTGTTCGACGGGGACGACTTTCTGGCCTCGACGGCGCTGCACAACTGGTCCGACGACTGGACGCTGTTCGCCGTGGCATCGTTGGATCGCGACGCCAGCAACAATTGGCGCGGCATCGTGGGGAACCGGTTCGGCAAGGGCGCGCCCCACTGGTGGACGCTGGGCACGAAGTCGGACGGCACGTGCTA
The DNA here is from genome assembly GCA_964390905.1 of uncultured Planctomycetales bacterium. Classification (GTDB taxonomy): domain Bacteria; phylum Planctomycetota; class Phycisphaerae; order UBA1845; family JAFGLZ01; genus JAFGLZ01. The sequence goes on along the minus strand of CAYMLO010000017.1, from coordinate 12,194 downwards.
CCTCGAGCTGGCGGCCGGCAAGGGCGTCTTCACCAAGTTTGTGCCAGGGCGGACCGGGCCACAGATCTACAGCGTGACCAAGCGCGGCGTCGGGTTCGAGCTGCGCCGGAACGGCGTGGGGACCGGCACGGCCAGCATGGCGAACGTGGGGGGCAGATCGAACGAGCTGCGCGTCGGCCGATGGTGCGGGGCGGCCCAGGGGTGGGATGGCAAGATCGCAGAGATCATCATCTACGACCGGACGCTCAGCGCCGCCGAACGCCAGGCGGTCGAATCGTATCTGTCGGTCAAGTGGGGGATCGTCCTGACGCGGCAGGTCTATTCGAAACGGGCGACGTGGCGGGAGACGATGCTGGCCTCGCGCGCGGCGCTCAGGCGGCATCGGGCGCTCGATCAGCGGGACCTGGTCCGGGACGTGTGGGGACACATCGAGCAGGACTTCCCCGCCGAGTCGGATCTGATGAAGCGCGCCGCCCCCGACGGGAAGCATCTGGCGTGGTTCACCAACGCCGGGGACGTGGACGCGCAGGTCAAGCTGATCGGTCAGGCCGGAAAGGACGTGCGTCGGGCGCTCGACGCCTTGGTCAGGGCCGGCGTGCCCGGTGACGACCCGCGGTGGCTGGAGCTGTACCTGAAGGCGGCGGCGGTCCGCGAGACGTTCCGCACCGTCCGCGAACGGCTGGAGCGGTTTGACTGCCGGGCGCTGCGGATGAGCATCCGGCACCTTGTAGAGACGTTCCCGGAACGATATGCCAAGAGGGCGGACTCCCTGCAACGCCTGGAAGCCTGCGAGAAGGAGTTGCCCGCGATCCGCCAGGCCCTGACCCGCTACGACGAGGCGGCGTTGGCCCGCGCCGAGGCCGTGCTGGCGTTCCGTCGCGAGGCGCTGCTGGCCAACCCGCTACTGGACTTCGACCGACTGCTGCTGGTCAAGCGCCGGATCATGCCCACGAAGCGAGGCCACGGCGGGCACGTGCCCGACCCCTACGGCCTGCCGCAGAACTGGCAGAGCAACTCGAGCATCCGATCGGACGTCTGGGACAATGAGCTCGCCGTCCTGGCGCCCGTCCGACCGGGGGGCAAGCTGACCACGCTGTACAAGCCCAAAGGCAACGCCTTCGTCGGCGACGTGGATCTGCACTTCGACGCCGACAAGATCCTGTTTTCCTCCGTCGGCACACACCGCCGGTGGCAGATCTTCGAGATCCGCGCCGACGGCACCGGCCTGCGCCAGGTCACGCCCGGCGAGGACAGGGACGTCAACAACTACGACGCCTGCTACCTGCCCAACGGCAAGATCATCTTCTCGTCGACGGCGTCCATGGTCGCCGTGCCCTGCGTGAACGGCAGCAGTCTGGTGGCCAACTTCTACATCATGGACGCGGACGGCAAGAACATCCGCCAGCTCTGCTTCGACCAGGAACACGACTGGTGCCCGACGGTGATGAACAACGGACGGGTGCTCTACACCCGGTGGGAATACACCGACACGCCGCACAGCCACGACCGGCTGCTGTTCCACATGAACCCCGACGGGACGGCCCAGATGGAGTTCTACGGCAGCAACTCCTATTGGCCGAACTCGATCTTCTACGCGCGACCGATCCCCGGGCACCCGACGCGGGTGATCGCCATCGTCAGCGGCCACCACGGCGTCCGCCGCATGGGCGAGCTGGTCCTCTTCGACCCGGCACTGGGGCGTCGCGAGGCCGACGGCGCCGTCCAGCGGATCCCCGGTTACGGCAAGAAGGTCGAAGCCATCATCGCCGACAACCTGGTCGACGCGTCCTGGCCGAAGTTCCTCCATCCGTACCCGCTGAGCGGCGAGTACTTCATCGTCTCGGCCCAACCCACCCCGGCGTCGCGATGGGGGATCTACCTGGTCGACGTGTTCGACAACATGGTCCTGCTGGCCGAAGACCCGCAGTACGCGCTGCTCGAGCCGATTCCGTTCCGCAAGACGCCGACGCCGCCGATCATCCCTGACCGGATCAAGCCCGACCGAACCGACGCCGTCGTCTACATGGCCGACGTCTACGCCGGCGAGGGGTTGAAGGGCGTCCCGCGCGGGGCGGTCAAGAAGCTGCGACTGTTCACCTACACGTACCTGTATCCGCACATGGGCGGGCCGCAGGGCGTGGTTGGCATGGAAGGGCCGTGGGACATCAAGCGGGTCATGGGCACGGTCCCGGTCTTGGAGGACGGGTCGGCCGTCTTCCGCATCCCGGCCAACACGCCGATCTCGGTGCAGCCACTCGACGACGAGGGCAAGGCGTTGCAGTTGATGCGGAGCTGGTTCACCGCGATGCCGGGCGAGGTGCTCTCGTGCGTCGGTTGCCACGAGCCGCAGAACACCACGCCGCCGACCAAGTACACACTGGCGGCGAATCGTGCGCCCAGCGAGATCAAGCCCTGGTACGGACCGACGCGAGGGTTCGCGTTCAAGCGCGAGGTCCAGCCCGTCCTCGACCGGTACTGTCTGGGCTGTCATAACGGCCAGTCACGTCCCGACGGCAAGTGCCTCCCCGACCTCCGCGGGACCGAACAGATCACCGACTACACGAGCGTGTTTCATCACGGCGGGCGGGACGCCGGCCTTTTCTCGGTTGCCTACGCCGAGCTGCATCGCTTCGTCCGTCGGCCGGGGATGGAGAGCGACTATCACATGCTCGCGCCCCTGGAATACCACGCCGATACCACGCAGATCGTCCAGATGCTCGCCAAGGGACACAACGGCGTCTGTCTCGACGACGAAGCGTGGGACCGGGTGATCACGTGGATCGACCTGAACGCGCTCTATCACGGCACGTGGACGGAGATCGCCGGGCCCAAACGCGTGAATCGCCTCGCTCGACGTCGCCGCGAGCTGATGAAGCGCTACGCCAACCTGGACGTCGACTTTGAGGCCATCCCGCAAACGCCGAAGTACCCGACCGAGCCCGTCATGCCCAGACCGACGCCGAAGATGTCGGCGAATGGCAAGGACGTGACGTGTCCGGGCTGGCCCTTCGACGCTCGGGAAGCGAAGCGCCGCCAGGCCGCCGCCGGCCAATGCGAGCGACCCATCGAGCTGGGCGGCGGGATCAAGCTGGACTTGATCCGTGTTCCCGCGGGTGAGTTCGTGATGGGCGATCCGACCGGCCATCCGGACGAGCGCCCGCTTGCGCGCGTGAAGATCGCCCGCCCGTTCTGGATGGGCCGCGCCGAAGTGACCAACGAGCAATACGCCCGCTTCGATCCGTCGCACGACAGCCGGGTCGAGTCGAAGCTCGCGATGCAGTTCGGCGTCCGGGGGTTCTACGTCAATGGCCCCCGTCAGCCGGTGGTGCGGGTGTCGTGGGTGCGGGCGATGGCCTTCTGCGAGTGGCTAACCGCCCGGACGAATCTGAAGTTCGCCCTGCCCACCGAAGCGCAGTGGGAATACGCGTGTCGGGCGGGCACGGCCACGCCGTTCTTCTACGGCGATCTGAACACCGATTTCGCCAGGTTCGCCAACCTCGCCGACGCCAAGCTCCGCGAGTTCGTCTGCCACCCGTACAAGAAGCACGTCGAGCCGTACAAGAACCCGCGCAAGTACGACGACTGGATCCCCAAGGACCCCCGCTTCAACGACGGCGGATTCGTCTCGGAGGACGTCGGCAAGTACCAGCCCAACGCCTGGGGCCTGCGGGACATGCACGGCAACGTCTCGGAGTGGACCCGCTCGACGTTCAAGCCCTACCCCTATCGCGACGACGACGGCCGCAACGACCCGTCCGCCGCGGCCAATCGGGTCGTCCGCGGCGGCTCCTGGCGCGACCGCCCGAAGCGCGCCCGATCCGCTTTTCGCCTGGCCTATCGCCCCTATCAAGGCGTCTACCACGTCGGCTTCCGCGTCGTCTGCGAAACGGAACCCGTCGTGGGCGAGACCAGCCCGCGCGACATCGCCATGAAGTAGCCAGACCTGACGCGCCGTCTTGCCAGGACCATCGGCTCGGCCGATCTTGGACTGCGGCGGCTTGACGCCGCTCTCTAACGCCAAGCCGCGACGGGCCATCCGCCCCCATGGGAAAGACCATCCAGGCATATCCATGGCCACGGTGGCCGTTGTCACAGGGGATGAGGACACGCGTATGATCCCCGCGGAGGCCCGACAAAGGCGCTCCGTCCTCGGGTATCCCCGGACCGGATTCTCGCGAGTCGTTGTTGGTCTCGGCCGTGAGCGTCACCTTGTCCCTGACAGTCGCCTCGCTGCATTCGGGGCATGGGGTTGGGAGGACGCAGGGGGTAGTATTCCCTCGACTAGCTTGTTCTCCTTGAAGCACCTGAACAGACACAACGCGATCTGCTGGTTCCCGGCGTCTGTCAGATGTATACCATCGCCCGTGAAGAACTCGTTGACGACTCGCTCCTTGGGAAAGGACGAGAACTCCTTGAGCAGGTCGCAGAGTACGACCCGCTCGCCGGCCGCCACCTGTCGAACGACTTCGGCATACTGGCGGTGCAAGGGGACGAGATCCGCCAATCGCCGCAGCCACATTCCTTCGAGGTGAGCAACTGCTGATAGGTCGTCCAGCATCTCGTGCGACGACGGGGCCGTCACGAGTACTGGCTCGATTCCGTTTTGTCTGGCCAAGCGAACCATCTCCCGGAGATTGCTGGCGAAGTCTCGGGGGGACACGCGGTTGGGATGCCGCTCACGTACCCCCCCACGAAGGGCAACGTAAGCCTTGGTCGACAACTGCGCGATACGGAGGCGCTGCAGGAGAGAGGACCATGGTTGGTTGATCCGCCATGCTTCCTTTTCCTCGATCCCCAACCCAATCCAGTGATCGTTCCATCCGTAGTAGATCACGATCACCTTCGGCGTGATGGGCAGCACATCCCGCCCGAGTTGCTGGAGTCCTTGGAACGAAGACCAACCGATCACACCGACGTTGGCGACAACCGGTCTGCGACCGGGCTCCGCCTTCTCAATTAGGTCAGCGAAGCGCTTAGGGTAGCTGCCAAGCTGTGTGCAGGAACACCCCATGAAGACGACGGTCGGACGGAGTCTTCTCAGCATCGCCAGCTTCTTCCCGTACGGGCCGGGGCGTTTCGGAACCCAGAGAAGGTCCGGATCGGGCTCGAAGCAGTCCGTAGCCCGGGGGGTCTTGAGTGTGGCGAACTCGATACGCTCGGGGTAAAGATGATAGGAGAAGCCGAACCCCCGAAGCCCGAGTTCGGCGCCGAGAAGGGCGGTCCCAACCGACAGGAGGAGAAGCAGTACCTTGATCAGCCGGGGGCGACGGTTGCGCTTGCCAGCGGGATCGCGATCCCCAACGTGGTTAGCCATCCGGTGCCACCCTACAACGCGCAGCCAACCCTTCCGAATGAAGTCGTCCTCGCCGCGCGGCGAGTGTGCTATGCAGGCGTAATCCCTGTCCGGTTTCCACGCAACGTTGACCGTGGGTCAGCTCCTGCGTACGGCCGGCCAGGCATGTGGCGAACCGATACGCGTCCCTTTCCGTAGGGGAACCGCGCTCCTATAATCGCTCTCGCCTTTTCCGTATTGCCTTGTACTTCCTACAGGGGAGCGCAGCGGTTTCTGTGGAAGGGTCGAATGGCATCAGGATTTCTCCGGGAAGCCCGAGGGAACGTTAGAGGTACGCTCGGAGTGCTGTACGATCCGGTCAGCGTGAGGGCTCGGAACGCCCGCGCTGAGCGACTCGTCCTGGCGGCTGTGGCTGTGCTCTCGATCCTGCACTGCCTCTTCTTCTTCAACTCAGCCAACGAAGACGGATACATCAGTCTCGGCTACGCGCGACGGTGGGTTGAGGGCTGCGGCCTCTCGCTGAACGACGTGGCGCCGTCGGAGGGGTACAGCAATCCGCTCTGGGTTGCTCTCCTCGCCATGGGGATGAAACTCGGCTTGGGTGGATTGCTCACCGCGAAGCTACTCGGCGTGACGTGCGCCACCGCCACGTCGATGCTCGCAGCTCGACTCGCTAGGGCTTGTGGGGGAACTCCTTGCGTCCAGGGCGCTGCTGGCATCTTCTCGGCAACAGCGACCCCGCTCGCATCATGGTCCGTCCTGGGCCTCGAAACACCGCTCTACGCTCTGGAAATCGTCGTCTTGGCGCTTTCGGCCCTTCGGCTTCGGCGCCGTCGTGGGCTAGTACTGTTCGCAATGACGGGCGGAGCGATCGCCTTGACGCGCCCAGAAGGCGTCATCGTAGTCCTGGGCCTATGTCTGTCGCTCCTGTGGATCAGGCGGAGTCGTCGATGTCGGCGGCATCTGCTTTGGGCAGTTCTGCTCATTCTACTCGTCGTCTATGCACACCAGCAGTTCCGACTCGGCTACTTCGGCGGCGTGGTCTGCAATAGCATGCTCCACAAATGGCACCCTCTTGCTACCTCCGGGTTCGTCGCTCGCGGCCTCTTTCGCCTGCACATGCTGACTCTCTTTTACTGGTCGACTACTTCGTTTGCGGTCTGGCTAGTACTGGCGCTGCCGTTGATACCACGGCGATTTCGGCGCCGCGTGGCGCCATCTGCATTGCTCCTAGTGGCGCTCGTATCGTTTCACATCCTGGTGGGCGGGGATATCTGCCCGTACTTTCGGTTTCTCGCCCCTGCCTGCGTGTTGGCTGGCGTATTCCTGGCGCTGTCAACCCAGATCGCGGCGTCGTTCGGGTCTTGGCTTCGGTATCTTCGAGCAGTCGGCCCATGTCTCGCCGTCGTACTGGGTCTTCATGGATCTTACCGCATGCTCCGGGTCTTCCCTGTTGCGGACCATTTCTACAAGTCTCCATCGGTGTCGTCTCCTTCCGTCCATGCAGAGGTCGCCAGGTGGCTTGAGAAGCACTCCCACCCAGGCGACAGGATACTTCTGTCCGAGATGGGGCGAATCCCGTTTGAGAGCGGCCTGCCGTGTTTCGACTACTTGGGTCTGACGGATCGATTCATGTATGGAGCGTGGCTTCAATACTACCCAGAACGTTATGACCAGCACCGGCCGAGGTTCCTGGTCTTGAGGCACATCGCCATGCAGACCGACCAGGAGGCGGGGCCACGAATGCCTCCCGAGGAGAAGATTGTCTCGCAACCGGGGTTCAACGAGAAGTTTGAGGTCGTGGCCCGATTCCGGGCAGTCAAGACGCGCAGCCTGATGGACTTCTGTTATTACTGGGCCAGAGCCGATGTTCGAGAGCTCTGCCTCGTCGTCTACCGCCGAGCGCCCTGACTTGGGCCTATGAGGTGCATCCGATGGCGACGATGGGTGTGTTGTCGAGTGCGAGCCTCCCCAACCCGGGGGTGGGGCCCCCAGATCGCGGAGCAGGATCTGTGACAGCCCAAAGCGGGTCCTGACGCCGTGGCGAAACGGAGATCGACCCATGCTGACGGAAGAATCGCGAACGACTGACTTTGCGGAACTCGGGCAGATGACGTACCTCAACACGGCGGCGGAGGGGATCCCGCCGCGGGCGGTGGTCGACGCGCTGGGGCAGTACGCACAGGACAAGCTGCTGGGGATGGACGGGCGGAAGCGTCATGAGGCCCAGTGGCAGGCGGCCCGGGAGCAGACGGCGCGGGCGTTCGGGTTGACCGTCGATGAGATCGCGATCTGCTCGTGTTCGTCGGAGGCGTATAACCTGGCGGCGCTGGCGCTCCAGCTCCGCGCGGGGGACGAGGTCGTCATCAACGACCTGGACTTTCCCTCCGGGGCCACGCCGTGGCTGCAGCCGACGTGCCCGGCCACGGTCAAGGTGTGGCGGTCGCGCGACGGGGCGCTGCGCGTGGAGGATCTGGTTCCCCTCCTGGGTTCGAACACGCGTCTCGTGTCGACGTCGCTGGTGAGTTTCTTCAACGGCTACACGATCTCGCTGCCGGCCGTCGCCGAAGCCGTGCGGAAGCACTCGCCGGCGCTGTTGGCGGTGGACGTGACGCAGGCGCTGGGCCGGATTCCGCTGGACCTATCCGACGTGGACCTGATCGTCAGTTCGACGCATAAGTGGATCCTGGCCAGCCACGGGGGCGGGCTGGTGGGCGTGCCGGCCAAACGAGCGGGCGCGTGGACGGTGCCGGCAGGGGGGTGGTTCAACCTGCAGAACGCGTTCGAGGCCGACCGCTTCGAGCGGACGATCACCAAGCCGGGCGCCGCGAGCTTCGCCGTCGGCATGCCCAACTACCCCGCGATCTACGCCATCAACGCCGGGCTTGGCTACATCCAATCGGTGGGGGTGTCGGCCATCGACGACCACGCGCGTCCGCTCGTGCTGGGCTGCCTGGACGAACTCAAGAAGCTCCCCGTCGAGCTGCTCACGCCGGACGAGCCTGATCACATCGCGGGGATCCTGGCGTTCCGTCATCCCGACGCCGAGCGGATCCATCGCGGCCTGCACGAGCAGAACATCCACATCATGTGTCACGCGGGCCGGCTCCGGATCGCCATCCACGGCTACAACACGGCCGCCGACGTCGAACGGGTCCTGCAGGCCCTTCGGGTTTGAACGCGGCGACCCGTTTTCCGTGATATCGTGTAACGCCTCGTCGCCCGGCGCATTTATGGGGACGATGGCTGATCCGGGAGCCAGCATGGGGCGGGTCGAAGACGGAGACGACCTGGTGGCTCGGGCCCGCGACGACGCGGATGCGTTGGGGCGGCTGTACGAGCGGCATTACGACCGGGTGTTCGCCTACTGCGTGCGACGCCTCTTCGTCAAGGCAGTCGCCGAGGACGTCACCTCGACCGTATTCCTGCACGTGGCCAGACACATCTGCGACTTCGCGGGTAGCCGCGAGCAAGACTTCCGCAACTGGCTGTATACGATCGCCACCAACGAGGTCAACGCGTACGTCCGGACGACGAAGCGCCGGGCGCAGCTTTTCGAGGCCGCCGGCAGGTTGCGGGTGGCGTCGCAACCGGACAGCCCGACGGCGTTGGACCGCCCCGACTGGCCTTTGCTGTATCAGGCGATCGTGCGGCTCAGACCCAAGCATCAGACCGTCATCGTGCTGCGATTCTTCGAGGGGCTGGCGAATGATGAGATCGCCGGGATTCTCGGTTGCAGGCCGGCCACGGTTCGGGTGACGCTCAAACGGGCGCTGGACGCGTTGCGGAGGCAGTTGCTGCCGCTCGCGGCCGAGGCGTCAGGGGGATAGGCCATGTTCAAGAACGAAGACGATTTTGCCAAGCTGGCTGATGCGCTGGACGTCGACACGGTGTCTCGCCCCGACCATCGCGAGGAACTCCGACGGCGCATGCTGTCGGCGTTCGAGGAGGCGCGGCTGAGTCGCAAGACGTTTCGACTGGGCTGGCCAGGCCATCGAAGACGTATCGTCGAAGAGCAACAGGCCCGCAGATGGGGAGCTATCATGGCAAGTCGCGTGTTTAGATACGGTACCGCCGCCGCCGTCGTCGCCGCGGTGATCGTCGGGGTGACGTTCATGAGCACGTCGCCGAATGGGTCCGGCGAGGCCTGGGCGATCGAGCAGACCGTGGCAGCACTGAAGGACGTCAAGACCGTATACCAGTCCGGCAAGACGTACCTCGCTGGAATAGGCGCCGCAGGATCGGGCCGCCGTCCGAAGCAGGTCGATATGCCCCTCTCATTCGAGCTGTGGGCCAGAAGGGGAAGCGACGGATCGCGGTCCGGCGACCTCCGCTTCGAAGTCGCCGACGGCACGGTGGTGGTGGTCCGGGAGAAGCCGGCCTGCTCCTACGCCTACGACCCGGGTGAGCACACGGTGCGCGTCCATGCGGACACGAAGATGGTCACGATGACCTGGTTCGGGGCCGAGCTCTTCACGGCGTTGAGAGCCAAGAGCAAGGATTGGCGGGCGTCCTACGGCAAGGACGAGAAGACCGGGCGCGCTTGCGTCTTCGTGACGTGTTCCCAAGTGGGCAAGGCGGACGACAGGTCGCGGTCGTGGTGGTGGCAGTTCGACACGGAGACCAAGTTGCCCATCCGCGTCAAGCAATGGGACAACGCCAAACGCGAGGGCACACCGGGCATGATCGTGGAGAAGATCATCTACGGACAGAAGCTCAAGGACGATCTGTTCAAGTTCAAGATTCCCCAGGGGGCGAAGGTGATCAACGTGCCGAAGCCAACCACCCAGCCCAAGTAGACGTCTTCCGCCAGCGGCCAGTCGAGAGCCTTCTCGGTGCACCAGAGGCATGTTCGATTGGGCAACGCATCTCTCGAGCGCCAAGCAGCAACCGGATTGCTTGAGGGTTGAACGTCTTGCCGGTTAGAACGTCGTGCCGAAGCTGAATTGGAAGATCTGGGTGTCGTCGTCGCCGTCTCGGGTGACGGGGAAGGACAGATCGAAGGCCATCGGGACCGGGCCGAACCACTCGACGATCACACGAGCACCGACGCCGACGGCCATCCGCCACGTGCTCAGGCCGAAGTCCTCTTCGACCGTGCCCATGTCGGTGAAGGCCACGCCGCGGAGCGTCTTGCCGTAGACGGGGAAGTTGTATTCGGCCCCGCCCACCAGCATGAAGTCGCCGCCGACACGATCGTCGTGAATGCCCGCGCGGGGCGAGATGCCGCGGAACTCGAACCCGCGGACCGACCCGATGCCGCCGCCGAAGAACCGCTCGAAGACCGGCGCGTCGCCGAAGATCTGGCCCATCCGCCCGTGCAAGGTCAGCACGGACTTGCGATCGAGCACGTCGGTCCGCAGCGTCTTGTGCCAGGCGTGGCTGGCGATCAGCCGGCTGAAATCGTAGTCGCCCCCCATCGCGCCGGCCTGCTCCCATGAGACCAGGAACCGGCTGCCCTGGGTGGGCATGAACCGGCTGTCGGTGGTGTCGCGGACCAGCGTGCCCTTGATGCTGGTCAGCAGGTGATCGCCCCCCATGGCCCGAATCTCCTGGGCGTCGTCGAAGTCGATCCCACCGATGTCCACGCCCTCGACGCGGAAGGCCACCTCGCCCGCCCAGCCGCGGAGCGGACCGCGCTGGAAGCGATGACCGAAGCTCGTCTGTTCCCCGATCCGCTGCTCGTGGTAGGCGTCGCGCCCGCGGGAGAACAGATAGAAGCTCTGCCCGAAGCTCACGGGTTGGTCGAGCAGGTACGGCTCGCGGAAGTCCAGCCGCAGCCGCGTGAATTCCGTGCCCGGTTCGAACTGCAACCGCAAGATCTGCCCCGCTCCCTTGAAGGCTCGACCGCGGAAGAACTCACTGCCGCTCCGAGGCACGTCGAACAGGTCGAAGTTGCGGTTCTCCACCGACAGGCTGCCCACCACGCCGCTGTTGCTGGTCACGCCCACGCCGATGAGGAACTTCGTCGTCTCGGTTTCCGTGACCTGAACCAGTGCGTCGCGAACGCCCTCGGCGTCGCCGACGGGCTTGATGCTGGCCTCGCTGAACAGCTGGGTCTGGCGGAGCCGACGCTCGGCGATCTTCGTCTTGGTGGTGTCGTATAGTTCCTCGGGATAGAAACGCAGCTCGCGCCGGACCACCTTGTCGCGCGTCCGCTCGTTGCCCCGCACGACGATCCGTCCGATGCGATACTGCTTGCCCTCGCTGATCCGCAGCGTCAGGTGAATCCGCCCCGGGGTCTCCTCCGCGTAGACCCACTTGGGCTCGCACTTGGCGTTGATGTATCCGATCCGGCCGTACTCCTCCTCGAGGTACTTCACGTCGGCCTTCATCCACTCGTTGAGATAGGGCGACTCCGGCTGGATCTTCAACGGCATCAGGATCGCGTCGTCGTCGAAGACCGTGTTGCCCTCGACCTTGATCGTCTCGACGTGGTAGCGGATGCCCTCGCTGATGACAAAGACCAGCCTCAGGTCGCGGCGGTCCTCGCTCGTCTCCAGGCGGTAGGAGACGCGGGCGTCGAGGTAGCCTTCATTGCGATAGAAGTTCCGCAGATCGGCGCAGTCGTGCTCGGCCCGTTCCTGATCGAACTCGCCCGTCCGGAAGATCCAGATGTACCTCTTGGTCTTGACCTCTTTCTTCAGCCGACGCGGGGAGTAGTTTTCGTTGCCTTCGTAGAGGATCTTCCGGACGCGCACGCGCGGTCCCTCGACGATCTCGTAGATCACGCGGCGTTCGTCCTTGAGGGCCTCTTCGTCGACGGTCACGGTGACGTAGTAGTAGCCGGCCTCCTTGTACCGCTGCTCGATGTTGTCCCGACCGCGGTTGACCTCGAACCGGTCGAGGGGCGAGCCGGGGCCCAACTCCACGTCCTCGTGGAGGTCCTTGGCCTTGAACT